>NZ_JBFUCP010000004.1:0-704607 GCF_056405175.1 Pedococcus sp. P1_H8
GTGTCGAGTCCGGGGACATCTGGGACACCTGATGTCTTGGGACATGTGAGACACGGCTGCTGACCGCCTCGTGGGGCACCAGGTGCGCTATGGCTGGTGTCATGGCGAGATCGGCGGCTCGGATGAAGATGCTCGATGCGGCGTTGCATGCAGCTGTGGTTGAGGGCGCGGACGTGTTCGGTGGGAACTTCGAAAGCTGGCTCAAACAGGTCGGGGTGCCGCGCTCGACGGCGTACCGGCACAAGGCCCGGATCCAGGCGCAGGGGTCGTGGAAAGAACGGTCCCGGGCGCCGCGCACTAGCCCGGGCCGGACCCCGCAGCCAGTGATCGATCACGCCCTGCGGTTGCGAGCCGAGCTGGGGCCCGACAACGGCGCGGACACCATCCGGTACCACCTGCAGCTGTTGTCCGCCGAGCAGGACTGGACTGCGCGGGGATGGGTGGTGCCGGCTCGGTCCACGATCCACCACCACCTTCGCCAAGCCGGGCTGGTCACCCCGGCCCCACGCAAACGCCCCAAGTACTCCTACCGCCGGTTCAGTTACGCCCGCCCACGGGACTGCTACCAGATCGATGGCACCACCCTGGTCGACCTGCCGTTCGGGACGGCCGTGGTGATCGAGGTGCTGGACGACTGCACCCGGCTGCTGGTGGCCACCCACGCCGCCTACGCGGAAACCGCAGCGGCAGCGATCGCCGCGATCCGGGCCGCGTTCCAAGACTTCGGGGTGCCCGCGATCGTGTTGTCCGACAACGGCACAGCGTTCACCTCCCGACTCACCACCGGCGGCACCTCACAGTTCACCCGCGTCGTCACCGGGGCAGGTGCCCGGCTGATCCACTCCAGCCCCTACCACCCGCAAACCTGCGGCAAGGTCGAACGCCACCACCGCACCTTCAAGGACTGGCTCGCCACCCAACCAGCCCCGACCAACCTGGGGCAGTTGCAAACCCTCTGCGCGACCTACCAAAGCTGGTACAACACCACCCGCTGGCACAGCGCCTGGAACAAGCCCCCACAGCAAACCTGGAACCAGGCACCCGACCACGGCGGCCCCGAGCACCTGCCYGTCCAACATGACGCCGACGTCTCGGTCCGCACCGTCCAAGCCAACGGCTCCCTGTACATCGGCTACTACAGCCTCAGCGTCGGCTCCCACCGCGCCCGCCAACGCCTCACCGTCCTGACCGACGGCGACACCAACGTAAACATCTACGCTCCAGACGGAACCCTGCTCGGCCACCACCGACTCGACCCCACCAAGCGATACCAAGGCCGCCTGCGAGAAGCCGCCTAAAATGTCCCACATCTACCCGGACATCCGTGTCCCGTCGACCCATCAAAGACTCGGGGTGGGCAGTCGGCTCAGGCGCGGCGTGCGGTGGTCGCGCGCGGGCGGCCGGTCAGGTCGTCGTGGTCGACCACCTCGGTCCACTCGCCGGTCCGGCGCAGGGCACCCGGCAGCGTGACGCCCTGGCTGTCGGCGTGCTCCATGACCAGCAGCCCGCCGGGACGCAGCAGCAGCGCCGCGCGCCCTGCCACCGCCAGCGGGATGGCCAGGCCGTCCTCGCTGCCGCCGTAGAGCGCCAGCTCGGGGTCGTGGTCGCGCACCTCGGGGTCGAGCGGCACCATGCCAAGCGGGATGTACGGCGGGTTGGACACGACCACGTCGACGGTTCCCTCGAGCTCCGGGAAGGCCTCGGCAGCGTCGCCGTGTCGCAGGTCCACCGCGAGCCCGGTGTCGGCGACGTTGCGCTCGGCCCAGGCGTGCGCCTCGCGACCCAGCTCCACGGCATACACCGACGCGGCGGGCACCTCGTCGGCGACCGCGAGGGCGATCGCGCCCGAACCGGTGCACAGGTCCACCACCAGCGGCGCCTCCAGTGCGAGCGCAGCGTCGATGGCCAGCCCGGCGACGAACTCGGTCTCGGGGCGCGGCACGAAGACGCCGGGGCCGACACTGAGCTCGATCCGGCGGAATCCCGCCCGCCCGGTCAGGTGTTGCAGGGGCACCCGGGCGGCGCGTTCGGCCACGAGCCCTGGGTATGCCGCAGGCGCCGCGGCCCCCAGCACCATCGCCTTGTGGACGTCCCCGACGGAGACCTTGAGCAGGTGCGCGGCGAGCGCCACGGCGTCGGCCTCGGGTGAGGGCACGCCGGCCTCGGCCAGGCGACGGGTGGCCTCCCGCACCGCTTCGCGCAGGTCGCCGGCGGCGTCGTCGGTCACTGACCGGCGCCCTCGGCGACGGCCGCCATCTGCGCGGCCTCGTCGGCGTCGACGGCGGACTGGACGACTGCCTCGAGATCACCGTCGAGCACGGTGTCGAGGTTGTAGGACTTGAAGCCCGTGCGGTGGTCGGACAGCCGGTTCTCCGGGAAGTTGTAGGTGCGGATCCGCTCGGAGCGGTCCACGGTGCGGATCTGGCTGCGGCGCGCCGCGCTCGCCTCGGCGTCTGCGGCCTCCTTGGCCACCGCGTGCAGCCGGGCCCGGAGGACGCGCATCGCCGACTCCTTGTTCTGGAGCTGGCTCTTCTCGTTCTGGCAGGACACCACGACACCGGTCGGCAGGTGGGTGATCCGCACCGCCGAGTCGGTCGTGTTGACCGACTGGCCACCGGGCCCGGACGAGCGGTAGACGTCGATCTTGAGGTCGTTGGCGTCGATGGTGACCTCGACCTCCTCCGCCTCGGGCATGACGAGGACCCCGGCCGCGGACGTGTGGATCCGCCCCTGGCTCTCGGTGACGGGCACCCGCTGGACGCGGTGCACGCCGCCTTCGTACTTCAGCCTCGCCCAGGGGCCCTCCCCCAGCGCCGGCGTGCCCTTGGCCTTTACGGCCACCTGGACGTCCTTGTAGCCACCCAGGTCGGACTCGGTCGCGTCGATGATCTCGGTCTTCCACCCGCGGCGCTCGGCGAACCGCAGGTACATCCGCAGCAGGTCGCCGGCGAACAGGGCCGACTCCTCGCCACCCTCACCGGCCTTGACCTCGAGGATCACGTCGCGGTCGTCGTCGGGGTCGCGCGGGATGAGCAGCCGGCGCAAGGTGTCCTCGGTCTGGGCGAGGCGGGCCTCGAGGCTGGGTACCTCCGCGGCGAAGCCCTCGTCCTCCTTGGCGAGCTCGCGGGCAGCCGCCAGGTCGTCGGTCGCCGCGTGCCACGCGTGGTAGGCCGCGACGGTCGGTGCCAGCGCGGCATACCTCTTGTTGAGCTTGCGGACGAGGTTCTGGTCCCCGAAGACCTCGGGGTCCGCCAGCTGCTTCTCGAGGTCGGCGTGCTCGTGGACGAGCGCTGCTGCGGACTCCAACATGGGGGCTCCTGAGGTCGTGCGGGTGGTGGTGCAGGGACTGCGTCGCGCGGGAAAGGGGGTGCACGGGGAAGGATGTGGTCGCGCCGGGGGCCGGCAGGCAAGCCTCCGAGGCGAGGGGAAAGCAATGCGCCGGCCCCGACCACGAGGGGTCAGGACCGGCGCATCGGGAAAGCTACTTGCTCTCGGCAGCGGCCTTCTTGCCGTAGCGGGCCTCGAACCGGGCCACGCGGCCACCGGTGTCGAGGATCTTCTGCTTGCCGGTGTAGAACGGGTGGCACTGCGAGCACACCTCGGCGCGGATCACGCCGGAGGTCGCGGTGCTGCGAGTCGTGAACGTGGAACCACAGGTGCAGCTCACCGTGGTCTCGACGTACTCGGGGTGGATGTCCTTCTGCACAACGTGCTCCTTGAGTCAATGTGGCCGGGTCGGCTGGGCGGGCTGCCCTGGAGGTCTCCATGCCGTGAACCGGTCAGCGGTCAAGTGTGCCAGAGAGCGGCGCACATCTCCTAAACGGTGCTCAGGGCCGCGTCATTCCCGGTGGGTAGAACCACCCGGATGACGGTCCCCTTGCCCTCGACCGAGTTGATCTGCAGCTCGCCGCCGTGGCCTTCGACGATGGCCCGCACGATGGCCAGCCCGAGCCCGGTGCCCGGGATCGCGGCGGCCGTGGCGTTCGAGGCGCGGAAGAACCGGCCGAACAGCTGGGGCAGGTCCTGCTCGGGGATGCCGATGCCCGTGTCGGCCACTGTGACGACGACGCGACCGTCGGTCTCCGTGGCGCCGATCGTGGCCTGCCCGCCGGATGGGGTGAACTTGACCGCGTTGGAGCCGAGGTTGATGAGGCTGCGCTCCAGCTGGCCGCGGTCCACCCGGATCAGGAGCTGGGGGTCGATCGGTTCGACGACCAGGGTGACGCCGGCCGCTTCGGCCACGGGGCGCAGCAGGTCGGCGACGTCCTCCACGAGCCCCTCGACGGCGACGTCCTCGGTCGAGGACTGCAACCCGGTCGCCTCGATCTTGTTGAGGACGAGGAGGTCCTCGATGAGGCCGCGCAGCCGGTTGGCGTTGCGTCCGATGATGTCGAGGGCCCCGAGCTGCGCTGTGGAGAGGTCGCCGTAGTCGCCGTCCTCGAGCAGCTCGAGATAGCCGTTGATCGAGGTCAGCGGCGTGCGCAGCTCGTGCGACACGGTGGCCATGAAGTCGGTCTTCTGCCGGTCGAGTGCGGTGAGCTGGTCCACCTGGGCCTCTCGCATCTCCCGCAACCGCAGGTCCACGATCGACTGCGCGACGTACCCGGCGCACTGCTGGACAGCCTGGATCTCGTAGCGCCGCCACCGTCGCGGCGTGTCCACGGTCATCAGCGACAACACCCCCAGGCCCTGCTCGCCGATTCCCACGGGGACCATGAGGAGCGACGTGGCACCGGTGGCGCGGTAGAAGCGCTCGGCCCGGTCCTGGGTCTGGACCTCGGCGTGGAGGAAGTCGGACAGGACGAACACGGTCGCCTGACGACGCAGCTCGTCTCCGACCTCCTTGACCTCGTCGGCCAGGGATGATGGCAGCGGCCCGAGATCGGGCAGGTCGTCGCGGTGCCACTGGGTCCGCTGGTCGATCGCCCCTGAGTCGTCGTGGGTGTAGAGCATGATCCGGTCGACCGACAAGCCCTCACCGAGCATCGCGCACACGGTGTGCAGGGCGGTGTCGAGATCTGGTGCCCCGTGCACGACGCGGGCGACGTCGAGAGCCAGCTGGTGCGCGAGCAGGACGACCGACTGCTGCTCCTGGAGCACCTGGTTGGAGCGGGTCAGGCCGTTGAAGTCGGCAGCCAGCCCGCGCACCTCGGCAGCGCCGGTGTCGGTGTCGGCCAGGGCGTCGCGGTCACCGTCGCGCTGCCGCTCGACGACCGATCGCAACCGCTCCAGCGGACCACTGACCGATTGCTGCAACAGCCGCCATCCACCGAGCACGATGGCCATGGACAGCACCATCGTGCCGGCTGCGATCGCCACAATGCGCTGGACGGAGTCCCGCGCCCCCTCTCGCGCCGCGTCCCGCTCGAGTCGGATCGCCTCGGACAGACCCCGGTTGCTGTCGCGGAAGAGCCGGAACTGATCCATCGCATCGGCCTCGAGGACGCTGCGCCCCGACGGGGGGAGGTTCGCGCCGACCTCGGCTGCCTGCGCCGCCCTGAACCACGCGTCGACGGCGGCGCGCTGGGTCTGCAGCAAGGCGGCATACCGCGTGCGGTTCTCGACGGGTAGCCACCGTGACCTCAGGGTGCGCTCGATGGTGGCGAGGTCCCCTGAGACCAGGTCGCGCTTGAGGCGGTAGGCCGGCTGGGCGGAGCCGCCCATCAGCTCGCTCCACCCGGCGTTGGCTTCGGTCATCTCGATGAGGACGGCGTTGTTGGCGTCGAAGGCGGGGCCGTAGGACAGCGTCAGCGACTGGAGGTCACGACTCTGGCTCGTGATGTTCACCAGGGACGCGACTGCGACGATGGGGAACAACAGGACCAGGGAGAGCCCGAGGACCTTGAGCTGACCGGATACCGATCGGCTCGCGAACGGGGTCACTCGCCCGCCTCGCCGAATCCGGCGCGGGTCATCACGCCCCACACCTGCTTCTTGCGGCGCAAGCTCGCCCACCAGCCCTCGAGCCGCCACCACACGGTGAGCTGGCGGTATCCGATGTTCTCCAGCACCGACGCGATCAAGGTGAGCCCGAGGTCGCGCCACCGCTCGTGACGGTGGAACGACCACTCCTCGGCGGCCATGGCCGACAACGTCACCAGGATCGCCAGACCGTAGGCCAGCGCGAGGAAGAGCAGGGCGTAGGGGATGTCGACCACACCGAGGAGGAGCGCGAGCGGCACGATGATGATGCCGAAGAACTCCAGCAGCGGGGCGAAGAGCTCGAAGATCCAGTAGTAGGGCAGCGCGATCATGCCGACCTTGCCGTACCGGGGCCGCAGCACCATGCCGCGGTAGGCCCACAGCGTCTCCCACAGCCCGCGGTGCCAGCGTCGCCGTTGGTTGCGCAGCACAGCGACGGTCGAGGGGACCTCGGTCCACAGGACCGGCTCAGGGACGAATCCCACGCGGTAGTCCCGCTGCTCGTCGTGCAGCTTGCGATGGATGCGCAGAACCAGCTCGAAGTCCTCTCCGATGCTGTCGGCGTCGAGCCCACCGACCTCGACGACGACGTCACGGCGGAACAGGCCGAAGGCGCCGCTGATCAGGATCAGGGCCCCGAACCGCGACCACCCGGTCCGGCCGAGCAGGAACGCGCGGAGGTACTCGACGACCTGGATGCGGGCCAGCCAGGGCTTCGGCATCTGGACCTTGACGATGCGCCCCGACACCACCCGACTGCCGTTGACCGGCCGGATGGCACCCCCGGCTGCCACCATGCGGATCGGGTCGTCGGCGAAGGGCTGGGTCACCCGGAGCAGGGCGTCGGGCTCGAGGATGGAGTCGGCATCCACCATCGCGACGAGTGGCTCGGTGGCGGCGTTGAGGGCGACGTTGATCGCCTCGGACCGACCGGAGTTCTCCTTGCGCACGACGACGAGCCGGGTCCGGCCGTCGCGGGGCACGTGCACGTCGATGATCCGGGCCCGGATCGGGACGTCCTGCGGGATCTCGCGCGGGATCGGCACGAGGTCGAACGCCGCGCGCAGTCGCTCGAAGGTCGCGTCGGAACTGCCGTCGTCGACGACGACCACCTCGTGCCGGGGATAGCGCAGCGAGAGCAGCGCCTGCACCGAGGTCACGATGCCCATCTCCTCGTTGTGGGCGGGCACCAGGAGTGAGACACCCGGCGTCAGCGCACCCCCGAAGGTCTCGACCACGGCCTCGCGACGGCGGTGCTGCGCCCGGAAGTCGATGCTGGCCAGGACGATGAGCAGGAGGTAGGAGAGGTTGATGACCGCGAAGTAGACCAGGATCGGCACCGAGCTGAAGTCCATCAGCCAGACCACTACGGCCCGGAGCCCCTCGACGAAGCCGTCCCAGCTCACGCCGCGCTCCCCTTCAGCCGGGCCAGGGTCAGGGCCGTCTCGACCGACGCGTTGGTCGGAGCCGAGTCGAGGACGGTGCGCCCGGCCGGACCCAGCTGCAGGAGGGAGGTGGCGGCGATCTCGGCCAACCGCGGATCCGGGTCGCCCAGCAGCTCGCCGAGACCGTCCACGGCCGACGTCTCGCCGAGCTCACCCAGGGCGGAGGCACAGGCCCGACGCAGTGACCGTGGCCGGTCTGCGGCCGTCTGGCGCAGGAGCGCGGCCACGTCCTCGGCCCGGCCCATCCGTCCGAGGGCGACCGCCGCCGCCTCACGCACGGTGTGGTCGTCGTCGCCGGCCAGGGCGACCCGAAGCGCCACCAGGGACCGCGAGAAGCTGCCCTCACCGCTGAGGTATGCCGCGACGGTGCGAGTGGTGGGGTTGCTCGCCGACAGCGCGTCGCGCAGCGACCCGGCGATGCCGACCCCCATTCCCTCGAGGGCGTCGGCAGCGGGCCCGGCCGGGACGACCCGATCTGCCCCGACCGCCGCGAGCAGGGCCGCCGACGCCGACGGCTCGCCGAGCCGGCCGAGGGCCCGGGTCGCGGCAACGCGCACCTCGGGCGCCGGGTCGCCGAGGGCCTCGACGAGCAGCGGCAGTGCGGCCCCCACGTTGCACAGGCCCAGGATGTGCGCGGCGCGCGCCCGACGCAGGGTGCTGCGGTCGCGCAGGTCGTGGGGTGCGCGGTCGACCGCACCGTGGACGAGGAGCACGGACGCCAGCTCCTCGGCCGGGAACCCCCTCACCTTGCCCAGGAGCTCGAGGACCACGTCGTCGACGGCCKCGCGGGCGGGGCCGTCGACCTCCATCAGCGCGTCACGATGGCTCCCGTCGTCGTCCTCGCCCGAGGCGACGGCGAGCAGGTGTGCGCGGTGCGGTGCGACGAGCCCTGCGGTTCGTCGCTCCCGACGGGTGCGCGACACCTTGGTGAGCACGATGAGCAGCACCAGGGCGAGACAGGCCAGCAGGACCAGAGCTGAGGAGGCCCACAGCAGGTCGCGCGGGGTCACCGGACGCGCGCCAGGATCCCGTTGACCCGGTGCAGCAGCTCTCGTGGACTGAACGGCTTGATGACGTAGTCGTCGGCCCCGACGGCGAAGCCGGTGTCGACGTCGCTGTCTCGGGACTTCGCGCTGAGCAGCAGGACCGGCACCGTGGCGGCGCCGCTGTCCCGGATCTTGCGCAGGACATCGATACCCGACAGCCCTGGCATCATCACGTCGAGGATGACCAGCGCGGGCGCCTGCGCCTGGAACGCCTCCCAGGCGCTCAGTCCGTCTGGAACGGCCTGCACGACATATCCGGCTTGGGTGAGTTTGAACTCGACGAGATCGCGAATATCCGGGTCGTCGTCAGCGACGAGCACTCGGATTGCCTCTGCCGCGGTCACTGCCATTCCCTTCGGTCGTCGTCCAGTTGGTGGTTCGGGTACCCATGCTAATCCGTGGGACACGCAACTGGGGTCCGACACCACGTGGTGGCGGACCCCAGTCGAGTTTGTCGTGCCACGGCACGCCCGGATGCGATCAGTCCTTGTCGCCCTCGTCCAGGCGGATCGAGGAGTTCTGCTGGACCTGCATGAGGAACTCGATGTTGCTCTTGGTCTTCTTGATCCGGTCGATCAGGAGCTCGATGCCCTGCTGCTGGTCGAGCGCGGCGAGGACCCTCCGGAGCTTCCACATGATCTTGAGCTCGTCGCCCGACAGGAGGATCTCTTCCTTGCGGGTGCCCGAGTTGTTGATGTCGACCGCCGGGAAGATCCGGCGGTTGGCCAGGCCACGGTCGAGCTTGAGCTCCATGTTCCCGGTGCCCTTGAACTCCTCGAAGATGACCTCGTCCATGCGGGACCCGGTCTCGACGAGGGCCGTCGCGAGGATGGTGAGCGAGCCGCCGTTCTCGATGTTGCGCGCGGCGCCGAAGAACTTCTTCGGCGGGTAGAGCGCCGCGGAGTCGACACCACCGGAAAGGATGCGCCCGCTCGCCGGGGCGGCCAGGTTGTAGGCGCGACCCAGCTTGGTGATCGAGTCGAGCAGCACGACCACGTCGTGGCCCATCTCGACGAGACGCTTCGCCCGCTCGATCGCGAGCTCGGCGACCGTCGTGTGGTCCTCGGCCGGCCGGTCGAAGGTCGAGGAGATGACCTCGCCCTTGACCGCGCGCTGCATGTCGGTGACTTCCTCAGGACGCTCGTCCACGAGCACGACCATCAGGTGGCACTCGGGGTTGTTGGTCGTGATGGCGTTGGCGATGGCCTGCATGACCATCGTCTTGCCGGCCTTGGCCGGGGCGACGATGAGACCACGCTGGCCCTTGCCGATGGGCGCGACGAGGTCGATCACGCGGGTGGTGAGGATGCCGGGCTCGGTCTCGAGGCGCAGGCGCTGTTGCGGGTAGAGCGGCGTGAGCTTGCCGAACTCGACGCGCTTGCGGGCATCGTCGGGGGTCATCCCGTTGACCGTGTCGAGGCGCACGAGCGCGTTGAACTTCTGACGCTGGTTCTGCTGGGAGTCATCACGCTGGGCCTTCACGGCACCGGTGACCGCGTCACCCTTGCGCATGCCGTTCTTCTTGACCATGCCGAGCGGAACGTAGACGTCGCCGGGCCCCGGCAGGTAGCCGGACGTCCGGACGAACGCGTAGTTGTCCAGCACGTCGAGGATGCCCGCCACGGGGACGAGGACGTCGTCCTCCTCGACCATCGGCTCGTTCTCGTAGTCGCTGCCGTAGTCGCCGCGCTGACCGCGCTTGTCACGGTTGCGGTTCCGGTTCCGGTTGCGGCGACGTCCGCCGCGACCGTCGCCGTCGTCGTCGTAACCCTGCTGGTCCTGCTGGCCCTGCTGCTGGCCCTGGTTGCGCTGGCCGCCCTGCTGCCCCTGGCCGGCCGCCCCGCCCTGCTGGCGGCCACCCCGGTCGTCGCGGTCGTCGCGGCCGCCCCGGTCGTCCCGGTTGTCTCGGTTGTCCCGGTTGTCCCGGTCGTCGCGGGTCTGTCGGTCCGCCTGCTGACGCTCGCGTCGGTCGCCCTGGAAACGGTCGTCGCGGGTGTCGCGGCCCTGGCCGGCGTCACGGTTCTGGTCACGGTTCTGGTCGCGGCCCACCTGGTCGCGGTCCGGTCCGCGGTCCTGCTGGTCGCGGTCCTGCTCGTCGCCGTCGCGAAGGCCTTCACGGTTCTGACGCTGGGCCTGCAGGCGCGCGGCCCGGTCGGCCCGGTTGCGGCTCGGACGCTCGCCCTGCGGACGCTCACCCTGGGCGCGGTCGCCGCGGTCGGCGGACTCGGCGTCCCCGACGCTGTCTCGGCCCTGGTCGGCGCGGTCGGCACGCTCGGCACGCTCGGCACGGTCGGCACGGTCGGCACGGTCGGCGCGGTCGCCACGCTCGGGGCGCTCGGCGCCGTCAACCTGCTCGCTGCCGCTGCGGGGGGCGCGCTCGGCGCCGGCCTGCTGTTCGGTGGTGGGCGTCTCGGCTCGGGCCGGACGCTCCTGCTGCGGGGCGGTCCGGCGGGCCGGCGCTCCTGCTCCGGACTGGCGGTCCTTGATGGCGGTGACCAGGTCACCCTTGCGCATCTTGGCGGTGCCGGTGATGCCCATGCTGGCGGCCAGGCCCTGGAGCTCGGCAACCTTCATGGTGCTCAGTGCGCCGGAGCGGCGCGGCTTCTCGTCCTGCGAACCCGCAGAGTCGAGAGTGGTGGTGTCTGTCACGAAGGATCCTTCCCCCTCGTTCGCGGTCCGGCGTTCAGATCCCGGACCGGTGCTTGGGTCAGAAGTGCTGACCGATGGAGCCACATGCAGCACAGGGAGGCGTGGCAGCACGAAGGCCGCCGACATGTGGTGGGTGCATTTCGCTGCTGGATGCGCAAGAGGAGGCATCGGCTGCGAGTGCGCACCCAATGTAACACCGTTGGTGCGCGCGTCAGTCCCGACTGCCCAGAATGTCCCCTCCGCGTCGCAGGGGCCTGACCTGCGCACCTGTCGCTGGGATGCCGGGGTCGAGGACCCGCCACGCGTCGCCTGCCTCCCCGGCGATGGCGGACACCTGGTCGTCGGTCGTGAGGACCAGCACCGAAGGGCCCGCCCCGGAGATCACGGCGGCATGACCACGGCCCCTGAGCGCGTCGACGACGGACATCGAGGCAGGGAAGGAGTCCCTGCGCGCCTCCTGGTGCAGCCACTCGCGGGTGGCCGCCAGCAGGTATGCCGGGTGGCTGGTCAGCGCCTGCACGAGCAGCGCCGCGCGGGCCGAGTTCAGGGCGGCCTCACCGTGCCGGATGTGGGTCGGCAGGACCGACCGTGCCTTGGCGGTGGACAGCTGGGCCGCGGGCACGAGTACCACCGCACGCACGTCGCGATGGGGCTGGAGGCGCAGGGTCTGCGTGCCACCCTCGGGCGAGTCGGCCCAGGACAGCGTGAGGCCTCCGTAGACCGACGCCGACGAGTTGTCCGGATGGCCCTCGAGACGGGCTGCGAGGTCGTTGGTGAAGGTGAGGTCGGGCGGATCGGTGACCCCGCGGCATACGTCGTGGAGTGCTTGTGCGGCAACGATTCCGGTCACGATCGCGGTGGCCGAAGACCCCAGTCCGCGGCCGTGCGGCACCTCGTTGCGGCACTGCAGGTGCAGTCCCGCGGCAGGCTCGGTCTCGAGCTCCTCCCACGCCCGCACCATGGCGCGGACGACCAGGTGGCTGGCATCGCGGGGCACCTCGGCGGCGCCCTCCCCCTCGACGTCGATCCGCACCCCGGGCTGGTCGGTCACGGTCGCGACACAGGTGTCCCAGAGCCCGAGGGCGAGCCCGACCGAGTCGAAGCCCGGCCCCAGGTTGGCGCTGCTGGCCGGCACCCGCACCTGCACGGAGCTGCCGGCGAGGAGCTCGCCCATCAGTCCTGCAACCCCAGGGCCTGCGCCGCCGTGAACGCGTCCACCGGCACCCTCGTCGGCGTGACGTCGGAGCCGTCGGCGTTCCGGAGCGCCCACTGCGGGTCCTTCAGCCCGTGCCCGGTGACCGTGCAGACGATCGTGGCACCGGCTGGGACGTGTCCTGCCTCGGCGGCCTGGAGCAGCCCGGCGACCGACGCCGCCGAGCCGGGCTCGACGAAGATCCCTTCGCGGGCCGAGAGGATGCGATGGGCGGCGAGGATCTGCTCGTCGGTGACGGACTCGATCCGACCGCCGGACTCGTCGCGGGCGGCCTCCGCCTGCTTCCACGACGCCGGGTTGCCGATGCGGATCGCCGTGGCGATGGTGTCCGGGTCGTCGACGGGATGTCCCAGGACGATGGGTGCGGCACCGGCCGCCTGGAAACCCCACATCTGCGGGAGCCTGGTTGCGGGGCCGGGCTGCTCGCTGCCGCGGTGGTACTCGCGATAGCCCTTCCAGTAGGCCGTGATGTTGCCGGCGTTGCCGACCGGGAGGCAGTGGATGTCGGGGGCGTCACCGAGCGCGTCGACGACCTCGAAGGCGGCGGTCTTCTGACCCTCGATCCGCGCCGGGTTGACCGAGTTGACGAGCTCGACGGGATAGGACTCGGCGAGCTTGCGGGCCAGCGTGAGGCAGTCGTCGAAGTTGCCGTCCACCTGGAGCAGGGTCGCGCCGTGCGCGATCGCCTGGCTGAGCTTGCCCATGGCGATCTTGCCGTCGGGGACGAGCACCGCACAGGTCATGCCCGCCTTGGTGGCGTAGGCCGCGGCACTGGCGCTCGTGTTGCCCGTCGACGCGCAGATCACGGCCTTGGCGCCGTTCTTGGCGGCCACCGAGATCGCGGCCGTCATGCCGCGGTCCTTGAAGGACGCCGTCGGGTTGAGTCCCTCGTACTTCACGAAGACCTGCGCCGCGGTGAGCTCGGACAGGTGCTCCGCTGGGATCAGCGGGGTGCCGCCCTCCTGGAGGGTCACCACGGGTGCGCCCTGGAGCATCGGCAGCCGGTCGGCATACTCGCGGATCACCCCGCGCCACAGGCTCGCCATCAGTCGCCCTCCACCCGCATGACCGACACGACCTCGGTGACCGTGTCGAGCCCGGCGAGGGCCTGGACGGTTGCCGCGAGCGCGGCGTCAGGGGCGATGTGCGTCACGACGATCAGGTTGGCGCGGGACTCGGCGCCCTCGCCGTCGGGACCTTCCGGGTCGGCGGCGATGAGGTGCTGGCGGACCGTCTCGATCGACACCCCGTGCTCGGCGAACGACGTCGCGACCTGCGCGAGGACACCCGGGCGGTCGGCCACGTCGAGGCTGATGTGGTACCTCGTGAGGGCCTGGCCCATGTCGAGCACAGGCAGGTCGGCGTAGGCCGACTCCCCCGGGCCACGACCGCCGCCGACGCGGTGCCGGGCTACGGCCACAACGTCACCGAGGACGGCGCTGGCGGTGGGGTCACCACCGGCGCCCCTGCCGTAGAACATCAGCTGACCGGCTGCGTCGGCTTCCACGAAGACCGCGTTGAAGGCGTCTCGCACACCGCCAAGGGGATGTGAGCGAGGGATCATGGCCGGGTGCACCCGGACGCTGACGCCGGGTGCGAGGGTGCCGTCTTCACCGATGACCTCGGTGCGCTCGCAGATCGCGAGAAGCTTGACGACACAGTCCATTTCGCGTGCCGCCTGGATGTCCGCCGAGGACACCTCGGTGATGCCCTCGCGGTAGACCTGGTCGCTGGAGACGCGCGTGTGGAAGGCCAGCGAGGCGAGGATGGCGGCCTTGGCGGCGGCGTCGAAACCCTCGACGTCGGCGGTCGGGTCGGCTTCGGCGTAGCCCAGGGCCTGTGCCTGTTCGACGGCCTCGGCAAACCCCATGCCGGTCGAGTCCATCTTGTCGAGGACGTAGTTGGTGGTGCCGTTGACGATGCCGAGCACCTTGCGGACGTCGTCGCCGGCGAGCGACTCGCGGATCGGCCGCAGGATCGGGATGGCCCCGGCGACCGCGGCCTCGTAGTAGAGGTCGACGCCGTGCTCTGCCGCGGCGGCATACAAGGCGGGACCGGCCTCCGCCAGCAGCGCCTTGTTGGCCGACACCACGGAGGCACCGTGCTTCATGGCCAGCTCGATGAGAGTCCTGGCCGGCTCGATGCCACCGATCACCTCGATGACGATGTCGGCCTTGGTGATGATCGACTCGGCGTCGGTCGTGAACAGGGCGGGATCGACGGGCAGGTCGGACCGGTCCTTGCCCGACCGGCGCACGGCGATGCCGATCAGCTCGAGGGGCCGGCCGACGCGGGCCGCGAGGTCGTCGGAGTGCTGGGTGAGCATCCGGGCCACGGACGAGCCGACGACGCCACACCCGAGGAGCGCCACCCTCAGGGGCCGCTCGGCGGTTGCCTGCTGGCTCTCACTCACGCTGACTTCCTTCACTGCGTGCTCCTTGCGCCCTGATGGGCCTTCTGCCGGCCCCGGCCATGGTGCCCGGACCCCGGCCATCGTGCCGGTGTCCACGGTGTGGACGCTCATTGTTCCGTCATCCGGACGAACTGTCGCTGCTGCGTCCATCGGCGGCAATCCTTCGTCAGCCGACGTCCAGGGCCAGCAGATCCTCCACCGTCTCGCGGCGGAGGAGGACCCGGGCCCGGCCGTCCCTGACGGCGATCACGGGAGGGCGCGGCGTGTGGTTGTACTGGCTGGCCATCGAGCGGCAGTAGGCGCCGGTGCCGGGGACGGCGATCAGGTCGCCCGCGGTGATGTCGTCAGGGAGGTATTCGTCCATGACGACGATGTCACCGCTCTCGCAGTGCTTGCCGACCACACGGGCGAGCCGCGGCGGGGCTTCCGAGCGACGGCTGGCGAGGGTGCAGGAGTAGTCGGCGTCATAGAGGGCAGTCCGGATGTTGTCGCTCATCCCGCCGTCGACCGAGACGTACGTGCGGGCCAGGCCCTCGGCGACGTCGACGTCCTTGACGGTGCCGACCTCGTAGAGCGTGAACGTGCTCGGCCCCACAATGGCGCGTCCCGGCTCGATCGAGATCCTGGGTGTCGGGGTGTCGGGACTCCCGTCGCCGACCGCCTTGAGCTCGCGCCGGACCAGGTCGGCCATCTGCTCGCCGAGCTCGCGCGGTGAGAGCGGGGTGTGCTCGGTCGTGTAGGCGATGCCGTAGCCGCCCCCGAGGTCCAGCTCGGGCAGGTGGATGCCGTGCAGTCGCGCCACCTCGGCGTGCAGCCCGATCAGGCGGCGGGCTGACACCTCGAAGCCCGCGGTATCGAAGATCTGGCTGCCGATGTGGGAGTGCAGCCCCAGGAGCTCGAGCCGGTCGCCGTGGGCCAGGATGCGGCTGACCGCCTCGGCGGCCTTGCCACCGGCCAGGGAGAAGCCGAACTTCTGGTCCTCGTGGGCAGTGGCGATGAACTCGTGCGTGTGCGCCTCGACGCCGACCGTGACACGCACCATGACCGGCGCGCGGACGCCGAGCTCTGCGGCGACCTCGGCGATGCGGTCGATCTCCTCGAACGAGTCGACGACGATCCTCCCCACGCCGTAGTCCAGGGCCTGACGGATCTCGGCCACGGACTTGTTGTTGCCGTGCAAGCCGATCCGCGCTGCGGGGAAGCCCGCCCGTTGCGCCACCGCCAGCTCACCACCCGAGCAGACGTCGAGGCACAGGCCCTCGTCGGCCACCCACCGCGCCACCTCGGTGCACAGGAACGCCTTGCCGGCGTAGAAGACGTCGACTCCGCCGAGCTCGACGAACGGTGCCGCGAACTCGTCGCGGAAGGCCCGCGCGCGGGCGCGGAAGTCCTCCTCGTCGACGACGTATGCAGCGGTGCCGAACTCGCGCGCGATGCTCACCACATCGAGTCCCCCGACGGTCAGGCGTCCCTGCGCGTCACGACCGATCGTCTGCGGCCACAGCTGCGGCAGCAGCTCCATGACGTCAGTGGGCCAGGGCAACCAGTGCGGTGGTCCGCCGTACCCCTCGGCGTGGAGGGCTCCGGCCTCGTGAGCGCGCATGGGCTACATCCTGTCGGGTGCGGAGACCCCTAGAAGATCCAGTCCGTTGGCCAAGACCTGGCGCGTGGCGTCGTTGAGCCACAGCCGGGTGCGGTGGAGGTCGGTGATCTCCTCGTCCGCGGTCATCGGGCGCACGCGGCACGTGTCGTACCACTTGTGGAAGTGACCGGCGAGGTCCTCGAGGTAGCGGGCTACCCGGTGCGGCTCACGCAGGTGGGCGGCATGGGCCACCACCCGCGGGAAGTCGCCGAGGATCGCGAGCAGGGCGGACTCGGTCGGGTCGGTCAGCAGGGCCGGGTCGAACCCGTCCTGCCGCAGCACACCGTCCTCGTTGGCGAGCCGCGCGACGTTGGAGGTCCTGGCGTGGGCGTACTGGACGTAGAACACGGGGTTGTCGTTGGTCTGCTTGCGCAGCTCCTCGCCCTCGAGCGACAGCGGGCTGTCGGCGGGGTAGCGGGCCAGGGAGTAGCGGATCGAGTCGGTGCCGATCCAGTTGATCAGGTCGCGCAGCTCGATGATGTTGCCGGCCCGCTTGGACAGCTTGGCGCCGCCGAGGTTGACCAGCTGGCCGATCTGGACCTCGATGTTGTGCTCTTTGTCGTCCCCCGCGCACGCGGCGATCGCCTTGAGCCGGTTGATGTAGCCGTGGTGGTCGGCGCCCAGCAGGTAGATCTTCTCGTCGAAGCCGCGGTCCTTCTTGCTCAGGTAGTAGGCGGCGTCCGCGGCGAAGTAGGTCGGCTCGCCATTGGCGCGCACGAGCACCCGGTCCTTGTCGTCGCCGAAGTCCGTGGTCCGCAGCCAGATGGCACCGTCCTGGTCGAAGACGTGGCCTTGCTCGCGCAGGCGGTCCACTGCCCGATCGACCGCACCCGAGTCGTGCAGCTCGGCCTCGGAGAACCACACGTCGAACGTGACGCCGAAGTCGGTCAGGGTGTCCTTGATGTCCTGCAGCTGGGCCGGGTAGGCCACCGCCCGGGTCGCCGCCAGCGCCTCGGCCTCGGGCAGCTCGAGCAGGTCGGGCCGGGCTGCGAGCACCGTGGCGGCGAGGTCGTCGACGTAGGCGCCGGGGTAGCCACCCTCAGGGGTCGGCTCCCCCTTGGCCCGCGCCAGCACCGACGCGGCGAACTTGTCCATCTGCGCGCCCGCGTCGTTGATGTAGTACTCGGCCTTGACGTCGGCCCCGGAGGCCAGCAGCAGCCGGTGCATCGAGTCACCCAGTGCCGCCCAGCGGGTGTGACCGAGGTGCAGCGGCCCCGTGGGATTCGCCGAGATGTACTCGAGGTTGATGACGTGGCCGGACTCGGAGTCGTTGCGGCCGTACGCCTGACCGGCCTCGACGATCGACCGGGCGAGCTCGCCGGCCGACGAGGCGTCGAGGGTGATGTTGAGGAAGCCGGGGCCGGCGATGTCGACAGCCTTCACGCCGGACACCCGGCCGAGGCGCTCGGCGAGTGGGATGGCCACGTCTCGCGGCGGCATACCCGCGCCCTTGGCGAGCTGGAGCGCGACGTTGGTGGACCAGTCCCCGTGGTCTCGGTTGCGCGGTCGCTCCACGCGAACCTCCGCGGGCACGTCCACGCGGAGGTCGCCGGCGGCGACGGCTTCGACCAGGGCGGTGCGGATGGCTGCGGAGAGCTCTTCGGGAGTCACCCGGGCAAGTCTAGGGCGCGGGCTGGTGCGCCCTTCCCTCGGCCATGAAGCCGCCGACGAGCGTGATGAGGTAGTCCGGGTCGAAGGGTTTGGACACGAACGCGTCGAGGCCTGACCCCTCCGCCTGGACCCGGTCGTGCTGCTGGACCGAGGCCGTCACCATGATCACCGGGACCGCGGCGAGGCGAGGGTCGGCGCGGATCTGGGAGATCGCCCACCAGCCGTCGCGGGGGCTCATCTGCGCGTCGAGGGTGATGACGCCGGGCACGTCGGTGCGCGCGCGCAGCGATTCGAGCAGCTCTCCCCCGTCGGCGGCCTCGTGGACGTCGTAGCCCTCGAGCTCGAGGTTGACCCTGATGAGGCGCCTGATCTGCTCGGTGTCGTCGCACACGTACACCAGTCCCCCTGGTTCCATGGTGGACACCCTAGGCTGCTAACCTCGGCGAGCGCCTCCCTAGCGGGGGCGCAGTGTCCGCCCCCGTAGCTCAGGGGATAGAGCACCGCCCTCCGGAGGCGGTGGCGCAGGTTCGAATCCTGCCGGGGGCACCAATTGGCCAGGCGCGCAGCGCTTGGCCTTTTTGGTGCCCCCCATCGGTCGTCGAGAGGGTGGCAGATCGACTCTTTCGCCGGCGGAGGCAGCGGAATGCCACCCTCTCGAGGGTGCCTGTGGATGAGCAGGCAGATGTATGCCGCGGATCGGCCACGCTTGCCGCCATGCCTCGCCGCCCTGGCCGCCTTCCGGAACCGTTGAGGTCCGGCGCCTTCACGACGTCGACGGCACGTGAGGCCGGCGTGAAGGAAGGCCGGCTGCGCGGAACGGACCTCCTTCGACCTCTCCACGGAGTGCGAGAACTGGCCACACTCGTCGCTGAGCAGGCTGACGATCCCTCGTCACCCACCATGCGGGCCGCTCTGACCGCCGCGCGCGCCGCCTCGCTCGTCCTGCCTCGCGACGCGGTCTTCTCGCACTGCACGGCTGCGCTCATCCACGACCTCCCACTGCCGCGAAGCCACGAACATGCCCACCCCCTGCACGTCATGCGCGCCTCCATACGAAACCCGATCGACCGCCCGCAGGTCAGGCCCCACCGCGGCCTGGAGCACAGGTGGGTCGCGACGGTTTCCGGCGTCCGGGTGGTGGCTGGCGCCGACGTCTGGGTCGACCTGGGCGCCCTCCTCGGGGTCGAGGATCTGGTCGTGATCGGCGACCAGATCGCTGGTCGCGCGGAGTCAGTCGAGCTGCTGCATCGTGCGGTGGCCCTCCGGGGAAGCGTCCGCGGCGTGCGCGCCCTGCGCGAGGCACTTCGGTGGATCCGGGTTGGCTCGGCGTCGGCGATGGAGACCCGGTCACGGCTGCTGTTCGTCCGCCACGGGCTGCCCGAGCCCGAGCTCAACGTCGAGGTCATGGCCGAGGACGGTTCAGGGTTCGTCTGCCGCAGTGACTTCGTCTGGCGCGACCAGAAGGTCATCGGCGAATACCAAGGCAGCGATACCTCGACGTCGAGCGGGTGGCAGATCGACCTCATCCTGCGTGGAAGGGTCGATTTGGCACCATGTCGGCGTGCGCCAGCGCCGGGAGGCGTATTTGACCTCTGGACCTCGGCTCAGCGCTGGGAGGCGTCGGTGACCTCGCCGACCAGTTCCTCGATGACGTCCTCGAGGAAGACCACGCCGATGTCACGGCCTTCGGGGTCGACCACCCGGGCGAGGTGGGCTCCGGTGCGCTGCATCGTACGGAGCACCTCCTCGACCTCGTCGGCCGCCTGCACCGTTGCGAGCTTGCGGACCCGCTTCACCGGAACGGCGATGTCGCGTTCGGTGTCGTCGGCGTAGAGCACGTCCTTGAGGTGGAGGTAGCCAGTGAGCTCGCCTGCCCGGTTCAGGAGCGGATAGCGCGAGAAGCCCCGCTTCGCGACGAGCCGTTCGACGTCGTCAGGGGTTGCGGTCAGCGGCAGCGTCACCAGGTCGTCCAGCGCCACGGCCACATCCACCGCGTCCTTGTCGCTGAACTCCAGGGCCGCGCCGACCAGCCCGTGCTGGCCCTCCTTGATCAGTCCCTCGTGCCTGCTCTCGGCCAGGATGTGCTCGACCTCCTCGACCGTGAACGCCGACGTGATCTCGTCCTTGGGCTCCACCCCGAACAGTCGCACCAGCGACTTCGCGATGGCCTCCATGACCCAGATGATCGGACGCAGCGCCTTCGTGATCAGCAGCAGTACGGGCACCAGGATGAGCGCCGAGCGCTCGGGTCCGGCGAGCGCGAGGTTCTTGGGGATCATCTCGCCGACGACGACGTGCAGGTAGACCACGACCAGCAGGGCCAGCGCGAGCGCCACGCCGTCGGTCACCCCGTCAGGCAGTCCCAGGTGGTGGACGACGGGTTCGAGGGCATGGTGGAGGGCGGACTCGGAGATGGCGCCCAGGAGCACCGAGCAGACCGTGATGCCGAGCTGCGCGCAGGCAAGCAGCGAGCCCATCTGCTCGAGGGCATCCAGGCAGACCTGTGCCCGACGCGACCCGCGGGCCGCGAGCGGTTCGAGGGTGGAGCGCCGCGCGGACATCGCGGCGAACTCGGCGCCCACGAAGAAGGCGTTCAGCAGGAGCAGCAGGATGGTGACCCAGACGGCGCCGGTGCTCACGGCGCCACCTCGCCCCGGCCGTGAGGACGGCCGTCGGCGGCGGCACTGCCCTCGAGACCGCTTTGGGCGGTGCCCTCGGCCGTGCCGTCGGCCGTGCCCTCGGAAGTGCCCTCGGAAGTGCCCTCGACATCGCCCTCGGTGATCGCCAGCGGGACGAACCGCAGCCGGTCTGCCCGCATGCCGTCCATCGCGAGGACCGTGATCTCCCAGCCGGGGATCCTGACGGTGTCACCGACGGTGGGGATCCGGCCGAGGTCGGCCATGACGAAGCCCCCGGTCGTCTCGTAGGCAGGTCCATCCGGGACCACCGCACCCAGGCGTTCGCGCACCTCGTCGGGTCGCCACAGGCCGGGCACCGTCCACGACCCGTCGGTGAACTCGCGCCCGGTCGTGCGGAAGACGTCGTGCTCGTCGGACACCTCGCCGACGATCTCCTCGACGACGTCCTCCAACGTCACGATGCCGGCCGTGCCGCCGTACTCGTCGACGACGATCGCCAGCTGGAGGCCGTGCTCGCGCAGCATCAGCAGCAACGGGTCGAGCCGGATCGTCTCCGGCACGAGCAGCGGCGGCACCATCAGCGCCGACACCGGCACGTCGTCGCGCCGCTCGTGCGGCACGGCGATCGCGCGCTTGACGTGCACGACGCCATCGATGTCGTCCCAGTCCTCGCCGGTGACGGGGAAGCGCGAGTGACCCGTGCGCCGGGCCAGCCGCACGACGTCCTCGGCGGTGGCGGTGCGTTCGATCGACGACGCCCTCGCCCTCGGACTCATCACATCGGCGGCCGTCTGCTCACCGAAGTCCAACGACTTGGTGACGAGCCGCGCCGTGCCCGCATCGAGCGTTCCCGCCTGGGCGGAGCGGCGCACCAGCGACGCCAGCTCCTGGGGCGTGCGGGCACCGGACAGCTCCTCGCGAGGCGTGATGCCCAGGGCGCGCAGGAACAGGTTGGCCGAGCCGTTGAGCACATAGATCAAGGGGCGGGCCACCAGCGCGAAACCGCGAACCGGCATCGCCACGATCTTCGCCGTCGCCAGTGGCGCGGAGATGCCGAGGAACTGCGGCAGCAGCTCGCCGAAGACCATCGAGAACAGCGTGGCGATGACCAGCGCGATTCCAGCGGCCACCGACGCGCGGGTGGAGCCACTCAGCCCCAGGGCCTGCAACGGGGTCTCGAGCAGCACCCCGAGGGAGGGTGTCGCGAGGAATCCGAGGATCAGCGTCGTCAGGGTGATGCCGACCTGTGCCGCCGAGAGCTGGGTCGAGAGCCTGCGCAACGAGCCGAGGACGACCTCGGCGCGCACGTCCCCCTCGTCCACCGCCTTCTGCACGGTCGGCCGGTCGAGGGCCACCAGGGAGAACTCCGTGGCCACGAAGATGGCTGTGCCGATCGTCAAACCCACGCCGGTCAGGACCAGCAACCATTCGGTCATAGTCCGGACATCCTAAGGCGGCAACCCGGTTGACCCTCCCCCCACGTCAGTTGGCAGGATGAGCGCATGGCACTCAACTCGGGGGAACGATGACCACAGACACAGCGACCAGGCCGGGCGAGGGGACCCGCATCGAGGTGCGCGACCTGACCAAGCGGTTCGGCACGTTCACCGCCGTCGACAACCTGTCCTTCACCGTCGAGCCGGGCCGCATCACCGGCTTCCTCGGGCCCAACGGCKCCGGCAAGACSACSACGMTSCGGATGCTGCTCGGCCTCGTCAAGCCGTCGAGCGGCGCGGCGACGATCGGCGGCATCGACTACCACGACATCACCCAGCCGATGGCGGTCGTCGGCTCGGCCCTGGAGGCGACCAACTTCCACCCGGGTCGCACCGGACGCGACCACCTGCGGGTGCTGGCCGACACCGCGGGGGTGGGAGCCCAGAAGGTCGACGAGATGCTCGAGCTCGTCGGCATCCCCGCCGCGGCACGCAAGCGGGCCGGCGGCTACTCCATGGGCATGCGCCAGCGGCTCGGCCTCGCGGCCGCGATGCTCGGCGACCCCCAGGTGCTCATCCTCGACGAGCCGGCCAACGGCCTCGACCCCGAGGGCATCCGCTGGCTGCGGGGGTTCCTGCGCCACCTGTCCGCCCAGGGCAAGACGGTGCTCATCTCCAGCCACATGCTGCAGGAGGTCGAGCAGACGGTCGACGACGTCGTCATCATCAACAACGGCAAGCTGGTCAAGCAGGGCGCGATGTCCGACCTGCACGGCGAGGCCCACGCGATCGTGCGCACCACCGACCTCGACGCGCTCGCGGGAGCCCTGCGGGTTGCCGACGTGACCAGCGAGGTCAAGGACGGCGCCCTGCTCGCCGAGACCCACGACCTGCGCCTCATCGGCGACGTGGCACTGCGCGCCGGGCTCCCCGTCTACGAGCTCCGCCAGGCCACTACCGACCTCGAGGCACTGTTCTTCGAGCTCACCGAGGGCACCAACCGCAACCTCGGCGACGGCGCGTCGCTCGTTCAGGACGCAGCGACCGAGCGAGATGCCATCACCGGACAGGAAGGGGCGAACGGATGACCGCCGCGATCCGCGCCGAGTTCCGCAAGTTCTTCACCACCCGGATGTGGTGGGGAATGGCCATCGCCATCTTCCTCGCCGGCATCGCGCTGGCCGTGGCGTTCGGCTTCATCTACACCCTGAAGCCCGATCCCAACGACCCCAACCCAGCGCCGACGGGGACCCCGCTGCAGATCGCGAACAGCGTCTACACCGCCGGACTGGGTGTCGGGTACCTGCTCACGCTGACGATCGGCGTGATGCAGATCGGGTCCGAGTACCGCCACAAGACCATCACCAGCACGTTCCTGGGCACGCCCAAGCGCGTCCGGGTCATGGGGGCCAAGGTCATCGCCCTGCTGGGCATCGGGGCGATCTACGCGCTCATCTCGCTCGCCGGCTCCGTCCTGGCAGGTGCGATCGTGCTCAACGCCCGTGGCTACGCGCCGTTCCCCGAGACGGCCGTGTTCCGCACCCTGGCCCTGAGCCTGCTCGTTCTCGGTCTCTGGGCACTGGTCGGGCTCGGTGCGGGCATCCTCATCCCCAACCAGGTCGCAGCCCTGCTCATCTCGGTGGGCGTGGCCTGGATCGTGGAGCCGCTGGCCGGTTTCGGCCTCACCTTCTGGACGTGGGGGCGCGAGCACATCGTCCCCTACCTGCCCAGCCAGGCCACCAGCGCGATGGTGAGCGGGGTGAGCCAGAACACCGACCGCCCAGTGCACCTCCTCGCCTGGTGGGGTGGTGCCCTCGTGCTCGCCGCGTATGCCGCGGCGATGGCCGGCTTCGGTTCGTGGCGGACGGTGCGCAGCGACATCAGCTAGACGAGCGCCCAGGTATGSCGCGGGGGCCGGTTCCCACCACGGGAGCCGGCCCCGCGGCATACCAGCAACTGGTCGCTGCGGGGTCGATCGAACGTGTCGTGACGAGTGTCTCGGAAACTCTTCCCCGCCTCCGCACGGCGAGGCGGGCGGGGATAGGCTGGGAGCACGTATTTGCCCCGTCATTGTCGACGCTACGAAAGAGGCGTATCCGCCGTGCCCGACCAGTCCCCGACCAACGACCCCATGTCGGCCTTCGGGCCGAACGAGTGGCTCGTGGACGAGCTGTATGAGCAGTACAAGAACGACAAGAACTCCGTCGACAAGGTGTGGTGGTCCCTCTTCGAGGACTACCAGCCCAGTGCCGGCTACCAGCCCGGTGGCGACGACACCGCGAACGGATCCGGGCCCAACGGGGCCACTCCCGCGCAGGCTGCTCCGGCCGCCCCGGTAGCTCCCGCAGCAAACGCCGCCCCGCAGGCCACTGCTCCCGCCGCGCCGGCAGCTCCCGCAGCAAACGCCGCCCCCGCGGCGGTGCCCGCGCCCCCCGCCCCGGCCCCCGCGCCCGCGGCTCAGCCCGAGGCCCCTTCCGCCATCGAGACGCCCAAGGACGCGCCCAAGCCGCGCGAACCCGAGGCGCCCAAGCAGGCCGTGCCGGTCAACCAGGACCAGGTCAAGCCGCTGCGTGGCGCGAGCGCCCGCACGGTGACCAACATGGAGACGTCGCTGACGGTCCCCACCGCCACGAGCGTGCGTGCCGTGCCGGCCAAGCTGCTCATCGACAACCGGGTCGTCATCAACAACCACCTGCAGCGCTCGCGTGGCGGCAAGGTGTCGTTCACCCACCTCATCGGCTACGCCCTGGTCAAGGCCCTGGGCCACATGCCCGAGATGAACAACGGGTTCACCGAGGAGAACGGCAAGCCCGCGCTCGTCATCCCGGGCCACGTCAACCTCGGCCTCGCCATCGACATGGCCAAGCCCGACGGCACCCGCCAGCTCCTGGTCCCCTCCATCAAGTCCGCCGAGTCGATGGACTTCGCCCACTTCTGGACGGCCTACGAGGACATCGTCCGCAAGGCCCGCAGCGGCAAGCTCACTGTCGAGGACTTCCAGGGCACCACGTTGACCCTCACCAACCCCGGCACCATCGGCACCGTCCACTCGGTCCCGCGGCTGATGGCCGGGCAGGGCGCGATCATCGGTGTCGGCGCGCTCGAGTACCCCGCCGAGTGGCAGGGCGCGAGCCAGGAGACCCTCAACCGCAACGCCGTCTCCAAGATCCTCACGGTGACCAGCACCTACGACCACCGCATCATCCAGGGCGCGCAGTCCGGAGACTTCCTGCGCATCGTGCACCAGCTGCTGCTGGGCGAGAACGGCTTCTACGACGAGATCTTCGAGAGCCTGCGGCTGCCCTACGAGCCGGTGCGCTGGGTCCAGGACATCTCCACCCACCACGACGACGACGTCAACAAGACCGCTCGAGTGCAGGAGCTCATCCACGCCTACCGCGTCCGCGGCCACCTCATGGCCGACACCGACCCGCTCGAGTACCGCCAGCGCCGTCACCCCGACCTCGACGTCACCTCGCACGGGCTGACGCTGTGGGACCTCGAGCGCGACTTCGCGACCGGCGGCTTCGGCGGTGCGCCGATGCTGCGGCTGCGCAAGATCCTCGGCATCCTCCGGGACTCCTACTGCCGCACCATCGGCACCGAGTACATGCACATCCAGGACCCCGAGCAGCGCCGCTGGCTGCAGGACAAGATCGAGGTCGGCTACGCCAAGCCGGGCCCCGACGAGCAGCTGCGCATCCTGCGCCGACTCAACGCCGCCGAGGCGTTCGAGACCTTCCTGCAGACCAAGTTCGTGGGCCAGAAGCGGTTCAGCCTCGAGGGTGGCGAGTCGGTCATCGCGCTGCTCGACCGCATTCTGTGCCGCGCCGCCGCCGACGCCATGGACGAGGTCTGCATAGGTATGCCGCACCGCGGGCGCCTCAACGTGCTCGCCAACATCGCGGGCAAGTCCTACGGCCAGATCTTCCGTGAGTTCGAGGGCAAGCAGGACCCCAAGTCCGTGCAGGGCTCCGGCGACGTGAAGTACCACCTGGGCACCGAGGGCGAGTTCGTCGCCGAGGACGGCAACAAGACCAAGGTCTACCTCGCCGCCAACCCCTCCCACCTCGAGGCGGTCAACCCGGTCCTCGAGGGCATCACCCGCGCCAAGCAGGACCGGCTCGACCTTGCGGGTGAAGACTTCACGGTGCTGCCGCTGCTGCTGCACGGTGACGCGGCGTTCGCCGGGCAGGGGGTCGTCGCCGAGACGCTCAACCTGTCTCAGCTGCGCGGCTACCGCACCGGCGGCACCATCCACGTGGTCATCAACAACCAGGTCGGCTTCACGACGTCGCCGAGCGCGTCCCGGTCGAGCACGTACTCGACCGACGTCGCCCGGATGATCCAGGCGCCGATCTTCCACGTGAACGGCGACGACCCCGAGGCCTGCGTCCGGGTGGCCGAGCTGGCCTACGAGTTCCGGCAGGAGTTCAACAAGGACGTCGTCATCGACATGGTCTGCTACCGCCGCCGCGGGCACAACGAGGGCGACGACCCCTCGATGACGCAGCCGCTGATGTACAACCTCATCGAGGCCAAGCGCTCGGTCCGCAAGCTCTACACCGAGGCCCTCATCGGCCGCGGCGACATCGGGCAGGAGGAGGCCGAGGCCGCGCTGCGCGACTACCAGCAGCAGCTCGAGAGGGTGTTCGTCGAGACCAAGGCCGCTCTCAAGGAGGCCGCCACGGCCGACTCCACTGATGCCACGCTCGCCGGCACCGACGCCGAGGGCCACTCCGGCCTGGAGCCGCCGACCGCGCAGGCCACCGACCAGGCCACCCGCTCGGCCGACGAGACGGCCATCCCGGCCGACCAGCTCCAGCACATCGGTGACGCCTTCGTGAACCCCCCGCCGGGCTTCACCGTGCACCCCAAGTTGCTCCAGGCCATGGAGAAGCGCGCGCAGTCGACCCGGGACGGTGGCATCGACTGGGCGACCGGTGAGCTGATGGCCTTCGGGTCATTGCTGATGGAGGGCACGCCGGTGCGACTGGCCGGTCAGGACAGCCGGCGCGGCACGTTCGTCCAACGCCACGCCGTCCTCATCGACAAGAACACGGCCGAGGAGTGGACCCCGCTGCTCTACCTCGGGGAGGGGCAGGCCCGGTTCTGGGTCTACGACTCGCTGCTGTCCGAGTTCGCGGCGATGGGTTTCGAGTACGGCTACTCCGTCGAGCGTCCCGATGCCCTCGTCCTCTGGGAGGCGCAGTTCGGCGACTTCCTCAACGGCGCCCAGACGATCATCGACGAGTTCATCTCGTCCTCGGAGCAGAAGTGGGGCCAGCGCTCGTCCGTCGTGCTGCTGCTCCCGCACGGCTACGAGGGTCAGGGACCCGACCACTCCTCCGCCCGCATCGAGCGCTTCCTGCAGATGTGCGCCGAGGACAACATGACGGTGGCCTACCCCTCGACGCCCGCGAGCTACTTCCACCTGCTGCGCCGACAGGCCTACGCCCGTCCGCGTCGTCCGCTCATCGTCTTCACCCCGAAGTCGATGCTGCGGCTCAAGGCGGCGAGCAGCATGCCAGGTGACTTCACCGAGGGCACCTTCCGTCCGGTGCTGCCCGACCGCGCGTCGTTCGACACCGCCGGCGTCACCCGCGTCCTGCTGGCCAGCGGCAAGGTCGTCTACGACCTCGAGGCTGCCCGCGACAAGGCCGGTGACACCTCCACCGCCATCGTGCGGGTCGAGCAGCTGGCTCCGTTGCCGGCCAAGGAGATCGCCGCCGAGCTCGCGAAGTACCCGGCCGCCGATGTGGTCTGGGTGCAGGACGAGCCCAACAACCAGGGTGCCTGGCCGTTCATTGCACTCAACCTGCCGCAGGCCCTGGCCGGACTCGGCGAGACCCGCCAGCTGCGCGTGGTCTCGCGCAAGGCGTCGGCCTCCCCGGCCACCGGCTCGAGCAAGAGGCACGCCGAGCAGCAGGCCGAGCTGATCACGGCCGCCTTCGCCAGAGCCTGACGACGACCTCCCCGTCGACGGCGCGAGGAACGAGCGTCGTCGGGGAGGAGTCAGGCCAAAGGGACACGGTATGCCGCGTGGCTGGCTCAGCCACGCGGCATACTCCCGTCTGGGGCGGGCGTGGGCGGACGACCATGGTCGCTGCCCACGCCGCGCGCGCGGACTTTCGGAGCAGCCGTCCCGGCCCAGCAGCTCGACCCTGGTCGTCGGCCCACGGGGCTGTGGACAACCTCGGAGAAGCTGGTCGCGGCCGGGCCAGACTCGCCCCGTGGACGTCGAGGACGCGCTCGAGCGACTCGGGGGTGCTGGCACCAGGGCCGAGGTCATTGCGGCAACCGGCCGGCTGGCCCTCGAGCGCGCTCTTCGTGACGGCGTCGTAGAGCGGGTCGCGCGGGGCCGCTACGCCCTGCCCACGGCATCGACGGGTCGACGCGCGGCAGTTCAGCTCAGTGGAACCGCCGTGCTCCTGAGCGCCGCCGCGCACTGGGGTTGGGCGCTGAAGTGGCAGTCGAGACAGCCACAGGTAGCCGTAAGGCGGGGTCGGAAGCTGACCCCTGAACAACGGGCGTCGGCGCAGGTGTCCTGGATGAACCTGCCGCCCTCAGATGTGGACGGGCGGATCACGACTGCGCTGCGCACGGTGATCGACTGCGGTGCGCGGCTGCCGTTCGACGAGGCGCTCGCGGTCGCCGACTCGGCCCTGCGCGATCGCACGGTGACAAGGGCAGAACTCACGCGAGCGGTCGCCGCACTGCCGGCGCGCGGTCCCCGCCGCCGAGTGGCGCGCGTGGTGGAGCTCACGGACGGGCGAGCGGCAAACCCGTTCGAGTCGGTCCTGCGGGCCATCGCACTCGAAGTCCCCGGGCTGTCTGTCGTGCCCCAGATCCGCATCGACCGCAACGGCCGGTGGGTGGGGAGGGTCGACCTCGCGGATGTGGACCTGAAGATCGTGCTCGAGGCGGACAGCTTCGAGTTCCACGGTGAGGGCGAGCTGTTCGAGAAGGACTGCGTGAGGTACGACGAGCTGGTGGCCGATGGCTGGTTGGTGCTGCGGTTCCCGTGGACGAGGGTGATGACCAAGCCCGAATGGGTGGCCGAGATGATCGCCGCCGCCGTGGCCATCCGCCGCGGGGAGCTGGCCCTGCGCGACGAGGTGCGGCTGGCGCGCCTGCGGCCAACCGCGTGACTTGGTCGGGGAACGACCAGGGTCGTCGCCCCGCGTCCTCGTTCTCCCTTGCCGTGAGCGCGGGAGGGTGACGCAGGTGGCTGAGCGTGGTCGTCGGCCCACAACCAGGCCAAAGGGACACGCCTGACGACGACCTCCTCCCCGACAGCGCGAGGAACGAGCGTCGTCGGGGAGGAGTCAGGCCAAAGGGACACGGTATGCCGCGTGGCTGAGCCAGCCACGCGGCATACCCCCGTTAACCTTGCAGTCGTGTACTTCACGGATCGCGGCATCGAGGAGCTGGTCGCTCGCCGAGGGGAAGAAGAGGTCTCCTTCGAGTGGCTGGCCGACCAGCTGCGGACCTTCGTGGACCTGAATCCCGACTTCGAGATCCCCGTCGAGCGCCTGGCCACCTGGCTGGCGCGGCTCGACGACGACGAGGACTGACGCGTGAGCGACCCCACCTTCACCCCGAGCGCCGAGTTCCAGGTTGCCTCCGACGGTCCCCGGGACGTGGGTCTCGTCTTCGTCGGCGACTCGCTCGTCGTCGGTGTCGGCGACCCCAAGGGGCAGGGCTGGGTCTCCCGCGTGGCCGGCCGCACGCACCACCCGGACCTCGAGCTCACGGCCTACAACCTCGGGGTGCGTGGCGACACCACGGCTGACGTGCTCGCCCGCTGGAAGGCGGAGTGCGCGCCGCGCTGGGCGGGACGCGCCGAGAAGCGCCTGGTCATCTCCGTCGGCGGCAACGACGCCGCCAGCGGCGTGACGTTGGCACGGCATCGGCTCAACCTTGCCAACATCCTCGACGACGCGGCCAGCGCAGGCATCGGGACGTTCGTGGCCAGCCCGACGCCCACCAGTGACTCGGAGATCAACGCCAAGCTCGATGTGCTCGTGGAGGCGCAGGCCGATGTCTGTGCGCGCCGCGGCGTGCCGTTCGTCGACTGCTTCCGTCCGCTGCTCGGTCACGAGCAGTGGCAGAGCGACCTGGCGGCGAGCCGGATCGCCCATCACCCGGGGCAGGCGGGATACGGTCTCATCGCCTGGCTGGTGCTGCACAACGGCTGGTACGACTGGCTGCAGATCTCGCCGACCTGACCACCACCTGGCAGGCGCCACGCAACACCCGACACACCACCGTCGACCGAGGGGGCCCTCGATGGGTACGTCCGCAGAGCTCATCACCAGCATCCGATCCGCTGCCGGTGCAACGCCGTACGCCGTGCGCGAGACGCCGGACGGCTTCGACCTGACGATCGACGTCGCCGACGCCCAGTGGCTGGCGATCTTCAAGGCACACGGCGTCAAGAAGGTCTTCACGCACAAGGTGCGACTCAGGGAGTCGGACCACTCGATGACCATCACCGACGTCAGCAACACGTTCTCGTGGAGCGGCGGCGGGTCCTCGCCGCGCCTCATCGCCGAGGCATCCACCCAGCGAGGGAGGGTCTACGAGAAGTCGTTCCGCAAGGAGTACGGCGTGGACCTGCAGACCGGTCGGCTGGGCAAGGTCGTCGACTACTCGTTCGACGCCAACGACGGTCGCGACCTGATCAGGGACGTCGCGTCGGCCCAGGGGTGGACCGAGAAGATGGGCGCCACCCAGAAGGGCGGGATCATCGTCGCCGCCGCCACGCTGGCCGTCCTGGCCGTCGCGGGCCTCGTGTGGCTGGTCGTCTCGGTCCTCTAGCGAGAAAGCACTGCCGCCGGGACGCATCCCGCCACTGGCTAGAGGTGCTGGTCCGCCAGGGCGCGCAGGGCCTGAAGGGTCTCGGCCGCGCTGCGGTCACCGGCCAGCCACGGGTTGACGACGGCCCGCATCTCGGCGTCGAGGTCGGTCTGCGTGGCCTTGGGACGGCCGATGTGGGGAGCCGGTCTCATCGCCTGGGGATTGCCGGTCCACCTCGAGTCGATGACGTCGTCCGGTGACGAGGGAAACTCTTCCATCCCCCCTTACTACGCCTGTGTCGGCCAGATCCCTAATCGACTTCAGGCGGCTCTCAGCGAGACGACTCATCGGGGTCGACGGTGAAGACGACCTTGCCGAACACGTCGCCGGCCGCCATCTTGGCGAAACCCTCCCGCGCCCGGTCCAGTGGCAGGGTCGTGTCGATGACCGGCTCGATCCGCTGCTGCACCACGAACTGCGTGAGCCGTTCGAGCTCGGTGCGGGTGCCCATGGTCGACCCGACGACGCGCAGCTGCTTGAAGAAGATCTTGGTCAGCTCTGCCTTGCTCGGGGCATCGCCGGACGTCGCGCCGGAGATGACGATCGTCCCGCCCGGCTTGAGCGAGTTGACCGAGTGCGACCAGGTGGCGGCCCCGACGGTCTCCATGACCGCGTCGACCCGGTCGGGCAGCCGCTCTCCGTTCCCGAAGGCGCGGTCCGCACCGATCCCCACCGCGAGCCGGCCCTTCTCCTCGTCGCGGCTGGTGACCCACATCCGGTAACCCGCTGCCGCACCGAGCTGGACGAGGGCAGTGGCCACGCCACCGCCGGCGCCTTGGACGAGCACCGTCGCGCCGGGCGTGAGTCCTGCGTTCGTGAAAAGCATCCGGTATGCCGTGAGCCAGGCCGTCGACAGGCACGCGGCGTGCGTCCACGGCAGGTCTGCGGGCTTGGCGACGAGGTTCGTCGTGGGGACGGCGACCTTCTGCGCGAGGGTCCCGTCGTGCAGCTCGGAGAGGAGCGTGCGTCGCGGGTCGAGGGTCTCGTCGCCCCGCCACCCGTCGCTGGGCACGACCGCGTGGATGATGACCTCGTTGCCGTCCTCGTCGATCCCGGCACCGTCGCAACCGAGGATCATCGGGAGCCGGTCGGCGGACAACCCGACTCCGCGCAGCGACCAGACGTCGTGGTGGTTCAGCCCAGCGGTCTTGAGCGTGACGGTGGTCCACCCCTCGCGCGGCTGCGGATCGGGCCGATCGCCGACCTCGAGGCCGGACAGCGGGTCGTCGGCGGACTGGCGGGCAGCATAGGCAGCGAGCATGTTTCGACCTTAGCGAGAGTCCTATGGCACGAACGGCGGAGGGGACCTCAAACGGGGCAGCACGATCCGCCGCAGCCCCGATACTGACGGTGTGCCGGAGTCCACGCTGTCCATGACCGAGGGTGTGCTGCTCGCGCACGCCCTCGTGGCACGCCTGGCCGACCAGGTGGGTGCCCGGGTGCTCTTCATCAAGGGACCGACCGCAGTGGCCGTCGGCGCCCGCCCGGACCGGCCGTCCACGGACGTCGACGTCCTCGTGGACCCTCCGGCGTTCAAGGCCTTGTGCTCCGCAATCGAGTCCGCCGGCTGGATGAACCGAAACGCGAGCGGTTTTCGCCTGATGCACGTTGGAGATGTGTCCTTCGTGCACTCTGAGCACTACATCCACGCCGATTGGCCCTGCGACCTGGACCTCCACTACAACTTCGCGGGTTTCCTCCGGCCGGCCGATGAGGTCTTTGAGGCGCTCTGGGGCAGACGTGTCGAGATAGACGTTGCGGGTCAGCAGGTTTGCACGCCAGACCTGATCGGGCACTCGTTGGTCGTGGCCCTGCATGCTCTTCGGGATCCGGACAAGCTGACCAGCACGGACGACCTCGATCACCTGGGGGTCGCTTTGGGGTCGCTTGACCGGGAGTCGCTCGCCGACCTTGGCCAGCTGAGCGTGCTCACTGGATCACAGCTCACGGCCGCCCCAGTCGTGAAAGCAGCTCAAGGACTCCCGAGGGACGCAGCTGACGCCCGCCTGTCAGGCCAGGCAGCCGCATGGGCGTTCCACCAGCAGGCCGCCCGAACGCCCGGTGTCATGTGGATGACTGAGCTGGTGCGATCGCCGTGGCGGGAGCGCCCTTCCTTGCTCAGACATGCGCTCCTGCCGCCGAGGGAACTCCTCCTCAACTCATTGGCGGCGCCCGTCGCTGACCGTCCCACGATCGCCAAGCTCCACGTTGCCCGATGGCTTCGTGGGCTCCGGGCCTTGCCGGAGGCAGTGACGTGGACAATGAAGCGCCCCAAGTAGGCCGGGCTCGCCGTCTGCCCCTCAGGCTGAGCCCGGGGTCACGGACTCCGAGACGACGTCCGCAAGGGACTTCGCGAGGCTCTCCTGCCAGTGGGGCAGGGGCGCGATGCGCGTCATGCGCCACGCGTCGTGGCCCAGCACGCTGTAGGCCGGACGCGGCGCGGGGAGCGGGAACGCATCGCTCGTGGTCGGCCGCACGCGCTCGGGATCCAGGCCCAGGCCGCGAAAGATCTCCTGCGTGAGGCCGTGCTTGGTCGTCTCCCCCTGGCTGGTGGCGTGCCACACGCCGAACGGCGCCGACTCGTCCACGAGCCGCAGGATCGCCTGCGCCACGTCCATCGTCCAGGTCGGTTGGCCCGTCTGGTCGTCGACGACGTCGAGGGTGTCGTGTCGGTCGGCCAGCCTCGCCATCGTCTTCACGAAGTTCGGGCCCCCTGCGCCGTACAGCCAGGCCGTCCGGACGATCCACGCCTGCGGGCACCGCGCCTGCACCGCCCACTCCCCTGCGGCCTTGGTCCGCCCATAGGCGGACAGCGGCGCAAGAGGCGCGTCCTCGGCATACGGCTCGGTCGCGTCGCCGGCGAACACGTAGTCGGTCGAGATGTGGACCAGGCGGGCACCGACGGCGCGGCAGGCGTCGGCGACGTTGGCCGCGCCGACCGCGTTGACCGAAAAGGCCTGCCCCTCATGGCTTTCCGCATCGTCAACCGCTGTGTATGCCGCGCAGTTCACTACGACGTCGTGGCCCCGCACCGCATCACGCACGGCGTCCGCATCGGTGATGTCCAGGTCAGATCGGCTCAGCGCTGTGACGTCGTCTTCCGGAACTCCGGCGAGCGCCAAGGTCACCTGCAGGTCGAGGCCGAGCATGCCGCCTGCGCCGGTCACCAGCCAGCGCGTCATCAGCGGCCGAGCCGGTCGTACCTGGCCTCGGCGACGACCTTGGCAGTCCGCCACCAGTCCTGGTTGTTGTCGTACCAGGCGATGGTGTCCTCGAGGCCCGAACGGACGTCGGGATGGGCCGGCCGCCAGTCGGTCTCGGCCCGCAGCTTGGTGGCGTCGATGGCATACCGCAGGTCGTGGCCCGGCCGGTCCGGGACGTGGTCGAACCAATCGGCCGGCTTGCCCATGAGGCCGAGGATGAGCGCCACGACGTCCTTGTTGTTCATCTCGCCGTCGGCACCGATGAGGTAGGTCTCCCCCAGCCGGCCCTGCTCGACGATGGTGATCACGGCGTCGTTGTGGTCGTCGACGTGGATCCAGTCGCGAACGTTGGCACCGGCTCCGTAGAGCTTGGGCTTCACCCCGTCGATGATCCCCGTGATCTGCCGGGGGATGAACTTCTCGGGGTGCTGGCGCGGGCCGTAGTTGTTCGAGCAGTTCGACAGCGTCGCCTTGAGCCCGAAGGAGCGGATCCAGGCGCGGACCAGGAGGTCGGCACTGGCCTTCGACGCGGAGTAGGGGCTCGAGGGGTTGAGCGGCGTGGTCTCGGTGAACTTGGCCGGGTCGTCGAGCTCGAGGTCGCCGTAGACCTCGTCGGTGGAGATGTGGTGGATCCGCTTGTCGTGCCGGCGCACCGCCTGGATGAGCTGGTAGGTGCCGATGATGTTGGTGTCGATGAAGGGCCAGGGGTCGTCCAACGAGTTGTCGTTGTGGGAGTCCGCGGCGAAGTGGATGACGAGGTCGTGGGCGGCGACCAGCTCGTCCACGAGGTCGGCGTCGGTCACCGACCCCTTCACCACGTCGACCTCGCCCGCCACGGGGTCGAGCGAGGTGAGGTTCGCGGCATACGTCATGGAGTCCAGGACGGTGAGCCGCCAGTCAGGGCGCACCTGGCGGGCCCGGATGACGAAGTTCGAGCCGATGAACCCGGCAGCGCCGGTGACGAGGACCTTCATGCCGCCGAGGTTATCGCGGAGGCCTTTCGCTCGTGACACTGCTTGTCGCACTAGTGTCGTGCTCCATGAAGGGCATCATCCTGGCTGGCGGCTCCGGCACGCGACTGCACCCGATAACCCTCGGCATCAGCAAGCAGCTCATGCCTGTCTATGACAAGCCGATGATCTACTACCCGCTCTCGACGCTGATGATGGCCGGCATCCGCGAGGTGCTGGTCATCACGACGCCGGAGGACCAGGGACAGTTCCAGCGACTCCTCGGGGACGGCTCGAAATGGGGCATCGAGCTGTCGTATGCCGCCCAGCCCAGCCCCGACGGCCTGGCCCAGGCGTTCATCATCGGGGCCGACTTCATCGGGGACGACTCGGTCGCCCTCGTGCTCGGCGACAACATCTTCTACGGCACCGGCCTCGGCACCGCGCTGCGGTCGAACACCTCGGTGAGCGGCGGCAACATCTTCGCGTACCACGTCACGGAGCCCTCGGCCTACGGCGTCGTGGAGTTCGCCGACGACGGCAGGGTGCTCTCGATCGAGGAGAAGCCGGCGCGGCCGAAGTCCTCGTACGCCGTGCCCGGCCTGTACTTCTACGACAACGACGTCGTCGAGATCGCGCGCAACCTCGAGCCGAGCCCCCGTGGCGAGCTCGAGATCACCGGGGTCAACGACGCCTACCTCCAGCGCGGCGACCTCTCGGTCACGGTGCTCCCCCGTGGCACCGCGTGGTTCGACACCGGCACCTTCGAGGGACTGATGGACTCGGCGCACTTCGTCCACGTCGTCGAGGCGCGCCAGGGTCACAAGATCGGATGCGTCGAGGAGATCGCCTGGCGCAACGGCTGGCTCAGCGACGACGAGTTCGCCGCACTGGCCGCCTCCCTCGAGAAGAGCGGCTACGGCACCTACATGTCCGGGCTGCTCGAGGAGAAGCGGGGCAGGCTCTAGTGGAGATCCGACCGCTCAAGATCGCGGACGCGTTCGAGATCACGCCGCGTCAGTTTCCCGACGACCGCGGTGTCTTCCTCGAGTCCTACCGCGGGGACCGGCTGGCCGAGGCGATCGGGCACCAGCCCGAGATCGTGCAGACCAACGTGTCGGTCTCCTCACGCGGCACGGTTCGCGGCATCCACTTCGCGGACGTCCCGCCCTCCCAGGCGAAGTACATCACCGCACTCAGCGGCTCCCTCATCGACTACATCGTCGACATCCGGGTGGGATCCCCCACCTTCGGTCAGTGGGACTCCGTGCTGCTCGACACGGTCGACCGTCGCGCGGTCTACCTGCCAGAGGGGATGGGGCACGCGTTTGCCGCACTCGAGGACAACACCACAGCCATGTACCTCGTCACCACCCCCTACGCGCCGAACCGCGAACACGGCATACACCCGCTGGACCCGGATGTGGGCCTCACCCTGCCGGATGGCATGACGTCACCCCTGCTCTCGCCGAAGGACGCCGAGGCGCCCAGCCTCTCCGAGGCGAGGGAGCAGGGACTGCTGCCGACGTATGCCGCGTGCCAGGAGTTCTACGCCAGCCTCGCCTGATCAGCGTGGGGGCCCGTGCTGTCCCATGATTTTCGCCGGCGACGCCCGCTGATTTCGTCGGCGTCGCACCGGAACGAATCGCTTCCTTCTGGCCCCATTTGCTGCAGTTGTCGCTGGTCACACGCCCGATGTGCGCCGATTCGTCTCGTCGCGCATGTAAACTTCACGCTGTTTGCGGCCAACGGGGAAGGGGAGCTGCGTGCCTACAGCACGAGCGAGGCGTCGCGATCGGCTCAGCCGGTGGCTGTGGGCCGTCATCGACTCGGCCGCCTGGGTGGTTGCCGTCTTTCTTGCCGCGTGGCTGCGTTATGACTTGCGGGTCGAGGACGTCCTCACGCCTCCGGTTCTGTGGTTCACCCTGATCGCGGTCGCGGGCCAGGTGATCTTCGGAGCCTTCTTCGGTCCCTACGCCGTCGGGCATGACCGCGGCTCCTTCGAGGAGACCTACGACGTCGGCCGCACGGTGGTGCTGACGACCCTGGTGCTGACAGCCGCCGTCTTCGCCCTCCATCTCGGGCCGATTCCCCGGAGCGTCCCGTTCACAGCGCCTGCCTTTGCCGTGCTCGGCATGTTTGCCGCCCGCTTCATCATCCGCTCGATCCGCACCCGCCAGGCTGCCGGACACGATGGCGATGACCAGCGGGCCATCGTCTTTGGCGCTGGGGAGGCCGGACGACGACTCACCCGCAGCCTGATCCGCGACGAGGGCAGCGGCTACACGCCCGTGGCCCTGCTCGACGACGACTCCGCCAAGGCGCGTCTGCGCGTCGAAGGCGTCAAGGTCCGCGGCACGCGAGCCGCCATGGGCAAGGTGGCGCAGAAGCATGCAGCCGACGCCCTGATCATCGCCCTGCCGCTGGCCGAGGCGCGCACGATTCGTGAGCTGACACTGCTGGGTGAGGACGCCGGGCTCGAGGTCCTGACCCTGCCCCCCGTGCGGGAGATCATCGGTGGCCGGCCAACCGCAGGCGACCTGCGTGACGTGGACGTGGCCGACCTCCTCGGCCGCCGCCCCATCGAGCTCGACATGGCCGTCATCGCCGAGCAGATCGCCGGGAAGCGCGTCCTGGTCACCGGCGCCGGAGGCTCCATCGGCTCCGAGCTGTGCCGACAGATCGCCCGGTTCGGTCCGGGGAAGCTGTTCATGCTGGACCGGGACGAGTCGGGCCTCCAGTCGACCCAGATGAGCCTGCACGGCAACGGGCTGCTCGACAGCGACGAGCTCATCCTGGCCAATATTCGCGACATCGAGGCCATGGACCACGCCTTCGAGCGGGCCCGCCCGGACATCGTGTTCCACGCAGCAGCGCTCAAGCACCTGCCGCTACTCGAATCGCACGCTCTCGAGGCGTGGAAGACCAACGTCCTGGGCACGATGAACGTCCTCGACGCGGCTTCCCGAGTCGGCGTCGGCACGTTCGTGAACATCTCCACTGACAAAGCTGCGAACCCTATCTGCGTCCTTGGCTACAGCAAGCGGCTTGCCGAGCGGATCACGGCGGACTTCTCCCGCCGGTTCGCGGGTCGCTACGTGTCGGTTCGGTTCGGCAACGTGCTCGGCTCGCGCGGGTCCGTTGTTCACGCGTTCACCGAACAGATCCAGCGTGGTGGCCCGATCACGGTCACCCACCCGGACGTCGAGCGCTACTTCATGCTCATCCCTGAGGCCTGCCAACTCGTGCTCGAGGCTGCCTCGATCGGCCGCGATGGTGAGGTCATGGTGCTCGACATGGGCGAGCAGGTGAAGATCATCGAGGTCGCGAACACCCTGATCCGGATGTCCGGCCGTCGCGATATCGACATCGTCTACACGGGTCTGCGTGCCGGCGAGAAGTTGGGAGAAGAGCTGTTCTCCACGGCCGAAGAGGCCATGCCCACCAGTCACGCACTGGTGTCCAGCGTCGATGTGCCATCCATCGACGGCTCGGACGTCCTCGGCGTCCGTCTGGCCAGTCATCAGTCGGCAGCGGAGTGGATGCGTCGCGAGGCGCAGGTCCCGGGCGCGATCGGCGTCACCGGCTGATGGCGAGAATCCTGCTGTCGCAAGCCCACGTGACGGACGTGGAGGAGCGATACGTCCTCAGCGCCTTGCGCTCGGGCTGGGTCGCGCCCCTCGGACCCGACGTGGACCGGTTCGAGAGCGAGGTGGCCGACCGTGTGGGCGTCGCGGGAGCCCTGGCGCTGTCGTCGGGCACCGCCGCGCTGCACCTCGCTCTGCTCGACGCCGGTGCCGGGCCGGGGACCTCCGTGGTCTTGCCATCGATGACCTTCGCCGCCAGCGCCAACGCGGTCGCCTACACCGGTGCCGCGCCGGTTTTCGTCGACTCACAGAGCAGCGACGGCAACGTCGACGCGCAGCTCCTGGTTCAGGCGGTGGACACCCTGCTCGATGAGGGAGTCACGGTGGCTGCAGTCATGTCGGTGGACCTGTTCGGACGCTGTGCTGACTACCCGTCCATCGTCGACGCGTTGGCCGAACGCGGCGTCGCTCTCATCGAGGACGCTGCAGAAGCCCTGGGCGCGACCCTGGATGAGACCGCGGCGGGCGCGTGGGGTCGGGCCGCGGCCCTCTCCTTCAACGGCAACAAGATCATGACGACGTCCGGCGGCGGGATGCTGCTCTCAAACGACCTCGACCTGATCGCCCGCGCCCGCTACCTGTCAACACAGGCCCGTCAGCCGGTCCCGTGGTACGAGCACACCGAGATCGGCTACAACTACCGGATGTCCAACATCCTGGCGGCGCTCGGGCGCGCACAGCTCAGCCGCCTCGACGCGATGATCTCGCGTCGACGCGAGATCCGGTCGACCTACGTCGAGGCGTTCGCTGACGTCCCGGGGCTGCGCGTCCTGGGAGAGGACGGACCTCCCGGCCACACCGACAACTGCTGGTTGACCTGCATCATCATCGACCCAGGGCTGGCCGCGGCGACATCGGTGATCAAGCACCTGGATGCGGCCGACATCGAGGCCCGCCACCTCTGGAAGCCGATGCACAGCCAGCCCGTCCACGCGGAGGCTCGCGCATTCGTCACCGGCGTCTCCGACGAGCTGTTCGCGAATGGAGTCACCCTGCCGAGCGGGTCGATCCTCAGCGACGCCGACATCACACGGGTGGTCGACGAGGTTCGCTCGGCGACCGGCGCGCGCTGACTCATGGCTGGATATCGGGGCAAGCGCGCCCTCGACCTGACGCTGACACTGCCCGTACTCCTCCTGTCGCTGCCGATCCAGCTCGTCGTAGCCGTCCTCGTCCGGCTGCGGCTCGGGTCGCCTGTGCTCTTCCGCCAGGCCCGACCGGGTCTGGGTGGCAAGTCCTTCGAACTCATGAAGTTTCGAACGATGCGCCCGGTGGACCCATTGCGTGGGTGGACCGATGACGCCTCCCGGATGACTCCTCTCGGCGCCCTCCTGCGCTCCACGAGCCTTGACGAGCTTCCGACTCTGTGGAACGTCGTTCGCGGCGACATGTCATTGGTCGGCCCGCGACCCCTGCTCGTGCAGTACCTCGGGCGGTACACAGCAGAACAAGCCCGTCGACACGAGGTTCTGCCGGGGCTCACGGGACTCGCGCAGGCCTCTGGGCGCAACGCCCTGACCTGGGAGGACCGCTTCCGGTTTGACGTGCAGTACGTCGACCGACAGAGCCTGTCGCTGGATTTGTCGATCCTGCGACGAACGGTTGGCTCGGTGCTGCGGCGCGAGGGCATCAGCGGCGAAGGCGAAGTCACCATGTCGGAGTTCACCGGTCGACGGCCGATGGACGGCGACCGGTGACCTCTCCCATCGTCATCGTCGGATGTGGTGGTTTCGGCCGCGAGCTGCACTCGCTCATCGATGCGATCAACGCCGTGTCAGTCACCTGGGACGTGCTCGGCTACGTCGACGACGACCCCAGCGACCACAACCAAGAGCTGCTCGCGTCCCGGGGCGCTCGGGTACTCGGTGGTCTCGACGCGCTCGCCGGCCTGCCTCCGGGCAACGCCGTCATTGGTATCGGCAGTGGCCACCACCGACGCGCAGTCGACGGGCGGCTGACCGACCTCGGATGGCAGAGTCCCGTCCTGGTCCACCCGTCGGCCACGCTCGGCCAGGGTGTGACCCTTGCTGCAGGATCGGTCCTCTGCGCAGGGTCCCGGCTCACCACGAACATCCGGCTCGGACGTCACGTCCACGTCGACCAGTCGGTGACGATCGGCCACGACACGACCGTCGGCGACTACGCGCGGTTCAACCCGCAGGCATGCGTCTCGGGCTCCGTCCGAGTGGGCGAAGGAGCCCTCGTCGGCGCCAACGCCACGATCCTGCAGGGCCTCTCCGTGGGGGCCGGGGCCGTCGTGGGAGCGGGCGCCGTGGTGGTCCGCGATGTGCCAGAAGGGGCCACCGTCAAGGGGGTGCCAGCCCGATGAGGATCGCATTCGTCACGCAGTGGTTTCCCCCTGAGCCGGGCACGCTGGTCGCCTCTGCCATCGCCGAGGGGTTGGCGAGTCGTGGGCACGAGGTCCACGTGCTCACCGGCTTTCCGAACTACCCCACTGGCGAGCTGCACGAGGACTACCCGATCCGCCCGTATCGCCGGGAACAGCTGGGAAGTATCACGGTGCACCGCGCGCCCCTGTACCCGAGCCACGACAGGTCCGCTGCGCGCCGCATGGTCAACTACCTGTCCTTCGCGCTGGCTGCGACCGCGGTCGGATCGACGCGAGTCCCACGCCCGGATGCCTGGCTCATCTACTCGTCCCCGGCCACCGCGGCCGTCCCGGCCCTGCTCTCCCGATGGGGCCGGTCAGTGCCCATGTTCCTGATCATCCAGGACCTGTGGCCGGACAGCGTGACGCAGAGCGGCTTCGTAGGGGGACGAGTGGTCCGGGGCATCGAGCGTGCCCTCACCCGATTCTGCCGGTGGTCGTACAGCCGGGCGGTCGGCATCGGCGTGATCAGCCCGAGCATGCGCCACATCCTCGTGAAGCGAGGCGTACCTGACGACAAGATCTTCGACACACCGAACTGGGTGACCACCGACAGCGCAGTCTCCTCCCACGATGCTGCCTCCGACGGTGCGGCACTCCAGCACGGTGAGGGCGATCGGACGGCGCTCGGTCTGCCTTCAGGACGGCTGTTCATGTACGCCGGAAACGTCGGCGAGATGCAGGGCCTCGAGCCGTTGGTTGCCGCCTTCGCGGCGGTACCCGAAGCCCACCTTGTCGTGGTCGGCGACGGCGTGGCCCGGCCGGGCCTTGAGTCCATCCTGGACCGGACAGGGGCCACCAATGTCCGTTTCCTCGGCCACCTGCCGTCAGACCAGGTGGGCGCCTATATCAGAGCGTCCGACATCCAAATCGTGTCCCTGCAGGACACGCCCCTGCTTCGTGCAACGATGCCCAGCAAGACCCAGAGCGCGCTGGCTCATGGAAAGCCGGTCCTCGCCCACACCGCTGGCGATGTGGCCGCACTCATCCGGGACAATCACGTGGGCGCCGTGGCGGCCCCCGGCGACATTGAGGGAACGATTGCGGCCATAGGCTCTCTCCTCGCCGCAAGCGACGCTCAAATCGCGGGTATGGGCTCAGCCGCTCGAGCCCTATCCATGGAGCACTTCTCGTCGAAGGTCGGCCTCGACCGACTCGAGACGATGCTCCGGACCACAGACAATTTCGGAAGGACGTAGAAGTGCACCTCGACAACCTCAGCGGGGCGACTGTGGCCATCACCGGCGGGACAGGATCGTTCGGCTCCACCATGGCCGCCCACCTCCTCCAGCAGGGGGTCAGCACCGTGCACGTCCTCAGTCGTGACGAGGCCAAGCAGGACGAGATGCGCAAGCGGTTCTCCGACCCGCGGCTGAGGTTCTTCCTCGGGGACGTGCGTGATCGCGAGTCCGTTGCCAACTCCTTCGTCGACACCGACTTCGTCTTCCACGCCGCGGCGCTCAAGCAGGTGCCGTCTTGCGAGTTCTTCCCTGAACAGGCCGTGAAGACCAACGTCGTGGGCAGCCACAACGTCATCGAAGCGGCCGCCGCTGCTGGCGTGCGCTCCGTCGTCTGCCTCAGCACGGACAAGGCTGTCTACCCGGTGAACGCCATGGGCATGTCGAAGGCGTTGATGGAAAAGACTGCCCAGGCGTACGCCCGCAACAATCCGCACTCCAAGACCACAGTCTCGGTAACCCGGTACGGAAACGTCATGTACTCGCGCGGATCCGTTATCCCGCTCTTCGTCCAGCAGCTCGAGCAGGGACGCCCACTCACTCTCACCGAGCCCGGCATGACTCGCTTCCTGATGTCCCTGCCTGAGTCCGTCGACCTCGTCCAGTACGCCTTCTCTGAGGCGGAGCCGGGCGATCTGTTCGTACGCAAGGCCCCCGCCGCGACTGTGGACGTTCTCGCTCGTGCGGTCGCATCCCTCCTCGGAGACGATGACCCCGAGATCAAGGTGATCGGCACTCGCCACGGCGAGAAGCTTCACGAGACGTTGCTCAGCCGCGAGGAGATGCTCAAGTCGAAAGACCAGGGCGACTACTTCAGCGTCCCGCTCGATGCCCGCGGCCTCCAGTACGAGGTCTACGTCGAGGAGGGCGAGAAGGAAGCCGCCGAGGTCGACGACTACACCTCAGCCAACACCGAGCAGCTCGACGTCGCGCAGACCAAGGAACTGCTCCTCAAGCTCCCGGAGATGCAGCGAGTTCTTGGAGTCGTCGCCTGATGCGCTTAGTGCTGACCGGCGCAGCCGGGTTCCTCGGGTGGCACACTCGGACGCGCCTGCATGCCCTGACGGACCACGAAATCGTCCCTGTCACCAGGGAGAATTGGGACCAGCTCCCAACGCTGCTCGAGAGCGCCGATGCTGTGATCCACGTCGCGGGCGTGAATCGCGGGGACCCACAGGAGGTCGAGGCAGCCAACGTGCGCTTGGCAGGGGACCTCGCGTACGCCGTGCGGCAGGTCGGTAGGCCAGTGCGAGTCGTCTACGCCAACTCGATCCAGGCTGGCAACGGCACGCCCTACGGCACGGGCAAGCAGCAGGCTGCTGCCCTCTTGGCCGACGCCGCCACAGCAACTGGAGGTCACTTCGTCGACGTCCTACTCCCCAACATCTTCGGCGAGCATGGCCAACCGGCCTACAACTCGTTCGTGGCGACTTTTGTCGATGCGGTCGTGCGAGGCGAGCAGCCCCAGCTCAGCGACCGGGAGGTGGCCCTGTTGCACGTTCAGCGGGCCGCGCAAGTGCTCCTGGATGCCCTCGAGACGTCGGAAAAGGCTCTGACACCCGCCGCCACACCCACATCGGTCGGTGAGATCTACGCGCTGCTGTGTGAGTTCCACGAGCTCTATGCGACAGGAGACATTCCCGTGCTCGACACAGCGCTGCGAGTGGACCTGTTCAACACCTACCGCGCAGCCCTCTTCCCGGCCCACTACCCCATTGCGCTGACCGCCCACTCCGACGACCGCGGACGCCTGGTCGAGACGGTCCGCGCCCACGGCGGCCAGGGTCAGACCTTCGTCTCCACCACGAAACCGGGGATCACCAGAGGCGAGCACTTCCACCTCGGCAAGGTCGAACGGTTCGCGGTGCTCAGTGGACAGGCACGGATATCGCTGCGGCGGGTGTTCCATGACGAGGTCGTGTCGTTCGAGGTCTCGGGCGACTCGCCCTCCGTCGTGGACATGCCCACCATGTGGGTCCACAACATCACCAACACTGGTGAGACCGAGGTGACCACGCTGTTCTGGACACACTCACTGTTCGACGCGGAGAACCCCGATACCTACTGGGAACCCGTGGCTGACGTTGCAAAGGCGGATGCATGACCAAGGTGATGACCATCGTCGGGACCCGCCCCGAGATCATCCGGCTCTCGCGGGTCATGGCGCGACTCGACGCGACGGTCGACCACGTGCTGGTCCACACGGGGCAGAACTACGACTACGAGCTCAACGGGATCTTCTTCGACGAGCTGGGGATTCGAAAGCCGGACCACTTCCTCGAGGTCGACACGTCGAGCTTGGGGCGAGTCCTCGGCGAGACCCTCATCAAGGCCGAACAGGTTCTCCTCGAGGAGCAGCCCGATGCCGTCCTGGTGCTCGGCGACACCAACAGCTGCATCGCCGCGATCATGGCGAAGCGGATGCGAATTCCGGTGTACCACATGGAAGCCGGCAACCGTTGCTTCGACGAGAACGTCCCGGAGGAGACCAACAGGCGGCTCGTCGACCATGTCGCCGACTTCAACCTCGTCTACACCGAGCATGCCCGCCGCAACCTCCTCGCGGAGGGGCTGCACCCCCGTCGCATCCTGCTGACCGGGTCGCCGATGAAGGAAGTGCTGCTCCAGCACCTCGACCAGTTCGCCCAGAGCACCATCGTGGGAGACCTCGGCCTGAAACCTCAGGGCTACCTGCTCGTCTCGGCGCACCGCGAGGAAAACGTCGACAACCCCGAGCGGCTCGGAGCGCTGCTCGACTGCCTGGTGGCCGCCCACGAGAGGACTGGCCTGCCCGTCCTCGTATCGACCCACCCGCGCACCCGCAAGCGACTCGAGGCCCTCGGACGCGAGCTGCCTGCGGCGCTGATCTTCCACAAGCCGCTCGGTTTCATCGACTACGTGCGCCTCCAGCAGGAGGCGCGCTGCGTCCTGTCCGACAGCGGGACGATCAGCGAGGAGTCCTCGATCCTCGGCTTCCCTGCCGTCACCCTGCGCGACTCGATCGAGCGCCCCGAAGCGCTCGACACAGGCTCGATCATCATGACGGGTCTGGATCCCGAAAACGTCGTCGAGGCAATCGAGGTTGTTGTGCACGACGCGAGCGCCGGGCAGGTCGTGCCAGCCGACTACGCCATCGACAACTGCTCAGAGCGAGCGGTCCGGTTCATCCTGTCCACACACCGCCGGCACGAGCAGTGGCACGGCCTTCGCCGTTGATAACCACCGTGGCACTTAGGCAGCGTGCAGATGGGCTCGGGCTGAGGTCCGTCGGAGGGTCCTTCCTCGCGCGGGGGGCATCGATCGCGGCATCGTTCGCCTTCGCCGCCCTCGTGGCGCGACAGCTGGGACCCGAGGCCGCCGGCCAATTCTTCGTGCTCTTTGCGGTCTTCACAGGCGCCGCAACGCTTGGACGATTCGGCACCGACAACATGGCCATCAAGCGGATCGCCGGCCTGCGCCAGGGTGGCGGCCCCGAGTCACGGCGCCTCCTGCAGGTGTGCGCGGCGACCGCGTGCGTTGCTGCAGTGCTGATGGGCCTGATTGGCGCCGCACTCCTGCGTGAGACCCTCTCAGGCGGCCAGTTGGTCGCCGGATCGGCCCTCCTCGGAGCGGGGGTGCTACCGGCCTCGCTCTCCGTGACCGCGAGCGCGATCCTGCGGGCGCGCGGGCGGGTCGCGACAGGCACCCTGGCCGAGTTGGGCTCGACGCCCCTTCTGGGCTTTGTCGCGCTGCTCGGGTTCGATGCCGCTGCCGATCCGGGCGTGCTCCCGTGCCTGGTGATCTTCTCGCTGGCCAACTTGGCCACATCCGTGTGGGCACTGCCCGCTGCTCTGGTTGCAACACGCACAACTCAAACCGGGGTAGAGGGGGTACGAGACCTTCCGCCTCAGGCCACCGGTGCCCTGGCCTCGATGATGGGCACGTCGCTGTTGTTCTACCTGCTCACATGGGCGCCAGTGCTGACCCTCGGTCTGTTCAGCTCACATGCAGAGGCTGCCTACTTCAACAGCGCCGCCCGCCTGGCCGCCGTGGTCGCCTTGCTTCCCGCGATCCAGGTGACCTATCTCGCGCCACGGTTCGCAGCGTTGCACCATCACGGTGACACTCACTCACTCAACCTTCTGGCTCAACGTTCAACGCGGCGCGCGGCTGCCTGCGCTGGCTTGCTCGGCTCGCTACTGGCGGTATTCCCCGCCCAAGCACTACGGGTGTTCGGCGAGCAGTACATCGCAGCCGCCGGAAGCCTGCGCCTTCTCGCCCTGTCGTCTGTGGTCGTCGTGGCCTTGGGACCGGTGAATGCGCTCATGCTGATCGCTGGCCTCGAACGCCGCGCTTCCCTGTTCAGCGCCTTGGCCCTTGGTCTCGCACTGATATCGCTCGTGCTGCTCGGACCAGCCTACGGTTCGCTCGGTGCCAGCGTTGTCATGTCTATCGTGAGTATCAGCTACGCGACAGCGGCCACGATCACCCTGCAACGGAAGGCCCACATTTTCGGGCAGGCCTTGGGGCCAAACGGTCGTCCAGGCCGGGGCCTCCACCTGACCGGCGCGAGCGGCGAAGGACGATCTCAGTGAAGCAGCACCCGAGTCTCGTGGTCTTGACCTGCGTCGTTGGCGCCGCAGGCGCGCTTCTCGCTGTCATGCTTTCCCTCCCCACCTCTCAAATGGCTTTATCGGCACTCTTGATCATCGCGGTGCCCCTGTGCCTGAAGATGGGCGTGTGGCGCGTCCTCGTTTGCGTTTCGTTCGCGGCCTCCGCGGGACACGGAAACGCCGCCACGAAACTGCTGCTGGAAGATCAAGTCTGGTACGCCATGCAATTCGCCCCGCTGATTCTCGCGGGGGCAATAGCACTTCTCGTCGGCCGAGGTCGACCAGCGCCTTGGGGACCGAGGGTGCTCATCCTGCTCCTGGTCGTGCTTGCCGCTGCATCCGCCTCGTGGAGTGCTGAGCCGGCTACATCCATCGCTCAAGCCGGCCTCTTTCTCGTGGTCGCTTCCTTCCTTGTCGCATCGATGCCTCGATGGACAAGCAGAAGCGCACTGGCAGGGGATGTAGCAACGCTGGTCGGCATAGCTGCCGCGGCACAGATGCTCGGCTTGTTCGGATGGACCTCGGGCGCGGCTTGGGCTCTGAGTGACTACGGGCGATATCAGGGAATCTTGACAAATCCCAACTTCGCGGGCGAGCTGTCTGCAGTAGCGATACCGGCCTCGATCTACCTATTCACGGTCTATCCGCGTCCAACGGGTCGGATCATGCTCTTGGCTGCCCAAGCAGCACTCTTGACCTCCTTGGTTCTCTCCGGGTCACGAGGGGCATTACTCGCGGCCATCATGGGAGTTCTTGCCACATTCGCCATGCGCTCTCAGCGCGTCCGTGCCATAAGGGCCCTCTGGGCGGCCAGCGCAGTTGTTGCTCTCGCCTATCTCGTCCGACCGACCCTGTTCAACGGCCTCTTCGACAGTTTCAGTCGAATACAGCAACGGACGGACCTGTCAGCCGGTCGCTTCGAGATCTACGCTGAGGTGATCCAAAGGTGGCAAGAGCATCCAATTGCGGGTGCTGGATTTCGAACAGCTGAGGACTTTGGACGGGGGACGGTGACTGCCCACAACATTTACCTGAGCCTCCTGGCCGAGTTAGGGGTTATCGGCGCCCTGATGTTCTTGGCACTCCTTGTCAGCCTTTGGAAATCTTCGGCGCGCCAGGGACCGGAGCGTGCACTTGTTGGGCCTGCATTGGCCGTCCTCATCCTTCAGCTGACTGAGTCGACCCTCTTCGGCTTTGGGGGGGCAACCCCCCTCCTTTCATGGCTCTGGCTGTTCGCTTTCGCCGCCGCCGGGTCCATCAAGCGCGCTGAGTCAGCCCCACCCGGAATACCCCCCACGCGGGCACAGCGGCCACAGCCGTGGATCCGGTCACGGATCAACAGTCCTCTCAAGGGAACTCAATCGTGAAGGCCAGCTCACCCTCATCGGTCTTGGTGGTCGCGAGCGTCTTCAACGGCAGCACGCGCATGGACCCATGGCTTGTCGACGACCTCGTCGAGGGTCTTCGCGCGCACGGTGCGGACGTTGACGTCTTGGTGCACGATGCGGCGACCCCTCGCCCACGCGGACTCACGGGCACCTTGGGCGGGGCCCGCGTGTTCAGCGTGGGACCGACCGCCGACTCGAGCGGACCACGGCGACTGCTCCAGCACGCTTTGGCAGGACTGCGCTACCGCGTTCTGGGCCGCACGTTCGTGGGCGCCAAGACGTACGACCTGGTGGTGTTCTTTTCTCCTGCATTCCTGAGCGGCTTCTACCCGTCCCGCCTTCGGCGCGCCGGACGCGCACGCCATGTGGCTTTTGTGCTCTGGGACTTCTTTCCTGTCCACCAAGCTGAAGTCGGCCGCCTGGGCAGAAGTCCGGCGTTGCCGGTGCTCAAATGGATCGAGCGCCGAGCGATGGCCGCCGCCGACACGATCTGCGTCATGAGCCCTGCGAGCGCTCGATTCCTCGCCTCCTACCACCCAGGCTTGAACTGCAACGTCGTCATCGTTCCCCCATGGGGCGGCAACGCAGACGTCAACTTGAACAAGCCTGAGACCGCACAAAGCTCCCCCGCCCCTTCCACGGGACCGAACCAGATGGGCCGAGACCCCAGGTTCACGCTCGTCTTTGGCGGTCAGCTGACCTTCGGGCGCGGGGTCGAGACGCTCCTCGATGCCGCCAAGCTCCTGGAGGACCGCGGGATCCCCGCCAACATCATCATCGCCGGCACGGGTCCGGACGAGGCACGACTCCGCCAGCAGGCGCGAGAGCTTGGGCTCGCACAGGTGGAGTTCCTCGGCCGCATCCCCCGCCCTGAGTACCTGGAACTGCTGTCACGAGCTCAGGCGGGCTTGGCGGTGACGGTGCCGAACGTCTCGATCCCGTCGTTCCCATCGAAGATCGTCGACTACTTCCGCATGGGCGTTCCGGCAATCCTCTGCCTTGAACGCACGTCGGATGTCGGACCGATGATCGCCTCGACCGGGGCGGCATTGTCCATCGAGGCCGGAGACAATCAGGGACTGGCCGACGCGGTGACCGAGCTCTTCACGGAGTGGCGCGACGGCCGCTACGCGGCCCGCCAGGACGCCGCACGGCGCTACTACGCCGACGAACTGTCGTCGGACGTCGCCGCCAAGCGGATCCTTGCCCTGGCTTCAGGAGACGCTGCCAAGCGGCTCCCGATGAGCCGCAGCCGCTAGCCCTAGGCGAGCTCGGCGACCGCTGCGGCCACGGCGTCGGCGACGCCCTCGGCGAAGACACTGGGCACGATCTCGTCCGCTGTCGGCTCGGGCACCAGCCCGGCGATGGCCTGTGCTGCCGCCAGCTTCATCGCCTCGGTGATCTGCGGCGCTCCCGAGTCCAGCGCTCCGCGGAAGATCCCCGGGAAGGCCAACACGTTGTTGATCTGGTTCGGGAAGTCCGAGCGGCCCGTGGCGACCACCGCGGCATACTTCGACGCCACGTCGGGGTGCACCTCGGGATCGGGGTTGGCGAGCGCGAAGATGATCGACGACGGGGCCATCCGCGCGATGTCCGCCTCGGGCACCTGACCGCCGGACACCCCGACGAAGACGTCGGCGCCCACCAGCGCGTCGCCGAGCGACCCCGAGAGGCCGCGTGGGTTCGTCGTCGCGGCGAGGCGGCGCTTGTGGTCGGCGAGGTCCTCGCGTGCCGGCGCGACGATGCCTCGCGAGTCGCACACCACGATGTCCTCGACTCCGGCGCGCGCCAGCAGCTTGGTCACCGCGACACCCGCGGCCCCGGCACCCGAGACGACCACCCGCAGCGACTCCAGGGGCCGGCCGACCACCTTGGCTGCATTGATCAGGCCGGCCAGGACCACGATCGCCGTGCCGTGCTGGTCGTCGTGGAACACCGGGATGTCGAGCCGCTCCTGCAGCTGCCGCTCGATCTCGAAGCACCGTGGCGCCGAGATGTCCTCGAGGTTGATGCCGCCGTAGGTCGGGGCGATCCGCACGATGGCGTCGACGAGCTCGTCCACCGAGCCGGTCTCCATGCACACCGGCACCGCATCGACGCCGCCGAAGTGCTTGAACAGCACCGCCTTGCCCTCCATCACCGGAATCGCCGCGAGCGGCCCGATGTCGCCCAGCCCGAGGACTGCGGTGCCGTCGGTGATGACGGCGACGGTGTTCGCCCGAGCCGTGTAACGGGCGGCGAGCGAGGGGTCGACGGCGATCGCCCGGGACACGTCCGCCACGCCCGGCGTGTAGAGCAGCGCGAGATCGACGCGGTCCCGCAGGGGCTGCGTGGCGTGTACCCCGAGCTTGCCGCCCTCGTGCGCCCGGAAGACCGGGTCGGACGGGTCGAACAGCGGAAAGGACGGGAACGCAGACATGGACGATTCACCTCAAAGGAAGACAAGAAAAATGCGTGGGGCACACCGCGCACGGATAGATCCGCGGTCGAACGACAGCCGGGTGTGGCCTCTCAGACGCAATACGCGGGGGTTACCCGCGAGTTCATGGTGGCACACCCGAGCGCGCGAAACCACCGTCGTAACGCGAGTGTGACCCGCGTCGCCCCGAGTGCTGGCCACGTGCCGGCCAGGCACCGCGAAGCCTGGGGTGGGCGAACGCAAGCCCGCCCGCCCCCGTTGCGGAGGCACCGCTAGCAGGCCGACACGGTCCAACCGTTGTCCGGCACGGTGTACCAGAAGGTGCCGGCTGTTCCACCACCGATCGCCCTGCAGGCAGCGCCAGACGACGACTGCCCACTGATCGCGTACCGCTGGTAGATGGGCAGGTAGACCTTGAACGAGTACGTCGCGGTGCACTGGTTTCGCACGATGTACACCGAGTTGTTGCCGGCGCGGTCGATGGCCCCCCGCACGGCACAGGAAACGGCATCGGCACGGGGTTCCCCGACCAGAAGAGGCCCACCCACGAGACCAGCGACGAGGATCACGGCGAACGCCAAGACCTTCAGTTTCATCACTATCTCCTCTCTGCGAACACGTATTCGAGGGTCCTCGCCAGTGGATGGGCACGTCAATCAACGCCCCGAGTGGGACATCTCGGATTCGAGACTGTTTCGGAACGTCAGATCTAGCCCGCCTCCCGATCGTTGCTGGCAGGATGCCCCTAACCCCCAGCGGGCGACCTGCGGCCATCCCAGGCCCCACGGCATACGAGGAAGGAACCTCACCGCATGACCCATCGCTTGCGCCCCACCACTCTCCTGATCGCGGGGCTGGCCACCGCAGGACTGGCCCTGTCGGCCTGCGGCTCGGACTCGTTGTCCACGAACACGAGCAGCTCGAGCAGCAGCTCCACGACCAAGGCCGCGGTCGACCAGGCCCTGGTGGCGAAGCTGCCCGCCAAGGTCAAGAGCGCCGGCAAGATCGTGATCGGCACGGACGCGACCTACCAGCCCAACGAGTACCTCGACACGGACGGCAAGACAGTCATCGGCATGGACGTCGACCTCTTCGACGCCGTCATGGCCAAGTTCGGCATCAAGACCGAGTGGCAGCCCACGGGCTTCGACTCCATCATCCTCGGGGTCAGCAGCGGCAAGTACGACGTTGGCGTGTCCTCGTTCAGCGTCAACGCGGACCGGATGAAGCAGGTGACGATGGTCTCGTACTTCAAGGCCGGCACCCAGTGGGTCGTGCAGAAGGGCAACCCGAAGAAGGTTGATGCGGAGAACGCCTGCGGGCTCAAGGTCGCGGTCCAGAAGGGCACCATTCAGGTCGACGACCTCGCCGCGCGCAGCACGAAGTGCACCAGCGCGGGCAAGCCGGCGATCACCCAGCTGGTCGACCCGGACCAGGCCAAGGTCACCGCGATGATCCAGTCCGGCAAGGCAGACGCCATGGCGGTCGACCTCCCGCCGGCCATCGCGGCCGTGCAGCTGACCAAGGGCTCCGTCGAGCTGCTCGGCGAACAGTACGACTCAGCCCCCTACGGCTTCGTTCTCCCCAAGGACCAGACCGAGTTCGGTCAGGCCATCGTCGACGCGCTCAAGTCCATGGAACAGGACGGGAGCTACAAGCAGATCCTCGACAAGTGGAAGGCCGAGGGCGGGTCGATCAGTGACTTCGCGGTAAACCCGTCGGTCGGCTGACGCCATGGCCCCTCAGGCAGAGGACCGGCCGGGCGTGATCCACGCCGAACGACAAGTGGAACTGGAGCTACACGTTCCAGATCATGATCCAGAAGCCCGTCATTCAGGGCGTGTACGTGGGAACGATCCTTGGCACCGTCATCGCCATGGCGGTGGGCATCGTGCTCGGGATCATCCTCGCCATCATGCGGATGTCGGACAACTTCGTGCTGCGCGGGGTCTCCTTCGCCTACACGGCGTTCTTCAGGTCGATCCCCCGCTACGTCCTGCTGTCCCTGTTCGCCGTCGGCATCGGCTACCTGTACAACACCTTCCAGATCGGCGTGCCCTTCACGTCCATCCACTTCTTCACGCTCGACTACCAGGCGTACTCGAGCACGGTGTGGATCGGTGGCCTGGCCCTCGGCCTGTCGGAGGCGGCCTACATGGCCGAGATCGCCCGCGCCGGAATCCTGTCGGTCGACAAGGGTCAGGCCGAGGCCGCCCAGGCGATCGGCATGTCGCCAGGCAAGACCATGCGGCGGATCGTCCTGCCGCAGGCAATGCGGGTCATCGTCCCGCCGACCGGCAACGAGACGATAGCCATGGTCAAGGACACGTCGTTGTTCATCGCGGCGCAGATCACCCTGGAGCTCTACTACCAAGCGACCTTGTTCGGCTCGCGGACCTTCCAGGTGATGTCCGGCCTGATGGCAGCGACCCTCTGGTACCTCATCCTCTGCTCGATCCTCATGGTCGGACAGAGCTACCTCGAGAAGTACTTCGGGCGAGGTTTCGGCGCGCCCAGTGCCAAGGCCCAGCAGAAGCTCCAACAAGTTGCGGCGGACCACTGATGACCACGACACAACAGACCGGCGAACCGCTCGTCCACGCGGTCAACGTGACCAAGTCGTTCCACGGCAACCAGGTGCTCAAGGGCATCGACATGGACGTCCACGCCGGCGAGGTGGTCTGCCTGCTCGGGCCGTCCGGCTCGGGCAAGACGACCTTCCTGCGCTGCATCAACCAGCTCGAGTCGATCGACGGCGGGCGAATCTGGGTCGACGGCGACCTCATGGGCTACGCCGACCGCGGTGGCACGCTGCACCACCTCACCGACAAGCAGATCGCCGCACAGCGACGCGAGATCGGCATGGTGTTCCAGCGGTTCAACCTGTTCCCGCACAAGACCGCCCTGGAAAACGTCATGGAAGCCCCGATCCAGGTCAAGGGCGAGAAGAAGGCGACTGCGCGCGAACGCGCCCTGGTCCTCCTCGAACAGGTCGGCCTCAAGGACAAGCCCAGCGCCTACCCCGCCCAGCTGTCCGGCGGTCAGCAACAGCGGGTCGCCATCGCTCGGGCGCTCGCGATGCAGCCCAAGCTGATGCTCTTCGACGAACCCACCTCTGCCCTCGACCCCGAGCTGGTCGGCGAGGTCCTCAAGGTGATGCGCCAGCTCGCCAAGGACGGCATGACGATGATCGTCGTGACCCACGAGATGAGCTTCGCCCGCGAGGTGGCCGACCGGGTCGTCTTCATGGACGGTGGCGTCGTCGTCGAGCAGGGGCCGCCGAGCGAGGTCATCTCCAACCCGCAGCACGCGCGGACAAAGTCGTTCCTCAGCCGCATGCGCCAGGAAGAGCAGGAGCACGCCGAGCACCTGCTCGAGGCCGCGCAGCGCAAAGAGTCGGATCTTGCCGCACCGATGGAGCCTGCTGGCCCCGACGCCGGGGCGTCGGGGTGAGATGCGGATGCGCGACTGCTCCGGGCTAGGCATGATGGCATCAGGCGACGACGACTGGGAGAGTGCGTGACGGTGATCGGGGTAGTCCGCGTCCGAGGTCGCTCCATGGAACCGACCCTGCACACCGGAGACCGGCTCGTCGTCCTGCGTGGGGCGCCGCCACGCCTCGGCCGCCTCGCGATCGTGCGCCTCCCCGACGACTCCGACGGGGTCCGGCGCCCGCTCGCCATCAAGCGCGTGACCAGGCGCGATCCGTCCGATCCCACCCGCTACTGGGTGGAGAGCGACAACCAGTCCGCCCCCGGCGTCACCGACTCGTGGACCCACGGCATCGGCTCGCTCGCCCGCGAGCAGATCCGGGCCCTGGTCCTCTTCCGGCTGCCCGCGTCCTATCCCGGGCGGCGACTCGCCCGCCGGCTGGTCCGCCGCTTCACCCGCTGACGCGGCTCGGCACCCAGCCGCACCCCACCTCCCACAGGTGCGCGGGCGGCATACCTGCTCGTATGCCGGTCACCCCCTGGGGGTGCCGTGCGACCCGCTGACCTGCGGGGTAGGGTCGAAGCCGCACGAGAACATCCACCTCGCAGAAGGGATTCGCATGCTCTCCCGCCATTTCCGCACCACTGAGGTCAGCGCCCACTGCGACCTGCCCTGTGGTGTATACGACCCCGCCCAGGCACGCATCGAGGCCGAGTCGATCAAGGCCATCATCGCCAAGGTCGCCGACAACGACGACCCCGACTTCCGCACCCGTGCGGTGGTCATCAAGGAGCAGCGCTCCGAGCTGGTCAAGCACCACCTGTGGGTGCTGTGGACCGACTACTTCAAGCCGCCGCACTTCGAGAAGTACCCCGACCTCCACACGCTGTTCAACGAGGCCACCAAGCTGGCCGGTGCGTCGGGCACCAAGGGTGAGTTCGACGCCGCCAAGGCCGACGAGCTGCTCGCCAAGATCGACCAGATCGACAAGATCTTCAAGGAGACCAAGGCCGCCTGAGCCACACGGTCATCGGAGGGTCGCCCMCCGCTGGTGGGCGGCCCTCTGCCGTGCCGGCACGTCGCGACACTCAGCCCGCGGACGGGTGCCGGGTCTGCTCCCCCACGTCGGCAGCAGTTCTGGCCATGCCGATGGTGACCGAGGTGCGCAGGTGGGCGTCCAGCTCGGTCCAGACCCCCGACAGCAGGCGCAGGTCGACCACCTGGCCGGTGCCCTCGACCGGGGCCTTGACGACGACGCGGGGCCGCTTCTTGTAGAGCCGGGCCGACTCCGCGATGAGCGCACTGATCGTCGTGCACTGGCCGGAGGCGATGATCTTGGTGACGACGCGTGAGGGCTGTCCCTCGACGTGGGCACGCACGCCGGCCAGGCCTGCAGCCACGAGGTTGCCGCAGTCCTCGGCGTAGACATAGTCGCGCATGGTGTCGAGGGGGACGTACACCGTCAGAGGGAAACCGGTGGCATGGGTGCGGCAGAGCTGGGAGATGAGGCCCTGGGGCTTGGTGAGGTCCTGCCCCGGCCCGTAGAGGTTGCCGATGCGACCCACCAGGACCGCCGTCCCCGTTCGCCGCGAGAATTCCGCGACCGCCTCCTCCATCCTCAGCTTGGCTCGCCCGTAGGCGACCAGGGCAGCGGTGGGCGAGTCCTCGGTGAACGGCGCGCGGACCGGCGACCCGGCATACACCCCTCCGGCGGAGGAGGCGAGGAAGAAGGCGCCATCCCTGCCCTCGGGCAGCGCGGCGGCCAGGTCGGTGAGGAAGTTCTCGAACAGCTCCACCTCGGCGAGCAGATCCGCCTCGGCCGTGGCGACCACGCCGGCCCCGGCGCACCACGCCACGGCCCAGCTGCCGCCGTCCGCGCGCTCGGCGAGGGTCGCGATCCCCTCCCGCAACGCTGCCCGCGCGGCCACGGGGTCCGACCACGGCACGCGCGCGGTGACCACCTCGCCACCGCGCCGGCGGACCGATGCTGCGACGTGCGAGCCCAACAGGCCGCCGGCACCGACGACCCAGGTGGTCGCCCGCGTCATGCGCCCTCGCTCACCCGTGGTCCCTGGGCGTCCTGCCCGGTGTCCACCCGCGGCGCGGCCGCCGCGTCGTGCCCGGCATCTGCCTTGGGCCCGCCATCCGCCTCGAGCCCGGCATCCGCACGCTGTGCGGGTCGACGTCCGAGCGGGCCGCGCTGGGGATCTGTCGTGATGAGGTAGAGCGGCTTGCCCATGGCCATGTTGACCGCGACTCCGAGGTACTCGGCCACGATGCCGAGCGAGAACAGGACGGCCCCCGTGCCGACGATGACGAACACCATCACCGACGTCCATCCGGGGACGATGATGCCGCCGAACAGCCTGACCACCACCAGCACCACCGCGACGACGACGCCGAGCAGCGCGAACGCGGCCCCGATCATGCTGACGAAGCGCAGCAACCGGGTGCCGCTGGTCAGCACCAGTCTCCAGAAGTGCGACATCAGGCTCCGCAGCCGGTAGCCGCTGCGACGGTCTCCCTCCTCACGCATGGGCAGGGGACAGCTGGTCACGCCGCCCGCCACCCACCCGAGGGCCACGTCGAGGTAGACGCCCGCGCCGGCATACGCCGCCAGTCCGCGGGCCACCTCGCCCAGGACGAGGCGGTAGGAGTGGTAGAGGTTCGCGCCGGTGTTGCCCGTCAGCCGTTCGACCAGCCACTTCGAGCCCTTCGAGGCGGTGTTGCGCAGCGGACCGTGCGGAGGCTTGTTGGTGGGACGGGCGTAGACGACGGCCACCTGCTCAGCCATCGCGCGGTCGAGGAGGGCGCCCAGGTAGGCCGGGTCGTGTTGCCCGTCCTCATCCATCGTCACGACCCAGTCGCCGCCAGAGGACGACATCCCCGCCAACGTGGCCGCGTGCTGGCCGAAGTTCCGGCTCAACCAGACGGGGCGGACGAAGTCGTACTGCCGGACGAGTTCGCGGATGGTCTGGTCGGACCCGTCCGGGCCGTTGTCGTGCACGAGGAACAGCTCGCTCACCCGCGCCAGGTGGCCGTCCTCGGTGCGGAAGTCTTTGGTGTACTCGGCGATCTCAGCCACCACCTGCGGCAGCGTCGCGCGGCCGGCGTAGACAGGGATGACCACCGAGATCAGGTGGGCGGCGAACTGGGGAGGGGGTGCTGCCGGCATGCCCGCACTATAGTCATCCAGTCCCCCGCCCCTCGGGGCGACCTTTTCGAGGAACCGGGTGCCATGGCCAACCTCTCCGCCCCCGACGCGACGGAGCCGCACCTGCCCCCCGCCGGTCCGCTGACCCAGCTGGTCCGCAACCAACAGGTCGCCTACCTCCTCGTCGGTGGCATCAACACCGCAATCGGACTCGGCTTCTTCGCGCTGGCGCACTGGCTGCTCGGCAGCACGATCGGCTACATGGGGTCCCTGGTGGTGGCCTACGCCTTGGCGATCCTGGTGGCGTTCGAGCTCCATCGGCGGTTCGTGTTCAGGGTGAAGGGCCACCGCGCCCGTGACCTGGCGCGGTTCGTCGGCGTGCATTCGACCTCGCTGGCGATCAACGCCGCCCTGCTGCCGCTGCTCATCGAGGTTGCCGGGCTCGGGCCCTTTGTGGCGCAGGCCATCGCCACCGGGCTGACGGTCGTGCTCAGCTACTTCGCGCACAAGCACTTCAGCTTTGCCCGCGACCTCGGGCCGGGTTACCCGGGCGACCTCATCGAGCACGAGAGAAACGACCCGACTACGTAGCCTGCCTGCTCCGCGGCGCGGGCGCTGCTGGGCGGTGCGGGCGCCGCTGGCTCAGGCGGGCTTGCTCGCCGCGACGACCACGGAGGAGCCGAACGGCAGGTCCATCCGGGCCAGCAGGGCCCGGTCGACCCGGCTGAGGCCCATCAGCACCCGCTCCACCGACTTGGGGACCTGCGGGAGGCTGACCACGTCCGCTGCCTCGCTCGACGACGGCCGCACCCGGCGGGCGACCCGCTCGGCGACGAAGAACGGAAACACGGAGGCGAACGCGTACGTCGCCCGGTCCACGGTCAGTCCGCTGCGCTCGACGGCGGCGACGGCCCGGGCACGGGTGTAGCGGCGGTGGTGGCCGTTCTGGTCGTCGAAGTCGGTCCAGGCCCACTGGTAGGCAGGCACCGACACGAGCAGCCGCCCTCCGGGGGCCAGGACGCGAGCGACCTCGTCCAGCGCGGTCCGCTCGGGCTCGCAGTGCTCGATCACGTCGAACGCCGCCACGATGTCGAACGCCGCGTCCTCGAAGGGGAGTGCCAGGGCCGAGCCGCAGACTCCGTCAGCGCCGAGACCGCGCGGATCGAGGTCGAGGGACACGTGGCGGTCGCCCCCTCGCAGCCAGGCCACGCTGGGGCCGTCGGCGCTGCCCACGTCCAGGATGCGTGCGTCCCGGTCGACGTACTCCTCGAGCACCTCTCGGAGCAGGTCCGTGCGCGCGCGGTACCACCAGTACGTCGGCGCGGCGATCGAGGCGGAACCACCGTGAGCCACAGTCATGGGCGACACCCTAACCGGATCCCGGGGCTGCCCGCGGCATCGGCCGGCACCGTGCCTTTCGCCGGTCGGACATCCCACGGTTACCGACGAGTCGGGCATAACGTACATCGCGAACTGCCCATCGGCAGTCGCTCCTTCTTCCATGCGGAGGTCCGAAGGTGAGTACCGACAACGCTGTCGACCACGACACCGTCCCCCCGGCCAACAAGGGACTGCTGGCCATCGCCGGCGTGCTGCTGGCCATCCCGATGATCGCCCTCCTCTGGGTGGGCAGCTACGCGAAGAAGGACCCCGAGCTCTGGGGCTTCCCGTTCTTCATCTGGTACCAGTTCCTGTGGGTCTTCCTGTGCTCGGCGCTGACCTTCACCGCCTACAAGCTGGTCCTGAAGGCCCGCCCCCACCGCCCGATGACCGGCGACGACTCCGGCCTCGACGACACCATGGAGGCCGGCCGATGAACGCCCTCGCGCCCACCGCAGCAGGCACCGGTGTCAACGGTGTCGCACTGACCGTTCTGATCCTGCTCTTCGCTCTCGTCACCGGTATGGGCTTCTGGGCCTCCCGCTGGCGTCAGGCCGACAGCATGGAGTCCCTCGACGAGTGGGGCCTGGGCGGTCGACGCTTCGGCACCTGGGTGACGTGGTTCCTCCTCGGAGGTGACCTCTACACGGCATACACCTTTGTCGCCGTGCCTGCGGCGATGTTCGCCCTCGGTTCGGTCAGCGGGTTCTTCGCGGTGCCCTACACGATCGTGCTCTACCCGATCATCTTCATCTTCATGTCGCGGCTCTGGTCGGTGAGCCACCGGCACGGCTACGTGACGCCGGCGGACTTCGTCAAGGGCCGCTACGGCTCGCGGGGGCTGTCCCTCGCGGTGGCGATCACCGGCATCCTCGCGACGATGCCCTACATCGCGCTGCAGCTCGTCGGCATCCAGGCCGTTCTCGAGGTTGCCGGCGTCGGCGGCAGCAACGCCCTCGCCAAGGACCTGCCGCTGTTCATCGCCTTCGCCCTGCTGGCTGCCTACACCTACTCCAGCGGACTGCGGGCGCCCGCCATCATCGCGTTCGTCAAGGACGCGCTGATCTACCTGGTCATCATCGTCGCGGTCATCTATCTCCCGTCGAAGGTCGGCGGCTGGGACAACGTCTTCAGCGCGGCGGAGGCCAAGATGGCCAAGCCGAGCGTCGCCAACCCGGCCAAGCCGACCGGTGCGTTCATCCCGAACAGCCAGCAGTACTGGGCCTACGCCACCCTGGCGTTCGGCTCGGCACTGGCCCTGTTCATGTACCCCCACTCGATCACGGCGACCCTGTCGAGCTCGAGCCGCAACACGATCCGCCGCAACGCCTCGATCCTGCCGGCCTACTCCTTCGTGCTCGGCCTGCTGGCCCTGCTGGGCTGGGTCGCCATCGCCGCCGGCACCAAGCCGATCGGCCTCGACGGCAAGCCGAACGCGCAACTGGTCATCCCCCAGCTGTTCGAGGACATGTTCCCGAGCTGGTTCGCCGGAGTCGCTTTCGCGGCGGTGGCGATCGGAGCCCTCGTCCCGGCAGCCATCATGTCCATCGCGGCGGCCAACACCTTCACCCGCAACATCTACCGCGACTGGATCAAGCCCGACGCCACGCATGCCCAGGAGGCCAAGGTCGGCAAGCTGGTTTCGTTGCTGGTCAAGGCATTTGCGCTCGTCTTCGTCCTCACCCTCGACAAGCAGAACGCGATCAACTTCCAGCTCCTCGGTGGCATCTGGATCCTGCAGACGCTCCCGTCCATCGTCTTCGGGCTGTACACGCGGTGGTTCCACCGGTGGGCGCTGCTCGGCGGCTGGGCGGTCGGCATGGTCTACGGCACGATCGCGGCCTACAACGTCATCAACCCGACCACCAAGGGCCACTTCGGCGGCTCTTTGGCGATGATCCCCATGCTCGGCAAGATGGGCTACATCGCGATGACGGCCTTCGTGATCAACCTGATCATCGCCATCGTCGCCACGCTCATCCTCAGGGGCCTCAAGGTCGACCCGGGCAGGGACGACACCATCAAGGGCGACTACTTCGCCGACGCCGGCGACCCCCGCGTCGAGAAGAACCTCGCCATGGATGCGCATCTCACCACGGGCACGCCGTAGTAGCTGCGTTCGTCACCTTTGCTGGCAGGGACTAGTGGATGGTGGACAGGGTGCAACCTGTCCGCCATCCACTTTCCTTTGCTGGCAAAGGTTGCTCCGCGTGGCGGGGCTGCAGGTCAACCACCTCGGGTATGCCGCGGGGTCAGGACCCGCTCGCGGCGGACCGTCCTCGTCGACGTTCGAGCACCCGGGTGAGCGAGTCGACGACCCGCGGGTCGTACTCGTAGCCCAGGCCGAGGTGGATCCGCTCCATCGCCCTGTGGTCGTTCCCACCCGTGTCGCAGAGGTCGTCGTAGGCGTTGGCCACCTTGATGATGCGGCTGGACATCGGGAGATCCTGACCGAACTCGCGCACCTGCCGGTAGGGGGTGGTCTGCGCCTCCATGATCGCGGCCACGCTGTCGAGCACACCGGTGGTCCGGACGATCTCGGCACCGTCGTGGGCGATCCGCTGCTGGTCCGCGGGGGCAGCCATCACGGTCGCCCCGGCCGGGATCGGCTCTCGGAGGGCGACCTGCCCCAGGTCGTGCAGCAGGGCGGCATACTCCAGATCCGTGAGCTCACGCTGGCCCATGCCCATGTCGCGACCGATCGCCAGGGAGACATCCGCGACCCGCTGGGCATGGTGGGAGACGGTGTAGCCGGCACGGTCGGTCAGGGAGGACAACGCCCCGATCGTCTGGCGGTAGGTCGTGCGGATGCTGGCGTTGCGCTGCACGGCGAACGTCGTCAGGACAAGGGGGAACAGGAACAGCGGCAGGGCCGCGATCCCGATGGCCACGTCGGCCAGCGCGATGAGCGCGCCCGAGGTGACCAGAGCAGTGCCGAGGGCCAGCGTCGACCTGACCTCGTCGATGACGGCGGGGACGAGGGGGGCGTGGTCGCGTCCGGCGTGCGCTGCCGCCTCGAGGGCGAGCTGGGCCACCATGGTCAGGCCACCGACGAGCAGCATGACGACACCGACCAGCCAGCGCTGGCCGGCCCAGTTGCCTTGCCACTCGACGAGGGTCTGGCCGTTGAACTCGACACCGCGGTAGAGCACCGGGGCCAGTGACACGCCGGCGACCCGCGCAGAGACGTCCACCCAGGAGACGGTCGAACCGGAGACCCGCAGGACGAGGCCTCCCACGATCATGGCGACAGCCACGACGAGCACGACGGGGGCGGCGCCAAGGTGCGCGCCCCCGGGCTCGCGGACAGCAGAGAGCGCCAGGCCCAGCGCGGCTGCCGTGGACATCGGCGCAGTCTCGCGGCCGGTGAGGATCCGCAGCCGCGCCGTCTCACCCAGGATGATGGCGAGGCAGAAGAGCGAGACCGACAGCAGCGGTGCGCCCCTGAGCGACAGCAGCTCCTGGCGCCCGGACAAGAAGGCCTCGGCGACCACGAAGAGCGCCAGGAGGACCAGGGGCCACCGCAGGTCGACGGTGATCCGCCGCAGGGTGGTCACAGAGCCCCTCCGACCGGCATGGCCACGGAGGCCGTCGCTCCCTTGACCTTGGCCCTCAGGTCGTGGCGCTGGGCGAAGAGGTCCGAGACCTCGGGTTCGTCGTGGTCGAGAGTCACCGCCGCCCCTGCGAGCTCCTCGGGGGTGCGTTCGGTCATGGCCCACACGTGCCGAGCCAGCACTCGCCGAAGAGCGTCGACGACCGCGGGGTCGAACTGTGTGCCGGCGCGGGCGGCGACCACCTCGAGCGCGGCGTCCACGCTGATCGCGGCACGGTAGGAACGGGAGGTGGTCAGCGTGTCGAAGGTGTCGGCGACCGCGACCAGTCGCGCGGTGAGGGGGATGTCCTCGCCCTTCAGCCCGGCAGGGTAACCGCGGCCGTCGAACCGCTCGTGGTGGTGGGCGATGCCGTCCACCGAGCCCGCCACGAAGTCGATCCCCTGGACCAGCTCCACCGCGCTGAGTGCGTGCTCGGCGAGGACGACCAGCTCGTCGTCGGTCAGCGGCTGCCGAGCCCGAAGCACCTTGCTGGGCACGCAGACCTTGCCGATGTCGTGGAGCATCGCCGCCGTGCGGACGTCCTGGATCTCCTTGTGCCCCAGGCCAAGCGTCTCGGCGAGCCACTGGGCAAGCTGGGCGGTGCGGTCGCTGTGCCCGCTGTTGGAGGGGTCCTTGGTCTCGACGGCCGTCACCAGTGCCCGCAGCGTCCGGTCGTGGGCACGCAACTCGTCGCCGTACTGGACGAACGCCCAGCGGGCGACGAACAGGGGCGCGAGGACGAGGACGGCGCTGAACCAGCCCACGCCGGCCGGAAGCCACAGCACCACGAAGAGGAAACCGATGACGCCGTAGCCGATGTAGGCCGCGCCGGAGGTGGTGAGCAGCTTGAAGAACTGGGTGCGCATCGGGGTGCCGGCGGAGAACCTCACGACACCGGAGATCAGTGCGGCATTCAGCAGGCACTGGGCCACGTCGGCCACGATGAGGGGCAGCCCCACGAGGAGCAGGATGCGACCGGCCGAGTCGGAGCCGCCGGGATCACTCAGTCCCCCGGCCCACAGGTAGACCAGACCACCCAGGGACCCGATCGAGCTGCAGAGTGCGACGTTGAAGAGGCGGACGATGACCGGCTGTGACTCCTTCTGGACCACAGCGGCGGCGGCGCCCACGATGGCTGCCCCCACAGGGCCAACCACGACAGCAGAGGTGAGCAGGATGATCCTCAGGAACGACAGCTGAATGCGCGAACCGACGTCAATCTCGCGCAACAACCAGCTGGTGATGCCCAGCCCGGACAGAACGAAGACTGCGTAGATGTCGCCCAGCTGACCCGTGGCCAGCCAACCTATCGAGGCAAGACCCAGCGCGAGAGCCACGACGACCGCCACATAGATGATGGTCGCGCGGTTGTGCAGTCTGCGCGCAGACGCTCCCGGGTCAGGACTTGTGCTCACGGCACCAATCTAGGCCCGGGGGGCCATCGGGGTGGGTCAGCCGCCCCAGCTCCACACGGAGGTCATGCCGGTCGAGGACTCGACGTCCTGGGGGGACCACACGATGTTGTCGTTGCCGGAGAGGATGGACTCGAAGATGGTGGTGATCGCCTTCATGGCGGTGCTCCTTCTGCCTGAGGCTCGACTCATACGTTCGGCTACTTCAGGCGGTCACTTGTCCCGAGCCGCCAGGGGTGCGGTGCGTGGACAGGACTATGATGCCGGGCAACCTGCGTCCTTGGGACGCTCCTTGCCCGTTCTTTGCCAAACCTTGAAGGTCCTATCGCCCCTTTGGCATCAATCGTTCGACCCTTTGGACGGCGTTTGTCCGCATGGCTCCCGGTATTGGCCCGACGGCACGTTCTCGCCTCTAGGCTGTGAGAGACTGGCCCGGCACCCGGTGCGTAACGCGCCACACCACCCACTGACGGAGTGACCCATGAGCAAGCGCGCCCGCAAGCGCCGCTCGCGCAAGGGCAACGCGGCCAACCACGGCCGCAAGCCCAACGCCTGAGCCTGCGCCACGACGCATCGAAGGGGCGGTCGAACCATCTGGTTCGACCGCCCCTTCGTCGGTACCTGTCAGCGTTTCGCGGTCACCGCCGCGCGACTACTCCGAGATCTCGTAGCGGATCGTGGTGATCCTGGCCATGATCTGGGTCCGCAGCTCCACGGGGGCCTCCTCGCAGGCGCAGGACCGCTTGACCAGCGCCTTGAGCGCCTGGTCGAGGTCGTACTCCTGCAGGCAGGGCCCGCACTCGTCGAGGTGGTGCTTGATCTTGACGGTGTCGTCCTGCGTCATCTCACCGTCGAGGTACTCGTAGACCCGGTGCAGCACCTCCGAGCAGTCCGAACCCGCAGCCTCTCCCGCTCCCTGACCTTCGCAGCTCATGAGTCCGCTCCCTGGGTGGCAAAGCCGCGCTCGGCGGCATACTCCGTCAGCAACTCCCGCAACTGGCGCCGGCCGCGGTGCAACCGTGACATGACGGTCCCGATGGGGGTATCCATGATCTCGGCGATCTCCTTGTAGGCGAAGCCCTCGACGTCGGCGAGGTAGACCGCCAACCGGAAGTCCTCCGGCAGCTGTTGCAGTGCCCGCTTCACCTCGGTGTCGGGCAGGTGGTCCAACGCCTCCGTCTCGGCCGAGCGCAGCCCGCTGGAGGTGTGCGACTCGGCACGGGCCAGCTGGTAGTCCTCGATCTCGGCGGCGTCGGACTGCAGCGGCTCACGCTGCTTCTTGCGGTAGGTGTTGATGTAGGTGTTGGTGAGGATGCGGTACATCCACGCCTTGAAGTTCGTGCCGGGGCGGTACTGGTGGAACGCGGCGAAGGCCTTGGTGTAGGTCTCCTGGAGCAGGTCCTCGGCGTCGGCCGGGTTCCGCGTGGTCCGCAGCGCCGCGGAGTACAGCTGGTCCAGCAGGGGCATCGCCTCGCGCTCGAAACGCGACTGCCGCTCGGCAGGGGTCTCGCTCGCCACGTCGACCGTGGCGTCAGGGGTGGCCTCGTCGATGATGGTGTCGGTGGCAGGTGTCTCAGTCATTGCCCTCCAGCCTAGCCCGGCCTCGGCCTTGGCTGGCTTGTCGGTCGGTGCGGAGAAGCCCAGTGCGACGGGCGCGGAGAGCGCGGCTTCGCCGACGGGCTGCGCGGTCAGAACGGGCACGAGCGAACTCCTGGTGGTGTATCGGCTTCGCCGACCGTGTCGCGGTCGGTCCCTTGGTCCAACCGAGTGCCTCGCGCGGTCATTCCCACCCGCTACGGTCTCCGGTATGTCGCGCACATCCGAAGCCTCGTTCGTCGAGCTGCTCACGCAGCAGGTTCGCCACGAGTTCACCGCCAGCCAGCAGTACATCGCGATCGCCGTGTGGTTCGACGGCCACGACCTCCCCCGGCTGGCCACGCACTTCTACCTGCAGAGCGTCGAAGAGCGTAACCACGCGATGATGATGGTCCAGTACATGCTGGACCGGGACTGGGCCCTGACCGTGCCCGGCGTCGACGAGGTCCGCAACGACTTCGACGCGCTCACCGCGCCGATCAAGCTGGCCCTGGCCCAGGAGAAGGCCGTCACGGGCCAGATCGAGGCGCTCTTCCGGGCGGCGCGCGCCGAGGGCGACGTGCTCGGCGAGCAGTTCATGCTCTGGTTCCTCAAGGAGCAGGTCGAGGAGGTCGCCGCGATGAACACCCTGCTGACCATCGCCGAGCGCGCCGGTGACGACTGGTTCCAGATCGAGGACCACCTCGCCCGTGAAGCCGTGGGCGACGGCGGCAAGGACGCCTCCGCCCCGACTGCCGCAGGCGGCGCGCTCTAGCCCAGTGAGTTCACGAAGGCCAGGGCGGCTGCGACCAGGTCGTCCGGCTTCCTGGTGAAGCCGTGGCCGCCCTTGACCACGCTCACCCAGGACGGGTCGGGCAGTTCGGCACGCACCTCCGCGGGCGTGCCGAACGGATCTGCCTCGCCCTGAACCACGTGCAGCGGTATGCCGTGCGGCACGGGTGCGCGCAGCTCCTCGGCCCGCGACGCCTCGGGCTTGCCGGGAGGGTGGAGCGGGAAGGCCAGCGCGAGCACCGCATCGGCGCCCACGGAGTGCGCGGTCCGGAAGGCGACCCTGGCGCCGTTGCTCTTGCCGCCCACGACCAGCGGCCTCGGCAGGGCGCCGCGCCCGGCCGTCAGGTGGGCGAGCACCGGAAGCCATGACGGGTCCTGGGTGGCCGCGGGTGGCGGCATCTTGCGACCAGCCAGCACCCAGGCCTGCTCGACGAGGGCGACTGCCCACCCGGCCTCGACGAGGCCGGTTGCCACGGCGGTCACGTCGCCGGCGCGGATGCTGCCCCCGGCTCCGTGGGTGAGGACGACCGAGCCGTGCGCCCGCGGTGGACGCGCCACGTGCACCCGCGCCGGCCCCAGTGGGGTCTCGACCTCGACCACGCGTTCGCTGCTTGGTTCCCTGCTCATGCGGGGTTCGGTCCCCCGCCGGTCTCGGCTGTGGTCAGGGCCTGGCCCCCGATGATCTCCCCGGTCATCGGGTCGACCACTCCGTCGAGCTCGTCGATGCCCGCGGGCTCGATCAGCTGCGGACCGTTGCTGCGGCTGGACGAGACGGCTGTCCCCACCGGGTAGGCCTCGAACCGCCCGGGCGCCGAGAACGCGAGCAGTCCGGCGACGTCGTCGTGGTCGGTCACCGACGGGTCGAGCCAGGTCGACCAGTCCTCACGTTCGAGCACCAGGGGCTGTCGGTCGTGGATCCGGTCCAGTCCGGCCTCGGCCTCCGTCGTGATGATGGTGAAGGTCGTGAGCCACGCCTCGGGGTCGGCGCCATCGGCGACCTCACGATCGCGCCAGAACTCGTAGAGCCCGGCGAACGCGACCACGTCACCGTCTGCCCGGTGCATGTAGAAGGGCTGCTTGCGCGGGTTTCCCTTGGCATCGGTGCTGACCGGCGACTTCTGCCACTCGTACCACCCCTGGGCCGGAACCAGGCAGCGACGCGATGCCGCGGCCTTGGCGAAGGACCCCTTCTCCAGGACCGACTCCGCACGGGCGTTGATCATCCGCATGCCGATCTTGGTGTCCTTGGCCCAGCTGGGCACCAGGCCCCACGTGAGCAGCCGGAGCTGACGGACGGGAGGCGCGTCACCGGCATACCCCTCCTTGGGCGTGGGCTGTCCGGACGGGACTTGCGTTGGGCGCGGGGCGCGGGTGAGGACCACGGGCGCCTGCTTGCTCGGCGCCAGGTTGAAGTCGGGTGTGCCCGCCGGCGGCGACTGGGGGTTCTTGAGGATGCTGCGGGCCCGCTCTGAAGTCCGGTCCTGCTCGACCTCGAACTCCTCGACGAGCTCGTCGGGATTGGCTGTGGCTGCATATCGGCCGCACATGGTGGACAGGGTACGCAGGGACGCTGACCTGCCCATACGGTAAGAAGGGAGACGCTGAGAAACAACCCCGCACCAACCCGCATCAGCCCAGGAGTGAACATGACCGTCGTCCGCCGCGTGGCCCGACCGTTGCTCGCCGCGATCTTCGTCGTCCAGGGACTTGAGCAGCTCCGCCACCCCTCCGCGCTGAAGCCCAAGGTCGCACCCCTTGCCGAGCGGCTCGCGCCGCTGGGCCTGCCCAACGACCCCGAGCTCCTGGTGCGGGCCAACGGCGCCACCATGGTTGGCGGTGGAGCGCTCCTGGCCGTCGGTCGCGTGCCGCGGCTCGCCTCCCTGGCCCTCGTCGGCGCCATGGTGCCGACCACCTATGTGGGACACCAGTTCTGGACCGAGACAGACCCCGCGGTCAAGCGCGCCCAGCGGATCAACTTCCTCAAGAACCTCGGCCTCATCGGCGGGCTGCTGCTGGCCAGCGTCGACACGGAGGGGCGGCCGGGTCTGGCCTATCGCGCGGGCCTGGCCAGCGACACCGCCAAGCGGGCGGCCAAACGTGCCAAGCGCGAGGCCAGGCATGCCTCGCGTGCCGCACGCCGCGAGGCCAAGCTGGCCGCGTCCCAGGCGCACGATGCCCTCACCTGACCCATCGCGCACCGCATACCCGGGTTCGGTCCCCGAAACCGCCGGCTGGTCCACCCCCACCGCCCGGCGACGGGTCGACGCAGACGTCACCCTGCCCGGCAGCAAGTCCCTGACCAACCGCTTCCTCGTCCTCGCGGCGCTGGCCAACGGTCCGTCCCTGCTTCGTCGGCCGCTGCGGTCACGCGACACGCTGCTCATGGCGCAGGCCCTGCGCGAGCTCGGCGCGGGGGTCGAGGACGCCACAGCGCACGGTTCGACCTCCCCTGACTGGGTCGTCACGCCCGCGACCCTGAATGGCAGCGCCCACATCGAGTGCGGCCTGGCCGGCACGGTGATGCGCTTCCTGCCGCCGGTGGCGGCGCTCGCGCACGGACTGGTGACGTTCGACGGGGACCAGCAGGCGCGAGTGCGCCCGATGGGCCCGGTGCTGGAGGCGCTTCGCGTCCTCGGCGCGCAGGTGGAGGACGAGGCACGCGGCACCTTGCCCTTCACCGTCCACGGCACCGGACGTATGCCGGGCGGCTCGGTCACCCTCGACGCCTCCTCCTCCTCGCAGTTCATCTCGGCGCTGCTGCTGGCCGGTCCGCGCTATGACAGAGGGGTGACCATCCACCACGCCGGCCAACCGGTCCCCTCCGAACCGCACATCGAGATGACGGTCGAGACCCTTCGCGACGCCGGGGCGATCGTGGACGACGCAGACCCCGACACGTGGCGGGTGGAGCCGTCCGAGATCAACGGCCTCGACGTCCAGGTCGAGCCCGACCTGTCGAACGCCGCGCCCTTCCTCGCCGCGGCGCTGGTGACCAGCGGCCGCGTCACGGTGCCGGGCTGGCCACAGCACACCACGCAGGCCGGAGACGCGATCCGCGACATCCTCGACACGATGGGCGCCGACGTCTCACTCGCCCGCGAGGGGCTCACCGTCTCGGGCACCGGTGAGATCAACGGCATCGACATCGACCTCCACGACGCGAGCGAGCTCACCCCCGTCATCGCCGCGCTGGCAGCGCTCGCCGACTCCCCCAGCGTCATCCGCGGGGTCGCCCACATCCGGGGGCACGAGACCGACCGGCTGGCTGCCCTGGCTCGCGAGCTCGGGGACCGCGGAGCCGAGGTGAGGGAGACCGAGGACGGCCTGCGCATCACGCCGCGGCCCTTGACCGGCGGGCTGTTCCACACCTATGCCGACCACCGCATGGTCATGGCGGGCGCCCTCCTGGGCCTGCGGGCCCCGGGCCTGGTCGTCGAGGACCCCGACACGGTCGGCAAGACCCTCCCCGAGTTCGTCGAGCTCTGGCACGCTCTCGTCGACCCCGACGGCCCGACCCCATGAGTCGGCGCACGTCGGACTACGACGAGAGCGATGTCCGGATCCGTCCCAGCAAGCGAGGGTCACGCCCGAGGTCCAAGGACCGTCCGGCTCACGAGGACGCCGTCCCGGGTTTCGTCATCGGCGTCGACCGGGGCCGTTACACGGTCCTCGTCGGCAAAGACGTTGGTGGCAAAGGCAATGGTGGCAAAGGCAGTGGTGGGAAGGGGTCGTCAGAGCGCATCGTGACCGCGATGAAGGCACGCGAGCTGGGGCGCAAGGGAATCGTGGTCGGTGACGACGTCGAGCTGGTCGGCGACACCTCGGGCAATCCTGACGGCCTGGCCCGCGTGGTCCGCCTCACCCCCCGACGTTCCGTGCTGCGTCGCACCGCGGACGACACCGACCCCGTCGAGCGAGTGATCGTGGCCAACGCCGACCAGCTCGTGATCGTCACCGCGCTGGCCAACCCCGAGCCGCGCCCGCGCATGATCGACCGCTGCCTCGTGGCGGCGTACGACGCCGGCCTCGACCCCCTGCTCGTGCTGACCAAGGCCGACCTCGCCGACGCCGACGCCTTTCTCGCCAACTACGCCCCGCTCAACGTCCGCCACGTCGTGACCGCGACCGGGGAGTCCGGCTTCGAGGGTCTCGAACTTCTGCACGAACAGCTCCTCGACCGGATCAGTGTCTTCATCGGGCACTCCGGAGTCGGCAAGTCGACGCTCGTGAACGGCCTGGTCCCGGACGCACGCCGAGCGACGGGGATCGTCAACGACTTCACCGGTCGGGGTCGTCACACCTCGAGCTCGGCTGTCGCGCTGCGACTGCCCAACGAGGCCGGGTGGGTCATCGACACCCCAGGGGTGCGGTCGTTCGGTCTGGCCCACGTCGACCTCGCACGGATCATCCAGCACTTCCCCGACCTCGAGCCCGGCACCTCACAGTGCCCCCGCGGCTGCGGCCACGACGAGGAGGAGTGCGCCCTCGACGCGTGGGTGGCCTCGGGTCAGGCAGGCCCGGCGGGCACCTCGAGACTGGAGTCGCTGCGTCGGCTGCTGCGCGCGCGTTCGGGCGACACCGAGTGAGCGCGGTCTGCCACAGGCCCCATGACCAGATGGCCGGCAAGCGCCAATGCCGTTGCCACCAATGGCATTCCAAACAACAGACCGACCTGCACGTGTAGTGGCGCACTGAGCATCGTCTCTTCGTTCAGGCGCTCCGACCACCAGAGCAACGCGCCCGGTCCGACGATCGCGAGGAGGACGCCGAGCCGTGCCAGCGCGCCACGACGACGCAGCAGCGGCCCGGCCACGAGGAACCCCGGCGCCAGCGGCAATCCCTGTCCGGCGAAGAGGATCAGGCCCGGCACGAACAGGAACCTGAACCGACGCCGCCACCCGCTCGCCTGACGGGCCCGCCAGGACAGGCCGACGAGCAGCCCGAAGACGGCGCTCAGCACGATGATCATCAGGGTGCCCGACCAGCTGAACTCGGGGCTGGTCGACACCCATCGCATCCACGCCCTCGCGGCCACGCCCCACACCGCCCCCAGGCCGAAGCCGATGAGGGCGGCGCGGAGCACCGCGTGCCGTGAGAGCACTGTCATCACCACTCCACTGGCAGGCACGCGAGCCTTGCCCCGGCCGTGCCGTCAGGTGCGGTCGGGTTCGCGTGGATGACGACCGAGCGGGCACCGGGCACCGGGGCCCAGTCGACCGCTGCGGAACTCTGTGCGTTGCCCTCGTCATCGACGGTGAAGTCGAGCCAGATCTCGGTCTGGTCGTTGACCGTCAGCGGGCTCGTGGTCGAGTGGTTGTAGTGCCCCAGTGCTGACGCGCCGCTGCCCGCGACACACGGTCCGACGTGCAGGTGCGCTCCGAAGGTCCGTCCGGCGACAGTCGGGTCGACGCCGTGCACGACGAACACGGCCATGCTGGAGTCCTTGGCGACCAGCGTCAGCTTGGCACGCGCTCCGTCGAACGGTCCGGCGGCCGCGGGGGCGAAGTCACGCAGGTCGCTCTTGAAGTTGAAGGCGACCCCGGCGACGGCCGGTGCCACCGCGGCGCCGACGCCGAGTACCGCGGCACACGCCACGGCGGTGGCAGACCTCCGCCAAAGAGGTGATGACTGCGAGTGTTCCATGGTGCTCTCCTTACGCTTGTGAAACTGTGGTGCTGACACCTGACTGACGCGGCACCACGGCGCACCGGGTGACACCGAAAATCACCGAAATTGGTTGTCACCCAACGGCTCTGCTCGTTCGTCTGTCTAGGTGATGGAGTCTGCGGGAATGCTGACAGGGAGCATCGGGGAGTCGACGGCGCAGGCCGACGTCGACACCTTGGTCTCGGCCCTGTTCGTTGCCGAGGGCGCTCGACTGGTGACCCTCGCCCGCTTCTTCGTCCAGGACCGCACTGCGGCCGAGGACCTCGTCCAGGAGGCGTTCATCCGCTTGTCCCGCAGCGCCCAGCGCATCCGCGACCCCGAGCGAGCCGCGGCCTACCTGCGCTCGATCGTCATCAACCTCGCGCGTGACCACAACCGGCGCGGCCTGGTGTCGCTACGGCACCGGCCACCGGCCGTACCGGACGAGCCCTCGGCAGAGGAGACAGCTGCGTCTCGTGAGTCGCGCCTCGAGGTGGTCGCGGCACTGCACGACCTGCCCCGGCGACAGCGGGACTGCGTGGCTCTGCGGTACTACCTCGAGCTGTCGGTCGAGGAGATCGCCAGGACCCTCGGGCTCTCACCCAACTCGGTCAAGACCCATCTGCAACGCGGCCTGAGGTCCCTGGCTGCCACCTTGGAGGAGACGCGATGAGCGCGCTCGAAGATCGCCTCCATGATGCGCTGACCGCCGAGGGACGGGTGCACACCCCGTCTCCTGACCTGTTCGCCCGCGTCGTCGAAGGCATCGACCACGACCGCGCCCGGCGACGGCGGGTCCGTCGGGTCGCGGCGGCCTGGATCGTGGCCCTGGCCGGCTCGGTGACCACACTGCTGACCCTCACCCCCAGAGACGAGAGAGGACTGCACATGCCCTGGTGGATTCTCGAGGTGGGGACCAACCTCGCCCTGCTCGGCATCGCCTTGTGGCTCGGCCCGTTCATCAAACGGTTCGGCCGCGCTTACGCGGCCGACGTCTTCCACGACAACCCCCTGACCGGCAAGAGCTACATCGTGCTCACCGACATCGTCTACTACCTGATCTTCGCCGCCTACATCCTGTTCTCGCTGCACGTGGCCCCGCAGGAGAGCTGGCACAACAGGATCAGCGAGGAGGTCACCGCCGAACAGGTGACGTTCGAGCTCGGCCGGCTCGGCGGCATACTCCTCATCATCGGCATCCTGCACGGCCTCAACATCGTGCTCATGCCGCTGCTGGGACGGGTGTTCTCCCTCAACCGGCGCCTCTGAGGAGGGGACGACGACGGCGCCGCCCCCTGGTGGGGAACGGCGCCGTCGTAGGCCGTGCGCTCGCGGTCACGAATCCTGAGGGCCGTCACCGACGGGCTCGAGCGACGAGTCGTCGCGCAGACCCGAGTCGAACGTGACCGAGGCTGCGTCGGAGACGTCCACGGTCTCGATGATCTCGCGCGGCGTGGCGAAGTGGCAGGCCGACAGGTGCTCGCCAGCGCCGTCGGGGCGCAGCTCGAGCAGCGGGATGTCGGTCTTGCACTTGTCCTGGGCCTTCCAGCACCGGGTGTGGAACCGGCAGCCCGACGGCGGGTTGGCAGGCGAGGGGACGTCGCCCTTGAGGACGATCTGCTCCTTCTTGTCGCGCAGCGTCGGGTCGGGCACGGGGACCGCCGACAGCAGGGCCTGGGTGTAGGGGTGGGTGGGACGACCGTAGATGTCGTCCTCCTCGCCGAGCTCTGCCATCTTGCCGAGGTACATGACACCGACACGGTCGGAGATGTGCCGCACCACGGACAGGTCGTGCGCGATGAAAATGTAGGACAGGCCGAGCTCGTCCTGGAGCTTCTCCATCAGGTTGACGACCTGGGCCTGCACCGACACGTCCAGCGCGGAGACCGGCTCGTCGCAGATCAGCACCTTCGGGTTCAACGCGATGCCGCGGGCGATGCCGATGCGCTGCCGCTGTCCACCGGAGAACTGGTGGGGGTAGCGGTTGATGTGCTCGGGGTTGAGGCCCACCAGGTCGAGCAGGTCCTGCACGGCCTTGCGGCGGCCCTTCCTCGGCACCACATCGGGGTGGATGTCGAACGGCTCCCCCACGATGTCGCCCACCGTCTTGCGAGGGTTCAGCGACGTGTAGGGGTCCTGGAACACGATCTGGATGTCGCGACGCAGCTTGCGCATCGCGCGACCCTTCTGGGCGTACATGTCGACACCGTCGAACACGACGGAGCCCGAGGTGGGCTCCTCCAGGCGCATCAGCAGGCGGCCGAGGGTGGACTTGCCACACCCGGACTCACCGACGATGCCCAGCGTCTCGCCCTTGAGGAGCTCGAAGCTGACGCCGTCGACGGCCTTGACGTGGCCCACGGTGCGGCGCAGCACGCCGCCCTTGATGGGGTAGTACTTGACCAGGTCGGTCGCAGTCAGAATGGCCTCAGCCATGGAGGACCTCCTCGGCGAAGTGGCAGGCGCTCTCTCGGCCGGGAGCGACCTCGAGCAGGGCAGGACGGTCCTCGCGGCACACGTCCTGGGCGAACTTGCACCGCGGGTTGAAGGCACAGCCGTCCGGGATACGCATCAGGTTCGGCGGCAGGCCACCGATGGCGGCGAGCTGCTGTCCCTTCTGGTCCAGGCGCGGGATCGACTCCAACAGACCCTTCGTGTACGGGTGACCAGGTTGGCGGTACAGGTCGTAGACGTCCGCGCGCTCGACGATCCGGCCGGCATACATCACCGCGATCTTGTCGGCGACGTTCGCCACGACACCCAGGTCGTGGGTGATCAGGATGAGCCCCATCTGGCGCTCCTCCTGCAGCTCCTGCAGCAGCGCCATGATCTGCGCCTGGACGGTGACGTCCAGGGCGGTGGTCGGCTCGTCGGCGATCAGGACCGCCGGGTCGAGCGCGATCGCCATCGCGATCATGATGCGTTGACGCATGCCGCCGGAGAACTGGTGGGGGTAGGCCCCCACGCGCTCCTTGGCGGCCGGGATCTGCACCCGCTGCATGAGCTTGACCGCACGCTCGAGGGCGTCGGACTTGTTCATGCCGCGGTGGACCCGGAACATCTCCGCGATCTGCCACCCCACGGGGAACACGGGGTTGAGCGAGGACAGCGCGTCCTGGAAGACCATCGAGATCTCCGGGCCACGAGTGCGGCGACGCTGCTCGTCGGGCATCGTCAGCAGGTCCTGGCCGCAGTAGCGGATCTGGCCCTTGGGGATGACCGCCGGCGGCATGTCGAGGATGCCCATGATCGCCTGCGCGGTCACCGACTTGCCCGAACCGGACTCCCCGAGGATGGCCAGGGTCTGGCCCTCGAAGAGGTCGAAGTTGACGCCGTTGATCGCCCGGGCGATGCCGTCGGGCGTGTGGAACTCGACGTGGAGGTCCTCCACCTCGAGCAGCAGCCCGTCCTTGGGCGCGTAGGTCTGGCCGGAGGACTTCGCAGACTCCCGGGCCATGGTTTCAGAGGTTGTCATGGTTGTGTCGTCTCTCCCGCTCAGCGCGACTTCGGGTCGAAGGCATCGCGCACGGCGTCGCCGAGCATGATGAAGGCCAGCACCGCCAGACTCAGGAAGAGGCTGGGGAACAACAGGATGTGCGGGGTCGTCCGCAACGCCACGATGGCGTCGGAGATGGCCACACCCCAGGAGATCGCCGGCGGGGTCAGCCCGATGCCGAGGAAGCTCAGGGTCGCCTCGACGGCGATGAACACACCCAGGTTGATGGTCGCCACGACGATCATCGGCGCCAGCGCGTTCGGAAGCACGTGCGCCCGGATGATCCGCCACGGCGTGGCCCCGAGGGCACGAGCAGCCTGGACGTAGTCGTTGGGCTTGACCTGCAGCACGCTGGAACGCATCAGGCGGGCCAGTCCCGGCCAGCCGAAGATCGACAGCACCAGCACGACCTTGCCCACCACGAGCAGGTAGGGCGAGTCGACGTCGTTGGGGAACGTCGCCATGAACAGGATGCCGCCGAGCAGCAGCGGGATGGCGAAGAAGATGTCCGTGACACGGGACACCACGGCGTCCAGCCAGCCACCGTAGTAGCCGGCGACGATGCCCATGGCACCACCGATCAGCACGGTCGCGATGGACGCGAAGACACCGACGAGGATCGACGCGCGTGCACCGTAGATGGTGCGCGAGTAGATGTCGTAGCCCTGGATGTCACGTCCGAACCAGGCACTCGCGTTGGGACGCTCACGCGCCTCCTTGAGCACCGCGGCGGCCGGGTCGACGTTGGTGAACAGCGCCGGCCACGCGGCCATCAACAGGAACACCACGATGAGCGCCATCGAGACCCAGAAGATGGGGTTCTTCTTGAGGGACCGCCAGGCGTCGGAGGTGAGGGAACGCGCCTCGTCGTGTCCTGGGGCGGCGGCGCCGGTCTCGGCGCCAACGGCAATGGTCGATGCCTCAGTCATGGCTGATCCTCGGGTCGAGCACGCCGTACAAGAGGTCGACGAGCAGGTTGACGAGCAGGAACACCAGCACCAGGACCGTCACCGTCCCCACGACGGACACGCCGTCGCGGTTGTGGATGCCGGTGAACAGGTAGCCGCCCACGCCCTGGATGTTGAAGATGCGCTCAGTGACGATGGCGCCACCGAGGAGACCACCGAAGTCGGCGCCGATGAAGGTGACGACCGGGATCAGGGAGTTGCGCAGGGCGTGCAGGCCGATGGCCCGTCGACGGGTCAGGCCCTTGGCGATGGCCGTGCGCAGGTAGTCCGCGCGGAGGTTCTCCACCAGGTTGGTGCGGGTCAGTCGGGCGACGTAGGCGATCGAGGCGCTACCGAGCACGAAGGCAGGGAGCAGCAGCTCGTTGAACGTCGCCTCGGACGAGACCGTCACTGGTCGCAGGCCCCACTTGACGCCGAGGTAGTACTGCAGCGTCGCGCCGATGACGAAGATGGGGATGGCGATCACGAACAGGGTGCTCACGAGGACGAGGTTGTCCATGAACTTGCCCTTGCGTATCCCCGCCAGCACACCCGCGATGACGCCGATCAGCGTCTCGAAGAGGATCGCCATTCCAGCCAGCTTGGCGGTGGTGGGGTAACGCTGCTTGAGCTCGTCCGCCACCTTGATGTTGCGGAAGGTGGTGCCGAGGTCGCCCTGGGCGATGTTGCCCATGTACTTGGCGTAGCGCGTCGGCAGTGGGTCGTTCAGGTTGTGCTCGGCCCGGAACTTGGCCACGAAGGCCGGGGCACACGGGCGCTCGCCGCACATGCCTGCAGTGGGATCTCCGGGCAGGGCGAAAACCATGGCAAAGATAATGAACGTGGATCCAAGCAGCACCGGGATCATCTGGAGAAGTCTCCGAAGGATGTACTTGTACACGTCACCTCCCTCTCTATGACGCCGCCGGGTGGGGTGTTCCCGGAGGCGTGGCTGGACAAGCCGTGCGGGGCCAGACGTGCGCGCCCGTGCTTGTCACAACATAGTCGTTTTGGACGGTGCGGGGTCATCAGGAGGGTTGCCCCTGACTGACCCCGGACAGGCCGTGGGGGGGGGGGGGGGGGGGGGGGGGGGGGGGCGGGTCGAGTACCACATCGGGATGGCCGGCATGTCGTTGGCGAGCAGTGCCTCGGCCTCCTGGTACTTGGCGTTGGCCTGAGCCGGGTCCGTCTGAGCAGCAGCCTCGTTGAGGAGCTTGTCGAACTCGGGGTTGCTGTAGTCACCATCGTTGGACGAGGCACCAGTCTTGAAGATCGGGGCCAGGAAGTTCTCGATGGACGGGTAGTCCATCTGCCATCCCGTGCGGAACATGCCCTTCATCTTCTTGCTGGCGATCTGGGTGCGGAAGGTGGCGAAGTCCACGACCGGGGTCGCGACACAGTCGACACCAAGGGCGCCCTTGATCGAGTTGCAGGTTGCCTCGGTCCACGCCTTGTGCGAGGAGTCGGCGTTGTAGGCGAGGGTCATCTTGCCACCCTTGAACCCACCGGCCTCGTCGAGCTTGGCCTTGGCCTTGGCGGCGTCGAACGTGCACCACTCGCCACACTGGTTGGCCTTGTAGCCGTCAACGACCGGGGAGACCCAGCCGGTGGCGGGCTGACGCGTGTTGTTGAAGATCTGCTTGATGATCGTCGGACGGTCGATGGCCATGGAGATGGCCTGACGGATCTTCGGGTCAGCGTAGTTCGGGTCGACCTTGGTCGGCGCGAAGGTGATGGTCTGGATGACGCCGACGGACTTCTGCGAGTTGCGGTCCGGGAGGTCGGTCTTGTACTTGTCATCGATCATCGCGGACGAGGGGACCTGGTCCGTCACGTCAAGCTGGTTGGCGATGACGTCGTTGTAGGCGGCGTCCTCGTCCTGGTAGATCTTGAACGTGATGCCGTCGAGCTTGCCGGCGAACTTGCCCGAGTAGCCAGCGAACTTGCTGAGCTTGATCTCGGTGTTCTTGGTCCAGCTGTCGAGCTTGAACGGGCCGGCGCCAACCGGCTTCTCGCCATAGGCGGCCGGGTCGGCAGCGAACGAGTCGGGCAGCGGCGCGAAGGCCGAGTAGCCGAGACGGACGGCCATGTTGGAGACCTTCTCGGTCGTCTTGATGGTGAAGGTGTAGTCGTCCTTCACCACGAGACCGGTCAGCTTGTCGGCCTTGGCCTTGCCCGCGCCTGCGCAGGGGTCGTCGCCGTCACCGGTGCACTGGGTGGCGCCAAAGCCCTCGATGGGCTCCATGAAGTAGCCGGAGGACTGGGCGTTGGGGCCGTAGGCGGCGTAGTTCCAGGCGTCGACGAAGTTCTTCGACTTGACCTCGGTGCCGTCCGAGAACTTGTAGCCCTTCTTCAGGGTCACGGTGAAGTTCTGGTTGTCCGTCGAGTCGATCTTGTCCGCGATGTCGTTCTCGGGGGCACCGGTCTCGGCGTTGTAGTGCACGAGCTTGGCCGTGATGGCGTCAAGCACGTTGCCACCGCAGGTCTCGGTGGTGTTGCTCGGAATGAGCGGGTTCTGGGGGTTGCACCCGCGGACCGTGACAGCGCCGCCGGTCTTGCCACCAGCGCTGGAGCTGGTGTCATCGCTGCTGTTACCGCCACCGCAGGCTGCAGCAAGCAGCGCGACGGACGAGATTCCAGCAACCATGGCCACCGTGCGAGTAGTTCCTCGCATTGACGTCCTCCTACTTGGGGTCTGCCGCCCAGATGATGGGCGGTCGTTCCGGGCTGTGCACCGATTTGGGCGCAGCCCTGTAACGCACAGGGCGTTCGTGTGTTGTGGCCCCTATGAAAGAGCAAGGAGGGCGCAAAGGCGACGCTCTGGGCCAACCCGAGACAAAAACGTGATCGTCCCGCTGCCGAGTTGAGAGCAGATCTTCGGCCCAGGTGGCTTTTAACCCCATTTGATGGTGTTTCGTGCCAAACGCCCCTCGGTCGTCCCAGCGGCCTCGTGGCCCGTCCAGCGCAGGTCGTCGCACCCGCCGGGAGACGTGGCATCCCGCGTCCGGACCGGCCGACGGGCTAGCGTGGGAAGGTGCCCTACGACGATGATCTGCGCCTAGCCCACGTCCTGGCGGACGCCGTCGAGCGGATCACCATGGCCCGGTTCCGGGCCCACGACCTGGTCGTGGAGTCCAAGCCCGACCTGTCGCTGGTGAGTGACGCCGACAAGGCTGCCGAGGAGATGGTGCGCTTCCAGCTCAAGCGCACCCGCCCGCGCGACGCCGTCGAGGGCGAGGAGTTCGAGACGACCGGCCACGGCCCGCGTCGCTGGGTCATCGACCCGATCGACGGCACGCACAACTTCGTCCGTGGCGTGCCCGCCTGGGCGACGCTGATCTCGCTCGTCGACAACGACATGCCGGTGCTCGGCCTGGTGGCCGCCCCCGCCCTCGGGCGGCGCTGGTGGGCGGCCAACGGGTCCGGCGCGTGGTCGGGCCGCAGCCTCTCCGCGGCCAAGCAGATCCACGTCTCTGCCGTCTCGAACCTGTCGGACGCGTCGTTCTCCTACTCCGACCTCAAGGGCTGGCGAAACCTCGACCGCCAGGAGGAGTTCCTCGAGCTGACCGACGCCTGCTGGCGGACCCGGGCGTTCGGCGACTTCTGGTCCTACATGCTCGTCGCCGAGGGCGCGGTCGACATCGCCGCCGAACCCGAGCTCGCCGTCTACGACATGGCGGCGCTGGTCCCCATCGTCACGGAGGCCGGTGGCCGGTTCACCTCGTTGGCAGGCAAGGACGGGCCGTGGGGCGGCAATGCCGTCGCCACCAACGGGCTGCTGCACGACGAGGTCCTGGCCCGGCTGGGCACGGACGCCCGCGCCTGACGTCGCTCAGGCGGGGACCACCGTCACGTCGCCGATCCCCAGCTCACGCACCCCGTCGGCATACGTGCTGGCGTCGCCGACGATGACCACGGTCCACTCCCCCTGCACCCAGTCGCGGTAGGCCGCCGTGAGGCGCTCACCGTCGAGGTCCCGCATCGCGTCGAGGGTCTGGGTGGTGAAGTCGGTGGTGAGTCCGTCGAGGGCCATCGTCGCGGCCTCGTCGGCGACGGCATCGGCCGTGGCGAAGCGCCCCGGCGCGGTCTTGCTGATGAAGTCGACGCCGGCCCGCACCTCCTCGGGGCTGAAGCCCTCCCGCCCGGAGGCCAGCAGGTCCAGCAGCAGCCGGACCGACTCCACGGTCGCATCGGCCCGCACCGAGCCGGACGTGAGGAACAGCCCGCCGACGCGGCGCGGGCGGAACACCGAGCGGATGCCGTAGGTGTAGCCCTTCTCCTCGCGCAGGACCGCGTCGACGCGGGCGTTGGGCGAGCCACCGACCATGAAACCGAGGACGGGGTATGCCGCCCAGCCGGCCGGGGCGCGACGGTCCGGACCCGTCCACCCCACCAACAGCTCGCTCTGCACCGACCCGGGTCGGTCGACGAGCACGACGCGGGCGGCGTCCACCGCCCGACGGGCCTCGGTCGGTCCGGGCGAGGGCACGTGGGTCGCGCTGACCCACGTGCCGAGCGTGGTCTCGGCGAGGTCGCGGACGTCGAGGCCCGAGAGGTCGCCGGCGATGACGGCCGTCATGCCGGTGGGGCCGACGCGCTCGGCATGGAAGGCCACGATGTCCTGGCGGGTCAAGGCCGTGATGCTGGTCGTCGTCCCCGCCGTGGGCCGTGATGCCCTGTCTGCCTCGTCGAAGTGGGTGGCGATGAACGCCTGGGCCGCACGCTGCGGCGCGAGGGCGCGTTCCTGCTCGATCTGGGCCAGCCTGGTCTTGCGGTGCCGGTCCACCTCGGGCTCGGGGAAGACCGGCTCGGCGAGAGCCTGTCGCAGCAGGTCCAGGGCGTCGCCGAGCCGACGCTTCGGCACGTCGAGATCGACACCCAGTCCACCGTCGGTGACCGACGCACCGAGCGCAATTCCCTTGCGCTCCAACAACTCTGCGAACTCCTCGGGCGAGTGCTCCGCAGTGCCCTCGTCCAGCAGCCGAGCCATGATGGTGGCCACGCCCTCAACCGGCCGCGGCTCGACCGACAGCGCGAACGGCAGGACGGTGCGCACCGAGATGACGTACTGGCCGGGGATGTCGTAGGTGAGCAGCTCGATGCCGTTGGCCAGGAGGTGCCGCTGCGGGGTGGCGAAGCGCCACCTCTCCGGCGGCTGCACCTCCGGGCGCGGTGGTGTCTCGTCGGCAACCCGGTCGGCCGCCTCGCTCACCGAAGTCATGCCACCTCCTCCTCGTCGCGGACGGCGAGGTGACGCACCACCACGCGGCTCTCGGGCCGCAGCCACCTGGCAGCGGCGGCGCGCACCTCCTCGACGCCGACATCCCCGATCCGGTCGAGGAAGGTGTTGACGAACTGTCCGTCACCATGGAGCAGGACGTGCTGGCTGATCAGGTCGGCCCGCTCCTCCTGGCCCGCGAGGGCAGAGAGCCACGAGCGTTCGGACTGGGCCATGGCGGACTCCATCTCCACCTCGGTCGGCCCCTCCGCCGCGAACCGCACCAGCTCCTCGACCACCGCAGCCTCCACCGCCTCGGGGTCCTGGCCGTCAGCGACGTCTACGACGAGGAAGCCCAAGGACACCCCGTCGACGAACCCCATCGCGTGGGCCTGCACCGCGTTGGCGACCTGCTCACGCCGAACCAGCCGCTGCACCAGGCGCGAGGTCGACAGGCCGCCGAGGGCGTCGATGGCCAGTCCCGCCGCGAAGAACTCGGCCGTGTTGTCGACGGGGAGCCGGAAGGCGATGTGCATCCGGTCGTTGGGGACGTTGCCCGGCCGGTCCACCCGCACCGGCTCGCTGACCGGTTCCAGGGGTGCAACGGGGGGTCGAGCGGGCTCGGCCGAGGGCGGGAGATGGCCGAAGTAGCGCTCCGCCGCCGCGAAGCCCTGGTCCGGCGTGAGGTCGCCGACGAGGGTGAGCACGCTGTTGTTCGGCCCGTAGAACCGACGGAAGAAGGCGTGCACGTCCTCGAGGCTGGCGGCGTCGAGATCCTCCATCGACCCGATCGTGGGGTGGTGGTAGGGGTGCCCCGGAGGAAACACCGCGGCATACACCTCGATCAGGGCCGTGCCGTAGGGGACGTTGTCGTAACGCTGGCGCTTCTCCTCCTTGACGACGTCCCGCTGGTTGTCGAGGTTCTCCTGCGTGACCGCGTCGAGGAGGTGACCGTGTCGGTCCGCTTCCATCCACAGGGCCAGCTCGAAGGCTCCCTTGGGCACCGTCTCGAAGTAGTTGGTCCGGTCGAACCACGTCGTCGCGTTGAGCCGACCGCCCTCGGCCATCAGCCGGGTGAAGTGCTCACCGCTCGCGATGTGTCGCGACCCCTGGAACATCAGGTGCTCGAAGAGGTGGGCGAAGCCGGTGCGCCCGCTCAGCTCGTGGCGCGACCCGACGTTCACCCAGATGTTGACGGTCACGGTGGGCACGGAGGTGTCCGGTGACACGACGACCCGCAGGCCGTTGGCCAGTGTCTTCTCGTGGATCGGGTAGTCCAGCGGCATGGCGCAACCCTAGGCGAGTCGCCTGCGGAGCACGCGGAATCTCACGCACCGGTCACCATGCCCCCTCCCTCCTGGCACCGTGCGGGCACCGTCCGGGCACCGTCCGGGCACCGTCTGACGCTCGGGGCATCGGCGTCGAGGTCGTTCAGAGGGTGCGGCTGCCCTCGTCGCGGGCCTGGGTGACCGACTGGGCCAGGGGTCGCTTGTCAGCGGGGACCCTCGGGAGCGAGGGCGCGTACCCCGACCCGAGCTGCTCGATCGCCGTGCGCGCGAACACCTGCTGCTCGGTCACGGTGCGTTCGGACCGTCCGCGGCCGAGGAAGCTCACCGTCCAGTGCAGGAGCGTGGTCAGCCGGTGCTTGAACCCGATGATGTAGACGAGGTGGACCGCCAGCCACAGCAGCCAGGCGATGAACCCGGTGAAGCGCAGGTTGCCGATCGAGGCCACTGCGCTGAACCGTGAGATGGTCGCCATCGAGCCCTTGTCGTGGTACTCGAACGGCCCCTTGGGCTCCCTGCCTGCGAGGCGCCGCTTGATCACCTCGGCGGCGTGGCGCGACCCCTGGATGGCGACCTGCGCCACGCCTGGATAGCCCTTGAGCGAGGCCATGTCGCCGACGACGAACACCTCGGGGTGGCCGGGGAGGGTGAGGTCGTCGTTGACGGCGATGCGCCCGGCGCGGTCGAGCTGCGCCCCGGACTGCTCGGCCAGCTGCGCACCGAGCTGGGAGGCCTGCACACCGGCCGCCCACACCTTGCAGACGGACTCGATCCGGCGCTGGGTGCCATCGGCATCCTCGACGTCGATGCCGGTGGCGTCGACGCCGGTCACCTTGGCGCCGAGCTGGACCTCGACGCCGATCTCGGCGAGCCGCTTGGCTGCCTTGGCGCCGAGTCGGTCTCCGAAGGCACCGAGCACCGTGGGGGCGGCGTCGAGAAGCACGATGCGCGCCCGGCTGGTGTCGATGTTGCGGAAGTCCCTGCGCAGCGTGCGGCGCGACAGCTCGGCGATCTGGCCGGCCATCTCGACCCCCGTCGGCCCAGCACCCACGACCACGAAGGTCATGAGTCGCTCGATCTCCTTGGGGGTGCTCGCCAGCTCAGCCCACTCGAACGAACCGAAGATGCGGCCGCGGAGCTCGAGGGCGTCGTCGATCGACTTCATGCCCGGGGCGAACTGCGCGAAGTGGTCGTTGCCGAAGTAGGACTGACCGGCGCCGGCTGCGACGAGGAGCGTGTCGTAGGGCGTCACGGTGTCGCGGTCGAGGACGCGCGAGGTGACTGTCTTGGCGGCAAGGTCGATGTGGGTGACGTTGCCGAGCAGGACGCGCGCATTGCGTTGGCGCGCAAGGACTTCGCGGGTTGCCGGCGCGATCTCGCCCTCGGAGAGGATGCCGGTCGCCACTTGGTAGAGCAGCGGCTGGAAGAGGTGGTGCGTCGTCTTGGCGATGAGCGTGACGTCGACATCGGCGCGCTTGAGCGCCTGGGTGCCGAAGAGCCCGCCGAAGCCGGAACCGACCACGACGACGCGGTGGCGGGGCGTTGCGGGTACCTGCTGCGCGGTCATGCCAACACTCTCCTGTGAAAGACGTGAGGACGGCCACCCCTGGGGGTGTGCCGTCCTCGCTGACGCATGCTCTGTGGACATCCAGCCGGTGCTGACAACCAGCACTCTTTCGTCAACCAGCCTAGACCCGCTGGTATGCCGTCTCGGCGCGTCCGTGCGCGCAGTGCGACGCGCATCACCTTCGCCGTCTCATCCTCTGGCGAGGAGCGGTCTCAGGCGCTGGGCGGTGGTGCTGGCGGTCGGGGAACCGGCGCCTCAACGGACAAGGTTGCGCTTCACCACGGAACGCTTCTCGGGTGGAGCGCAACCTTGTCCCTAAACCCGATAAAGGGGTGGTGGTGCTGTTATCCGGTGGGGGTGGGTGTCGGCTCGGGTTCGACGGGCCCGGGGTCGGCGGGCTCTGGGTTGGTGGGCGTCGGTGAGGGCGCGGGTGTGGTCGGGTGTGGCGACGGCTGCTCGGCGGGGGTCGGCGTGGTGGGGGTGGCTGCGGGCGGGGCCGTGGTGGTCGCCGTCGGCGTCGCTGTGCCGGCCGAGACCGTGGCGGCGCCGGATCCGGTCTGGGACGGCTTCGCGGCCGTGGTGCTCGGCGCGCTCGCGGGTGGACTGGGATCTGGCGTGGCGACGGTCATGGCACTGGCCCGTCCCCCCGACCCCACCCGGAACGCCACGGTGACCAGGGCGGCCAGGCCGTGGCGTTGGAAGTAGGACACCCACTCCACCACGGCCGAGTGGTAGGCGCCCGACTGGTTGTAGGACAGCACGGCGCTGCGCAGGTCGCCGGCCCGCGCGAGGTCGCGACCACCCAGACAGAGGTAGTCGGCCGTGGCGAGCGCAGCGTCGAACACGTTCTGCGGGTCACGTCGGCCGTCGCCGTCACCGTCGCGGCCGGCCCAGCTCCACGAGCCCGGCAGGAACTGCAGTGGACCGACTGCGCGGTCGTAGTCGGCGGCGCCGTCGACGGCGCCCCTGTCGCTGTCGTGCACCACGGCGAACGGGCCGCCGTCGAGCAGCGGGCCGTAGATCGCGGGCGTGACCCGATGGTCGGCCGTGACGGAGCGTCCGCCTATCGAGCCGGACTCCACCTGTCCGATGGCGGCAAGGTGAGCCACCTGAAGGTGGCAGCCGCGTGCTGCTCGGGACACCGCCTTGCGGTATGCCGCGGCGAGCACGGCCTGGGGGGTCCCCGCGGGTGGCGAGCTCCCCACGGCCCCGTTGCGGGGCGGACGCTTCAGCTTCGGCTCCGGGGTGCTCGGCGCAACGGGAACGGCCGTCCGGTCACCGAAACGAGCCACGGCCTCAGCGGGGGCGAGGTCGTCGAAGGCGAACAGGGATGGACTTGCCTCGAAGAGGCGCGCGTCGGAGGTTCCCGGGCGTGGCGACACCTGCGCCGGATCAGCCCAGGCAAGGGGCGCGGAGGCGGTCAGCACGGTCATCGCCGCCACGGCAACCGCCGCTGGACCCAACTGAGGCCTGTGCATGGGCCGCCTCCTTCCGCACGGCATCGTGGCGGTGATCCGCGGGTCGCCACGCAGACTTCGGCCAAAACCGGACGAACGGACGATCACCAAACGGACACAAACCCCATTGGACGCAACCTGGCGCCCTTCATCGACGCTCAGAAGAGGCGATCGGCCTCGTCCGCCGGAGGCTCCTCCAGGGCGAGCAGGAAGCGTTTGCGGGCCAGCCCCCCGGCATAGCCGACCAGGCTGCCGTCAGCCCCGATGACCCGGTGGCACGGCACGATGATGCCGAGGGGGTTGCGCCCATTCGCCCACCCGACCCGCTGGCTGAGGTTGACGTCTCCCAGCGTCCGGGCGAGGTCGCCGTAGCTGCGGGTCTGGCCGTAGGGGATCTCACGCAGCAGCGCCCAGACCTGCTGCTGAAAGGCGTCTCCCCTGGGCGCCAGCGGCAGCGTGAACTCGGTGCGGTCCCGAGCGAAGTACTCGGTGAGCTGGGTCGCGGCCTCCCCCAGCACCGGATCGGCCGACCCGTCCTCGGCGGGTGGGCCCAGGGTCTCGTCGGACGGGTCGCGGTCCGGGAGGTCCATGAAGCACCCGACCAGGGCGCCGTCCTCGGCAACGAGGGTGATCTCGCCGATGGGCGAGGGCATTACGACATGGGTCCTCACGAGCGGCATCCTGCCAGCCCTCACCGACAGGCGACCCGCCCAGCGCCCGACTCTGAAGGATCGTGCGGGTCCTGGCCCGGCAGATCCTTCAGACTCGCGGGTCGCGCGTCAGGCGGGAGGAGGCGGGAGGGCGGCAGCCAGCCGCGCGGCATACTCCTGGGCCTCGGCGTCCGAGGCGTACTTCGTGCGCGGCCAGAAGAAGCCGCGCAGTCCGTCGCCCTTGGTGCGGGGCACGACGTGCACGTGCAGGTGCGGCACCGACTGCGACACCACGTTGTTGACGGCGACGAACGAGCCCTGTGCCCCCAGGCCGCCGACGACGGCTCCGGACATCCGCTGGGCCGCCCCCATCAGCACCGGAAGCAGCTCGGGAGGCAGGTCGACGAGGGTGTCCACGTGGATCTTGGGGACGAGCAGGACGTGCCCCTTGAAGACCGGCCTCGTGTCGAGGAAGCCCAGCGTGAACGGTTCGTCGAGCACGACGGTCGCGGGCAGCGCGCCGTCGATGATCCGGCAGAACAGACAGTCCACGCGGGGACTCTAGCCCCGCGGCTGGGCAGCCACCGGTCAGGCGGGTCGGTGAGCCGGGACTCAGTGGCCGTGCTTGGAGGAGGCGCCGCCGTCGTCGTCAGCCTGCTCGTCGTCGCCCTGCTGGTCCTCGCCCTGGTCGTCGTCGTTCTCGTCGGCGTCGTCGCCACTGGTCGGGTGAGCCGTCTGGGAGTGCTCGGCGCGGTGGTCGACCTCGCCACCGCCGTTGACGTCGGCGTGCTCGTCGTCGCTGCCGACACCGTCGTGGTGGTTGGCCGAGGCGACCGGGTTGGCCGTGTGCGTCGCGCTGTCCTCGTCGCCGGCGTCAGTGGTCTCGGACTCCGCAGGCTCAGCGGTCTCGGTCTCGGTGGACTCGGTTTCGGTCTCGGTGGACGTCGTCGTCGTGGTGTCGCTGGGGTCGTCCTGCTGCACCTGGGCGGGCTCACGGTCCTGGCCGCCACCGGTCGCGGCCACGGCCGCGCCACCCAGGGCAGCGAGGGCGAGGGCGGCACCGACGGCGACGGCGACGCGGCCGGCACGGCGGATGGGAAGACGGACAACGGTCACGAGATCGCTCCTTGAGTGGGGTGTGGTGCCCAGGCCCTGACCGGCGGGGTCGTCGAAGAACGCCGCAAGCTCGGCGCTTGCCTCCACCGGCCCATGGGACGCCATGGCACGCAGCGCCTCGACGGCCGAGGCCGCCGGGTCGCTGGCGGGCAGGTGCAGTCCGCTGGGGGTGGAGTCTTCAGGTTCAGGCATGTCGGGGGTTCAATCGCGCGAGGGCGTCCCGGGGATACGGGTCTGGCGAAAGATTTGCATTTCCTGCTACGCCCGGAAGGTTTCGCCGCAGGCGGCTCAGCGCCCGGTGCTGGAGAGACTTCACGGCGCCGAGGTCCTTGCCGAGCACGGCCGCGGTCTCCTCGAGGCTGAGATCGGCCACCACCCGGAGCGTGAGCACGGACCGCTGGTCCGGCGTGAGGGTCTCCAGCACCTCGACTACCTGCTTCTCCGCCAGGAGCGCCAGCGCCGCGCTCTCGGCCGACGGCACCGCTGGGTCCGGACCCGCCTCGTCCAACGGCAGCCACGGCCCACGGCGGGTCCGCTGCCGGTGCCAGTCCACCTGTCTGCGGTGGGCGACGGTGAAGACGAGGGCGCGAAAGGCTGCGCCTCCGCCCGAGAAGCGACCCACCTGTCGGAACACGGCGAGGAACACCTCGCTCGTGACATCCTCGGCCTCCGCGACGCCGTGCGAGCGGAGATAGGCGGCCACGCGCGGGGAGAGCTCCAGCCACAGCTGTCCGAAGGCAGCGCGGTCACCCTCCCTCGCCGCAGCGACGGTGGCGTCCATGAGGTCGCCGTCCACAGGTGTCCACCTCCGCTCGATCCGGCTCCGTGGCGCCCTGCTCGCCATCGAGGACAGTACCGGGTCGGACAGAGGTTTGCGCGCGTTTGCCCCCGTCTGGATCTCTCAGCGTCGGGGTGGGCGTGGCAGGAAGTAGCTCGTGCGCTGCTGGTACTCGGCGTAGCCGGGACGCTCGGCCATGTGCTTCTCGAGGAGCCGAGCCCCAGTGGCGAAGACGAGGAAGTAGGTCATCGCCACCGGGGACAGCACGGTGAGGACCCCCGGCCAGGCGCTCGCCGCAACCAGCCAGATCCCCCACCAGACGCAGGAGTCACCGAAGTAGTTGGGGTGCCGGGTCCAGGACCAGAGGCCGCGGTCCATGACCCTGCCCTTGGTGGCGGGGTCGGCCTTGAAGTCCTTGAGCTGCTTGTCCCCCAGTGCCTCGAAGGTGACGCCGAGAGTCCAGAGCAGGAAGCCCAGGACCGCCACGAGGACCACCCCCTTGCCGCTGGCCGCGCTGACCTGGATGGGAAGCGAGACGAACCAGACCGCAAGGCCCTGGGTCGCGTACACCTTGCGAATGGCCACCCACGTCGGGTTGCCCGTCTCCTGCGCCAGCATCTCCGCGTAGCGCGGGTCCTCCCCCTTGCCGCTGTTGCGCTGGTGCATGTGCCAGGCGAGCCGCAGCCCCCAGACGGCCACGACGACGAGGAGTGCCACGCGGCGCCACCCTGCACCGTCACCGACGACGGCCGCGACGGCAGCCACGACGACGAAGCCCAGGCCCCACGTGGTGTCGACGACGCTGACGCGTCCCTGCCGGTGCCCCTCCACCGCGGTCGCGACCATCAGGACGGCGACCGCCAGGAGCGAGAACCCAGTGACCGCAAGGAAGTTCGAGGTGTCGAACATCAGGACCACTCTGCCGGACGCACCGGCTCGAGGTCGGACATGCCGTGGTCGGGACGGACGGCGAGGATCTGGTCGACGCCCATCCGGCCGTCGCGGAAGGCCAGCGCCCCACCGACGAGGTAGAGCCGCCAGACGCGGGCCACCTCCTCGCCGACGAGGGCGACGACCTGGTCGATGTTCTCCTCGAACGTGTGGTGCCAGGCGGCCACGGTGCGCACGTAGTGCTCGCGCAGGGCGTGCACGTCGCGCACCTCCAAGCCCGAACTCTCAATGAGGTCAACGGTTTCGCCCACCGGACGCATGTGCATGTCGGGAGCGATGAAAGACTCGATGAAGGGCCCCCCACCGGGATGGCGACCACGACGGGACATCTGCTGCACGAGGACCCGCCCGCCGGGACGGACCTTGTCGTGCAGCACCGCGGCATACGTCCGGTAGTTGCGTTGCCCGACGTGCTCGCCCATCTCCAGGGAGACGACGGCGTCGAAGCCGTCGTCCGGCACCTCGCGGTAGTCCTGCAGCCGGATCTCCACGCGGTCCTGCAGACCCCGCTCGGCGATCCGCGCATCGATGAACTTCTTCTGCTCGGCCGCGATGGTCACGCCGGTGACCTGGGCGCCGAAGTGCTCTGCGGCATACAGGCTCATGGAGCCCCAGCCACAGCCCACGTCGAGCAGTCTCGATCCCGGGCGGAGGCCCAGCTTGTGCCCCACGAGCTCGAACTTGTCGCGCTGGGCGTCCTCGACGGTGTAGTCGGCGGCGGTGGACCGCCAGTAGCCGCACGAGTAGGCCAGGTGCCGGTCGAGGATGAGGCTGTAGAAGTCGTTGGACAGGTCGTAGTGGTGGTGGATCGCCTGACGGTCGCGCCCCACGCTGTGCAGCCGTCCCTTCAGCACCGCCTGGCTGGCCGGGGCCGGCAGCGGAAGTCCGATGGCGCCGGCCCCCCGGGCGACCTTGAGCACCGCGGCGATCGCCGCAGGCGTGGGACGTATGCCGCTGAGCCGGCGCTGCTGCGCCACCGACCACACGTGCGTGAGGGCCACGTCGAGGTCGCCCTCGACGTCGAGCTCGCCGGTGACGTAGGCCTGGGCCGCTCCGAGCTCACCGGGGTGGCGCAGGAGGCGGCGCAGGGCGCGGGGAGAGCGGATCGTGACGTGCGGCGCGTCGGCGGGGCCCGCCTCGCTGCCGTCCCATGCCGTGAGGCGCACGGGTAGGTCGCCGCCCACGAATGGTGCCACCGCGATGGCGATCTGGGCAGCGACACCGGATGCCGTGGTGGCAGTAGGGGTTTCGACCCTGTCGATGGTGGTCATCGGCCACCCTCCCGCTCCAGCACCAGCTGCTGGACGTCGAGGTATCCCGAGCGGAAGCCGGCCCGTGAGTACTCGAGGTAGAAGTGCCACATGCGGTCGAACACCTCGTCGAACCCGAGCTGGCGCACCCGGTCGAGCGAGGACAGGAAGCGCTCGTCCCAGAGCCGCAGCGTCTCGGCGTAGTGCTGCCCGAAGGACAGGCGCTCACTGACGTGCAGCGAGGTGTGTTCGCGGTTGACCTCGACGATCGCCTCGGTCGAGGGCAGGAAGCCCCCGGGGAAGATGTACTTGTTGATCCACGTGTACGTGTACTTCGTGGCCATCATCCGGTCGTGCGGCATGGTGATCGCCTGGACGGCGACCTTGCCGCCGGGGGCCAGGACGCTGTCGATCTTGCGGAAGTACTCGCCCCAGTACTGGTGCCCGACCGCCTCGATCATCTCGACCGACACGACGGCGTCGAACTCGCCCTCGACGAGTCGGTAGTCCAGCAGCTCGACGGACACGGCGTCGCTGTAGCCCGCCGCGGCGATGCGCTCCCGCGCCAGGGCCTGCTGCTCGCTCGACAGGGTGACCGACAGGACGGTGGCGCCCCGGGCGGCAGCCCGGATCGCGAGCTCGCCCCAGCCCGTGCCGATCTCCAGCACGCGGCTGCCCTCGCCCACTCCGGCCGAGTCGAGCATGCGGTCGACCTTCTGGCGCTGGGCATCCGCGAGCTGGTCCCAGCTGGGCACTTCACGGGGAGTGCTGGTGGTGACGGACTCCCCCGCGACCGGTCGGCCGGCCTGCTCGTCACCGGTGAACAGCGCCGAGGAATAGCTCAGGGTGCCGTCGAGGAAGGTGGCGAACATGTCGTTGGACAGGTCGTAGTGCCGGGCGATGTTGCTGCGCGTGTTCTGCGTCGTGTTCCGCTCGGTGTGCGGCGCACGGGCGACGTAGAAGGCGCGGAGCTTCTGCAGCGGCTCGGGGATCAGCGTGCCCATCTGGGCGGCAAACACCTCGAGCAGGCCGCCGAGGTCGTCGGCGTGCCAGTCGCCGGCCATGTAGGACTCGCCGAAGCCGATGAGGCCCCCCGCCCCGAGGGCTGCAAAGAACGCGTCCGGGCGGTCGAGGACCATCAGCGGCGCCTGCGGATCGGTGGCGGAACCGCCCACGATCGCCTCACGACCGAGCTGGATGCGGACGGGCAGCCGTCGCGCGGCGGACAGGAAGATCCGGCGGGCGACGGCGCCCTCGACGGCCTGGCGCACCTTGGCCCGCCGAGCCGTCAGGTCGGGCCAGCGGCTGGCGTCGATGGCGGGCCGGGTGGACAGGCCTGCAATGGCGGTGGTCACTGGACTGCCTCCTGGTGGTGGGAAGGGCGTGGCTGGACCGGCAGGCGGCGCAGCCACAGTCGGATGCCGTGCCAGCGGATTCGCGCTGCAACGGCAAGGGGTTCGAGTGGTTGGGTCAGGGCGAGCTTGACGACGGTGATGGTTCGCACCGGCAGGGCGCGTCCGCGCAGGCCGGCCACGAAGGGGTCCTGGCCGGGACGGTCGAGGACGACCCGGACGTGGACCTTGTCGGCGGGTGTCGGGATGGTCAGCCGATAGCTGCCGGACACGTCGTTGAACGGGCTGACGTAGAGCGCCTTGTCGACCTCGGCGTGACCGTGCTCGTCGGCGTGCACGAGGTAGGCGTGCCGGTCGCCGTAGGTGTTGTGGACCTCGACGACGTTGCACGCGAGCCGGCCGTCCGCGGTACGGCACCAGTAGACGCTGATCGGGTTGAACACTGCGCCGAGGACGCGGGGCGTCGTCAGCATGAGGATCTGACCACCCTCCAGGTCGACGCCCCGGGTGGCGAGGAAAGTGTCGAGGTTCTCGCGCAGGCTGCGCTCGGGGGTGCCGAGGTGGTCACGCGACTCGAAGCTGGCGAGTCGGCCGAGCACGCCCAGCCGCGGCAGGTCGTCGAGGTCGACCAGCCAGGTGTGGCTGCGGTTGGTGAACCGGTGCCGGATCGGCGACGTGCGGGTGTGGATGATCGAGGTCGCGTAGATGCGCGTCGAGGGCGAGGCCTTCATCGAGCACCCACCTCCTCGAGGTCACCCTCCGCCTCCTGTCCGTCGGGCAGGTCGGCCCGCTCGTCGAGGTCGAGGTCGACGACGTCGACGACGCCCGAGACCGACCACGGGACCCCGAGGGCAGCAGCCGCGGCGACACCCGAGCGGGCGCCGTCCTCGTGGAACCCCCAGCCGTGGTAGGCCCCGGCGAAGGCGACGCGACTGGTGTTGATCTCGGGAAGGCGGCGTTGAGCTGCAACGGATTCCGGTGTGTAGAGCGGGTGTTCGTAGTGCATCGTGTCGATGACCAGGCTCTGGTCCACGCAGTCCACGCCGTTCAGTGTGACGAGGAAGCGACGGTCCGGCACGTCGAGCCGTTGCAGGCGGGTGAGGTCGTAGGTGACCAGCACGCCGGTGCCGCCGGACTCGGCGCGCCGCCAGTAGTTCCACGAGGCGCGTGCCCCGGCGGACCGGGGCAGCACCGACTCGTCGGTGTGAAGCTGTGCGACGTTGGTCGAGTAGCGGATCGCCCCGAGGACGTCGCGCTGGGCCTGGGTCGGCTCGGCCAGCATGGCCAGGGCCTGGTGCGGGTGGGCCGCGACCACGACGGAGTCGAAGGTCTCGCTGAGGCCGTGGGCGTCCGTCACGACGACCCCCTCAGGAGTCTCGACGACGGAGCGCACCGGGGTGGACAACCGGATGTCGGCCAGACCGGCAGCCAGCGCCTCGACATAGCGCTTGGAGCCGCCTGTCACGGTGCGCCACGTCGGCGAGCCGAAGACGGTGAGCATCCCGTGGTGGTCGAGGAACTCGAAGAGGTAGCGGGCCGGGTACTCCAGGGACACTGCCGGGTCGCAGGACCAGACCGCGGCCACGACCGGCTCGAGGAAATGGCGGGTGAAGTAGGCGCTGAAGCCGCAGCGCGCGGCGAACGCACCCAGGGTCTCGTCGCGGTCGGAGTCGGTGGCCTCCCGGGCCAGGACCGTGCGCGCCTCCCGGTGGAACTTCTTCACCTCGGTGAGCATGCGCAGGTAGGCCGGGTCGGTCAGGTTGCGCACCCGCGGGAACAGGCCCCGGGCAGCCCGGGCCCCGGCATACTCCAGGCCCGTCTCGTCGTCGCGCACGGACATGCTCATGTCCGACTCCTGCGTCGCGATGTCGAGCTCGCCGAACAGGCGCAGAAGGGTGGGGTACGTGCGGTCGTTGTGCACGATGAAGCCGGTGTCGACACCGATGGTTCGGCCGTCGACCTGCACCTCGTGGGTGTCGGCGTGGCCGCCGAGGCGGTCGTCGGCTTCGTACAACGTCACGGGGCCCCGCGTGCTGAGCACGTGAGCTGCGGCGAGTCCCGCGATTCCGCTGCCGATGACGGCGCGGCGTGGTGCAGACATGGTGGTCCATCCGTTCGGGGTGACGGGTCGACAGTGATTCGGCGCGCCCGACCTGGTGGATTGGGGGGTCACTGCCGCGGGCGCCGGTATGCCGTGGGGCTTGGTTCGCGGGCCGGCTCACCTAAGGGCGCCGCCGCGGCGCGGGCCAGGAAGGACACAGCGGCCTCGAGTGGCCCGCGCAGGGGGATCAGGGCCAGGACCGCGCCGATGCCGAGGACGATGAGCACCTGGTCGTCGTAGCTGTCGGGCGTCTCGAGGTCGGGCCACCAGCCGCGGCCCATCTGGAGCACGTGGAGGGTGTAGAGACTCAGCGTCATGGCGCCAGCACCGAAGGCCGCCGCCCACGCGCGGGGCTGGACCCTCGTCACGAGCAGGCACAGGCCCACCACGGCCATCGCGCTCCCGATGGTCTGCGCGAGGTCCAGCGGCGTGCCGGAGTGCGGCGCCACGGTGGCGAGCCACCACCACGAGCCCGTGGGCGTCGTGCCGTGCAGGCCGTGCGTCAGGGCCGCGTGCAGGGCGGCGGGGTCGGAGCCGACCGAGGAATCGGGGTAGGTCGAGGCGAGCGCGGCAGCAGCGTCCGGGCGGGCAAGAAGCGCCTTGGAGACCACAGTCGCCGCCACCGCCAGGGATACCCCCACCGCGAGGAGCCACACGTCAACTCCCTTGCGTCGCAGGTCGACCCGGCCCATCGCCATCCCGGCGAAGAGGTAGGCCAGCCACACGAAGGCCGGGTAGTAGCCGACGAGCAGCAGCTCGTTGAGCAGCAGGTGGGGCGACATCAGGGACTCCGGTGTGGGGCTGCCGACGACGTGCACAGGCAGGTGGGGCCTCACCACTAGCGAGACGACGGGCGCCACGAGGGCCCAGACGGTGGCGAGCGCGGCCAAGGCCGGCGCCCGCAGGCCGAGGAACGGCAGGCCGAGCAGGAACAGCACTGCGTAGAACGTCAGGATCACCGCGATGCCCGAGGGCACGAGTCCCAGCAGCAGGCCCAGGGCGCCGAGGCATCCCGCGCGGACGACCAGGCGGATCGACGCGGCATACCGGGCACGTCCGCGCACTGGCGTCGTGCGCCCACTCACCAGCGCCACGCTGAGGCCGGCAAGGACGGCGAAGAGGGCCGACGCGCGTCCTCCCGCCACCTGTTGCGGCCACGGCACGTGGGTGCCCTCGATGCCAGGGAGCATGTGCGTGGCCATCATCCCGAGGAGGGCGAGCGCGCGTGCCACGTCGACGCCGACGATCCGGCCCGGAGCCACCTCGGGCAGGACGGGCTGGCTCATGGCCACATCCTGTCAGCAGCGCCAGCACCGTGAGCCGATTGCTGTCCATGGTTTGCCCAACGATCTGGGACGGCGCCCACGCGCGATGTGGGACGCTGCCAGCGTGTACACGATTGGGCACGCCGCTCGCCTGACCGGCGTACCGTCCGCCACCCTGCGAGCCTGGGAGCGGCGCTACGGCTTGGTGAAGCCGGTCCGCACCGAGGGTGGCTACCGGCTGTATGACGAGCGAGGGCTGCAGCTGCTCCGGGCGATGGCCGCCCTGGTCGCCGCCGGCTGGTCGCCGCGCCAGGCGGCGGAGCACCTGCGCTCCGACACCACGGACTCCCCCGACGACGAGCAGCACCAGCCGTGGGAGGCCTACCTCACGGGTGCGGCCGGTGGCGCGGACGGTGACGCGGCCGGTGGCGCGGCCGGGAACGCCGCCTTCACGGGACGCGCCCCCGACGGGGACGCGCCGGTGGCTCGAGGAGCCTGGGATGTCACCGCGCTGGCGCGGGGAGCCGCCGAGATGGACCCGGCCGCCGTCGGTGAGGCCGTCAACCGGGCGTTCGCGGAGGGAAGCCTCGAACAGGTCGTGGACACCTGGCTGATGCCCGCACTCCAGATGCTCGGCGACCAGTGGAAGGCCGGGCGGGTGGACGTCGCCGGCGAGCACGTCGTCAGCGCCACGCTGCACCGGAAGCTGGGGGTCGCGATGGAGGCTGCACCCACGGTCCCGCACGGGCCACGCGTCGCAGTGGGCCTGGCCCGCGGGTCACACCACGAGCTCGGCATCCTGGCGTTCTCCGTCCTCCTGCGCCGGGCGGGGGTCGAGGTCGTCTACCTCGGCGCCGACCTGCCCGCCCAGCACTGGGTCTCGGTGGTCCAGCACCACGATCCCGCGGCCGTCGTCATCGGGGTGCCGACCGGCACGGACGTCCTGGCCGTGCGCGAAACGGTGGCGGCGCTCCACGCAGCGAGGCCGCGGCTCACCGTGCACGTCGGCGGGGGCGCCCAGTTCGAGGTCGGTCAGGGCACCGTCCCGCTGGGCCACACGGTGTCCGCAGCGGCACACACCCTGGCCGAGGCGTTGCGAGCCGCCGCCGCCGGCTGAAGCCAGCCGGCATACCCCGCCTGTTGGAAGTGGAACTTCCGGAKMTCCGGAAGTCCGAATGTGAGGTGGGTCACGCCAGCGACGATTGGTGCCCAGCTGGCTTGGCCACCCGCACGCGTGGGATCAGGGTGCCCACGCCCTCTCAAGGAGTCAGCAATGAGCGATACATCCCGGCGAATCTTCCTGGCTGCGGCCGGGTCGAGCGCCGCAGCCGCAGCGGCCGTCGTGGCCGCCCCCGGGGCGCTCGCCGCCCCGAGCACGTCCCGACCGGATGCAGCGGACCCGGACGGCCAGCCCCTGGTTGCCTACATCGACGACGTGTCGACGGGGCACGTGTCCATCCTGTTCGGCGAGGACGAGGTCGTCGTCGAGGATGCCGACCTCGTGCGCCGCCTCACCCGGGCCGCGAGGAAGTGACCCATGTCCTCACACCGCGAAGCCCCTGAGGTCTCCAAGGACCCGGTGGCCGACAACACCGACGTCTACGCGTTCGTCAGCCCCGACAGGCCCGACACCGTCACGCTGATCGCCAACTTCATCCCGTTCCAGAACCCGCAGGGCGGACCGAACTTCTACGAGTTCGGGGACGACGTGCTGTACGAGATCCACGTGAGCAACAAGGGCGACGCCCGGGCTGACGTGACCTACCAGTTCCGGTTCAGCACCAAGGTCCGCAACGACTCCACCTTCCTCTACAACACCGGTCCGATCAGCTCGATCTCCGATCCGGCCTGGAACCGTCCCCAGTCCTACTCGGTCACCCGCGTGGCCCGGGGCGACACGGGAGCGCTACTGGCCAGCCGACTGTCCTGTCCTCCGGTCAACATCGGCCCGCGCAGCACACCGAACTACTCGACACTGGCTGGCCAGGCGGTCCACTCGATCCAGGGTGGCCGCAGGGTCTTCGCCGGCCAACGGGCCGAGGGTTTCCACGTGGACCTGGGGAGCATCTTCGACCTCGGCACGCTGCGACCGTTCCAGATGGCGCACCTGATCCCGTCGGCCACCGCGGTCGGGGTCAACGGAACCCAAGGACTCAACGTCCACAGCATCGCCATCCAGGTGCCGATCGCCGACCTGACCCGCGGGGCGAAGCGGCCGACCGACCCGCTCGACGCAGGATCGGTCATCGGCGTCTGGGCCACCGCCAGCCGACAGAAGTCGCGGATCTGGGACGACACGCTGGGACGTTACTCGTGGCGCGGTCCGTTCAGCCAGGTCTCCCGGCTGGGGAACCCGCTGTTCAACGAGGTCATCACGCCGATGGCCAAGAAGGACCGCTGGAACGCCACCCAGCCCTACGACGACTCCACCTTCGCCAAGTACGTGGCCCAGCCGGAGCTGGCCAAGCTCCTCCCGGTCCTGTACCCCGGCGTCTTCCCCCAGCTGGCGGCCTACACCAAGGACCGGGCCGACCTGCTCGCGATCCTGCTGACCGGCATCCCGAAGGGTGTCGTCCCCGGCTTCCAGAACTACACCGGAAGCACCCAGGCGGACATGCTCCGCCTCAATGTCGCAGTCCCTCCGACCGCCAACCCCAACCCGATCGGGCTGGTCGCGGGTGACGCCGCGGGCTTCCCGAACGGCCGACGGGTGATCGACGACGTCGTGGCGATCGAGCTGCGTGCGGTGGCGGGGGCGACCATCCCGCTCGTCGACCCGAGCTTCACCCCCGACGCCGCCACCGGCGGCCTCACGGACGGAACTTCCAACACGAACGCGCCCTACCTGGACGCCTTCCCCTACCTCGGCCACCCGGCCGGGGGCTACCAGACGATGCCCGGGACGCCCGCGGCCTGAGATCGTCGTGGCGGCGACCGGGGACCACCAGCCGGTCGCCGCCACGGCTCATCGGGTCACGACACCGCGCTGTGCCCGTCAGTCACCACCAACCTCAGTCACCGTCAACAGCAGGGACGACCATCAGCAAGGAGGCCGCCATGGGCGGCAACAGCGAGAACCCGTATGCCGGTCAGGGACCGGTGCTGCTCGACATCGGTGGCGACGTGGGCGCCCTCGTCGTGGTCATGCCGGCGCAGAGCGAAGGCCTCGAGGTGGAGCTGCGTCCTTCGGGCGCGACCGCCGCCGGCGCCCGAACCGCCGCCCGCCAGGGGCACTCCCCCACGCCCGGCCACTCCTCGGCCGACCACCACCACAACCACGAGCACGATCACGATCACGTCCACCCGGCAGCGGGCTGCGGCCACGCGGCGCCCGGCCACGCGGCATACCCGCACGTCGCAGTCGTGGCCCGACCCGACGGCGAGGGTGTCGTCCACACGCTCGTCTACCCCTCGGTGACCGAGGGCGAGTACGAGCTCTACGTCCTGCCGTCCGGTCCGGTCGCGATGACGGCGTCGGTCACGGGCGGCCAGGTCACGCGGAACCGCTGGCCCGCCTAGGGTTTCGGTCGGACGGACGCGCCTACTGCGTGGCCGACAGCTCCGTGGTGGAGAACAGGTCGAGCGCCGGGACCGGGGCGACCGGCGCCTCAGCCCGGGCCGAGCCGGAGGCCGTGGCAGGCGAGACGGTTGCGGCCAGCGCGTCTACCGCTTCGGCGGCTGCGCCGAGCTCCTCGGCCAGGGCCTCGGTGAGCAGGGCTACGAGGGCCTCGAGCTGCACGTCCGCCGAGGAGCCGACCTCCTCGTCGGAGCCGTCGAGGGCCCGGGCCGCGAGCCCCGCCTTGCTGTCGATCAGCTGGGCGATCTTGGCGTCGATCGTCTGGGCGGCAATGATCCGCCAGGCCGTGACCGGCTCGTCCTGACCGATGCGGTGGACCCGGTCGATGGCCTGGGTCTGCTCGGCGGCGGTCCAGGACAGCTCGGCCAGCACGACGTTGGAGGCGACCTGGAGGTTGAGCCCCACTCCGGCGGCCGTCAGGGAGCAGACGACGATGGCGACGTCGGGGTCATTGACGAAGGCGTCGATGTTGGCCTTGCGCACCTTGGGGGTCTGGTCGCCACGGATCGAGGAGTACCTGACCCCGCGCCGGGCGAAGGTCTCTTCCGCGACGTCCATGACGTCGATGTGCTTGGCGAAGAAGACGACCTTGCCGACGCTGCGCGCGAGCTGTCCCGCGTAGTCGGCGGCCAGCCCTGCCTTGGCCTGGCCGATCCGGCGCATCACGGTGAACACGTTGTCGCCGGACTTGGCCTTGCTGCCCTCCTCGCGCTCCCAGGTCGCCACCCGGCGGACGAGGTCGTGGTCGATGCCTTCGACGACGACTCCGGACGTGCGGGCTTCGAGTGCGGCGTGGTAGCGCTTGACGAGTCGACGCGCGAGCTCCTGCTCGGCGGCCCGGATGGACCGGCCGGCATCGTCGTCCAGCTCGACGGGCAGGTCCGCGACGCGGCGGGCGGGGATGTCTGCGGCCACGTCGACCTTGCGACGACGGACGATGCCGAGGTCGATGACGCTGGTGCGGGCCGCGGAGTAGAAACCGGAGTCGGCCGGGGTCAACCCGGTCTCCTCGAGGGCGGCCATCAGCGTGTGCCGCGGCTTCTTCTCCTCGATCCAGCCGAGGAACTGCCAGATGGCCTTGAAGTCCTCGATGTCGTTGATGAGCGGGGTGCCGGTGAGGGCCATGAGCAAGGGATTGGGGGTGCGGGTGCGGATCCGCTCGGCGAGCTGCAGCACGTGCTGCGAGCGCTGCGAGGTCTTGTTCTTGATGAAGTGGGCCTCGTCGACGACCATCCCGCGGAACCCCAGGTCACCGAGCCATCCGACGTGACGGTCGAGGACCTCGTAGTTGACGACGACGATGTCGGCAAACCCGTCGATGGTGTCACCGTTGCCGTGGATCACGGTGGCGGGATGGCCAGGGGTCCACAGCTCCGCCTCGTGGGCCCAGTTGGCCTTGACCACGTTGGGGACGACGACCAGCAGCGGGTAGGCGTTCGCGGCCTGGGCAGCCAGCAGCGCCTGCGCCGTCTTGCCCAGACCCGGTTCGTCGGCGAGCAGGAAGCTGCGGTGCCCCGCTGCCGCTGCCGCGACGACCTGACCCTGGTGGTGCATGAGCTGGAGCTCGCCGGCCCCGCGCAGGACGCTGACCGGTTCGGGCAGGGACATGCAGGACGAGTCGCCGCCGTACTCGAAGGCCCTGAACAGCGGCCCGAGGAGCTCCCAGCTGGCCAACCGACCGGTCGTGGGCTTGCGTGGCGCGACTGCGCTGAAGTCGGGAGCGAGGAACGGGTTGGCGAGCTGGCGGGCGACGACGGACTGCGGCACCGCGCGACGCTCGGGCGGGGCCACCGTCCCTGCGGTCGCCTCCGGCTCGGCCGCTTCAGGCTCGGGCTCCAGACCAGCGGCGCGCACCATGTCACGCCGTAGACCCGAGGCCGCCTGGCTGACCACGGCGTCCTCGGCGAGCAGGGCGAGCAGGGAGGTGTCCCTCGCTGCAGTCTTGGCCAGGATCGTCGCGATCCCGTCGAGCCGCTTGAGCTGGGCTTCGCGCTCAGCCGTCGTGGCGGTGGAGTCGGCCTTCACCCGGGCGCGCTCCTCGCGGACCAACAGACCGATGACCTGGAACTTCACCCGTCCGGCAGGCTTGACCCGGCCGCGCTGCGCGTCCGTCTCGACCTCTCGCACGGCGCGCGCCAAAACGGGGATGATCCCCTCGTTGTCGAGGGGGCGACCGCGTCGCTGGGTGCGCTGGGCGCCGGACTGGCGCTGGCCTCGCTGAGCCAAGAACTCCTCCTGAAGGATGCCCGCGAAGAGCGGGCCGAGCGGAACGACACGTGTCGCGCAGGCGCGCGGCCGGGGCGGTGTGGGACGCCGAGCCGAGCGGCCCGGAGGACCGCCTGCTCCGCGGTCCCGCCGTGCTGGGACAGATCGACGTGCCGACCCCGACGGCTCGCCCACGCGTGCAACCGACGACCACGGATCGAGGTCCGCCAGGCTTCGAGCTCAGTCGTTGACAGAGCTGCGGTGTTGCCAGAGTTGCGGTACGGCCGGGAGCCGGAACACGTCGATAGTACCTCCCGGTGCGGCCACGCGGCGAACACCGTGCCGTCGACGCGGCATACCGTCCAGCGCGCGGAGGCCGGGCTGGCCCGCCGTGACGTACGATCGGGACATGCGCTGCGTGAGCGAGCCCGCCGCAGCCGCCGGCGCTGACGTGCCGTCGTGAACGGCCACTCGCACCGCCTCCCGCAGGGCCACTCGCACGGTCACCCGGGCGCGGCCCACCGCTGGCGGCTGCGCACCGCGTTCGTCCTCGTGGCCGGCTTCTTCGTCGTCGAGCTGGTCACCGGGCTCCTCTCCGGATCCCTGGCCCTGCTCAGCGATGCCGGCCACATGGCCGCCGATGTCGTCGCGCTGGGAGCGGCGCTGGTCGCCACCCGGATCGCGGCACGGCCCGACACCACGGGCCGACGGACGTTCGGGTCCTATCGCGCCGAGGTGTTTGCCTCAGGTCTCACCGTCCTGCTCATGCTCGGTGTCGCCGCCTACATCGCCCTCGAGGCGATCCGACGGATCGGCGCGGAGGTCGAGGTCTCATCGGGACCCATGCTCGTCGTCGGCTCGATCGGCCTGGTCGTCAACGTCGTCTGCCTGACGCTCCTGCGCGGCGGCGCGGCGGAGTCCCTGAACGTCAAGGGCGCCTACCTCGAGGTGGTGGCCGACACGCTGGGTTCGGCCGGCGTCATCGCCGCCGGCGTCCTGGTCGCCGCCACGGGAAGCGCGTGGTGGGACACCGGGATCGCCCTGGCGATCGCGGGTTTCGTGGCCGTCCGGGCGGTCATGCTGGGACGTGAGGTCATGGTGGTCCTCGGGCAGCAGGCCCCCGCCGGAATGGACCCCGACACGGTGGCCCGGGCGCTCGCCGGCGTCCCCGGGGTGCGCGACGTCCACGACCTCCATGTCTGGACGCTGACCTCGGGCATGAACGTCGCCACCGCACACCTGGTCACGAGCGAGCACGCCGACTCCCACGGGGTGCTCGACCAGGCCATGCAGGTGATGCGCAGCCAGTTCGGCGTCGAGCACGCCACGCTGCAGGTCGAGCCCGACACGCACACGGGTTGCAAGGAAGTGACGTGGTAGCGGTGGGGCCGGTGGGACTGAAGCGACAATGAGTCCGAGCAGCCGCGTTATTGTACGCCGAGGGCGTGGAGCACACTAGGGATTTGGCCAAGTCCTTACCTGAATCAACCAAACGTATACGGGCCGCGTACTCAAATCTGCCCACTTCGCACACAAAGACCGCCTGGGTGCTAGCGCGGGGTGTCACATTGGCAGCCTCGAACCCAAGGGGGTGGGCGCCATGGTGCCTGAGATCGTCAGATTGGAACGAGCCGGAGTGTGCGGCTGCGGGGAGCTCGTCGGAGCGGGCGAGCGGGCGGGGTATGCCCCGCCGCAGGAAAGAGTCGTGTGCCTCACCTGCCTGTCGGCCGAGTCCGCCCGACCCGAAGCCGATGACGCCTCACGCGCCACCGCGGCGGTGCTACCTGCAATCTGGACCGCGGACGAGCTGGTCATCGCGGCGACGCTGAAGGCCCTTCGTGAGAGGTCTTCATCGACGCGGCGCCCCTCCGGGCCGGAGGTCCTCCACGTGCCCACCGAGTGGTCGTCGACGCCGTTCTCCGGACCGGCCCCCATCGTCGGTCCGGACGAGACCGCGCCACCTGAGCAGCTGATCATCCTGCCGCGGCGCAAGCCTCGGATCGACCCGGTGCGCGATGCCGAGCTCGCGGGCCCGTCGGCGCCGACGGCGCCCACCGCGTTCCTTCCGCCTGCACAGCAGCCGGCCGTGCCACAAGCCGTGCCACAGGCCGCGCCGCCGGTCGCCCCTGCCGCCTCCGCAGCCGTGACCCAGACGATCGCCCAGTCGATCGCCGCGACAGAAACGCGTCGCTCACGCCACGCAGCATCGGCGGCTGAGGAGCAGAGCATGCCGGCGTCGGCACCACGTCGCCGAGCAGGGCTGTTCACCCGCCTGCTGACGGTGCGAGCCTTCCGGACCCAGCAGGCCCAGCCGAAGGTCAGCAAGGCGCATGCAGCGGTCTCCGAACTTCTTGGCGCAGCCACCACGAAGGGCGTGGTGTCGCTGCACAACCGGCGAGTGCCCGGTCGCCGTGGCCGCATCGAGCACATCGCGATCGGCGCGGGCGGCGTCTACGTCATCGACGCCCTGCACTTCAAGAACGCCTCGATCGAGGTCCGCCCAGCGGGTGAGCCGGACGCCGCCAGCGACGACCTCGTGGTCGGCGGTCGGGTCCTGACCCCCGCCGTGCGGGCGATCGCCCAGCGCGTCGAGGTGCTCCGCCTGATCCTGGTGGCCGCCGGACTCCCGGACGTGCCAGTGACCGGGGCCCTGTGCTTCGTCGACGGCCTGCTGCCCCTGGCCGTGGCCGACCTCGAGGTCGGCGGGATGCACGTGCTGCGCCCCAGCGGTCTCACGGCACTGGTGGCCGGCTCCGGCCCCTACGGCCCGGACGACCGCGACACGCTGCGGGACTTCCTGGCCGAGCGGCTGCCCGCGGTGGCATGACTCCCGCAGGGAGGAAGTCATGCCATCGCAGCACGGACCCAGCCACGCGGCATACCTGAGGCACGTAAGGTGAGCGAAGGCCCGGAGCAGTGGTCCGGGCCTTCTCTCACCCATTTGCCGGTGGCTTCGTGGGCGGGCTCCGCGCAGGCTGGGTGCGACGTCAGTGGCCCGTGGCCGCTGCCAGGGAGCCCCGGCGTCTGAACCGGGGACTCGCCCCGGCGATCCAGATCCCACACTGGAGGTTTCGGGTCATGTTGATGCATGTCGTCTGGGAGTTCGCCGACGTCTCTGAGGAAGCCGCGGCCCGTTCGCTGGCGGTCTTCCAGGGGTGGAAACCGCCCGATGGGGCCGACTTCCAAGGCTTCTACGGTTTCGCGGACGGAGAAGGTGGCGTGGCCATCGTCGAGGTCGACAGCGCTGCGACCCTCGCCCGAACGGTGGCGCCGTTCACGCCCTGGCTCCGCTTCACGGCCAGGCCCATCCATCCCATCGAGGAGTCGGCGGAAATCGCCGGCGAGGGAATCGCGTTCCGGGCCTCCATCGCCTGACACCGGAGGCTCCAGCTCCCTCTGAACGCCAGTCTTTGAAGGATCCGCCGCGCCAGGACGCGGCGGATCCTTCAAAGACTCACCATCCACACGGGCACGGCAGAAGGCCGGGACCACTGGTCCGCGCGTTCCGAAGGCTAGGGGGCGATGCCCACGTACGTCGTCTCGAGGTACTCCTCGATGCCTTCGAACCCGCCCTCGCGTCCAAAACCTGAGGCCTTCATCCCACCGAACGGCGCGGCCGCGTTGGACACGATGCCCTGGTTGACGCCGACCATGCCGAACTCGAGCCCCTCGGCCAGCCGCAGCACTCTCGACAGGTCGCGGGTGAAGACGTAGGCCGCGAGACCGTACTCACTCGCGTTGGCGCGCGCGATGGCCTCGTCCTCGGTGTCGAAGGTCGCGATCGGCGCCACTGGGCCGAAGATCTCCTCGCGCAGGAGCCGTGCATCGGCCGGTACGTCGGTGAGAACCGTGGGGGCGAAGAAATAACCACGCTCACCCACGGGCTTGCCTCCACAGGCAACGCGGGCGCCGCGCAGCACCGCGTCGTCCACGAGCTCGCTGACCTTGGCCCGGGCCGCGGCGTCGATCAGCGGACCCACATCCACACCCTCCTCGGTGCCGCGTCCGACGGACAGCTGCTCCATCCGCGCCGTGAGGCGGGCGGCGAACTCGTCGGCCACACCGGCCTGCACGAGGAACCGATTGGCTGCCGTGCAGGCCTCGCCCATGTTGCGCATCTTGGCGAGCATCGCGCCATCGACCGCTCCGTCCAGGTCTGCATCGTCGAACACGAGGAAGGGCGCGTTGCCGCCGAGCTCCATGGAGACCCTCAGCAACTGCTCGGCCGACTGCTCGACCAGCGTGCATCCGACGGGCGTCGAGCCGGTGAAGGTGAGCTTGCGGGTGCGCACGTCCCGGACCAGAGGTTCCACCACCTGGGCGGTGCGGGTCGTCGTGATGACGTTGAGCACCCCCGCCGGGAGCCCGACCTCGTCGAGCAGGGCGGCCAGAGCGAGCATGGACAGCGGTGTCTGCGTCGCCGGCTTGACCACCATGGTGCAGCCGGCGGCGATAGCCGGGCCGATCTTGCGGGTCCCCATCGCGAGCGGGAAGTTCCACGGCGTGATCATCAAGGTGGGTCCGACCGGCTTCTTCATGGTGAGCAGCCGGGTGGCGCCGTTGGGGGCGGTCATCCACCGCCCTGAGATGCGCACCGCCTCCTCGGAGAACCACCGGAAGAACTCGGCGCCGTAGGCAACCTCGCCTCGCGCCTCGGCGAGTGGCTTGCCCATTTCGAGGGTCATCAAGGTCGCGAAGTCCTCAGCCCTCTCGGTGAGCAGCTCGTATGCCGCCCGCAGGAGCTCGCTGCGCTCCCGCGGCGACGTCGCAGCCCAGCTCGCCTGCGCCGCCGAAGCGGCGGCAAGGGCGTCGCCCCCGTCGGACACCGTGGCGTCAGCGACGCTGGCAAAGACCAGTCCGGTGGAGGGGTCCTCCACCGGCACTCGCGCCCCGTCGGAAGCCTCGCGCCAGGTGCCGTCGATGAAGAGCCCGGTGGGGACCGAGGCGGCAAGAGCCACCTCTGCGGGTGACAGTGTCATGTGTTGTATCTCCTTGTGCCGCAGTCGTTCTCAGGCGTTGGATGCGAAGGCTTGCTCGAGGATGTCGAGTCCCTCGTGCAGCAGCTCGTCGGAGATGGCCAGCGGCGGCAGGAACCGCAACACGTTGCCGTAGGTGCCTGCCGTCAGCGTGACCAGCCCCTGCTGGTGACACGACGTGCTGATCCGCGCAGTGAGCCCCGGGTTGGGGCTGTCGTCGCCCCCGCCCACGACCAGCTCGACGGCGAGCATGGCGCCACGGCCGCGGATCTCGCCGACGACGTCGAACTTCTCGGCGAGCTGATGGAGCCGGTCCGTGAACAGCGACTCGACCTCGCGGGCGCGCCCACACAGGTCCTCCGCCTCCATGGTCTCGATGGCGCCGAGCGCCGCAGCACACGCGACCGGGTTGCCTCCGTAGGTGCCGCCCAGGCCGCCGGCGTGCACGGCATCCATGATCTCCGCGCGGCCGGTGACCGCCGCCAAGGGCAGGCCGCCCGCAATCCCCTTGGCCGTCGTGATGAGGTCTGGGACAACACCTTCGTGGTCGCACGCGAACCAGTCACCCGTCCGACAGAAGCCGGTCTGGATCTCGTCCGCGATGAAGACGATGCCGTGCCCGCGGCACCACTCGGCCACTCGGCGCAGCCACCCCTGGGGGGGCACGATGAACCCGCCCTCCCCCTGGATCGGCTCGATGATGACGGCCGCGACGTTCTCCTCGCCGACCTGGGCGTGCACCTGTGAGGTGAAGGCCTCGAACGCCTCATCGGCCACCCGGGTGCGGTCGCCCGCCCAGCGGTACGGGTAGGCCATCGGAACGCGGTAGACCTCGGAGGCGAACGGCCCGAAACCCTGCTTGTAGGGCATGTTCTTCGCCGTCAGGGCCATGGTCAGGTTCGTGCGCCCGTGGTAGGCGTGGTCGAAGGCCACGACCGCAGTGCGACCCGTGAACACCCGTGCGATCTTCACCGCGTTCTCGACGGCTTCGGCACCGGAGTTGAACAGCGCCGACCGCTTCTCGTGCGTCCCGGGCGTGACGGCAGCGAGCTTCTCGCAGACCGCGAGGTACTCCTCGTAGGGCGTCACCATGAAGCAGGTGTGGGTGAACTCCTCCACCTGCTGCTGCACGCGCGCCACGACCCGCGGCGCCGAGCTGCCCACGGTGGTCACCGCGATGCCCGAGCCGAAGTCGATGAGGTGGTTGCCGTCCACATCGACGAGCACTCCCCCGGCCGCCCGCTCGATGTACACCGGCAGACCCGTGGCCACCCCGGCGGCAACGGTCGCCACCTTGCGCGCCTGCAACGCCTGGGATCGGGGACCGGGGATGGCCGTGACGAGGCGACGACGCTGCTCGACGACTGCGGACATGGAATCTCCTTGTGGGACAGGGGAAAGGACTGAGGTATGGCGCGTGGTCTCCATCCAGCCTCAGCCCTGGCATAGCATGCTGTCCAATACCTATTGAGCCTTGATCTGATGCCTCGGAGGCATGCCATGGAGATCCGCACCCTGCGATACCTCGTCGCGGTCGCCGACGAGGGATCGGTGACGGCGGCAGCCGCCGCCGTGCACGTCACCCAGCCCTCCCTGTCGCGCCAGATGCGCCAGCTGGAACGCGAGCTGGGGGTCGATCTCTTCGTGCGCGACGAGGGTCGGCTACGGCTGAGCGCCGCCGGTGTCGAGTTCCTCCCCGTCGCCCGGTCGCTCGTGGTCCAGGCCGAGGCGGTCCTCGACATCGCTGCTGCGATCGCCGCCGGCCGACTGCAGCACGTCGCGATCGCTGCCCCAGGCACCACCCTTACCGACGTCGTGGCTCCCTTCCTCGCCACCCTGGAGGCCGACGACCCGATGCCCGCGGTGCTGGAGGAGGCGCCGGGGTCGGTCTACGCCACCCTCGCGATGGGGGCGGACCTCGCCATCGGCACGACGCCTCCCCCGAACCAGCTCGCCGGGTTGGCCCTCGCCGACCTGCCCGTGTGGGCCTATGTCCCGCGGACCCACGAGTGGGCCGGACGCGGCCAGGTCCCGCTGTCAGAGCTGGTCGAGCGTCCCCTCCTGACCCAGAACCGCGACTACCACCCGCGTCGTGCCCTCGACAGCGCGGCGGCAGCAGCGCGCCTCGCCTACACCGATCTGCACGAGTTCGGCTCACCGGAGGTCGCCCAGGCGGTCGCCGCGTCAGGCCGCGGGATCGCGGTGGTGTCGGACGACCCGCGGTTCGACCTCCAGCCGCTCGGGATCGACGGTCCCAGCGGTCCCCTGGGGATCAGCCTGTACGCCGCCTGGCAACCAGACCACCACGGCGCAGCGACCATCGGCCGCCTCGCCGCGCGATTGGCCGCCTTCTGCGTGGCCCGCTACGGCGAGCAGGTGACGCCGGCGGGGCGCCGGGGACGGCGCCATAGGCCGGCTCCGTGAGCGGTCACGAGGCGTGGCTGCTCATCACGTGCTTGACCCGGGTGTAGTCCTCGAGCCCGAAGATCGAAAGGTCCTTGCCGACTCCTGACTGCTTGAACCCGCCGTGCGGCATCTCGGACGGGATGACCTGGTGGCAGTTGACCCAGACGACACCGAAGTCGAGGTCGGCCGACAGCCGGGTCGCGCGGCCGTGGTCGCGGGTCCAGACGCTCGAAGCCAGCGCGAAGTCGACGCCGTTGGCCTTGGCAAGGGCGTCGGCCTCGTCACGGAACGGCTGCACAGTCAGCACCGGCCCGAAGATCTCGCGCTGCACGACCTCGTCGTCCTGCTGCACGCCTGCGACCACCGTGGCGTCGACGAAGTAGCCCGGGCCGTGGCTCGTCCCGCCCGCGACCACCGAGGCGTGGGCGGGCAGCCGTTCGAGGAAGCCCTCGACCTGCGCCTGCTGGGCCACGCTGTTCACCGGGCCGAAAGCGACATCGGCGTCGTCGGGATGGCCCGCGCGCTGGGCCGAGGCGGCCGATGCCAGCAGGCCGACGAACTCGTCGTGCACCCGCTCGTGCACGAGGACGCGGGTGGCGGCCGTGCAGTCCTGCCCCGCGTTGTAGTAGCCGGCGCCGGCGATCGCCTCGGCCGTCGCCGCCAGGTCGACGTCGTCGAAGACCACGGCCGGCGCCTTGCCCCCCAGCTCGAGGTGGACGTTCTTCAGCGTCTCGGCAGCCGAGGCCATCACCTGGGACCCGGCCCGGGTGCTGCCGGTGATGGCCACCATGTCGGGCCGTGGGTGGGACACCAGCGCCCGACCGGTGTCGCGGTCGCCGCACACCACGTTGAACACCCCGGGTGGCAGCACCTCCTGGGCCAGCTCGGCCAGCCGGACCGTGGACCACGGCGTGGTGTCGGACGGCTTGAGGACCACCGTGTTCCCCGCCGCCAGGGCAGGCCCGATCTTCCAGATCGCCATCATCAGCGGGTAGTTCCACGGCGTCACCTGCGAGATGACCCCGATGGGCTCACGCCGGATGGAGGAGGTGAATCCGGCTTCGTACTCCGCACTGGCGACACCCTGCAGGACGCGCGCTGCGCCGGCGAAGAACCGGAGCTGGTCGATGCACGGCAGCAGCTCCATCTCACGGGTGAGGGACCGCGGCTTGCCGGTGTTGCGCACCTCGCAGTCGAGCAGCTCCTCGGCGTGCACCTCGACCAGGTCGGCCAGCTGCAGCAGCGATCGCTGGCGCTGGGCGGGTGTCGTGCGACGCCAGCTGACGAACGCGTCGGACGCGGCGCCGACTGCCGCATCCACCTCCGCCGCGGAGGAGAGCGGAGCGTCACCGAGCACCGCCCCGGTCGCAGGGTCGTGGAACTGCATCGAGGCGGCCGACGAGACCGGCCGGCCGTTGACGATGTTGCGCAGGGAAGGCATGACGAACTCCAGCAGGTGTCGATGAGCGGTGATCAGCGAGGGGTGATCAGCGAGGGGTGGGTGTGGTCAGACGCGGTGGTAGATGACTGTGGGGCGGTCCGCCGAGAGAGCCTGTGCCGCAAGGGGTCCCAGCTCGTCGACGGATGCGGCCTCGACGCCATGAGCCCCGATGGCCCTGGCCAGGGCCGGGATGTCGGGACGGTAGAGGTCGACTGCCTGCGGCTCGATGCCTCGGTCCACCATCTGCTCCCGGATCTCCGCATAGCCGCCGTTGTCGACGATCACGACGGGGATGGCCAGGCCCTGCTCAGTGGCCGTGATGAGCTCCTGGATGGAGAACATCGCGGCACCGTCTCCGAACAGGGCGACGACCGATCGGCCGGGAGCGGCGATCTTGGCCCCGATCGCGGCGGGCAGGCCGTAGCCGAGGGTCGCGTAGCCGGTCGGGTAGAGCAGCCGGTTGGCCGGCGTGAACGGCCACGAGTGCACGGTCCCGTAGTAGGTGACCTGGGAGCTGTCCCCGGCGACCACCGTGTCGGCCGGAAGGGCCTCCGCAAGGGATCGCTGGATCGGCTCCCACGCAGCGCCGGACTGGGCCGCCTCGGCATCGATCTGGACACGGAGCGTCGCGGCTCGCGCCAGGTCCCAGCCACGAATCCCCTTGTCGCGCAGTGCATCCACGAGATCGCGGAGGGTGAGACGGGCATCGGCGACGATCGCTAGGTCGGCTCGGACGTTCTTGTGCGCCTGGGCGGCATCGACGTCGATGCGCACCACCGTGCGCTCCCCCTGCCTCCCAGGCGCGACGGTGCCGCCCCAGAGGTCGGAGTCGCCGAGCTCGGACCCGACGACGAGCAGCACGTCGGCCTCGTTGACGGCGTCGTGGGCGGCGCCGAGTCGAGCCCCGGCCCCCAGTGAGGCGGGGTGGGTCTCGTCGAGGACGCCCTTGCCGTTCACCGTCGTGAGGACGGGAATGCCGAGCTCTGCCAGGGCGCGCAGCTCGGCCGTGGCGTCTCGCGCGCCGCCGCCGGCGACGACGAGGGGGTTCGTTGCGCCCAGGAGGGCCGCTGCCAGCGCATCCACGGCGGCGCGGTCAGGTCGTGCGGCGCCGGGGAGGGGGCGGGGCGCACACGGCCTGCGGGACCAGTCACCCTCGAGGACGTCGACCGGGACCTCGAGGTGAACTGGCCGCGGGCGGCGGCTGGCAAAGCCCTCGAAGATGTCGGCCACGATGCCTGGGATGTCGTCCGCCGACTCCGCGCGGATGCTGCGCCCGGTGACGGCGTCCAGGGCAGCCTGCTGGTTCTTCACCTCGTGCAGCCAGCCGACATCGGCGCCGACGCGCCCGCGTGGGGCGCCGGGCGAGACGGCGAGGACGGGGATGGAGTCGGCATAGGCCGTCGCGAGAGCCGTCACGGCGTTGGTGATGCCGGGACCCGAGGTGGTGATGAGCACACCCGGACCTCCGCTGACGCGGGCGTAGCCATCCGCGGCATACCCCGCTCCCTGCTCATGTCTGGTGACGACGTGGCGGATCCCTGACGCCGGCAGGTAGCGGTAGAGCTCGAGGTTGTGGGTGCCCGGGATGCCGAACACGTCCGTCACCCCGTGCGCCACCAGGGAGTCGATGACGGCGGCGCCGCCGGTGACCGTCTCGTTCATGAGGAAGCCCCTTCGCGCGGTGCCATCGCCGAGATCAGCTCGTATGCCGCGTGGGCGGCAGCGATGCCCGTGATCTCCGCGTGGTCGTAGGCGGGCGACACCTCGACGATGTCCGCGCCCACGAGGTTGAACTCGCTGAAGGCGCGCAGGATGTTGAGCAGCTCACGGCTGGTCAGCCCGCCCGCCTCCGGGGTGCCCGTGCCCGGGGCGAAGGCGGGGTCCAGCACGTCGATGTCGAGGGACACGTAGGTCGGCCGGTCCCCCACCCTGGCCTTGATCCGCTCGACGGCGCCCTTCCAGCCCAGGTCGTCCATGTCGTGGCAGCCGATGACCTGGAAGCCGAGCACCTGGTCGTCGCTGAGATCCTGGGGTGAGTACAACGGTCCGCGGATCCCCACGTGGATGCTGCCGGTCTTGTCGATCAGGCCCTCCTCGCTGGCACGACGGAAGGGCGTGCCGTGGGTGATGGGTGCGCCGAAGTAGGTGTCCCACGTGTCGAGGTGGGCGTCGAAGTGGACGACGGCGATCTCGCCGTGCTGTTCGTGCAGGACGCGCAGGAGTGGCAGCGCGATGGTGTGGTCGCCGCCGATCGTCAGCAGCTTGGCTCCTGTCCCCGCGATCTCACGGGCCCCCTCGTCGATCTGGCGGACGGCCTCGAGGATGTCGAACGGGTTGCAGGCGATGTCGCCGGCGTCGACGACCTGCTGCACAGCGAACGGCTCGACGTCCTGGACCGGGTTGTAGGTGCGCAGCAGCTTGGAGGCGGCCCGGACGTGGGCCGGACCGAACCTGGCGCCGGGACGATAGCTGACCCCGGAGTCGAAGGGGACACCCAGCACCGCGACGTCGGCCAGCTCGACCTCGTCGAGGCGCGGAAGTCGGGCGAAGGTGGCGGGCCCGCCGTAGCGGGGCGTGACCGTCGCGTCGACGGGACCGCGCGGAGTTGTTGCGGTGGCATGGTCAGCCATGGTCAGAGCACTTTCGAGAGGAAGGACTGGGTCCGGGCATGCTGGGGGTTGCTGAAGACGTCGTGGGGCTTCCCCTCCTCGACGATGACCCCGCCGTCCATGAAGACGACGCGGTCGCACACCTCACGCGCGAAGCCGATCTCGTGGGTGACGACGATCATCGTCATCCCATCGGCAGCGAGGCCCTTCATGACATCGAGCACTTCGCCGACGAGTTCCGGGTCGAGCGCGGACGTGGGCTCGTCGAACAGCATCAGGGCCGGCTCCATGGCCAGCGCCCGGGCGATCGCGACGCGCTGCTGCTGGCCGCCTGAGAGCTGCGCTGGGTAGGCCGCCGGCTTGTCTGCCAGACCAACCCGATCCAGGAGCTCGCGCGCTCGGGCCTGCGCCTCAACCTTGGGGACTCCCTTGACGAAGACCGGCGCCTCCATGACGTTCTGCAGGGCCGTGAGGTGCGGGAACAGGTTGAACCGCTGGAAGACCATCCCCACGTCGCGCCGCGCCGCCGCGACCTCCTTGGGCTTGAGCTCGTACTTCTTGCCGTGGCTGCGTCGGTAGCCCACGAGGTGTCCGTTGACGCTGATCTCGCCACCGTCGATGCGTTCGAGGTGGTTGATGCAGCGCAGGAAGGTCGACTTGCCCGACCCGGACGGTCCCAGGAAGGACACCACCTCCCCAGCCCGGACGGTCAGGTTGACGCTCTTGAGCACTTCGTTGTCGCCGAACACCTTGCGGACGTTGATGGCCTCGACCATGGGTGTGGTCGGCGTCGTCCGGCCTGCTGTCGTGCTGGTCATCACCGACCTCCTATCGCGAAGCGGTTGCGGCGCACCTGCGCACCGAGGACTCCCCTGCTCATCCGGCGCTCGATGCGTGACTGCACCACCGTGAGGATCGTGGTGAGCACGATGTACCAGATGCTCGCGACGATCAGGAGCGGAATCTGCTGGAAGTTGCGTCCGTAGATGAGCTGGGCAGTCGTGAGCAGCTCTGGGAGTCCGATGACCAGGCACAAGGACGTGAGCTTCAGCATCGAGATCAGCTCGTTGGCCGTGGGTGGCACGATCACCCTTGCGGCCTGGGGAAGGACGATCCTGCGGTAGGTCAGGCCCGGGTTCATGCTCAGGGCCTGCGCCGCCTCGGTCTGCCCGCGGTCCACGGAGCCGATGCCGGCCCGCACGATCTCGGCCATGTAGGCGGCCTCGTTGAGGCCGAGTCCCAGGATGGCTGCCACGAACTGGGTGATCAAGGTGTTGCTCGAGATGCTGAAGAACTCGGGTCCGAAGGGGATACCCAGGCTGACCTTCGGGAGCACCGTCCCGAGGAAGAACCAGAAGAGCAGCTGCACCAGGATCGGCGTGCCGCGGAACAGCCATACGTAGCCGCCAGCCACTCCCCGCAGGAGCGGGTTCTCGGACAGGCGCATGACGGCCAGCAGGGTGCCGAGGACGACCCCGACCAGCATGGCCGCTGCAGTCACCTCGATGGTGACGAGCAGGCCTCGCAGGATCGAGCGCTCGAACAGGTACCCGAACACGAGGTCCGGCCGCAGCTGCTCGGTGGTCACCACGAAGTTGACGAACATCGCGGCCAGGACCAAGAGGACAGCCGCTGCCACCCACCGGCCGGGGTGCCGGAGGCGGACCACCGGCTCCTCGGCGTGCCCTACCTCGGCGGCGTGCACGACATCTGCGGTCATGGTCAGCTCCCGGAGTTGAGCGGTGCGCCTTCGAGCGCCTGGTTCTGCAGGTTCCACTTGGCCAGGAGCTGGTCATAGGTGCCCGACTCGATGACCTTGAGCAGGGCCGCCTGGACCGCGTCCCGCAGCTCGGGGCTCTTCTTGGGCACCGGGATGCCGACCGGCAGGGTGCCGAACGGCTTGGCGGGCACCTCGAACGCGTTCGGCGCCTGCTTGACGTTGTACGCAAGCGTCAGGTCGAGGGCGACGACGGCGTCGGCGCGGCCGGACTGCAACGCCTGGACGGCACTGGCCTGGTCCGGGAAAGGCTGCTTCTTCACCGCGGGCTTGCCGGCAGCCGTGCACTCCTTGGTGATGTCGTCGACGGACAGGTCGCCCGTGGCGCTCTTCTCGACGGCCGCCGACTTGCCGCAGAGGTCGAGCTTGTCCTTGAGACCAGCAGGGTTGCCCTTCTTGACCATGAACGTGACACCCGAGTTCAGGTAGTCCACGAAGTCGACCGTGGTCTGGCGGGACTTCTTGTCGATCATGCTCGTGAGCGACAGGTCGTAGCGACCCGCGTCGAGCCCGCCGATGATGCCGTCGAAGTTGGTGTTCTGGAACTCGAACTTGACGCCGAGGACCTGGCCGAGGGCGGCGCCGAGGTCGGCATCGAACCCGAGGACGGTCTTGTTGTCGGTGTCGAAGAACTCCATCGGCGGGAAGCTCACGCCCGAGGCAACGCGGACCGTGCCCGAGGACTTGATGGCGGCCGGGAGCTTCGCGGCGACTGCGTCGTCCTTGGTGAGCGAGCCGACGGTCGACGTCTGGCCGCCGCTGGAGCTGCTCCCGCCGGATCCTGCTTCGTCCGGGGCTGCGCAGCCGGACGCGATGGTGACTGCGGCCATGGTGCCGGCAAGTGCGAGGTGTCGAAGCTGCATGGTCATCTCCATTGATGTTTCGTGTAGAGCAACAAAGGTTGTGTCACGAGGATCGGGCAGGCATGATGGGATGTCAAGGGGTGCAGCCCGATTTGGACGCAGCAGCCCGTACAGTCGCCCTCACCGAGGGCGGCAACGTGTCGCTCGGCCAGAGAGGATCCGCAGATGCGCCCGGTCCCCGTCTCCCCCACCCACAGCGGGGTTCGACTAGGCGCACGCCTGCGCGCCGCACGCAAGGCGAACGGGTTCACCCTCGACCAGCTCGCCACCGCCTCCGGGCTCACCAAGGGGTTCCTCAGCCGGGTCGAGCGCGACGAGACCTCCCTCAGCGTCAGCTCCCTCATCACGCTCTGCGAGGTGATGAGCGTCGATGTCGGCTCTCTTTTCAGCGCACCCCAGGTGGCACTCGTCCGCCGCGAGTCGGCGCCGGCCATCAACCTCGGTGGCACCGGAGTCAGCGAGCAGCTGATGACCCCTCGGGGCCAGGCCAGGGTGCAGCTGGTGCACACCTCGGCAGAACCAGGTGCCACGGGAGGCGCAGACCTGTACACGATCAACTGCGAGCTCGAGGTTCTCTATGTGCTCAAGGGTGCGGTCGAGCTCATCTTCTCGGACCGCCGCCAGCGACTCACCGCAGGCGACGCGCTGACCTTTCCTGGCGGGGAGCCGCACACCTGGGAGAACACCAGCACCTCACGAACGGCGGAGATGGTCTGGATCCTGTCGCCCGCGCCCTGGAGCGGCAGCTCCTGAGGAACCCCGCGTGGGGGCCCGCCGCATGCGGATCACCCCGCGGCCTCCGCCATGGCGGCCAGCACGAGCTTGCGGACGTCGTTGGCGTTGGCCAGCGTGAGGGCTTGTCGGGCCACGGATGCGCAGCGCTCGACGTCGAGCTCACGGATGGCCGCCTTGACCCTGGGCACGGCGGGAGGTGCGACGCTGAGCTCCCTGACACCCAGTCCGATCAGTACCGGGATGGCCAGCTCGTCGGAGGCGGCCTCGCCACAGACTGCGACGTCGATACGACCGCCTGCTGCTCGGCATACAAGGTCGATCAGGCGGAGGACCCCCGGATCAAGGGCGTCAGAGAGGGCCGCGACAGCGCCGTTCCCGCGCTCGGCCGCGAGGGCGTACTGGGTCAGGTCGTTGGTGCCGATGCTGACGAAGTCGACGTGGGGCAGGAAAGCCTCGATCTTGAGCGCAGCAGCTGGAATCTCGATCATCGTGCCGATGCGCAAGCCCTCCGGGATCCCCGATGGACCAGCTGCCTCCATGAGCACCTGACGCGCCTCGATCATCTCGTCGGGCGTCGACACCATGGGGATCATGATGCTGGTTCGAGCGTGCCGCGCCGTGCGACAGATGGCCGCCATCTGGTCACGCAGGAGGTCGCGGTGCTCAAGGCTGAGCCGGATGCCGCGTTGGCCGAGGAAGGGGTTCGCCTCCTGAGGCATCGGCAGGTACGGCAGGGGCTTGTCGCCCCCGACGTCAAGCGTGCGGAAGGTGACCCGACGACCGCCCATCGCCTCGGCGATCTCGTCGTAGACACCTTGTTGTTCGTCGACGTTGGGCGCTGTCTGCCTATCCAGGAAGAGGAACTCGGTGCGGACGAGGCCGGCACCGTCGGCTCCGGCTGCCAGGGCGGCGCGAGCGTCGGTCACCGAGCCGAGGTTGGCCGCCACGAGCACAGCCGTGCCGTCACTCGACACCGCCGGCTTCTCGGCGAGGGCGATCTGCCCGGCGCGGAGCCGAGCCAGGTCAGCGGCACCGCGGCGAAATTGCTCCATCAGCTCCCGTGGGGGGTCTACGTGCCACTCGCCGCTGCCGCCGTCGAGCAGGATCGTGCTGCCCTCGGGGATGCTCAGGACCTCATCGCCGGCCATCACGACGACGGGGATGTCGCGGGCCCGGGCCAAGATGGCGGCGTGCGACGTCGGACTGCCCTCCGCGAGGAGCACTCCGGTCACCAGTTCCAGGTCCAGACCGGCCGTCTCGGCGGGGGTGAGGTCGCTTGCCACCAGGACACCCCTGGCCGTCAGCCGTCGTGCCGTCTGCCCGGTCAGGGCGCGCATCACCTGGTCGCCCACCGCACGGACATCCGCCGCGCGCTCCCTGAGGTAAGGGTCGGGGAGAGCGGCCCACTCGCGTTCCACCTCGGCGAGGCAGCGGGTCCAGGCGCCTGCCGCCCCGAGGCCGGCTCCGATGCCGGCCTTGACGTCGGCCAGGAGCTCGGCGTCGGCCAAGAGGGAGAGATGTGCGTCGAAGATGCTCGCCTGCTCGGAACCCACTCGTCGCGCCGTCACGACCCGGGCGTGCTCGATCTCCCGACGCACAGCCGCCACCGACTCCACGATGCGTCGCCACTCAACAGCCGGTTCTCCCGCCGGCCGCTGGTCGGGGTCGACCGGCTCGGAAGTCAGCCGCCTGGCGGGGCCGATCGCGATCCCGGGAGATGCAGGCAAGGGGCCATGGGTGCTCGATGCGGTTCGAGGTGGAGCAGTTGGCTCGACATCACCACCGAGCGTCTCGTCGAACCGGCGTTTCGCGAGGGCAAGGACGTGCTCGACCGCCTCTCGCGCCTGGGGCCCTGAGGCGCAGACCTCGACCTCATGGCCCCGCATGGCTGACAGGGTCGCGACCCGGCTGAGGCTGCCTGCGGGAACCGGTCCGGCACCTGTGGTGAGGTTGCGCAGCCGCACGGAGGCGTCCAGCGCACGCACCTCGCTCACCAGGCGGGAGGCGGGCCGGGCGTGCAGTCCGTGGGGGTTGTCGACACGGAACACTCCGACGACCTCCCCCTCGGCTGCGTCGCCCCGCTCGGCGGGGCCCTGCTCCGGGATCGCCAGGTGCCCTGCCTTGCCCATCAGGGCGCCTCGCGCTTCGGCGGCGACCTCATCCCGGCTGGCTCCACCCGCAGCCGCCACGGCGGCGACGATGAGGCCTTCCACCAAGGGGGCGGGCGAGAGCGTCACCCGATCGCGGGCCGAAGGGTCGTCGAGCAGGTCGAGCGCCAGCTCGGCGCTCAGCACGGCACTGCCGAGGTCCATGAGGACGACGACCCCCTCCGGCCCGTCGGCTCGCCCAATGGCCTCCATGATCGCGACCGCGTCGGTCCCGAAGCTGGCGTCGTCAAGACCGGCCGCCACCTCTATCCTCAGCCGACGCCCGTGCAGCATCTCCGCCGCCAGGGCCACCGCAGCGTCGGCAAGCGCGCGGCTGTGGGAAACCACGACCAACCCGACGCCGCTCTGGGGATCCGCCGACGACGAGTCCGCGGCATGGCTCTTGGTCATTTCGACTGCACTCCGCTCCTGGTCGCGATTTCTCTGGGTCCTGAATCAGGTCAATGGCTCAGAACGGCGCATCCGCCGCCGCTTCGAGCAAGAGGGCGACCGACGCGGCGCCGGGATCGAGGTGCCCCACGCTCCGTTCGCCCAGATAGCTCGCCCGTCCCTTGCGGGCCAGCATCGGCATCGTCGCGTCGCGGCCTGAGGCGGCGGCATACCGGGCAGCTTTCAACCCAGTGGCCAGGGAAGCGTGGTCCGCGAGCGCGCCCTCCAGGGCATCGACGGCCGGTGCCAGGGCGTCATACATGGTCTTGTCGCCCGGCCCGGCCTTGCCGCGATCGACGATGCCCCCGAGCCCGGCTCGAAGGGCAGCCGCGACGTCGGCTGCCGAGACGGTCTCGGCGGCCCCCAGCGAGCTGCCCATCCGCATGAACAGCGTCCCGAACAGGGGCCCACTCGCGCCGCCGACCGTGGACACCAGCGTCATCCCGACTTTGCTCAGCAGGGCGCCAGCCGTCGGCAGCGGGGTTTCGTCGAGCGCGACCACGACGGCCTTCATGCCCCGGTCCATGTTCGACCCGTGGTCGGCATCGCCGATCGCCGCGTCGAGCTCGGTCAGGAACTCACGGTTCTCGGCGATCAGGTCCGCGAACCTGCGCACCCATTGCCCGAAGACCGCCACGGTCACGTTCTCGCTCATCCTCAGATGCCCCATCTCAGTGCAGCAGTGTTGACAGGAGCGTCCCAGAGGGAGAGCAGCTCGTCATCGACCCTGAGCAGGGTGATCGACACGCCCGCCATGTCGAGTGAGGTGATGTAGGAGCCGACGAGCGAGCGGGCGATGGGCACGCCACGCCCGCTCAGGATCTTCTGGACCTCGTTGAACACCACGTAGAGCTCGATGAGCGGAGTGCCGCCGAGACCATTGACGAACGCGATGACGGGGTTACCCCTGTCGAACGCAAGGTCGGAGAGAATCGGCTCGACCAGGAGCGCGGCGATCTCGCTGGCCGGTGCGAGCGGCAACCGCGCACGGCCCGGCTCGCCGTGGATGCCGACACCGAGTTCCATCTCTTCGTCACCGAGGTCGAAAGTCGGCCGGCCTGCAGCCGGCACGGTGCAGGAAGTGAGGGCAAGGCCCATGCTCCGGCCGTTCTCGTTGACGGTTCTGGCGACCTGGGCGACCTCGTCGAGGTCGCGACCCTGCTCTGCCGCCGCCCCGGCGATCTTCTCGAGGAGAACGGTGACGCCGACGCCGCGACGCCCTGCCGTCCACGTGCTGTCCTGGACCGCCACGTCGTCGTCGGTCACCACCGAGACGATCCGTGCTCCGGTCTCCGCCGCCGCCATCTCGGCCGCCATCTCGAAGTTCATGACGTCGCCGGTGTAGTTCTTGACGACGTGCAGGATCCCTGCACCTCCGTCCACCAGCTTGGTCGCAGCCAAGATCTGCCCGGGCACCGGCGAGGTGAAGATCTCGCCGGCACAGGCCGCGTCCAGCATCCCCAGGCCGACGAATCCGCCATGCAGCGGTTCGTGCCCCGACCCCCCGCCCGAAATGAGGCCAACCTTGCCCCTCTTCGGGGCGTCACCGCGGTAGATGACCTTGCTTTCGTGGTCGACCCGCAGCTCGGGGTGAGCGCCTTCGATGCCACGCAGTGCTTCCACCACGACGTCATTCGGGTCGTTGATCAGCTTCTTCATGAGAGTCTCCTTCGAAGTCGACGGGGTGCGGACAAGTCAGACGGTGCTGGTCTGGCGCGTGACGGTCAGGGAGGCGTCGGGCTCGCCGAGATCCAGCCCGGGAGCCGCGACGGAACGGTCAGCCGGCGTGCGGGTGAGGAGGCCGTACAGGACGGCAGCGACGGCTCCGGCGAGGAGTTCGGCTGCCACGTACACCGGGAGCTGGGCCCACTTCACCGCGCCGCCGGCGAGTTGCTGGACAAGCATGGGACCAACGGTACGAGCCGGGTTGATGGATGCGCCCGTTGCCGGAGCAACAGGGATGATGGCCGCAAACACGACCAGCCCGATGGCGACGCCGGCGAACCCGGCGGCTGCCTTGCGGTGGATGACGCCGAAGATGGTGAACACGAGGATGAACGTGCCCACGAACTCGGCCGTGAAGGCCTGCAGGCTGCTGATGTCGCCGTACGACGCAACGCCCAGGCCCACATCACTCGCCTTCTGGCCGAGAACACCGAGGATCGCGGCAGCGCCGATGATCGCGCCGACGACCTGAGCCCCGATGTATGCCGGCACCTGGGCCCAGGGGAACTTGCCTGAGACAGCGAGGCCCAGGGTCACCGCCGGGTTGATGTGATTGCCACCCACATGCCCCAGGGCATAGACGGTGGCCACGACGATCGTGCCGAACGCCAGAGAGATGACGCCCAGGTCGGCCATCGTGAACGGCGCGTTGCCGTTGACGATCAGGGTGGCGGGGACGGACCCCACCCCGATAAACACCAGGAAAGCCGTTCCGATGACCTCAGCGCCCAAGCGCTGAAGGAGGGTGGTCTCGTCGAGCATCGCCCTTGCCCCTTTGCAAGTAGTTGAATGACATTCGATATTGTCGAACGTGATTTGGAGGCTACACCTGTGATTCACTAGGAGGCAAGAGTTTTCGTGATCTGCGTCACTGCGGAGGGACAAACGTGATCCAATCGGTCGACCGCGCCATCCGGGTTCTCAGCGCCCTGCAGGGCGCCCGTCGGATGAGCCTGTCGGAGCTGGCTGCCCGCCTTGACCTGGCGCCTTCGACCACCCACGGCATCGTCCGCAGCCTGGTCGAGCACGGAATGGTCGTGCAGGAGCGCGGCTCGAGCCGCTACCAGCTCGGACCCGCCGTGCTTCGGCTCGGCAACGTCTACCTCGACACGCTCGAGCTCAGGTCGAAGGCGATCCCCTGGGCCGAGGACCTCGCCCGACGCACCGGGTTCGCCGTGCGCACCGGCGTGCTGCTCATCGACGACGTCGTGATCATCCACCATGAGCCACGCCCCGACGGCGGCCGCCAGATGCCGGAGGTGGGCATCGTCATCCCGGCCCACGCAAGCGCTCTGGGCAAGGCCCTGCTCGCCTTCCTCCCCGAGGATGAGAAGCGGGTGCTGACCTCCGGAGAGCTGCGCAGCATGACCGGCGAGACGATCACCTCCCCCGACCAGCTCCGCGAGCAGCTGGACGTGATCCGGTCGACTGGCATCGCCGTCGAGCAGGACGAGGCTGTGCTCGGCGAGAGCTCGCTGGCGAGCCCCATCTTCGATTCGTACGGGGAGGCAATCGGGGCCATCGGCGTCGTGATCCCCTCCGATGGCGAGGCCTCCCGCCACGAGTCACGCGACCTGGTTCGCGACACCGCGCGGTCCGTGTCGCGAGAGCTTGGCTCCCAGCTGTGGCCACCACGCCCAAGTGGCGACAACAGAGCGCACGACCGGCCGCGGGGCTGAGACCCGGACCTCCACCCGGCCAGACGGCATACCGGAACTGACTCGCTCGCTCCCGCATTTCGCTCATAGCCACGGGTCCGGCGCGAGCCCAAGTAGTCCCATCGGGGGGTTCTGGCGCGGGGATGTGACGCCTACTGTGAAGTGACGGCACGTGCCTCAAGTGCGGCTTCCTGTACTCGCGCGACGCCAGCAGTGCACGGAATCGAGTCCATCGTGACTACTACCCCGACCGCACCTTCTCCGACACCTCACCGCAGGGACCAGCAGCCCTCCACGCATGAAGGTCCAAGCGGCCGGGGGCGCATCGGACTCGTTGTTACGGCCTCGTTCGCCGCTGGCTGGTTGGTGGCTGTGCTCCTGGCTGTTGCCCCGTTCGTCCCTGACGAAGTCCCCCGCGTCACGGGTGCACTGTTGTGCGGTTGCGCGCTGGGGTGGGCACTGTTGGCTGCGCTCTCCGATCGGCTGACCGACCAGCCGCAGCGGTGGGCGTGGGCGCTGGCAGCGTTCATGGCCGCGGGTGGTGTGCTCCTCCTCGCCTTTGGCTCGTCCGTGATGGGCGCGCTGCGATGGGTGTGGCCACCTGTTCTGCTGGTGCTGGCGCTCTGGGCATGGGTCCAAGCCCGGCGGCACCTGCGCAGTCGAAGCCGCCCGCTCCTGGTCTACCCGCTGCTTGCGGTGTTGGCGTTGGCGTCGGTCGGTGGCGCGTACCAGGTGCTTGGCGCGCGAGCGGATGCGAAGGCCTACCCGATGCGTGGTCAGCTGGTCGACATTGGCGGGCGCAGCCTGCACCTGCGCTGCACGGGGACCGGGACCCCGACGGTGCTCCTCCAGCCTGGTGCTGGGGAGTTCTCTTCGAACATGGGATGGATTGCGCCGGCAGTCGCCCGACAAACAAAGGTGTGCGTGTACGACCGGGCTGGTCGGGGATGGAGCGAGCCGGCTGACTCCCCGCAGGACGGTGCCGCCCTGGTGGCCGACCTGCACGCCTTGCTGGCGCGCGCGGACATCCGCGGTCCATACGTCCTGGCCGGTCACTCGTTCGGCGGCCTGTACACGCTGGCCTTCGCCGCCCAGTACCCCGACGAGGTGGTCGGGATGGTGCTGCTGGACTCCACGGCACCCAAGCCGGCGGTGAACCCTACGACGCGGAAGGTTGCCGGGTCCTACGACGTGATAAGTCACCTGTCGGCGATGGTCGCCACCTCCGGAGAGGTCGGCCTGAGCAGGCTGTACGCGCATGTGGAGGCTGGCACGCTACCCCCGCGGTCACGCGACGAGATCCGCGCCAGCATCGCGAAGGCAGACACCGTCAAGAGCACCATCGACGAGTACGTCCAGGCCAACACGGCGATGGAGCAGGCGGCGCAGCTGACCGACTTCGGCTCCAAGCCCCTCGTCGTGCTGACCGCGGGCAAGGGAAGCGCACCGGACTGGTTCACCAAGCAGGCCGCTATGGCGGCCCTGTCGACGAACAGTGCGCAACGCACCATCGCCGGTGCCGTTCATGAGGACCTGGTCGCCAAGCAGACGGATGCGGCCCAGAGCACCCAAGCCATCTTGGACGTGCTGGCAGCGGTGCGGAGCAAGGGTCCGTTGGCCAAGTAGAACAAGGCCCCAGACCTCCAGTCGGGGTGCGGCGCTCGAGCTGGCTCGGGTTGCCGCACCCCGCAAGAGGTGATCGGTCGTGCGTCTTGGTGGCGTGTCTCAGTGGTGCATGTGCATGCCGGCGCCGCCCTCGACCCGGGTGGCGGGCATCCGCAGGAAAGCGAACACGGCGAGCACTGCGGCGATGCCTGCGGCGGCGAGGAACCCGCGACCGAACCCGTTCACGATGCCGGTCGCGCTGGCAAGGCTGCCGGCGGTGCTGGCGACCGCGGACAGGATGGCTACGCCCAGCGCGGCGCCGACTTCGTGGCCGGTCATGAGGAACCCGGATGCCATGCCGGCGTGCTGGGGAGGGATGCCAGCCATCGCGGTCACGGACACTGGGGCGAAGACCATGCCGACGCCGAGGCCGATGATGGCCAGGCCGGGCAGGACGCCGGTGGCGAAGCTGGACCCGGCGGATGCCTGCGCGAGCAGGACCGCTCCACCGGCCACGATGACCAGGCCGATGGCGGCGATGGCGCGCGGGGTGCCGTGAGCCATGGCGTGCCGGGCCACGACGGTGCCCAGGGTGATGGCCAGCGCGAACGGCACGAACGCGACGCCGGCGCGGATGGCGGAGTACCCCATGACGGTCTGGACGAAGATGGACGCCAGGAAGACCGTGCCGACGAGGATGCCGGTGACGCCGAGCATGACCGTGGTGCCCGAGACCAGGGACGTGACCTTCCACGTGTGCGGCGGGACGAGCGGGTTCGCAGCGTTGTTCTCCCTCACCTTGAACGCGACCGCCAGGACCGCCGAGACCGCGAACGCTACGAGCACGCGGGCGGAGAGCCAGCCGTGCTGCTCGGTGGCGCCGAGGCCGAAGATGAGGGCGGCGAGGCTGCCGATGACGGTGGCGGCACCGGCGACGTCGAACTGCTTGAGGGTGACGCGCGGCGTGGTGGCGGCGGGGATGACCTTGAGGCCGACGAGGAGTGCGACGGCGCCGATAGGGGCGTTGATCCAGAAGATGGTCTGCCAGCCGGCCCACGTGGTGAGGGCTCCGCCGAGGAGGACGCCGGCGGCGACGCCGAGGGACCCGACCGCACCCCAGAGGGTGAGTCCGAGGCGGCGCTGCGCTCCGGAGTAGGTGGTCATGATGATGGACAGCGCGGCGGGGGTCATCAAGGCGGCAGCCAGCCCCTGGCCTGCGCGGGCGGCGATGAGCTCCGTTGCGCTGCTGGCGAATCCGCTGACGACGGACGCGACGGTGAATACGGTCAGGCCGGTCAGGAACACCCACTTGCGGGACAGCAGGTCGGCGACGCGGCCCCCGAACAGGAGCCCGCCGCCGGACATCATCAGGTAGGCGGTGACGACCCACTGCAGGTCGGACCCGTCCAGGCGCAGGTCGCGTCCGATGGACGGCAGGGCGGTGTTGACGACGGAGATGTCGAGGACGACGAGAATCTGGGCGGCGAGGGCCAGGGCCAGGACGACCCACGACTTGCGGGGTCCGTCGTTGCTGTCGCCGTGGTGGTTGAGGGTGGGTGTGTGGCCGCGGCGGGTGGTGCTGGTCGGGGCGTGGGGTGTGGTTGCGATGGGGGTCTGAGGTGTGGTTGCGGTGGGCGCGGCGGTATCGATTGCGAGCGGTTCGGCGGCGGGCTTGGCGTGCATGACAACTCCTTGGGCGGTCTCGGTGAAGCTCTGCTTCTGGTCCCAACGCCGAAGTTGCGATGGTGGGACCTACCGTCGTCCGAACGCCAAGGGCTCGCGCCGGTCAATTGGCCGGGGTATGCCGCCGGCGGACCGGAGCGCGTGCCCGCGCGGGGCGGGTGGAGGGTCAGCCGAGGTGGAGCTGGGCGAGCTCGGTGCGTGAACTGACGCCGACCTTGGTGAACACGTTGCGCAGGTGGAAAGCCACCGTGCGAGGTGAGACCCAGCATTGGGCGGCGACGTCCTTGTTCGACAGGCCAGTGCTGACCAGCTGGGCGACCTTGCGCTCCATCGGGGTCAGGTCCAACAGCGTGGAGGGATCTCGCTTGCGGGCGGTCTCACCCGAGGCGCGCAGCTCACCGGTGGCGCGTTCGGTCAGCGGCGTGGCGCCCAGGTCAGTGAACGTTTCCAGTGCTGCCCGCAGGTGGGTTCGAGCGTCGACGCGGCGGTTGGTGCGTCGCAGGAACTCGCCGTAGGCGAGCTGGGTCCGTGCCAGGTCGTAGGGGCGCGCTGCGTGCCGGTAGTGCCCGACCGCCCGGTCGAACGCCGCGGTCGCGTCGGATGGCTCAGTCGCGGTCAGGGCGAGGCCCAGGTCGAGCGCGCCGAGGGCCCACGGGTAGCCGGTCCCGGTCGCGAACGGGGCGAGCTCGTCCACCCAGGCCAGGGCCTGGTTGGTGTCGCCGGCTCGAACGGCTGCCTCGAACCGGTCGACGACCGCCAACCGGTGCAGCGCTGGGACTCGCATCCCGGACAGGTGGTGTAGCGCTGCTGCCGCATCACCTTGGGCGGTGGCGCGGGTGCCCTTGGCCCATCGGGTGACGTCGTGCGTCGGGCCGGTCATGATCCCCAGCGGGTGTCTGGCTGCGACGTCCTCGAGGGTGGTGAGGTACTGGTCGAAGTCGTCGCTGCCCGTCAGGGCAGCCAGCAGGGTCAGGCAGGCCAGTGGAGCTGCGGTCAGGGTGGGTTGGCCGACGCTGCGCGACAAGGTGAGGGCTTCGTCGGCAGAACTGCGTACTGCGGTCCACGGTCCGGTGGGGAGCTGGCCGAACATGAGCCGTTCCAAGGCGTAGAGGACGACCATGCCGGCCCCGGCCTCTCGGGCGGTGGACACCATGGCGGAGTAGTAGAAGCGGGCTCCTTCGTCGTGGCCAAGGTGCAGGGCGGTGTTGCCGAGGTTGCCCATCACGTCCAGGTCCTCGACCTGGCGTCCAGCCTCCAGCGCCCGCTCGAGCGCGGGAACCGCGCGGGCCCAGTCCTGGTCCCCGGACGCGGTCAAGGTCGCGAGCAGCAGCCGCAGGCACGCGGTGCGTTCGGTGTCCTGCTCGGACGCCGTCAGCAGCCGTGCCAGCACCTCCGTGGTCAGGGTGGCTCCGCTGTCGGCACCGTACGTGCGGTTCAGGGCTGCGGCGCACGCCATCTCCAGGGCACGGCCGAAGTCGTGGTCGGCGACGGTGCGGGCCGCGACGGTGAAGATGCGGTGCGCGTCGACGGCAGACCCGACGTTGACCTCGATGCGGGCCCGGAGCCGGTCGATGTCGGCGCGCTGCAGCGGGTCGGCGGCGAGGTCACGAGCTGAGGAGGCGAGGGTGCGCGCGCGGACCGCCTGACCTGCTGCCCACGAGGCGCGCGCGGCCCCAAACAGACGGGTGGCGCGGTGAGGTTCGCTCACGGTGAGTGCGGCTGAGCGTTCGAACGCGTCGGCGGTGGCGAGGTGGCCGCCGCGTCGCTCGGCTCTGACTGCGACGTCGTGGAGGGCGTCGGCGATCTCAGCGTCGGGTCCATCGGCTGAGGCGGCCCGGTGCCACGTGGCGCGGTCCGGGTCGTCGGTGCCAACCGCATCCGCCAGGGCGCGGTGCACTTGGCGCTGTTCGTAGCCGGTGGCCGCCTGGTACACGGCGGACCGCACCAGCGGGTGCCGCACAGTCATCGTGTCGCCGACGATGGTCAACAGGCTCGACCGCTCGGCGACCGCCCACGCGGTCGCGTGCACGCCGAGAATGGCGGCCGCATGCCGGACCGTGGCGACCCGCCCGGTGGAGTCGGCGGCGGCCACCAGCAGCAGCGTCTGCACCTGTTCGGGCAGGCGACGGCACCGGTCCAGGAAGGCGCGTTCCACTCCCCCGGTCAACGTGAGCTGTTGCGGCAGCGGCTCTTTCCCGTGCAGCTGCGCGGGGCTCAGCACGGAGGGCAGTTCCAGCAGGGCGAGGGGGTTCCCACCGGTGTCGCGGAGGAGTCGTTCGGCTACCTCGCCCGGGATCGGGTCGCCGACGCGTTCGTCAAGCAGTTGACGGGCAGCGTCGTCGTCGAGGCCGCTGACCTCGAGGACGGGCAGCCCTGGCGGGGCGAACGCCGCTCCGCCCCCGTCACCGGTTCGGGCGGCGAAGACCATGGCAACCGGGTCCGCAGCCAGCTGACGGGCCGCGAACAGCAGCGCGTCCGCGCTGGCCGAGTCGAGCCAGTGCGCGTCGTCGACCACACAGAGAAGGGGCTCACCCGGCTCGGCTGCGTCGGTCAACACGGACAGGGTGGCGACCCCCACGAGGAACGGCTCGACGGTGGGTCCGTCCTCGAGGCCGAACGCGACCCGCAGCGCTCGCGCCTGAGGCACAGGTAGCCGGTCGAAATCGGTGACTGGACGGAGCAGTCGGTGCAGCGCGGCATACGGCAACGGCGACTCGGACTCCACGCCGGCTGTGCGCAGCACACGAACGTTCCCACCCTGACCAGCCTGCTGGACGGTGGTCAGGTCGCGCAGCAAGGCAGTCTTGCCGACGCCGGGCTCCCCCAGGACGACCAGGACGGCGCCCGATCCGGCGCGGGCTTGTTCCACCAGGGCGGCAAGCTGCCCGCGTTCCCGCTCGCGGCCGTGTAGCACCAGCCGACCGTACCTCCGGTCCAGGCCACCGAAGGCGGCATCCCGGCACATTGGCCGGGGCGAGACCTGCCACGCAGGGCGCATCGTGGACTCACCGAAGTACACCGTGCCCAAACCGAAGGACTCTCCATGACCTCCCCCACCGTCGTCGTGGACCCCAATCAGCCTGCTACGACCAAGCACATCGGCATCCTGCTGTTCGACGACGTCGAAGAGCTCGACGCCGTCGGCCCCTGGGAGATCTTGGCGAACTGGACCCTGACCCACCCGCAGGACGGCTGGACAGTCTCGTTCGTGTCCAAGGACGGCCAGCCGGTCCGCGCCTCCAAGGGCTTGGTCATGGGCGCCCATCACTCGTTCGCTGACGTGCCGCCGATGCGGGTGCTGATCCACCCGGGCGGTCAGGGCACCCGAGCATTGATGCGCGACGAGGACCACTTGGCCTGGGTCCGTGGGCAGCGCGCACGTGTCCCGCTGATGACCAGCGTGTGCACCGGCGCCCTGGTGTACGCCGCTGCCGGTCTGCTGTCTCGACGGCCTGCCACCACGCACTGGGAGTCGTTGGAGCTGCTGCACGAGCTGGACCCGTCGATCGACGTGGACGACACCGCCCGGTTCGTCGACGACGGGGACGTCATCACCAGCGCCGGTGTGAGCGCCGGCATCGACATGGCGCTGCACCTCGTGGCGCGGCTCGCAGGTCCCGACCGGGCCCGCGCGGTGCGCCGTGACGTGCAGTACGACCCTCAGCCGCCCATCTGACCGGCACGCGCGGCGCTCGGGATGCTCGCGCCCCGCGGGCCGGGCGGGTGTCACGCGCGGGCCGAGGAAGCCCGGCGCTACGTGGGGAGGACGCCGGTGGACTCCAGCACGGCGAGGTCGCGCCGTTCGTGCGGCGGAGCCGGCCTGCTGCGTGATGTCCGGACCTCGGCAGCCTGGGCGAGCACTGCTCGAGCATCCTCTACCTGCCCGCTGGCCCAGGCGATGCGTCCCAACCCTTCGAGGGCTGTGGCGGTCAACGACGGTTCGCCTACCTGGTGGCTGAGGTCCAGGACGTGCCGGTAGCCATCGAGCGCCGTCTCGAGGTAACCGTCTGCTTCGTCGCAGCGGGCAAGGCCGACCAGGGCCAGCCCCTGCGGGACGGGAGTGCCCAGCGTTCGGAAGCCGTCATGTGCGGTCGCGTACCGGTGGCGGGCTGCTGGCCAGTCTCCTGCGGTTTGCGCCATCAGCCCGTACCCATAGCCGGCCAGGACCGTGCCGGCGCCGTCGCCGATGTGTTCGGACGCAGCGCTGGCGCGGCCAAACATGTCCTGCGCCTGCTCCGGGTGCCCTTGGTGCAGATGGGTCACCCCTAGGTCCGCCAGAGCCCACTGCACCGTGTTGTACAGGCCGGCGCTGGTGGCCACGTCGATCGCTTCCTCGAGGGTGCGTGCGGCTTCGGGGTAGCGGCCGAACTGCCGAAGACCCCAGCCGAGGTGGTACAAGATGGCGGAGAGCCCCCAAGGGTCGTCGAGCTCGCGGAAGGCTGCGGCTGCCGCTCTGCCGGTGGGGATGGCCACGTCCTGGTGTCCCGCCTTGAGCGCCGTCTCCATCCGGACGAACCCGATGACCGCCTGACCCCATGGGTCGTCGTCGGCGGTGAACTGGTCCCGCGCCTGAGCCAGCAGCTGTTCGCTGCGTTCAGTGTGGGCCCCGGTGACGCCCTCGACGGCCAGCAGTACCCGGGACAGAGCGGCGCGAGAGGTGTCACCCAGGTCCTCGAACAGTCCCAGACTCTGTTCAGCCGTCTCGGCGCACCGGGGGCTGGGATGAACCAGGCACGCGCGGGGGCGTTCGACGATGGAAACCGCTTGCAGAGCCCGGGCCATCGCGTCTGTGCTGGCACCCTCGGATGCGAGCAGCCGGGCGAGGGCTTCGCGGCCTTCGAGGTGGCGCCCGAGGTGCCAGAACAGACCAAGCGCGCCCGCCATGGCCAGCGCGGCGTCAAGGTCTCCGCCCGGTGAGCTCAGCCACGCCAGCGCGGCCCGGATGTTGGGTTGCTCGGCCCGCAGACGCACCAGCGCCTCGCGTTGCCCGTGACCGCGCAGTTCCATCTCGGCGTCTTGGGCGAACCGGCTGTAGAAGTCCGCGTGACGTCGCCCGAGCGTGTCCTCGTCGCCACGCGCCGCGAGGCGCTCGGCGGCATACTCGCGCAGGGTCTCGAGCATTCGGTAACGGGTGGTGCGGCCCGGGTCGACGACGACCAGAGACTGTTCGACCAGTCTGCCGAGGGTATCGAGGACCGCCCCGTAGACCATGCCCTCGTCGCTGAGCACGGCTTCGGCGGCGGCCAGGGTCCAGCCGCCCCGGAACACTGACAGCCCGTCGAACACGGCTTGTTCGCGCGGCTCGAGCAGCGCGTAGCTCCAGTCGACCGTTGCCCTCAGGGTCTGCTGCCGGGTTTCGGCGGTCCGCGACCCACCGGTGAGCAGGGCGAACCGGTGGTCGAGACGCTCGGAGATCTCGGTGGGCGACAATGACGCCATCCGGGCTGCGGCCAGTTCGATGGCCAACGGCAGGCCGTCCAGGGCGCGGGTGATGCGCCCGACGGCTTGCGCGTCCTGCTCGTCGATGAGCAGACCAGGGCGGACCATGCGTGCGCGTTCGGCGAACAGCTGGCTGGCGGGGTAGATCAGAATCTGGTCCGGGCCAGCGTGTTCGGGGGCTGTCTCGAGCGGGCCGACGAGGACCTGCAGTTCGGCGGGCACGGCGAGCGCTTCGCGGCTGGTGGTGATGACGGTGACCTGCGGGCATCGGGCCAGGATGTCCTCGACCACGGTGGCGGCCGCGTCCACCACGTGTTCGCAGTTGTCGACGAGCAGCAAGAGGTTCCGGCCCGCGAGGAACCGGGTCAAGCGGTCCTGGATGTCTCGGTCTGCGGCGCCTCCGTCCAGCGGGACGCCGAGGGCGTCCGCGAAGGCGACCGGGACCTGGTCCGGGTTGCTGACCGGCGCCAACCGGACGGCGACCGCGCCATGGGAGAAGTCCTGCGCGGCGCCTGCTGCAGCGGCCAGGGCGAGCGTGGTCTTCCCGGCGCCGCCTGGCCCGACGAGGGAGATGAGTCGCTGGTCGGTGAGCATGATGCCCAGGGAGGCGAGCTGGTCGTCGCGGCCGATGAGCGGTTTGGTGGTGGTGGTGAGCGTCAACGCGCCTGGCGCCTGGGTCGCGCCGCGGCCCCGTTGGCGGGTGGGCGCCATGACCGGGGCGGGCGCGAGCAGCGCACTGTCACCGTCGCCCCCCAGCGACGGGTCTTGTCGAAGGACCCGCTCGTGCAGGGACCGTAGGGAGGTGGACGGCTCAAGTCCGAGGTTCTCGTCCAGGACGGTCCTGGTCCGCGTGTACACCTCGAGGGCATCGGCCTGCCGGCCGCTGCGGTACAGGGCGGTCATCAGCTGCCCGGCCAGCGACTCCAGGGTGGGGTCGTTCGCGACGACCGGTTCAAGGTCGGCCACCACCTCCCGGTGCAGCCCGAGGGCGAGTGCGACCTGGGCCCGTTCGGACAACGCGGCGAGCCGCAGCTCGGTCAGCCGTGCCGCTTCGGCAAGCGCCCAGTGCTCTTCGGGGAAGTCAGCCAGGGCTTGGCCGCGCCACAGGGCCAAGGCGTCGTCGTAGGCCTGCAGCTGCTTCGGGGTGTACTCGCCGTGCGCGGCTTCTGTGCGGGCTTGCCGAAGCTGGGCGACGAACGCCTCGGCGTCGATGGCGGACGCGTCCACGTTGATGCGGTACCCGGTGTGTTCCCGGGTGATGAGGTCCGGGTCGACGTCTCGCAAGGCACGGCGCAGCTTGGACACCCGGATCTGCAGCGCGTTGACGGGGTCGGCCGGCAGCGCGGCCTCGGACCACAACCGGTCGATGAGGGTGGTCGCGGGGACGATGCGTCCTGGTGAGAGTAGGAGCAGCACGAGCAGGGCACGTTCGGCTGCGCCGGGCAGGTTGACCGGCTCGTCGTCGACAAGCATGTCGGTCGAGCCCAGCACCCTGAAACGCAACGTCTCCAACGACTCACCCCAACCCTGTGGTTGGTGCCCATGGTGCCGTCACGAGGGGCTGGCGGCAACGGTCTTTGGGGGGTCTTTGGTCGGCGGCTGCGTCACCTCGAGAGGGTCGTTCCGGCTGGTCAGGGTTCGTTTCACGGTCAGTTCAGGTCCGGCCGCCCGACTCGGTGATGGACGCGAGCCGGGCGGGCGGCGTGCCTACTTGGCCTGCACGGTGAACGGGGTGGTGATCACGACGCCGTTGGCGAGGCGGAACTGGCCCCAGAGTCGGTACGTGCCGGGGGCCGGGAAGGTGGCACGGACGTCCAGCGCAGGCCCGAAGGTCTGACCCGGTGTGGCGAACACCGGACGACCGCGCTCGTCCTCGACTTCGGCGTGCTCGTGGGCGAATGAGGTGCCGTTGGCGCTCATGACCACGATGTGCCCCGCGGCCGCGAGATACGGCTGCAGGTCGGTCACCGGCGTGCCGGTGCTGGCGTCGGAGAACTCAAAGTGCAGGTCGCTGCTGCCGTCCACGCGGGCATCGCCCAAGAGTCGGACGTTGATTCCTTGGACTTCCACGGAAGGGCTGGTCACCGTGACGGGCTCGCGAGGACCGGCCACCGGGCCCGGCACCGTGACGACCTCGCGGAAGTGCACGTCTCCCATTTGGCCGCGGCGGCGGAACTCGATGTTGACGATGTACCGGCCAGGTGCCGGGAAGGTCATCTCGACGGCGACCTCGCCAGGGTGCCCGGTGGGCTGCGGGTGCACGTGGGCGAAGGTGGCGAGGTCCTGCCGCACGACGATCATGTGCATCCACGCTTGGTGGCTCAACGTCAGATCGGTCACCGGTTCCCCGCTGCCGTGCTGCACGACTGTGGCAGTCACCCGGGTCGGGACGCCGGGTCGGGTTGTGGTCGGCACGGACAGTCGCACGTCAAGTCCGGCCTGCGCCGCCTCGGTTGGCGGGACGTCGGCGTTCATCATGGTGCTCATGGCCGGCCGCATCGGCATGCCGGTGGACTGGTTCCACGCAAGCAGGCCGTTCATCCCGCGCTCGGCGAAGTCCATCCGGCTCACCGCTGTCAGGGCGCTGCCGATGGCCAAGGCCAGGACTGCCACGGCAGTGAGGTAGGCGTACTGGCCAAGCCGGGACCGCAGTGGTGGGTGCAGGATCTCCTGCGCCGAGTGGGGCCTGCGGAAGCGCCGAAGCCGCAGCGCGTTGGTGAGCACGCTGATCGAGCTCATCACCATGGCCGCTGAGGCCAGGACGGGGTCCAGCAGGAGTCCGTCGAATGCGTAGAGCGCCCCTGCCGCAACCGGCACGAGGAGGACGTTGTAACCGAAAGCCCACACCAGGCCCTGCTTCATGGTGCTCACGGTCCGCCGGGACAGGGCGATGGCCGAGACGATGCCCCGCAGGTCTCCACCCATGAGGGTGATGTCGGAGGCGGCGATGGCGACGTCGGCGCCGGTGCCGATGGCGATGCCGAGGTCGGAGCGGGCCAGCGCGGCCGCGTCGTTGATGCCGTCGCCGGCCATCGCCACGATGTGGCCCTGCGCCTGCAGCTGGGCGACCGCCGCGTCCTTGTCCGCGGGCAGGACGTCGGCCATGACGTTGGTGATTCCGACCTGCGCGGCGACCGCTCGGGCTGTGAGGGTGTTGTCGCCGGTGATCATCCACACCTCCAGCCCGAGCGCGTGCAGCTGCTCAACGGCCTCCGCGGACTCAGGCTTGACGGTGTCGGCGACCGCGACCAGACCGGCCGCGTCGCCGTCGACGGCGACGTACATCGGTGTCTCGCCGTGGGCCGCCGCGCGGTCTGCGACTGGTTCGAGCGTCGAGACATCGACCCCGGCCCGGTCCATGAGGGCCTTGTTGCCGATGCTGAGCGTGAACCCGTCCACGACGGCCTGCAAGCCGTGGCCTGGGACGGCGTCGAACGACTGCGGTTGGGCCAGGCGCAGGCCAAGCTCGCGGGCGTGCGCCACGATGGCCTGCGCGACCGGGTGCTCGCTGCCTGCCTCTGCTGCGGCGACCAGGGACAGGAGATGGTTCTCGTCCCAGCCGCCGGTGGTGGTGAACCTGGTCAGGGCCGGACGTCCGCGGGTGATGGTCCCGGTCTTGTCGAGCAGCACAGCTGTGACTCGCTTGGCCTGCTCGAGCGCTTCGCCGTTGGAGATGAGAATGCCGAGCTCGGCGGCGCGGCCGGTGCCGACCATGACGGCGGTCGGTGTGGCGAGACCAAGCGCGCATGGACAGGCGATGATCAGCACGGCAATCGTCGTGGTGATTGCCATTGTCAGGTTGTCCGAGCCGGGTCCAAAGAGCGCCCATCCCGCGAAGGTGAGGGCGGCCGCGACGATGACTGCTGGCACGAAGAACGAGGACACGGTGTCAGCCAGTCGTTGCATGGGAACTTTGGCGCCCTGGGCATCCTCGACGAGGCGCACGATCTGTGCCAGCGCGGTGTCGGCGCCGACCGCTGTGGTGCGCACCAGAACGCTTCCCGTCGTGTTCAGGGTGCCTCCGATGACGGTGTCACCCGGCTCCTTGTCGACCGGGAGGCTTTCGCCGGTGAGCATGCTTTCGTCCACGGTGGTGCTGCCGGTGGTCACCACTGCGTCCACAGGAACCTTCTCCCCGGGCCGGATGCGGACCGTGTCGCCCACGACGACCTCTTCGACTGGGACGTCGACCTCGAGGCCGTCCCTGACGACTCGAGCAGTGGGAGGTGCCAGGCTGAGCAGTGCGTTGACCGCTGCCGCGGTCGCCCGCTTGGCTTTTGCCTCCATCCACTTGCCGGCCAGGACCAAGGCGATGATCACCAACGACGTCTCGTAGTAGACGTGCAGCGGCAGACCCCAGCTCTCCGCAAGGCCAGGCCAGAGGGTGATGAAGGTGCTGTACCCGTAGGCCACGCCGGTCCCGAGCGCCACCAAGGTCGTCATGTTGGTGGCGCGGTGCTTGGCCGCTGCCCAGGCTGAGGCGTAGATGCTTCGACCAGCCCAGAACTGGACCACGGTCGCGACAACGAAGATGGCTGGCATCAGCCAGTCCATGGTGTCGATGTAGAGCGGGACGTACATCAGAACCATCAGTCCCAGGCCGGTGGTGAGGGCGACCTGCCAGCGGCGTTTGAGCTGGTGGAGGTCCCGGTCCCTGTCGTCACCGGCGGTGTGGTCGGCTGAGGTGGTTTGGGCTTCGGCCCGGGGGGCCGTTGGTGTCGCGGTGTAGCCGGCACGGGTCACTACGGCGGTGAGCTGTTGCACGCCAACGAGGTTCGGCGCGAACGTCACGGATGCGACCTCGGTGGCAAGGTTCACCTGCGCTGAGGTCACGCCGTCGAGCTTGTTCAGCGCTTTCTCGATGCGTCCAACGCATGACGCGCACGTCATGCCACCGATTTGCAGGGTGCACGTCTCGCTCTGGCTGCCTTCATCGGCGTCCAGGTCGCTGCCGGCGCCGGTGGTTGTCTGAATGGTCATTGCTTCTCCTGGGGCTGTGAAGTTCCTGTGGGGCAAAGCACCGGCGGTGGCGCTGTTCGCTCGGTGTTTCGGACGTTGCGGTGGCCCGGCGAGGCTCGGATGGCCCCGCCGGGCGGCGGTCACGCGGTCAGGGTGTAGCCGGCTTCGGCGCGTACTGCTCGAGCGCAGTAGTCACCTGTCATGCCGGTGACCGTGTAGGTCTGGGTGGTGCTCATGGTGCTTCTCCTTGGGGTTGGTTGCTGGTGTGCGGCGGCTTCTTTGGGGCTCGAACCGATGAGTTGGACTGGAACGCGCCGGGTTGGGGTGGTGTCAGCCGACGACGGCTGGGGACAGCGCGGGCTGGGTGTCGCCGTCCTGCGGGCTGGTGACGTGGCCCGACCTGCGTGACGATGGCTCCGTTGGTGTCGGCTGGGGGGTCGCGCGGTGGGCGGCACTCCACCGCCAGGACCGGGCCAGCACGGTGGCAGCCGCCGCGACCACGGCGGCACCGACGAAAGCCACCAACGCTGGCCACTCGTACGCAGCAGCCCGCCAGGTAACGTCGCGGCCAATCAACACCTCATTGAGCCGTGGGAAGGCCGCCCCTACGGCGAGGACCAGGACGGACGGCACCATCCTCAGGGTCGTCCGCACAGGCCCGCCGCGGCGGCGTGCCCAGCGGCTGGCGCGGACGACACCGAGCGTTCCCAGGACGAGCGCCAGCACGGTGAGTCCCCCCAGCACCGAATCCGCGGTCCGAGTGAGGTGCGAAGCCTTGGTGGGTGGGGTCGTTCCTTCGATGATGTCGAAGACGCCGTGGGTGATGGCGGTCTGGTCGAGGGCCATCGGGGACCCGCTGTTGAACAGCATCACGACGCCATATCCGCTGGCCGGCCACACTGCCTGTTGCGAGGTGAACGTGAAGAGGCTGCCGCTGTGGTCGAGGCGGGTAGGGGCACTGGTGGGGCCGCGAGTGGACCAGCCCAGGGCGTAGCCGACGCGAGGAGCGCTGGGGGTGTGCAGCAACCGGATGCCGCGACTGGAGACGAGGCGGGTTCCGTCGGAGGTCTGCCCGGCATGGGCGTTCACCACCAGCCACTGGGCCATGTCTGCGGCAGAGCTGACGATGCCGCCGTCGCCCGCGGTGTAGCTGCCGAATGCTGCAGTGGGAAACGCGTGACCGTAGGCGAGCAGGTGACCGTCGGCCAGGCCGGGAACTGGTTGGTCGTCGGTGAGGGTCGAGGTGGTGGACGTCATGTGGGCGGGCTCGAAGATGTGTCGGCTCAGGTACTGGCCGAACTCCTCACCGCTGAGCGCCTCGACGAGGCGGGCGGCAACCTGGTAGTTCGGGTTGGCGTAGCTCCACTTCGTTCCGGGGGCTGAAGCCAGCCTGGCCGTCCGCAGGCTCCTGGTGGCGTCCTGCGGGTTCGTCGGTTGCTGCCGGCTCAGGTCGGGGACGACCGCGTCGCTGATGCCGGAGGTCTGATCCAGCAGCTGCCGCACGGTGACCTGCGCGGCCCGCGGGTCTGCCATCTGGAACTCCGGCAGGTGCTTTTGGACGCGGTCGTCAAGGTTCAGCAGGCCCGCGTCGACGAGCTGCATCACGGCCAGCGCGGTGAAGGACTTGCTCAGCGAAGCGACCCGGAACAGGGAACGGGGAGTCACCGCAGCACCGGTGGAGTCGTGTCCGTAGCCCCGGACCATCAGGACCTGGTCACCGTGGGTGAGGGCGACTGCGGCACCGGGGATGGCTGACTCGCTGAGCTGGGTGGCAAGGAAGCGGTCGACCCGCGCGGCGACCGTGCCCTGCGCTGGCGGAGCGACATCGGCGGTGGCGGGCGCCGGTGCGGCGGCCACCATCACGAACGCGGCCATGGCGACGACCCCCAGCACGGCACGGAGGGCGCGGCGATGCCCTACTGGACGGGTGCGGTTGTCAGGGACGGCGATAGTGCGCTGGTCAAACATGGCGGTCTCCAGGGGCGACTGGGCGGGACGCGGAGGTGTGGCTGGGGAGGGTTCGTGGGGTGCGTTGGGGGCCGCGCCCCCGGCGGTGTGAGGTGCTCGCCGGAGGCGCGGAGCCTGGGGATGGGTCAGGCCACGGCGTGCTCGGGCTCGCCGGCGGTGGCGAAGTCGGCGGACTGCGTGGTCGGCTGCTGGGTGCGCAGCCAGGCGGCCGTGACGACAGCGCCGATGGCGGCGATAGCGGCGGCGCCGAGCAGCCCCGCGGAGAACCCGTCGGTCAGTGAGGCGAGGTCGCCGCCGGGGCCGCCGAACGCGGCAGCCACCGCGGTCATGCCGGCCAGGCCGAGGGCGGACCCGACCTGGTAGTTGGTGTTGACGATGCCGGCGGCGAGCCCGCCTTCGTGGGGCGCCGCCGAGGAAAGGGCCAGACCCAGTGAGGGGATGAATGCCATCGCCATACCGGCAGCGGTGACCAGCGTCGCCGGCAGGACGTCGACGAGGAACGTGCCGTCGGGCCGGATGAGGGACAGCCACACCAGTCCCGCAGCGAGGGTGGCCAGACCGGTGACGGTCATGGTCTTGGGCCCGAACCGGGCGATGAGCTTCGGGGCAGCCACGACCATTCCAACCATGATGGTCACGGTCAGCGGCAGCAGGGCAGCTCCACTGGCGAACGCACCCAGGCCGAGGACCTGCTGCAGGTACAGGTTGATGAAGAAGAACATCGGAATCCACGCGGCACCGAGCAGGAACTGGGCACCGTTGGCGGCCGCGAGGTTGGATGCCCGGAAGATGCCGAGCCTCATCAGCGGTTGACGTAGCCGCGCCTGCAGCACCACGAACAGAGCCAGCAGGACGACGCCGGCCAGGGCCGCGGTCACGGTGGTGGGTGAGGTCCAGCCGGTGTTCGGTGCCTGCACGATGGCGAACACGAGGGTGCCAAGCCCCCCGGTCACGGTGACCGCTCCGGCGAGATCCAGCGACCCGTGGGTGCGAGCGCCTTGCGGCATGACCGCGGGGGTGAGGATGAGCACGGCGGCGGCTAGCGGGATGTTGATGAAGAACACCCACGGCCAGCTCGCGTACTGGGTCAGGACGCCGCCGAGGAACACCCCGGCGGTGCCACCGGCAGGAGCGGCCGCGCCGTAGAGCGCCAACGCACGGGTGAGCTCCTTGTGGGTGGCGCCGAACGTGGTGAACAGCAGGGTCAGGGCGGCGGGCGCGATGAGCGCGGACCCGGCGCCCTGCACGGCCCGGCCGATGAGCTCAACTGGTCCGTTCTGGGCGAGACCGGCAACGAGGGAGCCGGCGGCAAGGATGGCCCAGCCGATGGAGAAGATGCGACGGGCGCCGAACAGGTCAGACAGCCGACCACCGAGGAGGAGCAATCCGCCGAACGCGACGACGTACGCGTTGAAGACCCAACTCAAGCCTTGGGCCGTGAAGCCGAGGTCGGCCTGCATCTTGGGCAGGGCGACTCCGATGATGGACGTGTCCATGATGACGAAGAACTGTGCGGTGGCAATCAGGCCAAGGGCCAGCCAGCGCCGGTTGCTCTGGCGCCCCGCAACGGGTGAGGTGGAAGACATGGTGCCTCTTTCGTGTCAGTCAGCCGACGGTGGCTGTGCGGCAAGCGTTGCCGGGGCCCCTGTCCCCGTTCTGTCCTCACTCTGTCGGCCCGTTCGAGTGGACTGGGGCGGCCACCGGCTCCGTGGCGGCGGGCAGCAGCCCGGGCCGGCGTCAGGCGCCGACCCGGGCTTCTGTCCGATGACCGCATGATGCGGTCGCCGCGGCCGGTCAGATGGTGAGTGCGAGCCGTCCAGCCGTTGACGCTTCTTCGAGGGCGGCAACTGCGTTGGCTGCCTCGACCAGCGGGTGGCCTTGCGTCTCCGGCGGCTGGACCGTCCCCGCAGCAATGAGGTCGTTCATGCGCTCGAGGGTGTCGGTGTTCTCCTTGGCGAGGAACATTCGCAGGCTCTGGCCGATGAACGGGTTGAGGAGGATGGCGCCAAGCTGGCGTTGGATGCCGCCGACCCATCGGTCGCCTTCGCCGCCGGCGATGACGAGCCGTCCTTTCGGTGTCAGGGTCTGGCGCAACTGTCGGGTGGGGGTGCGGCCGAACACGTCGATGATGACGTCGTAGGTGCGGGTGCCGTCGGTGAAGTCATGGCGGGTGTAGTCGATGGTGTGGTCGGCTCCGAGGGCGATGGCGGCCTGCTGGTTGCGGGGTCCGGTGACTGCCGTGACGTTGGCGCCGGCTGCTTTGGCTGCTTGGACGACGATGCTGCCGACGGCTCCGGTGGCGCCGACGACCAGGACGCGTTCGCCGGCCTGTACTTTTGCGTGGTCGCGGACTGCCTGAAGGGCTGCGAACGTTGCGTAGGGCAGCACGGCGGCTTGCTCGAACGTGAGCTCGGCGGGCTTGTGCGCCATCTTGGTTGGTGACGCCACCACATACTCGGCGTACGTGCCGCGGGCGGCGCCGTAGACCTCGTCGCCGACAGCGAAGCCGGTCACGTTGGACCCGACGGCTTCAACGCGGCCGGCGTAGCTGACGCCGGGGACGCGCACTCGCGGGGTTCGCAGCCCGGTGCCGAGCCGCATGAGGTACGGCTGGCCGGTCATGAAGTGCAGGGCGCCGCGGTCGACGCCGGCGGCGACGACCTGGACGAGGACCGTGTTGTCGCCGACCGTGGGTGGGTCGATGTCGTCGAACCGGAGCGAGGTGGCGTTGCCGTAGTGGTCTTGGACGATGGCTTTCATGACGGGTCCTTTGCGGGGTGGCTGTGCGTGTGTGGTTCGGGGCCACTCGTCCAACGGGGCGAGTGCGATGGCGGCGGTGAACGCGCCGTAGCGGCGAAGGGAGGCGGGCGCGGCCTTGGGGGACGCGGGCAGCTTTATCCGCCTAGGCGTGGGTGAAGCGCTTCGTGGACCCGTCGCGGGCGTGGTCGCGGACAGTGGAGGTGAGGATGGCGGCAGGAAGCTGCCACGTGCGGCCCGGTGGGGCCCGGTGGGGCCAGCGTTGCCGGGGCCCCTGTCCCCGTGCTGTCCTCACTCTGTCGACCCGTTCGAGTGAACTGGAGCGGCCACCGGCTCCGTGGTGGCGGGCAGCAGCGACGGGACGAAGCTTGAGCCAGCGAACGCGGCGATGACGTCGCGGCGTCGCATCGTTCCGCTCAGGTGGATGACGGAACGGGCTGCGTCGGCACTGACCGTGACGACTCCGGGCACGTCGCGCAGCAGCGCCGTGACTTCTCTGACGCAGCGTCGGCAGCTCATGCCGCCGACAAACAGGTTGAGCTGCCGCATGCAGCAATCACCTCCGGTGTAGGACTTGTCCTCCACGATGCGATGCTGCGCTGTCCGTCGACTGTCCACACCGACACGCCCCAGCCGCATGGGTAGGTCGATGGCCCCCACAGCGAAAGAGCCCAGACAGGGCCGGGCAAGAGGCGAGCCGCAGGGTGGTCCCAAGGACCCCGACTGGGGCCACCCGCACCGAGCAAGGGGACGTGAGACCGATGGCTGCATGGATGTCTGTCGAAGAAGAGTCAGGCACGTCACGGCACCTGGCTCACCCACACAACGGTTACTACGCCGGCGACTTCTCGCAGTCCCGGGACCGACAGCACGCTCCGGTTCGCCGTGACGGCGAGACGCCCACGATGCAGGTCCTCGTGCTCGCCACGGGCGACCGTCTGATGATGTGGTGACCGGCCCGGCACCCGCCGTCCCGTGCGCGGCTACCGGCACGGCGCTGGCGCACAACCCGGTCTTGGTCAACCGGCTGCTGCGTGTCACTGGGCCCTTTGCGAGCGGGGTGGGTCTTGGGATGAGGGTGTTCATTCGTCGAACGGTGCGAAGCGGATGGCGGCCCTCAACGCGCCATACCGAAGCAGGAGGCGGGCGCGGCCCTGCGGGACGCGGGCCGCTTCGTTGGCCCATGACTGGGTGAAGTACTTCTTGAAACCGTCGCGGGGGTGGTCGCGAACGGTGGCGTTGAGGGTGGCTGCGGGTAGCTGCCAGGTGCGGACGCCAGCGACGTCGACACCGGCTCCGGCGGAGAGCAGGTAGGGGACGGGTCCGGCGTCGAGGGTGACGCGGGGGCTGTGGTGCATGGTGATGGCGGTCTGCAGGGTTTCGGTTGCGGCGCTGGACAGGCCGACGTGTTCGGCGACATCTCTGGCGATGCGAGCTGAGGTGAGGCTGAAGTCGTCGCGTCCGTTGGCGAGGACGAGGCCGGTGTCGTGGAGCAGGGCTGCGGCATACAAGACCTCGGCGTCGACGTCGACTCCTTCGAGCTCGCCGATGGCGCGGCCGAACTCGTAGGTGCGGTGGCTGTGGTTGAGCAGCGTTGTGGGCAGGACTTTGGTGGCGGCGTCGGTGGCTGCGCGCGTCAGGGCCGAGCTCGGGGGGACGAGGCGGTCGGGTGGCACGTACGCGTTCCGACCCGGGTGCAGGTGCGTCAGCAGGGCGAGGCGTCCCACGGCGTTGGTGGCGTGGGCGCGGGCAAGGTCGACGAGCAGTCGGCGAGTGTCTGCGGGTTGCAGGTGGCCGCCGGTGCGCATCGTCCAGGCGTGCGTTCCCACTCGGGTGTCGGCGTTCATGTGGCACTCCTTCTTCACAGCGTTGATCTGCTTCGAGGTTGACGCAAGGGCCGGGTGGTTCGCCCCGGTCAAGTGACCGGGTTCTGCCCCCGTGACGTTTGCCGCCGGCAATCGGTGCGGCCGTGGCCCGCGCATCAGGCGTCGGGGGCGACAGTCGCCGGACAGAGGCCGGAAACCCGCCGTCCCTAGCGTCGATGACGCACCAACCAAGAGGCGGCAATCCCGGCCATGTGACCGGGGCGAGCAAATCCGTTCACCGCGACCGTGGTGCCTGTGGCCGACCACTCCCGGACGGCCAGGAAAGGGGAAACCGTCATGACCACCACCCGCAGCACCCCGACCGAGCTCGCGACCAGTTCGCCGGCCACACGGGTCGGCCCGATGGGCCGCATCACGTTCGCGTCCATGGCTACCGGCGTGGTCGGCGCCGCCGCGCTCGTCTTCGGTGTCGTACCGGACTCGTCCGAGGCCCGCGTCGTCGGCGCCGCCCTGGTTGCGTTCGCGGCCGGGTGGGCCATGCTCGCGTTCCTCACCACTCGCAAGACGACCCGCCCGCAGCGATGGGCGTACGTGCCCGCTACCGTCCTGGCGACCGCCGGCGCCGTCCTGGCAGCAGTCAACCCGGGCGAGCCAGCCATGTCCCGCCTGGCGTGGGTATGGGCCCCCGCCTTGGTGGTGCTGGCCGTGTGGGTCGAGCGACGCACTCGCCACGACATCCCAGGCCGCGCCCGCCTCTGGGTCTACCCGGTCACCCTCGCCATGCTCCTCGCCGGACTCGGCGGCCTGTACCAGGCCGCGACCAGGGCGCCGCAGGCCGCAGCCGGCCCCATGCCCGGCAAGCTCGTCGACGTCGGCGGGTACCGCTTGCACCTGAACTGCACCGGCACCGGTTCCCCGACTGTCGTGCTGCTCAACGGGCTCGGTGAGACGTCTCCCCTGTGGGCGCGCGTCCAGCCGGCCGCCGCCTCAACCAGCCGTGTCTGTGCGTACGACCGCGCTGGCCAGGGTTGGAGCGACGACTCGGCGAACCCGGCCGACGCCACCACCGCGGCGACCGACCTGCACAAGCTGCTGACCGCGGCCGGCGAGACCGGCCCGTTCGTCCTGGCCGGACACTCCAGCGGCGGCGTCCACGCCCTGACCTACACCCACCTGTACCCGGCCGACGTCGCTGGTGTCGTCCTGCTCGACAGCGCCAGCCCGCACCAGGTCGAGCTCGTGAAGCCGTTCAACGGCGAGTACCAGATCATGCGCCGCGTCCTGGCCATCGCACCGACCGTGTTCCGGTTCGGCGTCGGTCACGCCCTCCAGGCCGTGAGCACGCCGTCGCTGCCCGGCAGGGCCGGTGCGCAGCTGGCCGCGTTCACGAACAGCCCCCGAGGAATGGCGAACACGCGCGCCGACCAGGCCGCGCTGCCGGTCTCGTTCCGTCAGGCTCAAGCACTGACCACCCTGGGAGACACCCCGCTGGTCGTGCTGACCGCAAAGGACAACGTCGACGCCAAGCCCGGCTGGGGCACCGCGCAAAACGCGATGGCTGCCCTGTCGAGCAACTCCCGGCACACCGTCGAGAACCTGTCGCACGTAGGTCTCCTGACCGACAGGACCGGTGCCGCCCAGACCGTCACCGCCATCTCCGACGTCGTCACCGCCGCCCGCACCCACACCCCGCTGCCCACCCGCTGACACCACCCCTGCATCAGCGCTCACGCAGCACACAAACTCCCGGTCACCTCAAACCCCCTTCCCAGGTGACCGCCGAGGCCACGCCGCCAACCCCCTGCCAGGTGGCGACGGCCCGGGGAGCGGCCCGCCACCAGTGGCGGGCCGCTCCGGACCCCGTCCTCAGGCTTTACTCGGTTCCTCGACCTGCCGGTTTCCCGGCCATTTGACCGGCGCGAGCACCCCGGCGCTGGCGGCACTGTGAACGTGAACGACATCCCGACCACGCTGAAGGAGGACCTCGTGTCCGCCACCCTCGAGACCCGCACCTCCACCCTCCGCCGGGCAACCCCGGATGACGTGGAAACCGCGGACCGCTTCGCGCGCCGCCGCCACTGGGTCGCACTCGGGCTGCTGGTGTCCGCCCAGTTCGTCGTCATGCTGGACACCTCCATCGTCAATGTGGCACTGCCCTCCATCCAGGCAGATCTCCAGCTCAGTCCCACCGCCGTCACCTGGGTCGTCAACGCGTACGTCCTGGCATTCGGCGGCCTGCTGCTGCTGTCAGGCCGCGCCGCCGACCTGTTCGGCCGCCGCCGCATGTTCGTCGCCGGCTCGGCCATGTTCACCCTCGGCACCGTGCTCTCGGCCCTCGCAACCGACCAAGGACTCCTCCTCGGCGGGCGCATCGTCCAGGGTGTCGGCGCCGCAGCACTCAGCCCAGCCGCCATGTCGCTGCTCATTCTGACCTTCCCCGGACCGCAGCGAGCTAGGGCAATGAGCATCTGGGGCGCCGCCTCAGCGCTCGGAGGGGCCACCGGTGTCATGGCTGGCGGACTGCTCGTCGGCTCTTTCGGGTGGTCGGCGGTGTTCTTCGTGACCGTGCCCATCTCGGTCGCCGCCGTCGCCATGGCTCGGTACGTGCTCCCCGAGGGTGCGCAGTGCCTCCCCGAGGGTGCGCAGGGCGTGCGCCGCCGATTCGACTGGCACGGCGCGGCCGCCATCACCGGTGCCGTCCTCGCCCTGGTCCACGGCGCCCTCGGCATCGCCGAAAGCGGATGGGCCTCCCCCACCGTTCTCGCAAGCCTTGCCGGCTCCGCCGCCCTCGTCGCGGTCTTCGTCACCGTCGAACGCCGTACCCCCGACCCCCTCGTGCCCCTCGAGCTCTTCAGGTCCAGGACCCTCAGCACCGGCGTGACCCTGGCCGTCCTCGGCGGGGCCGCGCGCGCTTCGACCTTCGTGCTCGTCGCCCTCTACCTCCAGCAGGCCCTCGCGATGGCTCCGCAGCAGGCCGGGCTCGCGATGGTTCCCACCTCGCTCACAGGGTTCGCCGTCTCGCTCGCGCTGCTGCCCCGGGTCCTGCGCGCGCTTGGTCCGCAGCGCACCCTGGTCATCGGGCTTGTGGTCCTGGCCGCCGGCCACCTGTGGTTGGCCTATGCACCCGCAGCAGACGGGTACCTCGTCGCGGTCCTCCCCGGGCTGCTGCTCGTCGCCATCGGTGTCGCCCTCAGCTTCACGCCCACCACCATGGTCATCGCGTCGGCCGCTCCCGAGTCGCACACGGGCCTGGCGTCCGGCCTGGCAGGCTCCGCGACCCAGGTCGGGGCCGCGCTCGGCACGGCCACGTTCACGGCGATCGGCATCTCGGTGGGAGCCACGGACACGGGCCTGCTCGGTGCGACCGGGTTCTCGGCGGCCTTCACCGCCGCGGCGGTCGTCGCACTGGCCGCCGCTGCTCTCGGAATCACGGTCGCCCGAGAGTCGAAGTGAGCTCACTGCTGTGACCGGTCACGGGGTGTTTCGAAAGCCAGCGCTCAGAAGCCAGTGGAGACAGCAGAAGGCCCGGATCAGTGGTCCGGGCCTTCTGTCGCTGACGCGTTGGTAGCGGGGGCAGGATTTGAACCTGCGACCTCCGGATTATGAGCCAGCCCTGTCCACGTCTCACAAGTCCCGTTCCATCTCCCCTGCCCCACGAATTTCGGTGTCGCGTCCTGATGGTCGCGCCGCGTCTCCCGCCATCCCGCCACCTCCCGGTTACACATGTGGCTACACCTACCCGCATTCAAGACACGTCTGCCGTTGGCCTACGTGGAGTACACGCCCACCGGTAGAAAACGCCTCGAGTCGAAGATCACCTCAGCCGGTCATCAGCCCTGGCACTTCGACCACTCGAAGACCGCTCCGGTGGGGATGCCGCTGAAGTGGTCGACCGAGTGGGCACTGATCATTTGACCGTCGTCGTAGGCGCCGTTGACGTTGAACGTGAATGTCCCGTTGACGCTCTTTCCGTTGACGTTGAAACCGCCCCAGACGGTGAAGTGTCCGGTCGCAGTCCGTCCCGTCTCGAGCGAGACCGCTTCGAAGGTCCCAGTCTGGGTGAATGTGTCGTGCTCTCGCCCGTCGGCGAAGATGGATTGCTTCTCCACCGAGTTGTAGGTGACGGTGATCTCGAAGAGTTCGGTCGAGCCGCACTCGGGACCCACGTCGACAAAGGTGTCCGTGCCCTGGTGCTCGTGGACAACCGTCGTGACAGAGCCGGCAGCAGCCATGGCCGCCGTCCCAGTGAACATCAGGGCCCCAGTCGCGGCAGCAACCAGGGTGGCGCGCACAACCGCAAAAGCTCTCATAGCCAGCTCCTCCACGCGGGCGATGCGCCGGAGCGGCCCACCAGGCCCGCACCACAGCACGTTCCTCCGACCTCACGGCGACCGGCTCGCCCGATCGGACTAGTACGACAGCCGCCGTTACGGAGAGCTCCGAACGGGCGGCACCATGCACTCCGATCCCGAGCGTGCTACGGAACGCCTCGAAGTGGTCGGTCAGCTTCGGCTTCCCGGCCCGCCATGACCCGACCCTGGCTACCAGGCCGCTCGCCTCGAGGACGGCTATACCGAAAGGGGCCCGCGTCAGCATTCCGGTCGACCTCCCTGAGGCGTGAGAGGGCTCTATTCAAGATTTCTCTTGACAAGTTTCCATGTCGGGATCATATTCAAGTAATCACTTGAATATGCGGAGGTGCTGACATGACTGAGACCACGACAACGCCCACCCGGCCGAACCGGGTGGATCGAAGGTCGGCAGGCGCCCAGCTTCTGGAGGCTCTGGCCGCACGCGACTTTGACCGGATGCCCGCGTGCTTCGAGGCCGACGCAACCATGCGCGCCATGCTTCCCAGCGGACCCACCGCGTTTCACGGAGCCGCCCAGATCGTGGAGAACCTTCAGATCTGGTTCGGAGGCGCCCACGAGTTCGAGGTGCTCGACAGTGCCGTCGGCGAGGTCGCTGGCAGGCCGCACGTGGCGTGGCGGCTCCGCATGCATCCGACGCCCTGGGGCGACGATGCCTGGCACGTCATCGAGCAGCAGGCCTACCTGCAAGCCGGCGAGCGCATCGCGTCGATAGACCTCCTGTGCTCCGGATTCCAGCGGGAGAACCGCACCTGACCGACTCCACTGGGAGCGACGTACCACATCGACGGGCACCACAATGGACAACAAAGCAGCCAGCAGCCTCACCACGGGACTCGAAGGCGCGAGCGCGCCACCGTCGCCCTGCACGTCGCCGTCGGGGCCGCCGAGAGCGGACGGCCGACCCTGACGTTCCTCACCCAGGAAGCTGTCCGACTCGCACTCGAAGGCGTCGCCGTCGGTACCGCCTGCGAAGGCTGCCCGAGCATCGCCGGAACCGCAGGCGGTTCGGAGGCAGCCCTGATGGCATGTAGGGCGGGCGCGATACCCCCACAGCGAATGAAGCGCCCAGTGTCCCTCCAGGGCAAGGGAAGGAACAATCGCGAGAAATGTGATCTTGCCGGTGATGCAACTCCCCCGGATCGGGCAGCCCCTTTGGACGACCACGACCTGGCGTTCGGCGCGGCGCCGCGAGGGGCTTGGTTCCTGGTGTCGTAACATCCGGCCACTACGGGCGGGCGACCGGCAGGTGAGCCTCGCTCCATTCTGGGAAACCGTCTTCGAGCCGGGCGGCGCTGATGCCCTTCCTGCTGAGCAGCCGGACGGCCTCGTCGGCGAAGACGCAGAACGGTCCGCGGCAGTAGGCGACCACTTCGGCGCCGTCAGGGATGTCGCCAAGACGCGACCTCAGGTCATGGATCGGGATCGAGATCGCTCCGCGGATATGGCCGGCGGCGTACTCCGCCTCGGGTCGTACGTCCAGCACGACCACGTCACCGTCGCGCAGCCGGGTACGCAGGACGTCGCGGGTGATGGTCCGCAGCGTGCTGCGGTCACCGAGGTAGTCGGCAGCCAGCTGCTCGAGCCCGGAAACATGCTCCTGGGCGGCGCGTCGCATAGTCCGCCACAGGTCACCCACCACCTCGCTGGCCAGGGAGTAGTAGATCCGGGTCCCCTCACGACGTGATTGAACCAGCCCGGAGCGCAACAGTCGCTGCAGGTGCTGGGAAGTGTTGGCGAGGGTCTGGTCGATCTCGGCGGCAAGCTCCTCCACCGACCGCTCGCCCTGAGCGAGCACATCGATCAACTCCGCACGCCGCCCGTTGCCCAGCGCCTTGGCCGACTCCGCCAAGGCGTCATACAGAGCAGCCTTTGCTGCGTGGTCTGCCATCGTCACCTCTTCTCACCCTGCTATTCAAGATTTCCCTTGACAAGGCCCACGCTACAGGAGTTTTATTCAAGTGAATCATTGAATATCCCGAAGAGGGTGAACCATGACGATCTTGGTGAACCCGCAGGAGCTTGAGGCCAAGGTCAAGGACATGTACCAGCAGGTGGCGCAGCAGCCACAGGGCGAGTTCCACTTCGAGCTCGGTGCACCGGTCGCGCTGCGCGTCGGTTATGACGCCGACCGGCTCGCGGACGTGCCCACGGGCGCGGTGGAGTCCTTCGCCGGCGTGGGCTACTTCTTCGACCTCGCCGCACTCCAGCCCGGCGAGACAGTCGTCGACCTCGGCAGCGGGTCAGGGATGGACGCCTTCTGCGCGGCCGGCCTGGTTGGCCCCACCGGATGGGTCTACGGGGTCGACTACACCACGGAGCAGCTGGACAAGGCCCGCAGGCTGGCCGACGAGGCCGGCCTCGCCCAGATCGAGTTCCGAGAAGGCCGCATAGAGGCACTCCCGCTGGGAGATGGCACCGCGGACTGCGTGATCTCGAACGGGGTCATCAACCTCTGTCCGGACAAGAAGGCGGTGTTCGTGGAAGCCGCACGAGTGCTGAAGCCCGGCGGGCGGCTCGCGGTCGCCGACATCGTCAGCGAGCAGCAGCTCAAGGACTCCATCGTCTGCAACGCGGACCTGTGGGCATCCTGCATCGGCGGGGCAGCCCAGCAGGACCAGTACCTGGAGGCCATCGAGTCGGCAGGCTTCACGATCGACCATCTCCGCGAGAACGCGTACGCGTTCATCTCCGACCAGGCCCGCAATGCCAGCGCCAAATATGGCGTCAAGAGCATCTCCATCCTCGCCACCTTGACCACCGATTAAACCCACCACCGGAGGAACCCATGTCCGAGAAGCAGAACATCGACACCCCGCACGAGCAGCGCCCCTTCAAGGCTCACGGCCACCTGGACGTGGTCACCCTCGGCGGCTTCACCCTAGGGCGCGGTGTGTTCGAACCAGGCTGGCGGTGGTCCAACGACGTCAAGCCCATCGCCGGCACCGACTCCTGCCAGACCCACCACACGGGGATCTGCCTGTCCGGTCAGATGACCGTCCGGTTCGACGACGGCAGCGAGGTCTCCATCGGCCCCGGTGACGTCGTGGACCTGGACCCCGGGCACGACGCGTGGACCGACGGCGACGAGCCCTGTGTCCTGCTCGACACGGGAATCAAGGCCTATGCCAAGCCCAGCTGAGGCGTGAGACGCAGATGGAGCCGAACAGCACATGACGCAACCCCTCACGCTCCAGATCGCGGACATGGGGCTGGGCAACACGGCATACCTGGTCGACCTCGGCGACGGCCGCGCCCTGGCCGTGGACCCGAGTCGTGACCTTCGCGCGCTGGAGGCGGCCGCCGAGGCCGGCGGTCTTCGCATCGCCGTCGCCGCGGACACCCACCTGCATGCGGACTTCATCTCCGGCGCTCGCCAGCTCGCTGCGACCGTGGGCGCGACGGTGCTGGCCTCGGCCGCCGGGAACCGCATGTTCGACCACCACGGATTGAGTGACGGCGACGAGTTCGACCTCGGGGGCCTGCGGCTGCGCGTCCTCGGGACTCCCGGGCACACCGATGAGCACCTGTCCTACCTCTTGCTGGACGGCGGGCATCCCGTCGGTGTCTTCACGGGGGGCTCACTGCTGGTCGGGGCAGTTGCACGAACCGATCTTGTCGACCCCGACCGCACGATCGAGCTCGCCCGGGCCCAGTACCGGTCGGTGCAGCGACTGCTGGAGCTGCCCGACGGCGTCGAGGTGTGGCCGACCCACGGCGCCGGTTCCTTCTGCGCCGCACCCGCCGGGTCCGCCCGCACCAGCACCATCGGCTCCGAACGCGCCGCGAACCCACTGCTGGCCGCCGCGGACGAGGACGCGTTCGTCGCTCGGCTGCTCGGCAGCCTCGGCTCGTTCCCGCCTTACTTCCTGAGACTGGGCGAGGTCAACCGGCGCGGACCAGCGATCCTGCCCGGTCGGCTCGGGCTGGAGCAGCTCACACCGCAGGCGGCCGCCGCCGCGCAGGCCACCGGCGCCGTGATCCTCGACGTCCGCCCGGTGACCGCCTTCGCCGCCGGACACCCCTCGGGCGCCCTCTCGATCCCGCTACGGCCCGCGTTCGCGAGCTGGCTCGGCTGGCTCGCACCAGACAACAAACCACTCGTCGTGCTCCGCGAACCCGACCAGAACGTCGACGAGGTGCTCTGGCAGGCCGCCAAGATCGGCTACGACAACATCATCGGCGAGCTGGCCGGCGGCCAGGACGCGTGGTCCGCCGCGTGCCTACCGACCACCTCGGTGCCGCTGGTCGAGGCGAGCGAGGCGGCAGGCGCCGCGGCCACCATGCGGGTCCTGGACATCCGTCAGGGGGCCGAGTACCGAGCCGGACACGTCCCTGGTGCCCTCAACATCGAGCTCGGCGACCTCCCTGCCGTGCTCGGCCACCTCACCGACGTGCCGACCGTGGTCATGTGCGGACACGGCGAACGTGCCATGGGAGCGGCATCGCTGCTGTCCGGAGCCGGATTCACCCAGGTCGCCGTGTTCGCCGGCAACCCTCAGCACTGGGCCTCAGCCAACGGCGAGGACCTGGCCAGCGGCCCGTGAAACGGGCAGGAACGTCGGCGTCTCCCGTCTTCGGCGTACGAGCGAACGCTGCCCAGTTCGGCCTACTCCTTGCCGTCAACGCTCTGGTCGGCGGAACCCTCGGCCAGGAACGCACCGTCCTGCCGTTACTTGCCACCCAGGAGTTCGGGCTCGACTCCTACACTGCAGCGCTGACCTATATCCTCGCGTTCGGCCTGGCCAAGGCCGTCACCAACTACTTCGCCGGGACCTGGTCCGAGCGCTACGGCCGCAAGCCCGTCCTGGTCGCCGGCTGGCTGGTCGCCCTTCCCGTCCCACTGCTCCTCATCTGGGCGCCCCAGTGGTGGATCGTCGTCGCCGCCAACGTCCTGCTCGGCATCAGCCAGGGGCTGACCTGGTCCACCACCGTGATCATGAAGATCGACCTGGTCGGGCCCCGACACCGGGGCCTAGCCATGGGCCTCAATGAGTCCGCCGGCTACCTCGCGGTTGCCGTGACCGCCCTGCTCACAGGCGCCATCGCAGCGAACGCCGGACTTCGGCCCGAGCCGTTCCTGCTGGGCGTCGCCTACACCGCGCTCGGCCTCGGCCTCTCCACGCTCTGGGTCCGGGAGACCCGTCCCCACTCCGAGCACGAGGCCGCGACCCGTGCCGACTCCGAGGACCTGACCGACCGGGAAGTCCTCGTGCTGACAAGCTTCCGCGAGCCCGCCCTCTCCTCGGCCAGCCAAGCCGGCCTGGTCAACAACCTCAACGACGGCCTCGCCTGGGGCCTGTTCCCGGTTCTTTTCACCTCCGCCGGACTGTCGCTTGGCCAGACCGGCATCCTCGTCGCCCTCTACCCCGCCGTCTGGGGCGTGGGGCAACTCGCCACCGGCGCACTGTCAGACCGTTGGGGCCGCAAACACCTCATCACCGGCGGCATGCTGCTCCAAGCTGCCGCTCTGGCGATCATCGCGACCGCTAACTCGCAAACGCCATGGGCCCTGGGGTCCGTGCTGCTCGGCGCCGGCACGGCCATGGTCTACCCCACCCTGCTGGCCAGCATCGGCGACGTCGCCCACCCCAGCTGGAGAGCACGCGCCGTCGGCGTCTACCGACTCTGGCGAGACCTCGGATTCGCGGTCGGCGCGCTCCTGACCGGAGTACTCGCCGACACCCTCGGCGTCCGCGCGGCGATCTGGCTGATCGCGGCAATGACCGCTACGTCCGCACTCGTCGTCGCCCAGCGTATGTACGAAACACACGGAGCGCTCACCCGGGCCAAGCCCGCCTGAGGCCGCCGCGCCACCAGAGCGCGGGGCCCCTGATTGCAGCGACTCGCTCGCCCGGGATCGAACCGCGTGATGAGAATCAGTGGGGGCGAGGAAGCGCAGAATCCGGCGATCGCCCGGACACCGACCCGGCGACCCCCCCCCGAAAATGACGTCCAGACGCCTCCGGCGCGCCGTCTCATGCATTTCTGCCTCGTCCCAGCCGTTCCGGCGCGTCTCGCTCATCCGGAAGTGTCCCAGCATGGGTTGGCTACACATTTGGCAACACGTGCCAACGCCAGAGGCCCTCTCCCAGAAGGGAAAGGGCCTCTGACCTGCTACTTCGTGGTAGCGGGGGCAGGATTTGAACCTGCGACCTCCGGGTTATGAGCCCGGCGAGCTACCGAGCTGCTCCACCCCGCGTCGGTAGACACCACCTTACGGGAGCCCATGCGCCAGAACCAAATCGGCTCCGCCGAGCTCGTGGCCAGCCTCCGCCGAGCTCGTGGCCAGCCTCCGCCGAGCCCGCGCGCAGCCGCTAGGGAGTCGACGTCCCGGTGGGCGCCGGTGTCGTGGTGGTCGCTGACGGCGTGGGGGTCACCGTCACCGACCCGCCCTTCGGGGCGGCAGCGACAGCGCGCGCGATGGCGTCGGCGAGCTGCTTCTGGGCCGTGCCGTATGCCGCGAAGTCACCTGCCTTGAGCGCCTTCTGACCCGCGTCGTAGGCCGTCTGGATGTCGGCCAGGGCCTTGGCCAGCGCGGCCGCGTCAGCCGGCGGCGGGGTGGTGGGGGTGGTCGGGGTCCCACCCGTGGGCGGCGTCGTCGGAGTCGAGCCGGAGTCGCCAGCGCTGGCCCCGGAGTTGCCGCCGAACAGGCCGTCCAGGGCGCCGTCGAGGGTGTAGGCCCAGGCGAGCTTGTCGCCGAACGCGGCCACGGTGGCTCGTTGGAGTGGGAACGCCGAGGTGCCCTGGGCCCGCACGTAGATCGGCTGCACGTACAACAGCCCACCGCCGACCGGGAGGGTCAGCAGGTTGCCCAGGGTGACCTGGGACCCCGTCTGGCGCGCGTTGTTGAGGAACTGGCTGAGGTTGAGGGTCGAGTCGGGCGAGGTGACGTTCGACGAGTTGATGTCGTTCTGCACCTGGCCCGGCCCACGGACCTGGCTGTCCTTGGGCAGGGTGAGCAGTCGCAGCGTTCCGTAGTCGTCGCTGCGCTTTCCGTCGGTGGACCCCGCATCCGCGTCGACGGCCAGGAAGCCGGACAGCACCTGCCGGTCGCCGATCGGCTTGAAGGTCGTCGTCAGGGAGAAGCGCGCGCCCGTCTGGTCGGGCATCTTCAGGGTGAGGTAGTAGGGCGGCTGGTCGACGTTGCCCTCCTGAGCCGGGTCCTCCGGCACCTCCCAGAAGTCACCGGCGCCGTAGAACGAGTCGGCATCGGTCACGTGGTAGCGGTTGAGCATCGTGCGCTGCACCTTGAACAGGTCCTCGGGGTAGCGCAGGTGCGACATGAGGTCGCCGCTGATCTCGCTCATCGGAAGCACTGTGTTCTTGAACGCGTTGGACCACGCCTTGAGCAGCGGGTCCTTGTCGTCCCAGGAGTACAGCTTCACCGAGCCGTCGTAGGCGTCGACGGTGGCCTTCACCGAGTTGCGGATGTAGTTGACCTGACCGGTGCCGATGGGGCGCACCGACTGCGAGTTCGCCGTCGTCGAGTCCGAGGTCGCGCTGTCGATCTCGGTCAGCCGTGAGTACGGGTAGTCGGCAGTGGTGGTGTAGCCGTCGACGATCCACTGCACCCGCCCGTCGACGACTGCCGGATAGGGGTTGCCGTCGAGGGTGAGCCAGGGGGCGATCCGTTGCACGCGCTCGATCGGCTCGCGGTGGTCGAGCAGCCGGCTCTTGTCGTTGACGGCGTCGGACAGCATGAAGTTGAGCTCGCGGTACTTGAGCGCATAGGCGGACTTGCGCAGGAAGGACGTGAGGGGCACCCCGCCCTTGCCGGTGTAGGTGTTGTTCTTCTGTCCGGCTGCGCTGCCGTCGGGGTAGTCGAACTCACGCGCCCTGGAACCGGCGGCACTGCCGACGATGGAGTACGTGGGCGACTGCTCACCGAAGTAGACCCGGGGTTCGAACTGGCCAAGCGGACCCATCTGGGGGATGTTCTGCTCGTAGAAGACCGGCTGGCCGTCGGCGCCACGCTGGTTGCCGTAGGCCGCCACCACACCGAACCCGTGGGTGTAGACCGTGTGGTCGTTGAGCCAGTTGCGCTGGTTCTGCGGCAGGCCGTCGAGGTCCAGCTCGCGGACCGCCACGACGGTGTCGTTGACCTTGCCGTTGATGTTGTAGCGGTCGACGTCGAGGGCGTCGGGGAAGGCGTAGTAGGACTTGACCGACTGGAGCTGCTTGAACGTCGGGGAGACCACGATGGGGTCGACCAGCCGGATGCCGGGGATGGTCTCCGCGTCGTTGCGCAGCTGCCCCGGACTTGCCTCCGTCGTCGCGGTGTAACCCCCTGTGTCGACGTTGGCGATCCCGTAGGCCGCGCGGGTCGCCTTGATGTTGCGGTCGATGTAGACCTGCTCGAGGGACTTCTCGGACGGGCGGACCTTGAACCGCTGGTAGAGCCCCGGGTAGATGCTCCCGACGACGATCGAGGTGATCACCAGCAAGGCGACGCCGACCACCGGGAGCCGCCAGGAGCGGGTCCAGATCGAAGCGATGAACAGACCGACGGTCATCAGGGCGGCCACGGCGAGGATCGCCTTGGTCGGCAGGACCGCGTGGGCATCGGTGTAGCGGATACCCGTCAGCAGCGGTGAGTCCTTGGTCGCGAGCGCATAGCGGTCGAACCAGTAGGTGGCCGCCCGGACCAGGACCAGGGCCGCGACGAGGATCGCGAGGTGGGTGCGCGCGGCCCGCGAGGTGCGCTCAGCCCGAGCCTGGATCTGCAGCCCGCCGTAGACGTAGTGCGTGAAGGCCGCGGCCAGCGTGGCCATCACGAGCACCATCGTGAAGAACCCGAGCAGGAACTGCACCCACGGCAACGTGAAGACGAAGAAGGACAGGTCGCGGTGGAACTGCGCGTCCTTGCTGCCGAACGGGACGCCGTTGCGCCACAACAGGAACGTCTTCCACTGGCCCGCCGCACCGGTGCCCGCGAGAAGGCCCAGGATGCCGGGGATGGCGAACATCGCGATCTTGCGCAGGGGCTCGATCGCCTCGCGGTACTGGTCGAGGTTCTGCTGCTGCGGAGTCACCGGCGCATAGATCGGCCGGGTGCGATAGCCGATGAGCAGGCTCGAGGCCACGACGGCCGCAGTGAGGACGAAGCCCACGACGAACAGCAGGATCTTGGTCGTGAGCTGCGTGACGAAGACGCCCTCGTAGCCCACCGAGTCGAACCACAAGACCTCGGTCCACACGGACGCCATGATCGACACGAGGAACCCGAGGACCACCAGGATCACGACGGTCGGGACCAGCGGCCCACGCCGTCTGTTGAAGGACAGCGACGGAGGACGGCGGCCCCCTGCTCCCGACCCTGCCCCGCGCGGAGTGCCCTCGGGACGGGCACCCTCGGCGCCCGACTCGCCCTGGCCGAACCACTCAGAAGAACTCACGCCACGCCCGATCTGCCCGTGCGACCGCCCAGCGAGGCCGCCTGCTGTAGTGGGTCCAACTTACCGACCGCCCCAGTGGTTCCCACGCGCACCTTGGACACGCTTCGGCACCAGCTGTGCAAGCCCTGGGTATGCCGCGTGGCCGGCCACCACGCGCCATGGGGCACCATGGGCGCGTGAGCCAGAACTCCCAACCCGTTGCCGACCCCTTGTCCATCGCCGCCCTGGACACCGAACGCCACGTCGCTGCCTCCGGGTGGGACCAGAACCCGCGGCTGTTCGCACTCGTGCCCACGGCCGAGCTCCTCGAGCGCGAGCCGCACCTGCGCGCCCAGATGCGCGGCTCCGACCTGGCCGAGGGCGCCCTGAGTGCGATCGAGCAGGAGGACCTGCCGCCGACCTCCAACCTCGAGAGCCTGCTCGGAGGGATCGCATGGCCGGACAGCGTCGTGGGCGCCGCCCTGGCCGTCGAGCGCATCGTCGTCCCGCCGGAGGCCGAGCGCGACCTGCCGGACCACACGGAGTCGGCTGTCGACGCGCTGGCCTCCCACCCGGCCCGCCAGGACGTCCGGCTGCTCGTCGCCGTCACCCGTGACGGTCAGAGCCGCTGCCTGCTTCGCCAGCGTGCCAACGACAGCGACGACAAGGTCGCCCTCGGCGACCAGATCGCACCCGGCCTCGTCCACGCACTCAAGGCGACCCTGCAGGGCTGAGCCAGCCCCGCGGCATACCCCTTGCCGTTATCGCGTGCAGGTTGGCAGGGAGTCGGCGCGCTTGTCGGCGATCGCCTCGACCGCGGTCCTGGCTTCGTCGAAGGTCGCGATCCTGACCACGCGCAGTCCGTCGGGGACGTGGCCGACGACCTCGTCGCAGTTGTCCGCCGGAGCGAGGAACCACGCGGCACCCCCGTCGTGGGCGCCGACGAGCTTCTGCTGGATGCCGCCGATCGGACCCACCTGGCCGGCCGCGTTGATCGTGCCCGTGCCGGCGATCTTCTGCCCACCGGTGAGCGGGCCGGGCGTGAGGGTGTCGTAGACCGCCAGGGAGAACATCGTCCCGGCCGACGGGCCTCCGACGTTGCCGGCGTTGATCTTGACGTCGATCGGGAACTCGAAACGGATGCCGAGGAAGACGCCCACTGTGGCGCGACCATCGGCCTCGCGCGTCTGGGCCTGGACCGTGAGCGGTTTGCCGCCCCGGACCAACCCGAGCGCGACCGTCTCCCCAGGCTTGTGGGCACCCACGCCGGCCCGCACCGCGGTGGAGTCGGCCACCGGCTTGCCGTCGATGGTGACGATCTCGTCGCCGGCCTTCAGCAGGGCGGCCGAAGGTGCGTCCTTGGCGACCTGGCCGATGACGACGTGCTCGACGACCTTCTTGCCGAGGGCCTTCAGCGCCACCGCCACGGCCTCCTGCTGGGAGTCGATCATCTCGGCGGTGCTCTCCTCCTCGACCTGCTTGTCCGTGATGCCCTTGGGGAAGTACAGCTCCTCGTCGACGACGTCCTCGCTGGGGTCGATCGCGGCCGCCAGCAGGTTCCACACGGTCACGCGTTTGCCCGGGCCGCCGACGATGCGGACGGTGGTGAAGTCGAGGGCTCCCCCTGTCGGGAAGGTCTGCGCGCCCGAGACGGTGATCAGCTGCTTGCCGTCGAGGGTGCCCAGGGTGTTGGTGATCGGTCCGGGCTTCATCACGACATAGGGCAGGCCGACCATGCTCGACACGGCCCCCAGGGCGATCAGCAGGAAGAAGCCGACCAGGGCAGCGGTCGACCGCCGGCTGAGCCGGTAGGGGTCGTCGCCGAGCGGAGCCTGGTGCGGCACGTGCTCGTTCGCTGCCTGCTCGTTCGCTGCCTGCTCGTTCGCTGCATGGTCGCTCGCTGCAGCGTCTGCTGCGTGCCCGACCGGCGGCGAGTGCTGCTGGTGGGATTCGGTCACGGGAGCCCCACCCACTCGTCGCTGCCATCGGTGAACAGCTGGTGCTTCCAGATCGGCACCGTCCCCTTGAGCGTGTCGATGAGGTCACGGCAGGCCTCGAAGGCCTCGCCGCGGTGCGGAGCCGAGACCGCCGCCACCACGGCGCGGTCGCCGATCTCGAGGTGCCCGACGCGGTGCACCGCCGCGAGGCGGGCGACGTGGTGGCGGGCGGCGACCTCGCGGCATACCCGCTCCAGGGTCTCGACCACGCTGGGGTGGGCCGAGTAGTCGAGCGCCGACACCGGCGCGCCGTGGTCGTGGTCGCGCACGACGCCCACGAACAGGGCGATGCCCCCGCACTGCGGGTGCTGCACGAGGGCGAGCACCTCGTCGACGCTCAGTGGTTCGTCGCGGACGTCGCTGAGCACCACCGTGGGCTCGCTGTCGAGCTCTGTGACCGGGTCGGTCATGCCGTCGAACCTTTCCTGCGGCGTCGCCGCATGATTGCTGCCGTGCCCACCAGGGCCACCGCTGCGCTGGCCGCCCCCAGGGCGGCATCCTTGCGGTCCAGTCTGCGGGCCGCCACTGCATGCGAACCCCGGATGGTGTCCAGCAGCACGCCGAGGCAGGTTTCGTTGTCGTGGACCGGCACCCAGCCGCGACCCAGCAGGGTGCGGGCAGACACTGCCCAGGGAAAGGCCACGAAGGCCAGGTCGCTGGCGGGTGCCGGCAACACCCCAACGCGGTGGAGGCGGTCGGCAGTTCCCATCGCCGCCACCATGCTCAGCTCGACCCTGCGCATGCCGGTGAGCCGTTCGAGGTCGGACTGGGTGAGGTGGCCGGGCGCGCCGACCGTGACCTCGCCGCCGAGTCCCTGCGACATCACGAGGGCGACGGCCGACCCCAGGTCGTCGACGTGGCAGAACTGCCACGCGGGTTCGGCGCCTCGCAGCATGAGCAGCCGAGGTGCCTCGAAATGGCGGGTGACGACGGTGTCCACGCCGCCGCCGACCAGGGCCGCGGGCCGCACCGCCGTGATGACCAGTCCCGGGTGCACGTCGCGGGCCACGCGAATGAGCTGCTCGACATCCATCAGGTCACCGACCTGCCCCCCGTCCGATGGCGCGCGCAGCGGCGCGTCGTCCTCGAGGGGCACGGGGTTGTCGGCGAGCGCCCCGAAGGTCTGCGCCGACGTGACGACGACCAGGTGGCGGACCCCTGCGGCCGCGGCGGCGGTGATGACGGTCTGGGCGATCCGAAGGCTGCGTTCGCGGCGCAACCGGGCGCCCAACGCCAGGTCGCGCGCGAGGTTGGTGCTCACCGCCACGTATGCCGCGGCGTGGGCTCCCGCGAGCGCCTTCACCAGGCCCGGCTCGCCGGGGTCGGCGTGACGGAACTGCACGCCACCCACCGAGCTCGGCTCGGTGTCGATCGCCACCACGGCACCGATGCGGGCCTCCTCGACGGCCCCGGCGGGTCCTGTCGTGGTGGACCCTCGGGCTGCGGCCGAGACCAGGGCCCGCACCACCGCACGACTCGCAGGACCGGCCGTGCCGATCACCGCGACGTCGATGGCGCTACGCCGCGAGCGAACGGCGTCCCGTCCAGCCCGCCCGGGGGAACTCACTGTGGCCTCCGCGTGGTTGTCTAGTGAGAGACCATCCTCTCAGGACCGCTGAGGAGCAGTTGTGCCCGACCTTCCCGATGACCGCAACGACCCAGACCCCCACGACCCCAGCGACTCACGCGACCCGCGTGACGAGCCCGACGACGCGTCCGACGAGTCCTTCGACGACTCGTTCGACGACTCTCCCTCGGGCTCGGGGCTTTCGCCGGAGATCGAGGCCGTGCTGGCCAGGCTCACCGGAGGCGAGGTGGACCCTGACATGGCCAAGGCCCTCAAGGACATGGGCATCGACCAGGTCGACCCCGCCATGCTCCAGATGATGGTCGGCCAGATGCAGTCCATGTTCGCCAGCACCGACACCGACGCCTTCAACCTCACCCTCGCGACCGACACGGCTCGCAAGACGGTGTCCGAGGCGGGCGACGCCGTGGTCGGCGACGCGGCCCGCCGCCAGCTCGACCAGGCCGTCCAGGTCGCCGAGCTCTGGCTCGACGAGGTGACCGCCTTCGAGGCACCCGGCATCACGACCCACGCCTGGAGCCGCGCCGAATGGGTCGAGGCGACCATGCCGACGTGGCGCACCCTGGTCGAGCCGGTCGCCGAAGGCGTCGGACGAGCCGTCGGGGACGCCATGCGCGCCCAGCTGCAGCAGCTCGGTGAGGGTGGCCTGCCCGAAGGGATCCTGCCCGCAGGAATGGACCCCGCGGCGATGCTCGGACAGATGGAGCCGATGCTGGCCAAGATGAGTGGTGCGATGTTCGGGCTGCAGGTCGGCCAGGCCGTGGGCGCCCTCGCGACCGAGACCGTCAGCGGCACCGAGGTCGGTCTGCCCCTCGTGCCCGACCGGTCGGTGGCCCTGCTCCCCGCCAACGTCGAGGCCTTCGCCGACGGACTCGGCGTGGACCTCGACCAGGTCCGCATCTACCTCGCCGTGCGCGAGGCCGCACGGGTCCGGCTGTTCTCCGAGGTGCCGTGGATCGGGCCACAGCTGGTGGCGGCAGTCCGCGACTACGCCCGCGACATCAGCATCGACACCGATCGGATCGAGACCGCGCTCGAGTCGGTGGACGCCAGCGACGCGAACGCCTTGCAGGCTGCGCTGCAGGACCAGCTCTTCCGCCCGGACCCCAGTGCGGCGCAACGCGCGGCGCTGGACCGCCTCGAGACCTACCTCGCCCTGGTCGAGGGCTGGGTCGACGTCGTCGCCGACCGCACCACTCGCGGCCACCTTCCTCAAGCGGCCGCCCTCGGCGAAGCCGTGCGGCGTCGGCGAGCCACCGGCGGTCCGGCCGAGAAGGCCTTCGCGGGACTGGTCGGACTGGAGCTGCGACCTCGGCGGCTGCGCGACGCCGCCAACCTGTGGGCCGCCCTCGAGGCCAGCCACGGGGCCGCCGGGCGCGACGGCGCCTGGGGACACCCCGACGTCGCGCCGACCGGCGCCGACCTCGACGATCCCCTCGGCTACGTCGAGCGCTACGGCAGGTCCGACAGCGCCGACCTCGACGCCGCCCTCGACCAGCTCCTCAGCGAGGGCGACTCCAGTGGCGAGCACGACGGCCCCACTGATCCCGCCTCCCCCGACAGGGATGGACGGTGACGGGCTCGCCCACGGACGTGCCCCCGGCATACCTCGCGTTGCGCGACGACGCCCTGCGCGTCCTCGACGGGTGGCAGGCACCGGACGCGCCGCAGGAGCGCCTGCGGGTGGAACTGCTCGGCCACTGCATGGCGCACCCGGACGCCCTGTCGAAGCAGGGCCCACCGGCCCACCTCACCGCGAGCGCGTTGGTTCTCAACGCCTCCCTCGACAAGGTGCTGCTCACCCTGCACGCCAAAGCCGGGATCTGGCTGCAGTTCGGTGGCCACTTCGAACCCGGCGATGACTCGGTGCTCGGGGCCGCGTCGCGGGAGGCGCGCGAGGAGTCGGGCCTTGCCGATCTCGTGCTGCATCCCGAGCTGGTCCACCTCGACCGGCACGCTCTACTCGCCGCGGGCTTCGGTCGGTGCAGCGAACACCTCGACCTGAGGTATGCCGGTGTGGCCAGTGACGAGGACGCGTATGCCGTGAGCGAGGAGTCCCTTGACGTGGCGTGGTGGCCGGTGGACGGGCTCCCGGGGGCCAGCGCTGGAGAGATCCGGCCGCTGGCCGAGGCAGCCCGACGGGTGCTGGTCTCCTAGGCAGAGCCCAGTCGGACGGAGGCTGGCGTCAGTCGGACCCGTCAGTCGCTGGGACCGAAGTCCAGGGCGGCCTGGCCCAGCTCGTCGCTGTCGGTCTCTCCGTCGGACAGGTCGAGGCCGGCCGTCCCCGCCACCCCCTCGAGGTAGCCGCGGGCGCGCTCGAGCCGGGGGTAGCCCTCGAGCAGGGCCCAGAAGTCCGGGCCGTGGCCCGGCGAGAGCAGGTGGGCGAGCTCGTGCAGGATCACGTAGTCGAGGACGAAGCCCGGCATGCCCTTGACTCGGGTGGAGATCCGGATCGTGCCGTCGGACGGAGTGCAGGAACCCCACCGGGAGTTCTGGTTGGTGACCCAGCGGATGCTGCTCGGTCGGGCCTGGCCACCGAGATAGCGCTGCGACAGCTCGACCGAGCGGGTGCGCAGCTGGGCGTCGCTCGGGCGCCGGCGCTTGTCACCCTTGGCCAGCTTGTCGAGCATCGTGGCCACCCACTGCTGCTCCTCGGCCTTGGTGAACCGGGCAGGGATCAGCACGATCGTGCGCCCGTCCTCGCGGTAGGCACTCACGGTGCGACGGCGCTTGCGGCTGCGACGGACCTCGACGTCGGTGCTCCCCATACCCACCACGATAGGCGAGCACGCCGACAACTCCCGTGATCCGCGCCGCTCCCGGTGCACTTCCCGCCGCTCCCGGTGCGCTCCATACCGCAACCTGAGCGCCCCCTGGGGCGCTCAGGTTGCAGAAAGGAGCTTGCGCAGCCGTCGGTCGAGGATCTGGACAGCCGGCCCGAACACTGCGTAGGCCTCGTTGGTGGTCTGACCATTGGCGTAGCGGTAGTAGATCTGCTGGGCGATGACCGCGAGCCGGAACACGCCGTAGGCCTGGTAGAACAGCGCCTGCCGTGGGGTGATGTCGACGTCCATCCGTTTGCAGTAGCCGGCGATCATCTGCTCGCGCGTCAGCATCCCCGGCAGGTGGGTCGGCACTCGACGGAAGGCTTGGAAGTCCTCGTCGTCGTCGGCCTGCACCCAGTAGGCAAGCGCCGCGCCGAGGTCCATCAGCGGGTCGCCGACCGTGGCCATCTCCCAGTCGAAGATGCCCACGATCCGGGTCGGGTCGTCCTGCGCCAGGACGAGGTTGTCGAGCTTGTAGTCGTTGTGGATCACGCCGCTGCGCACGTCGGCAGGCTGGTGCTCGTCGAGCCAGGCCATGGCGTGCTCGAGGTCGGGCTGACCAGGGGTGTGCGCCTTGCGGTAGCGCGCCGACCAGCCCTCGACCTGTCGTCGGACGTAGCCCTCGCCCTTGCCGAGGCTGTCGAGTCCACACGCCGCGGCATCGACGGAGTGCAGCTCCACGAAGACGTCGAGCATGGACTCGCACAGCCGACCGGCCTGGGCGGGCGACAGGTCCACCGGCATCTCGCGTCGCGGCACCGTGCCCACGAGGCGCTCCATCACGTAGAAGTCGCCGCCCATGACCGCTGGGGAGTCGCAGAACGCGACCATCGTTGCGACATAAGGGAAAACGGGTGCCAGCGCTGACTGGATCCGGTGTTCGCGACCCATGTCGTGGGCACCCCTGGCCTTGGTGCCGCTGGGGCCGCGACGGAGCACGAGGTCGAGGTCGGGGAACCGCAGGAGATAGGTCAGGTTGGACGCACCCCCCGAGAACTGGAGCACCTCCGGCCGCCCAGCCAGCCCCGCGGCATACCGGGGGTCGGTGTGGGTGCGCAGCCACCCGACTGCAGCGTCGACGTCGAAGGCGTCCTCCGAGCGCACCGGCTTGGCGCCGGCCACGGCACTCACCGGTGCTTGCCCAGCTCGATCCGGCCGACCACGCTGCGGTGCACCTCGTCGGGCCCGTCGGCAAGTCGCAGCGAGCGCGCCCCCACCCAGGCCGCGGCCAGGGGGAAGTCCGTGGTCATGCCGCCGCCGCCGTGCAGCTGGACGGCGAGGTCGATCACGTCGAGCGCCATGCTCGGCACCTCGACCTTGATCTCGCTGACGGCCGACAACGCCTCGGTCGACATGCCCTGGTCGAGCAGCCACGCCGCGTGCATGACCAGCAGACGCGAGCGGTTGATGGCGATGCGGGCGTCCGCGATGCGTTCGAGGTTGCCCCCGAGCCTGGCGATCGGCTTGCCGAACGCGGTCCGCGCCAGGGCCCGCTCGCAGGCCAGCTCGAGCGATCGCTCGGCCAGGCCGATGGTCCGCATGCAGTGGTGCACGCGGCCCGGTCCGAGGCGGCCCTGGGCGATCTCGTAGGCGCGACCCTGCCCGAGCAGGATGTTGGCCACCGGGACGCGGACGTCGGTGAAGGACACCTCGCCGTGCCCGAGCGGCTCGTCGTAGTAGCCCATCGTCGAGAGCATCCGCTCGACCTTGACGCCGGGGGTGTCGCGCGGCACGAGGACCATGGTGTGGCGCGAGTGGCGGTCCGCGTCCGGATCGGACAGCCCCATGAAAACCAGGATCCTGCACTCGGGGTTGCCCACCCCGGTGGAGAACCACTTGCGCCCGTTGACGACGACCTCGTCACCCTCGACCACTGCGGTGGCGGCCATGTTGGTCGCGTCGGAGGAGGCGACGTCCGGCTCGGTCATGCAGAACGCGCTGCGGATCCGCGCGTCGAGCATCGGCTCCAGCCACTCGCGCTGCTGGTCGGGCGAGCCGTACCTCAGGAGCACCTCCATGTTGCCGGTGTCGGGGGCGTTGCTGTTGAAGACCAGCGGCGCCAGCGCCGAGCGACCCATCTCCTCGGCCACCGGCGCGTAGTCGACGTTGGACAGCCCCTCGCCGCCATCGGTGCCGAAGTCGGCGGCATACCGGCCCGCGTGTTCCTTGGGCAGGAACAGGTTCCACAGCCCCTGGGCACGGGCCTTGGCCTGGAGCTCCTTGATGACCGGCAAGGGGGTCCACGGGTCGCCGCCGCCCTCACGCCGGCTGAGGATCTCGGCGTGGACGCCGACCTCGACGGGTTCGACCTCGGTGTCGACGAACGCCCGGACGCGGTCGCGCAGGTCGGTGGCACGCGGTGACAGGGAGAAGTCCATGCGCTCGACCCTAGTGAAGGTTGCCCGGGCGGGTCAGCGGCCGTGGAAGGTCGGTCGCCGCTTGGCCGCCGCCGCTGCGATCCCCTCGTGCAGGTCGTCGGTCGCGAGCGTGACCGCCTGGGCCAGGGCCTCCCATTGCAGCGCGTCGTCGAAGCTCGCGTGCCCACCGTCGCGCAGTGCCTGCAGGGTCAGCCGCGTGGCGATGGGCGCGGCCCCCGCCACCCGCTCAGCCGCGGCGATCGCCTCGGGGAGCACCTCGTCGGTCGGCAGCGCCTGGGACACGAGGCCGAGCCCGACTGCTTCGGCGCCGCTGACGAGGCGACCGGTGAGCAACAGGTCGCGGGCCACGGCGTGCCCGGCGATGTTGGGCAGCGACCAGGTCGTCGCCATGCCCGGGTGCAGCCCCAAGGAGGTGAACGGCACACCCAGGCTGGCGTCAGCGGCGGCATACCGGATGTCACAGGCGAGGGCGACGGCACACCCGGCACCGATCGCCGCGCCGTTCACGGCCGCGATCGTGGGCACCTCGAGGTCGCGGATCGAGAGCCACGAGCGGTAGAAGGTGAGCATGCGCGTCCGCAGCTCGCTGACGGACGCGTCGGGGTCCTGGACGATCCACGACAGGTCACCACCGCCGCTGAAGGCCGGGGCCGCGCCGGTGACCACCACCGCCGCGAGCGCCTCATCGGTGCGCAGCAACCCCATGAGCCTCACCCATGACGCGGTCATGGCGGTACTCATCGAGTTGCGACGCTCCGGAAGGTCCAACGTCACCACCGCGATTCGTCGGCCCGAGGCCTCTCGCAGCTCGGCTCGCAGGTCTTCGAGCTCGGTCTCCCACCACGGCTGTGCGCTCATGGGGCGAAGACTAGGCGTGGGCCCTGAGCACGACGCACAGGCCCCCCTTGCGCGATTTTGTGCTCAGCATGGTCTAAGTTTGGCCGAAGTCCGACGGCGCACCGTGTGCCGTGAACAAGAGGAGACATGGCGATGGCTGAAGAGACCTACAAGGGCGAGTTCTACTGCGTGAAGTGCAAGGAGAAGCGCGAGGCCGAGGGCCGTGTCGTGGAGACGAACGGCCGTCGCATGGCCAAGGGCGTCTGCCCCGTGTGCGGCACCAACCTGAACCGCATTCTCGGCAAGGCCTGACACCAGCACCACCCAGGCCTTCCATCGCGAGGGGCGGGTCCGACTTCGGTCGGGTCCGCCCCTCGCGGCGTTCCCGGCTGGGGCTCCAGCACTGGTGCGCATGTCTCGCAGCCCTGTGGATGACTGGCAGCCGGCCCCGGAGGTTGTGCGAGATTGGCCGCGTGACCGGACGACCCCTGCTCAAGACCCTGTGGCCCGTGTTTCGCCGGGGCGCCGGATGCGTGCAGTTCGGCACGGACCCGGACCACGCGGTCGTCCTCGACGGGCTGCACGAGGACGAGGTGTCGGCCCTCGAGTCGCTCGACGGCACGGGCGAGGTGCCTGCGGTGCTGCGCTCCGCGGCCGGGCAGGACCTCCTGGACCTGCTCCTCGGGCACGGGCTGGTCGTCGAGGCCGGTGACCCGATCTCGTTGCCGCCACCGGTGCGTGCCCTGCTCACCCACGATGCGCAGGCGCTGCTGCGCACCGCCACGCCACCACTGCACGGGTATGCCGCGCTGGCCAGACGTCGCGCCGCTCACCTGTTCGTCGTGGGACGGGGCGAGCTGCCGTCCGCCGTGGCCGCCGAGCTGCGCCACGCCGGAGTGGGAACCGTGCGACAGGGATTCGAGGTGGCCGACGACTGGGAGCAGTCGCTCAGCGGACGGGGCGCCCCGACCGCGCCTGCGCTCGTCGTCCTGGTCGGCAGCGGCGCCCTCGATTCGGCGGCCGCGGGACCGTGGCGAGCCCGCGGCATACCCGTCGTGCCTGTGGTGCTGCACGGGCTGGAGGCCGTGGTGGGGCCGGTCGTCGTGCCCCACGGGCCGTGCCTGCGCTGCCTGGACCTCGCCCGCGCGGACCGCGATCCCGGATGGCCGGCCCTGCTCGGCCAGCTGCTCCCGGCCCGGGTCGGCGCCGGCACGGAGGTCAGCGGCGAGACCACCCTCGTGGGGCTGGCCACGTCGATGACCGCCATGGTGGCCCTCGCCGTGCTCGACGGTCAGGTGCTCCCGCTGGGGCGTTCGCTGGAGGTTTCGCTGCCGTGGCCGCGGGTGCGCCAGCGGCAGTGGGAGGTGCACCCGCGGTGCGGCTGCACGGTGGGATCCGACACGTCTGGGCGACCCGCCCACGTCAACACCCCCGCACAGGCGAGAATGGCCGGGTGAACGAACTCCCCCGCCGCGCCGTCACCCGCACGGCCCGCCTGGCCAGCCTGCCCCTCGGCTTCGCCGGGCGCACCGCCATGGGGTTCGGCAAGCGGGTCGGGGGCAAGCCCGCCGAGGCCGTCGCGGCCGAGCTCCAGGCCCGCACGGCCGAGCAGCTGTTCAAGGTGCTCGGCGAGCTGAAGGGCGGGGCCTTGAAGTTCGGGCAGGCGATGTCGGTCATGGAGGCGGCCCTGCCCGAGGAGATGGCCGGGCCCTACCGCGCGACCCTCACGAAGCTGCAGGAGGCGGCGCCGCCGCTGCCCGCAGCCACGGTCCACAAGGTGCTCGCCGAGGAGCTCGGGCTGCGCTGGCGGACGGCGAAGTTCCAGTCGTTCGAGGACACGCCTGCCGCTGCCGCCTCGATCGGTCAGGTGCACAAGGCGGTCTGGCGGGACGGGCGCGAGGTGGCCGTCAAGATCCAGTACCCCGGCGCCGGCAAGGCCCTGCTGTCCGACCTCAACCAGCTCGCGCGCGTGGCCCGCCTGGCCGGCGGCTGGATCCCCGGCATGGACATCAAGCCGATCACCGACGAGCTCAAGTCGCGGATGAGCGAGGAGCTCGACTACAACCTGGAGGCGGCCAACCAGCGCACCTTCGCCAAGGCGTTCCGCGGCGACCCGCACTTCGCCGTGCCGGACGTCCTCGTCAACAGCGAGCACGTCATCGTCTCGGAGTGGATGGACGGGACTCCCCTGTCCCAGATCGTGGCGTCGGGCACGCCGGACGAGCGGAATGCCGCCTCGGCCCGCTACATGGCCTTCCTGTTGGTCGGGCCGGCTCGCGCGGGGCTGCTGCACGCCGACCCCCACCCCGGCAACTTCCGGCTGCTGGACGACGGGCGACTGGGCGTCATCGACTACGGCGCCGTCAACCGGCTGCCCTCAGGTCTGCCGCCGGCAATGGGTTCGCTGGTGAGTGCGGCCCTGCGCTCCGAGGCCCCCGAGCTGGAGAAGGGCCTGCGGTCCGAGGGTTTCATCAAGCCGTCGATGTCACTCGACGCCGAGGCGCTGCTCGAGTACCTCCAGCCGTTCATCGAGCCCCTGACGCACGCGGAGTTCACCTTCAGCCGGCCCTGGCTGCGGGGGGTGGCCGCGCACGTCAACGACATCCGGCGGCCCGAGTTCCTCGTGGGGATGAAGCTCAACCTGCCGCCGTCCTACCTGCTGATCCACCGGGTCTGGCTGGGCGGGATCGGTGTGCTCTGCCAGCTCGGCGGGACCGTGCCCGCTCGCCAGATCGTGGTCGACCACATGCCCGGTATGAAGCTGCGTCACCTCCCCCCGCCCGTCGCCTGACGGCGGGAGCGCCCCGCGACTTGTTGCCGGGAGATCGTCACAGACCGCCTGTTTCGGGGGTCCGGTGACCACCAGGAGGCAACAGGTGCACCGGTCGCGCCGTCCTCGGGACGGGGGTCACCACCAGGCGGAGTCGAGCTTGCCCTCGATGCTGCGCAGGTGCTCGCGGCTGCAGCGGTCGCAGGTCCAGGTGTCGCGGCCGTTCTCGACGCCGCGGGCCCAGGTGATCGTCGCCAGGGCGGGATCTGACGCCGTCGTGCCGCAGGTGGCGCAGACCGGAGGCCCGGGCTCACCCGCTTCGGCCCGCTCCGAGTCGGACACGGTCGGTTGTCCTACTTCGGCGACTTCACGGACCGGGCCGCGGGCTTGGTCGCGACCGTGGCGGCCTTGGCTTTGGCAGCAGCCTTGGCGGCCTGCTTGAACTCGCGCACCTTGACCAGGGACGACGCGTCCACGACGTCGGCCACCGAGCGGTAGGAGCCGTCCTCGGCATAGGGGCCGATCGCCTCCTGCCAGCCCGCCGGTCGCACGTCGAGCTGCTTGGCCACCAGTGCCGCGAAGATGCGAGCCTTCTGGTCGCCGAAACCGGGCAGCGCCTTGAGCCGGTCGAGCAGGTCGCGGGCATCCTTGGCGTCGGTCCAGATGGTCTCGGCGCGACCGTCGTACTGGTCGCGCACGACGGTCGCCAGCTGCTGGACGCGCCCGGCCATGGACCGGCCGTACCGGTGGATGGCAGGTGGCGTCGCGCACAGGTCGGCGAAGGCCTCGGTCTCGGCCGCCGCGATCGCATCAGGCGCCAGGGTCCCGAACCGGTCGAGGATTTTCCACGGCCCCCGGAACGCGTGCTCCATGGGGTACTGCTGGTCGAGCAGCATGCCGACCAGCAGGGCAAACGGATCCTTGCTGAGCACCTCGTCAGCGGCCTCGTCCTGGGCGATCCGGATCTGCGTAGCCATGCGGACAAGCCTAGCCTGCGGGTTCGGACCCAATTGGAAGAAATCCTGCGCGCGACCCGGGGCTGGTGCCGCCCTGGGTCGGCCGGGGACGGCCCGTCAGAGGAGGTAGACGAAGCCGGGGCCCTCGTCGCGGTAGGGGATGCCGAGCGCGTCGAGGGCGGGTTTCCACGAGCCGGTCACACTCTGGTCAGCCCCCTCGAACCCGTGGTCGGCCGTCAGCAGGAAGGTCACCTCGTCGAGCACCCCCAAGGCCTCCAGGTGGTCGAGGAAGGCCACCAGCCGGGCATCGCTCTGCCGCAACGAGTCGCGCGCCATCGCCGACCTCGGTCCGCCCGCGTGGTGCCCCGCGTCGGTCACGACGTGCGCCCACCAGGTCAGCGTCGGCGCCTCCTCGGCGTTCTCCCAGAGCTGGAGCATCTGCTGCAGCCCCATGTCGTCGACCTGCACACCCCACCGGAAGTACGCGTCCTCGAGGTGCTCGGCCCGCTGCACGAACGGCGAGGCATCCGGGTCGGGCAGCAGGTCGCCCATGCCGTTGGTCGCCGCCTCGAACCCGCCCGCTGCCCGCAGCAGCGCCATCGTCCCGTAGTCGGCCCCGCGGTCGATCGCCTCGTTCACACTCGCTGTCCGGGGCGAATCTCCTTGCTGCACATGGTCGTTCACCATCTCGAAGACCGTCCGAACGCCCGGGCGCAGCCACTCCGCGCTCCGATGCCAGGTCTCGGCGTTGTTGGGCACGACCTGCTCGTCCATTGCCCGGTCGTAGTACACGTTGCCCAGCACCCCGTGCCGCCCTGGTCCGACCCCGGTGAGGATCGAGGTGTGGTTGGTCAGGGTCACGCTGGGGAACTCCGCGACCGCCCCTCCCCTCAACGCCAGCCCGTGCTCGATCAGCCGGGCCAGTCCGGATAGCTCCCCCACCTCGGCGAGGTGCAGGAGGTCGCCGCAGTGCGCTCCGTCCCACAGGATGCCGACCACCCTGCGCCGCTGCCCTGCGGGCACGGGTTCGAGGTATGCCGCGAGCACGCGGCCGTCCAGCGCCTCACCTCTGCCGTCGCGCAGGTCCGCCTCCGGCACCCCGGCCAGCACGGCGAGGGTCGGTGCCACGTCGACCAGCCGGGCGTGGTCGTCGACGAAGCCGAGCCTGGCGACGCCGGGGCCGGACATGACCAACGGCGCTCGCGACTGGATCACGTCCAAGGAACCGTGTTCGCCCAGATGTCCGCCCTGGTCGGGGAAGTGGTGCCTCGGGGTGTGCACGACCGCGACGTCGGGACTGCGGTCGGCGTCGCCGAACAACGAGAGGATCCGTTGCGCGGCATACGGGTAGGCGTTGTCGGTGGACACCCGGGGACCCGCTGCGGCCAGCTCCGCCCCGTAGGGCAGGAACGCCATCGGGTCCTCGCTCGCCACAGGATCGACGCCCGACACCACCTCGTGATGGCCGTCCACGTGCAACCGGACCACACCCAGGTGGTTGGCGGCGTGGGCGACCCCCTCGTCCACCCACACGACGAGGTCGACCACGGCGGACAGGTCGGGGGCTGTCAGCGCCATGACGACGGCTTCGCGGGACATGTCCGGACGATAACGAGTCGAGTGTGCTCAAGACCTCCGGACAAGGAAGAACCCGCCGGGACGACCTCCAGAGCGGAAGGTCCCGGCGGGTTCGGGCACGGGGGTCACCGGGCCAGCATGCGAGGCAGGGCGAGCAGCATGTCGTGCTGCGCCTGCGCCTCGAGCCGGCGCTGGTACTCCCGTTGGCGGCGCTTTCGATGGGCGCGCGCCAGGTCGGCGTACAAGGCCTGGAACATGGTGAAACTCCTGGTGAGTGAAAGGTGGAAATCGGTGTGGTCGGGATCGTGGACGGGATCGACGGTCGGTCCCGCGGGGCCAGCTCCTGCGGCKGGCCCCGCGATCACCCCTCCGGCGCCCCCGCCGGTGTTCCCCCGACAGGTCACGACGGGCGTCGCGGACGACATCAGGCGGCGACCGGGTTCTTCCGCGGCCGGCCCCGCGGCCGCTTGCGTGCGACGACGGCTCCCTGGACGAAGAGCTCACCGCCCCACACGCCCCACGGCTCCGACCGCTCGAGGGCACCCGCAAGGCAGGCGGCCAGGGCCGGACACGTGTGGCACAGCGACTTTGCGAACTCGACGTCGGCCGGGCTCTCGGCGAACCACATCTCGGCGTCGTTGTCTCGACACGGGATGCCGGCGCCAACGATCGCGGCCTGCTCGTTCAGGTCGTGGAGTGCGCTCAAATGCATCGGGTGTCACCTCCCTCTCGTCGTCCCGCCACGGTGGTGGCGAGTTCTCCTGGTTCCGTCTGGCCGGCGGGTCCCCGGTCGGGGGCCGGCCCGTTCTCTTCGGTGTCGAACTTCATCTGGTGGTGCTTCTTCCTGCTGGTGGTGGTGCGGAAGAAATCTCTGCTGTTGGCCAACCGGCGGTGCGAACATCCGGTGGGGCAAACAGAAAGGCCGCGGATCCCGGATATCGGGTTCCGCGGCCTTGGAGAGGGCCTGCTGGCTGGTGGCCTAGACAGGTGGGTCTCCGAAGGGACGGAACTCGAGATCCTTGGTGGTGGCGCCGAAGCCGCCGACGTAGAACGTCGGAACCGGGGCATCGGTGATCACACGGGCGGCGATGGGCGCGGGCACAGTGGTCCCCTGGACCCATCCACGGTTGCCTGCGAGGAGGACACGGCCGACCTCGGGGCACACGGAACGGACGCGGGACATGTGAGTCGCGTCGATCGTCATCGTGATGTTCTCCATTGGGACCTACCCTCCTTCGGCTGCTCGTGGACCCCAGCGCATCGCGCGCGACACCCTGGGCTGGTGTGTTCGTCCAGAGTAGGGGACGCCCTGTGGCGGCAGCAACGCATTTAACGAGAATTCCCGCAAAGAATTCGCGGACGAACGCCTAGTCGTCGGAATCCGTTGCAGTAGAACGGCTTTCGAGCACAGATTCGACGTCCTCGCCATCGATGAGGGCCAGGACCTGCGCGCCGTAGAGCCCGAGCTTGCGCGCTCCGACGCCCGAGATCTGGGTCAGCTCGCCCTCGGACGTGGGTTCACGCTCGGCGATCGCCGTCAGCGTCGCGTCGGTGAAGACGACGTAGGCCGGCACGCTGGTCTCGCGCGCGACGGCGAGGCGCCACGCGCGAAGGCGCTCGAACGTCTCCTCGGAGTAGGTCGGCGGACAGGTGTCACACCGACCGGTCTTGCGCTGGCCCGCGGTGGTCAGCTCGGCGCCGCAGGTGCGGCAGTGGGCGGGAAGCACCGGCTTGAGGGGCTTGCCGCGCCCACCCTTGCCGCCGCCCACCTTGCCGGATCCCTTGGGTGCGGACCGGGCACCGTCACCGAGGATGCTCGCGGCGCCGTCGAGGAACCGGGACGGTCGTCGGCTGGCGCGGGCGCCCGGCGTCCGGGCCCCCGACCACGACAACCGCAGCTCGCGCCTGGCCCGCGTCACCCCGACGTAGGTGAGCCGCCGCTCCTCCTCGATCGCCTCGGGTGTCTCGGCCATCATGATCGGCAGGTAGCCGTCAGAGACGCCGGCGAGGAACACGACATCCCACTCCAGCCCCTTGGCCGCGTGCAGGGAGGCCAGCGTGACGCCCTGCACGGCCGGGGCGTGCTGCGCCGCGGCGCGCTCGTCGAGCTCGCGGACGAAGTCGGGCAGGCGCGCCTCTGGCGTGGCCACCACCAGGTCGTCGGACAGGGCGGCGAGCGCACTGAGGGACTCCCACCGCTCGCGGCCGGCCCCTCCCGATCCCGGGGCCTCTCGGGTCCAGCCGGCACCGAGGAGGACGTCACGAACCAGCTCGGGCAGTGGCTTGGACGAGTCGTCCGAGCGGGCCGCCCCACGCAGCAGCAGGATCGCGTCGCGGACCTCTCTGCGCGAGAAGAACCGCTCCCCTCCCCGGACGAGGTAGGGGATCTCCTGCTCGGCCAGCGCGGACTCGAACGCCTCGGACTGCCCGTTGGTGCGGAACAGGACCGCGATCTCGGCCGGGGAGACCCCGTCGGCCACGCGCTTGGCGATCTCGCCGGCCACCGCTGCCGCCTCGGCCGGGTCGTCCGGATGGGAGCTCAGCACCGGTGTCGGGCCGTCGGCAGCCTGGGCCTGCAGCTGCACGGCGTTGCTGCGCATCGAGCCCGACGGCCCCCGCACGACGAGGTTGGCCAGCCCGACGATCTGGGGGGTCGACCGGTAGTTGCGGACCAGCCGGACGACCTGGGCCTTGGGGTGCCGCGTCTGGAAGTCCAGCAGGTGCGCCGGGCTCGCCCCCGTGAAGGAGTAGATCGTCTGGGCCGGGTCGCCCACGACGCACAGGTCGTCGCGCTGCCCCACCCACAGGTCGAGCAGCCGTTGCTGCAGCGCGTTGACGTCCTGGTACTCGTCCACGACGAAGTGGCGGTACTGCGAACGCACCGCGCGGGCGATGTCGTCGCGCTCCGCGAGGATCCCGACCGTGAGCAGCAGGACGTCCTCGAAGTCGATCACGCCGCGCTGGGTCTTCACCTGCTCGTAGGCCTCGAGCACCCGCGCCATGGCGGTCGCGTCCAGACCGGGAGGTTCGCGGCGGGCGGCCCGCGCCCCTGCGGCATACGTCTCCGGGGTGAGCATCGAGACCTTGGCCCATTCCACCTCGGCGGCGAGGTCACGGATGGCGGTGCGGTCGCGCGCGAGGTCGAGCCGCAGCGACGCGGCGGCCTGGGCCACCGCCGCGGCCTTCTGGCTCATCACCTCGGGAGCGGCGCCGCCGATGGCCTGGGGCCAGAAGTAGTGCAGCTGCCGCAGCGCCGCCGCGTGGAAGGTGCGCGCCTGCACGCCGGCGACGCCGAGGGTGCGAAGGCGGGTGCGCATCTCACCGGCTGCGCGCGCGGTGAACGTCACCGCCAGCACACGCTGGCCCTGGTAGGCGCCGGAGTGCACGCCGTAGGCGATCCGGTGGGTGATGGCCCGCGTCTTGCCCGTGCCCGCGCCCGCGAGCACCACCATGGGCCCCAAGGGGTGCGCGGCCACCTCGCGCTGCTCGGGGTCGAGGGCGTCGAGGATGTCGTCGGCGGAGGCGTGCACGGGTATGCCGCGGGGCTGGATAGGCATCGGCGCGATCCTGTCATGCGCGACCGACGCCCGTCGTCACTGGACCAGGCCGTAGACCCGGGTCACGTGCAGCCGCAGGATGCGGCGGTGGTCCTGCACCATCGCGCGCCGGTAGTCGTCCCAGTCCGAGTGGTCCTCCCCCCGGATGGTGCGGAACAGCTCAACCAGCTCCTCCACGGTCTCGTCGTCCCGTGCCGCCGCCACGGGCGAGAACTCGACGTCACCCTCGAGCACGGCATACGACCAGCCGTCGGGCGAGGTGACCATGAGCGAAGCCCTCAGGTCGCGCAACAGGTTCGCCACCTTGGCGCGACCGTCGACCACCGACACCCGGACGCTGGGGCCAGCGGGACCAGTGGGACCAGTGGGATTGTTGGGGTCGTTGTTGCCGGTCTGGTCCAGCGCGAAGTTGACCATCGAGAGCTGGGGCCGGCCGTCCCGCTTGAGAGCAGCGAGGGCGCCCAGGTTGCGCCCGGCAGCCAGGGCGAGCAGTGCGGGGTCGTGCGCGGGATTCTGCGGCATGGGACATCATGGTCATAGAGGTCACACTCCGGCGCGGAAGGTATGCCGCCGGGTCGGTGTTGACCACGACGCACACCCCCGGTCCGTGCGACCGCCCCCACCTGCGACCCCACCTTCGAAAGAGACGCGACGCATGAGCGCCACCGCCCTGAAGTCCCCTGCCCCCGGCTCCGTGACCATGTTCAGCACGTCCTGGTGCGGGTACTGCAACCGTCTCAAGGCCCAGATGGGTCGCGAGGGCATTGCCTTCACCGAGGTGAACATCGAGGACGTGCCGGAGGCCGTGAAGTTCGTGATGGACGCCAACGACGGCAACCAGACCGTCCCCACACTGCTCTTCCCGGACGGCTCTTCTGCCACGAACCCCTCGATCCACGAGGTCAAGAAGAAGCTCGCGTCCTGACTCCCCTGACCGGCCGAGCCGACCCGCTCCTCAGCCGGGTGCGCCGTCCTCGAGGTCGTGGCCCAGCCAGCGCTCGATGATGCGGCGGGCGATCGAGAGGCGCGTCGACGCACTGACGTGACCCGCGGCGAGGATCTCGCGGTACTCGTCTCGCGTGAACCACCGGGCCTCGGCGATCTCGGACTCCTGCAGTCGCAGGTCGCTGCCGTTGGCGCGGGCGGTGAACCCCACCATGATCGAGTTCGGGAACGGCCACGGCTGGTCCCCGAGGTACTCGACCTCGCTGACCTCCAGGCCGACCTCCTCGTGCACCTCTCGAGCGACCGCCGCGGCCAGGCTCTCGCCCGGCTCGAGGAAGCCCGCCAGCACCGAGAAGCGCCCGGTCCCCCACCCCGCACCCCGGGCCAGCAGGATCCGGTCCTGGTCGTCGATGACGGACATGATCACCGCGACGTCGGTGCGCGGGTAGTGCTCGCTGCCGTCCTGCTCGCACCGGCGCAGCCACCCTCCCTGCACGGGTGTGGTCGGGGCGCCGCAGCGCGGACAGTGGGTGTGGGTCGAGTGCCAGTTCGCCAGCGCCAGCGCGGTGGCGAAGAGGGTGGCGTCGCGGTCGGACAGGTCCGCCCCGATCTGGCGCAGCGAGCGCCAGTTGTCCTCCTCATCCGCCGGCACCTCACCCTCCGGAGCGGCCGGCTCAGCCACCGCGAGGTATGCCGTGCCCGCACCGTCCTGCCCCAGGTAGAGGACCAGCGCGGCCGAGTCGGACCCCAGTGGCGGTCGCAGCGCCAGGGCGGGCTCGTCAAGGGCGCCCTTACTCGGTGCGCCCCCGCCCGGTGCGCCCTCGCTCGGGGCGTCACGGGTCACCACGGGAACCTTGTCACCGCGCACCACCAGGACGCGGGTGGCGGGCTCGGCCAGCAGCCGCGGCACGAGGTCCGGATCCGCCCGGCGCTCCGCGTGACGGTCCAGGCCAGGACGGGCGAGCGAGACATTCGGGAGAGTTTCGGTCAGGAGGCCCACGCCTCCACCCTAGGCGCGCCCGCACGGCATACGGTGACGGTGTGGACCGCAGCCCCCTCTTCCTCGCCGCACTCGCGAGTGCCGCCGTGCCGGGCCTCGACCCGGCCAGCGTCGAGGCCCTCCCCGGTGCACCCGAGCACCATTACGACGTGGCGTTCGTGCAGGACACCCAGCACCGACGGTGGGTCGTGCGGGTGCCACGCAGCCAGGCCGCCGCGGCCCAGATGGAGTCGACCTTCGGGTTGCTGGCCCTGCTGGCGCGACGTCTGCCGTTCAGCGTGCCGACGCCGAAGGGGTTCGCGGCGCTCAAGGAGGGCGGCCGGGCCGCGATCTATCCCTACCTTCCGGGGCAGCACGTCGACTTCGCGCAGCTCCCCGGCGGTCCCGGGCTCGCGGCCGAGCTGGGGCGGGCCATCGCGGCGCTGCACAACGCGGACCACGGGCTGTTCGACGAAGCCGGGCTCCCGGCCTACGACGCCGACACCTACCGCACCCGCCGGCTCAGCGAGCTCGACCGGGCGGCAGCCACCGGACACGTGCCGACCGGCCTCCTGGCGCGCTGGGAGAAGCTCCTAGAGGACGTCACGCTCTGGCGGTTCGCGCCGACTCCGACCCACGGCGACCTCACGGGCGACCAGGTGCTGGTGGTCTTCGACGACGAGGACGACGCGTCGACGGGTCGGGTCAAGGCGCTCACCGGCTGGGAGGACGCCAAGGTCGCCGACCCGGCCGACGACTTCTTCGCCCTGGTCACCCAGGCGTCACCCAGGGCGCTGGAGACCTTGATGGAGGCCTATGCGCACGCCCGCGCCGAACGCCCTGATGTCCACCTGCTGACCCGGGCTCGGCTGTGCGCCCAGATGCGGACCCTGTCACAGCTCATGTCCGCCGTCACCGGGGGTGACCGGTTGGAGGTCGAGCGCCATGCCTCGGCGCTGCGCAGACTGGATGCGCGGGTGCACGCCGAGGAAGAGGAGGCCAACGACTACCGCCGGGCCGGCCTCACGCCGGCACGGCCCAAGAGCCCGGTGCTGGTGCCGCCGCCGGTCGTCGACGACGACGACGACGAAGAGGACGACGTCGAAGTGATGTTCGGCCGCACGGCTGACCCTGACGAGGACGACTCTGAGCTCGAGGACAACGCCGAACTCGAGGACAACGTGGGACTCGAGGACGACGCCGAACTCGACGACAACGCCGAACTCGAGGACAACGTGGGACTCGAGGACGACGCCGAACTCGAGAACCACGCCGAACTCGAGGACAACGTGGGACTCGAGGACGAGGGAAAGCCCCAGTTCGAGCTCGTCGGGGACGACGTCACCGCAGAGATCGACGTATCCGCAGTGCGCACTCCCGAGCCCATCGAGGGCGACGACCCCGGGCCCGAGTTCGAACCCGGCTACAGCCCGCGGCCGTAACCACTCGTCCCAGCCGGTCTCGCCTGACGCCTAGTCGGGCACGCCCCGCAGCAGGGTCGCGAGGGCGCCGTCGTCGGGCAGGTCCGGCCAGACGGTCTCGCCCGTGGCGGCGTAGTAGAACGCCGCATCGACGGCCCCGAGTTCGAGGCCGCGCAGGCGCGCGAAGGCGACACGGTAGGCCGCGAGCTGCAGGGCCCGCGTCGACCCGGAAGCGCCCGATGGCTTGGCCCCGGTCTTCCAGTCGACGATCGTGAAGCCACCGCCCGGCCGGGGGAACACCGCGTCGATGCGACCCCGGACGGCGATCCCGTCGATGACGGTCTCCACCGCGATCTCGATCTCGGCCGGCGTGCGGTGGGCCCAGTCGCTGGCGAGGAACCGCTCCTTCATGAGGGGAAGGTCGCCGTCCTCACCCGGGTCGTCGTCGGCGCTGCCGGGCAGGTCGAGGATGTCGACCATGGCGGCCTGGGCGAAGTGCTGCTCCACCCACGCGTGGAAGGCAGTCCCCCGGCGAGCGGCCAGCGCCGGGGGTTCGGGCATCGGGCGTCGCAGGGATGACGCGAACCGGGCCGGGTCCTGGGCCAGCGCCACCACGGCCGACGCCGAGAGGTGCCGCGGCATCAGGACGGTGACGTCGCCACGGTGCGCCAGTCGGCGGCGTTCCTCGAGCAGCAGGTCGAGCTCCTCGAGCACCGGCAGCGCGGCGCCCGGCATCGGCAGCAGTCCTTGCTCAGCGGGCGTGACGTGCTGGCCCGACCCCTCGGCATGCGCCTTGACCGCGGACCGGACGGCGGCGGCGCCAGTGGCCAGCGCGGCACGGCGCTGGGCGAGCGGATCGGCCGGCCACTGGACCGACACGGCCTCGGCGGCGGTGGGGTTCACGGCTTCCTCGGGCAGCGCAGGGTCAGGCATCTCGACCCAGGCGAGACGCTCGACGGGCAGTGCCGACTCGGCTTCCAGGACCTCGGTGAGGAAGCGCGAGGTCACCTTGGGGGTCTTGCCGTCGGTCCACACCGGCGCCGTCAGCAGCATGTCGGACCGGGCCCGGGTGAAGGCGACGTAGGCGAGCCGGCGTTCCTCGTCGACGCCGTGCTCTCCTCCGGCACGGAGGAAGTCCTCGACCCGGGTCTCCATGTCCTTCCAGTCCGCCCCTCCCTGCCAGTCGAGCAGGGGGAGGCCGTCGCGGTCGCCCCGCAGGGCATAGGGGATGCCACCGTCGGACAACCCGCCGATCCAGCCGCGCTGCTTGGGCGACGACATCCGCCACAGCTCGCCGTCGGAGCGGCTGGCCGCCGAGGACAGCGCGGGGAACGAGCCCTCCACGAGCCCGGGGACAGCCACGGCGTCCCATTCCAGGCCCTTCGCCGCGTGCACGGTCAGGATCTGGACCGCGTCGGAGGAGGCCTCGATGTAGCCCTTGTCGAGACCACGTTCCTCTTTGAGGGCAGCCGCCAGCCAGGCGAGGAACCCACCGAGGTTGGGCCGGTCCGCGCTCACGGTGAAGGTCGCCGCGACGTCCGCGAAGGCGTCGAGGTGGGCGCGTGCCGCGGCAGGCGTGTAGCCCTCTCGGGCCAGCACCTCGATGTCGAGGCCCAGGGCCCGCTCCGCCTCGCCGACCAGATCGGCCAGCGGCAGTGCCGACAGGGACCGCAGCCGCCGGATGGCCTGCTGCAGGCCGCGCAGCCGACCCAGCCCCACCTCGCTGAGGCCCTTGCCGTCCCAGCTGGTCCAGCCGGGACGCGGCGGGTCGTCGACGGCCTCGACGATGCTGACCCGGTCGGAGCTGTCGGGTGCCTGGTCGCGGGTCTCGCGCGACGCAGGCCCCGCGACCGCTCCCTCCGCGTCGTCGTCGTCCTGAGGAGCGAACCGGTCGTCGATGCCCAGCCTGAGATCCTGCTGATGGCGTGCCCACGCCATGAGTCCGTCGAGATCGGCCGCGCCCAGACGACACAGGGGGCCGGTGAGCAGCCGCATGAGCTGGTCCCCCCGACTGGGGTCGTTGACGACGTGCAGGAGCGCGGTGATGTCCTCGACCTCGGGGGTGAGCAGCAACCCGCCGAGGCCGACGACCTCGTGGGGGATCCCCCGGGAGTCGAGCGCATCGATCAGGGCAGCGAACTGGGAGCGCTTGCGGCACAGGACGGCCGACGACTTCGCCCCGGCCGCCCGGCGGTCCTGCAGCCACGTGGCGACCAGGGCAGCCTCGTCGCCGGCCGTCTCGACGCGAGCAGCCACCACCCGACCCGGGCCAGCCCCCACCCGCGAGACCAGCTCGTCGACGGGGACCTTCGACCCCGCACGCAGCGGACCCGCCACCGCGTTGGCCACCTGGAGGACCCCCACGTCGTTGCGCCAGCTGGTCGCCAGGGGCAGCACCGGAGCCAGGGCGGTGTCGGTGCCGAACGCGCTGCGGAACTCGCTCAGGGTGGTGGCGCTGGCTCCTCGCCAGCCGTAGATCGACTGGTGCGGGTCGCCCACCGCGGTCACGGGCGACGGCTCCCCCGGAGCGACGAACAGCGACCGGAGCAGCTCGAGCTGGGCGGCCGAGGTGTCCTGGAACTCGTCGAGCAGCACGGCACCGAAGCGCTGCCGCTCGATGGCCCCGATGTCCGGGAAGGTCATCGCGAGTCGGGCGGCCAGCGCCATCTGGTCGGCAAAGTCCATGGCGTCACGGGTGCGCTTGAGCGCGAGGTAGCGCTCGACCATCGGCAGCACCCCGGCTCGCGCCCGCAGCTGCTCGCGCATCTTCTTGACCTCGCCGGGCAGGTCCTTGCCGCGTGCCCCGGCGTGCGGGGGCAGCGCCGCGAGGGCGTCCAGGACCCGCTCGAGGTATGCCGCGACGTCACCGACGCCGACGAGGTGCTCGGCCATCTCGCCGGCCAGGTCCACGACGGCCGCCGTCACGGTGGACTCGGCGAACTGCACGTCGTCCATCGGGCCGTCGTAGGCCGCGACCACCTCGGACGCGTACTGCCACGCGGCGGCCTCGGACAGCAACCGCGACTCGGACTCGTAGCCCAGCCTCAGCGCGTGCTCGCGCACCAGCCGCCCGGCATACGAGTGGTAGGTCGACACGGTGGGCGTGCCTCCGAGGACCTCGGCGCCGGTCTCGGCGTCGTCGGTGCGCGGGTGCCACACGTCGCGCTGTTGGAGCAGCCGCAGGCGGGCACCGATGCGCTCGGACAGCTCGGTCGCGGCCTTGCGGGTGAAGGTCAGGCCGAGCACCTGGTCGGGCTCGACGAAACCGTTGGCCACCAGCCACACGACGCGGCCGGTCATCGTCTCGGTCTTGCCCGAGCCGGCTCCGGCCACGACGAGCAGCGGCGACATCGGCGCCTCGATGACCTCGACCTGCTGAGCAGTCGGCTCCGGCTGACCCAGAGCGAGGGCAATTTCCTTGGCGGACAACGGATCTCGCGCCATGGGGCCTTGCGCCGCCAGGCCCTGCGTCACGGGGCCGTGCGTCACGGGGTTGTGCGTCATCAGAGCACCCGCCCCTCGGGCTGCGCCGGACAGGATGCCCTCACCTGGCACAGCTTGCACCAGTCCCCGACCGTCGCCCGGAAGGTTGAGCCGGCCATCCCCTCGGCCGTCGCCGTCACCAGGTCGGCGGCCCACTGCGGGTCCGCGTCGTCGCGCAACGGGTCCTGCGTCTGCAGGGTCGTCCTGACCAACGCGGCCTTGCCGACCTGGAGCAGGGCGGCCCCGGCGGACCGGTCACCCAGCTCGCCGAACGCGCCGCTCTCGACACCCAGCTGGTAGGCACCCAGCTGCGGGTGACGCGCCAGCTCCTCGCCGCGGGGCTTGCTGCTGCCCGTCTTGTAGTCGACGACGCGCAGGCCGGTGCCGTCGGGCGTGCCCTCGATGCGGTCGACCTTGCCGCTCAGCACGGCCCTGCCGAGGACGACTCTCATGTCGATCTCGGCACCGAGCCGCGCCCAGCCGCCCGCTCGCGCTTCGTCGAAGTAGGTCGCCAGCCGGCGGACCATGCCGTGCGCCTCGAGGCGCTTGCGGTCGGAGACCCAGCCGGCCGGCATACCGAGGCGTCCCCAGCGGGCGTCCACCTCGGCGACCAGGGTGTCGGCATCGACGTCACCGAGCTCGGCCGCGATGTCGTGGACGAGCGTGCCGATGTCTGCGGCGCCCACGGACGGCCCGTCCCCGCCGACCGAACCAAGCAGCCAGCGCAGCCCGCAGTTGCCGAACGACTCGACCTTGCTCGGCGAGACCCTGACCTCCTGGTCGTCGGCCCGCAACGGCCGGTCGTCGGACACCTCGCGCAGCGCCCACCACTGACCGGGGTCGGCGCCCGGGACGCCCTCGCGGGTCAGGCGGGAGAGGGCGGCCACCGCGGTGGCGCGCACGGCCGAGTCCTCGGAGACGAGCTGACGGCGCAGCTCGCCCACGAGGGTCGGCAGCGTCATGGTGCGGGCAACCTCGGCGAAGCGCCGATCTCCTTGGGTGGCAATGGTTTCCGGATCGACGACATCGAGGTAGACCGACGGCTGCTCGTCGTCGGACCGCACCGCCGTCACGATCACCCGGTCGCTCGCCCGGGTCAGCGCGACGAGGAACGACCTGGTCTCGTCGTAGCGCACGGCTGCCTGCGCGGCCCGGAAGGTCGTCGCCCGCCCCGACACCACGTCGACCAGCTGCTCCGAACCCAGCAATGAACCACGCAGTCGCAGGTCGGGCCAGACGCCCTCCTGCACCCCGGCCACCACCACGAGGTGCCACTGACGGCCGGCGGCCGCCTGGGGGGTGGTCACGGTGACCGACTCGCCCACCGGTGACCGGGCGACGAGGGTGTCACCGGGGATGTCCTGGCTCCCGATGTGGGTCAGGAACTCCTCGGGTCCGGCCTGCGGCAGCCGGTCGACGAACTTCGCCGCCGCGTCGAACAGCCCCACGACGGCGTCGAGGTCACGGTCCGCCCGCGCGGCGCCTGCACCCCCGCCGAGAGCGGTCGCCTGCCACTCGGCTCCGAGCCCGGTGGCGGCCCACATCGCCCAGAGCACCGACTCCGCGCTGACCCCCGCCTCCCAGCGCCAGCCCTCGACGCCGTTGCCGTCCACGGCGCCGTCGCCCTCCACGACGCCGTTGCCCTCCACTGCGCCCCGCGCCGCCTTGACCCCGGCAGCGATCGTGGCGGCCACCCGCCGAGCGGGGTGCGCCTCCGGCCCGAGCTCGATCAGGGCGCCGGGCATGACCAGGGCTTCGGCGAGCAGCTCGTCACTCGTGCGACCCCCGCCGTTCTCGAGCTCGAACCTGCGCAGCGCCCGGCGCAGCCGTCGCAGCCCGACCGCGTCGGCACCACCAACCGGGGACAGGAGGGTGTCGACGGCCACCTCGGGGTCGAGCGCGTCGGTGGCGCCGCGGGCCAGGTCGAGGACCACCTCGAGCAGCGCCAGCAACGGCCGGACCGCCACCTCGTCGCGCACCGGCAGGTCGGTGGCCGTCCCGGCGACAGGCACCCCCGCCGCCATCAGCACGCGTCGCAAGGTCGCGGTGCGGCCCTGGCCGCGGACGATGACGGCCATCTCCGACCACGGAATGCCGAACCGCAGGTGCGACTCGCGCAGCTCGGCGGCGACGAAGCTGGCCTCCTGGCTCACCGCGCGCAGCAACCGCACATCGACCTGGCCACCGGCGCGTCCGGCCGCGGCACCGCGCTGGAGGCCGCCCCCGAGGGCGCCGATCTTGGGGGCCACCCTGGCTGCCGCGTCGACCACGGCCTGCGGGAGCCGGTATGCCGTGGGCAGCACCAGCGTGCGCGGCTCACCGCCTGGGCGTGCACCGACCGAGCCTGCATCGACCGCGCGTGGCTCGACCGCTCGCTCCACCCCCGTCGCCAGCTGGGTCCAGCCGTCGCTGAGGTGGCGCGGGTCGGCGCCGCGGAAGGTCTGCACCGCGCTGTCGGGGTCGCCGAGCAGGACCAGGTCGAGGCCCGGAGAGGCGATGGTGCGCAGCAGGCGCGCGGCGGCCGAGGTGAGCTCCTGGGCGTCGTCGACCACCACCAGGCGCAGACCGTCGACGAGGCGTTCGCGTGCCGCCGGGTCCTCCTCGAGCAGGTCGGCCGCGGCGCCGAGGATCCACGCCGGGTCGTAGGCGCCCGGCGCGGACAGCGCGGTCACCTCGTCGTACTCGGCCAGCACGTCCGCTGCGGCGATCCACTCCGGACGGTCGTGCTCGCGCCCCAACCGGACGAGGTCGGCCGGCTCCAGGTCGTGCTCGACCGCCCGCATCAGCAGGTCGCGCAGCTCACCCCTGAAGCCGCGCGTGCCCAGAGCCAGGTGGACCCGCTCCGGCCAGTCAGGGCCGGTGCCCTCCTCGGCGTGGCCGGCCAGCAGCTCGCGCAGGATGACATCCTGCTCGGGTCCGCTCAGCAGCCGCGGTGTGGGGTCGCCGCGCAGGGCGGCTGCCTGGCGCAGGATGCCGAAACCGAGGGCTTGGTGCGTCCTGGCGAGCGGCTCGGTCGACGTGCCGCCGAGCCTGGCGGTGACCCGCTCTCGCAGGCTGCCCGCGGCCACGCGCGAGGACGTCAGGATGAGGCACTGGTCGGGCGTCGCCTCGTCCGACTCGACCCGCGCCACGACGGCCTCGATGGCCGTGGTCGTCTTGCCGGTGCCAGGGCCCCCGAGCACGCGCAGCACTCCGCCGCGGTGGGCGAGGGCAGCCCGCTGGACGTCGTCGAGCGGGGGCGCCTCGGCCACCACGCTGGGAGCACGGCGCAGGGTCAGCATCCGCTCATCCCACCACCTGCGACCGACAGGCGACCGGCCGCCACGCCCTCCGCACCCGCCCGGTGCCTACGCACCCCGTGGCGGCGATGCCGCACCCTGACCTCAGGAGACGGGCGGGACAGGGACCTTCGCCTCCAGCCACCGGGCGCGCGTCAGGTCGACCCGTCGTCCCTCGACCTGACCGCGGACCAGCGGGGTGCCCTCCTCGCGGTAGTGCGCGAGCGCCTCCGCCTCGAGCCCTTGCGGGAAGTAGCCCCCGGAGCGGATCACCCGCCACCAGGGCACGTCCGACCCGTACCTCGCCATGACGGCCCCGACGCCGCGGGGTCCACCGCGACCGAGCAGCTCGGCGATGTCGCCATAGGTCATCACCATGCCCTCGGGGATCGTGTCGACCACCTCGAGCACGTCGTCGGCGAAATCGCTCGGGGCACCACTGACCCGCCCTGGCTCCGTGACCACCGTCGTCGCCTCAGTAGACCGGCAGGCTCGGGTCGACGTCCTTGACCCAGGCCAGCACGCCCCCGGTCAGGTTGGCCACGTCCGCGCGACCGGTCGCAGCGAGCAGCCCGGCCGCCTCGGCGGACCGCACGCCGGACTTGCAGAGCAGCACGACCGGTATGCCGGGTGGCAGCTCAGCCGCGGCCGTCCCGTCGCGGAACCGGTCGAGGTGCAGGGCCCGGGCCCCGGGAATCGACACGACGGCGCGCTCGCCCGGTTCGCGGACGTCGACGAGCTCGAACTCCCGGTCCCCGCTGCCCCGCTCCGCCAGCATGGCTGCCAGGTCCCTCGCCGACACCTCGGCAAACGCGGCAGCCGGGGGTCCCCCCTCGCCCTCCTCGCCCTCGTGACCCTCGTCCTGGACGGACCCTGTCACGGAAGCACCCGGCATACCGCAGAACTGCTCGTAGTCGACGAGGGAGGTGACGGTCGGGGACTCGCCGCACACGGGGCACTCGGGGTCGGCGCGGACGGTGAGGGAGTCCCAGGTCTGACGCAGGGCGTCGTGGACGAGGAGCCGACCGACGAGTGGATCGCCTTGTCCCACAATGAGTTTGATGGCCTCGGCCACCTGGACGGACCCGATCGCCGCGCACAGCACACCGAGCACGCCACCCGTCGCGCACGACGGCACCGCGTCGGGTGGGGGCGGTTCGGGGAAGACGCAGCGATAGCAGGGGCCGTGGCCCGAGAACCACACCGACACCTGGCCGTCGAAGCGGTAGATCGACCCCCACACGTGCGGCATCCCCAGGAAGACGCACGCGTCGTTGACGAGGTAGCGGGTCGGGAAGTTGTCGGCCCCGTCGAGGACGACGTCGTAGTCGGCCAGGATCTCGAGGGCGTTCTCGGAGGTGAGCCGCACGTCGTGGCGGACGACCGTGACCAGCGGGTTGATGGCCGCCACGGTCTCGGCCGCGGACTCGGTCTTGGGGCGACCGACGTCGGCGACCCCGTGCACGACCTGCCGCTGGAGGTTGGAGGCATCCACCACGTCGTCGTCGACCACCCCGATCGTGCCCACCCCGGCCGCGGCGAGGTACATGAGGGCGGGCGAACCCAGACCCCCTGCGCCGACGACGAGCACGCGGGCGTTGGCCAGCCGTCGCTGTCCCTCCAGGCCGACCTCGGGGAGCAGGATGTGGCGGGCGTAGCGGGCCTTCTGCTCGGTCGTCAGCTCGGGTCCGGGAGCAACCAGCGGTGGGATCGCCATGTGATGCAGGTTACCCACCCGTACGATGTCCACGACACCGACGACAGCCGCACGACCGCCGAACAGAGAGTCACCATGTCGCTTCGAGCAGTTCCAGGCACCGACAACGCACGAGGCCAACGCCTCCCGCGCTCCGCCCGCCGCGCCCAGCTCCTCGAAGCCGCGCAGGCCGCCTTCGTGGAGTCCGGCTACCACGCGGCCGCGATGGACGACATCGCCGACCGCGCAGGGGTCTCCAAGCCGGTGCTCTACCAGCACTTCCCCGGCAAGCTCGAGCTCTACCTCGCGCTGCTCGACAAGCACAGCGAGGCGCTCGAACAGCTCGTCCGCGAGGCCCTCGCCTCGAAGCTGGACAACAAGGAGCGCGTCTACGCGACCATCGCGGCCTACTTCGACTTCGTCTCGCGGGACGGGGCGGCCTTCCGGCTGATCTTCGAGTCCGACCTCACCAACGAGTCCGCCGTGCGCAACCGCCTCGACGCCGTCGGCCTGGTCTGCGCCGAAGCAGTGGCCGAGGTCATCGCCGAGGACACCGGGCTCACCGATGAGGACGCCTCGCTGCTCGGCATGGCCCTCACCGGCCTGGCCCAGGTCAGCGCCCGCCACTGGCTCGCCCAGGGGTCCGACGTCCCCAAGGACGAGGCGGCCCTGCTGATGGGCGCGCTCGCGTGGCGCGGCCTCGGCTCGTTCCCCAAGGTGGGCGGGGAAGGTTCCTGACGCACCGCTGGTTAGCCTTGTCGACAGTTCCGCACGCGCTCGTATGCCGCGTGCCCACCCAAACCTGAAGGGAACCACCGTGGAGGTCCGCATCGGCGTCCAGAACGTCTCGCGCGAGGTCGTCTTCGAGTCGACCGAGAACGCAGCCGACATCGCTGCCGCCGTGAGCGCGTCGCTCGAGAAGGGCACCGTCCTCACGCTCGTCGACGACAAGGGCCGCCAGCTGCTCGTGCCGGCGGCGGTCCTCGGGTACGTCCAGATCGGCGAGTCCGACAAGCGCGGCGTCGGCTTCGGCGTCTGACCACCGCCCTCAGCAAGGCCCTGACCTGCACCGATACCGCAGCGATCGTGTCCACACCGTGATCCGGCTCGCTGGTCACAAACGTGCGTTTCGCGCAGTTTCGTGGTCGAGTTGGTCTTGTCCGGGCCTGACCCAGGCCCACATGCAGCACGGCTGCTGCCGTGTAGAAGGAGTGCAGTCATGGGAGCTGTGATTGGCACCATCATCTTCGGTGCGGTAATTGGATTTCTGGCGCGACTCGTCCTGCCGGGCAAGCAGAACATCAGCGTTCTCGTCACCGTCATCCTCGGCATCCTGGGCGCGCTCGCCGGGTACTACCTCTGGGGCGCCATCTCTGACAAGGGCGACACCTCAGGCATCGACTGGATCCGCTGGATCATCAGCATCATCGTCGCAGCCGTCCTGGTCGTCGCCTACGGCGCGCTGACCGGTAGGAAGCAGGTTCGCTGAGCAGGCGAACCGCGTCGGACTCGACGCCAGCGAAGGGCCCCGTCCACCAGGACGGGGTCTGCGCTCGGACGATCGGGACCGCCGATGCCACCCACCATGAGCGAGGCCAGGGCGTCGCGCTCGACAGCCACCTGCTGGGCCTGCGAGAGCGCCTCCCCCACGAGCCTGCGGCCCCACAGCGCCAGCCGTCCTGCGATCTTGGGATCGGCCTTGATGGCTTCGCGCACCACCTTGACGACGAACTCGGCCTGTCCCACGTCCTCCATCGCCGAGTGCACCAGCGCCTGCGTCGACGGGTCGACGTAGGCGGCGATCTCGCGGTAGAAGTCCGTGGCGATGCCGTCGCCGACATAGGCCTTCACCAGGCCCTCGTGCCAGCTGCTCGGCTTGGTGCGCTCGTGGAACGCGTCGATCGGCGCGATGAACGGCGCCATGGCCACCTCGGGATCGATGCCCATCTCGTCCAGTCGCGCCACGAGGATCTCGTAGTGCCGGAACTCGGCCACTGCCAGCCCAGCCACTGCGGCCTTGAGCGGCTGGGTCGGAGACAGCTCGCTGTCCCCGGCAAGCCGGGTGAACGCCGTGAGCTCGCCGTACGCGAGCACTCCGAGGAGGTCGGCGACAGCGTCGCGGTACTGCGGATCGGCCAGCCAGTCGTCCTTGGTCATGCCCGTCACCCTAACGGCGGGGGTGCCCGTGGCCGTCGCGGATGCGGGGATGTCGGGTGCGCACCGCTAGACTCGCGTGGTCAAAGGTGCCCGGTCGGCACGAATCAGCCGCGGACACGGTCCGCGCCCCCCATGACGAAGACCTCCGATCGGCCCGCTGTGCGAGCGCCACCCCTGTTTCTGGGAGCGCCCCCGATCGAGAGAACTTCATGACCGAAACCACCGCGGGCACGAGTGCGCCCGACGCCGACCTGCCCGACGCCACCACGCCGGACGCCACCCTTCCCGACGCTCCCGACTCTCCGGTCGCCGCGCCGGCGGAACTGACCTTCGCCGACTTCGACGTCCACCCCGACATCGTCGCCTCGCTGAGCGACGCCGGCATCATCACGCCGTTCCCCATCCAGGCGATGACCCTCCCGGTCGCCCTGGGCGGACACGACATCATCGGCCAGGCCAAGACCGGCACCGGCAAGACGCTCGGCTTCGGCGTCCCGATGCTCAACCGCACGATCGCCCGGGGCGACGACGGCTGGGACACCTTCACGCACGCCGGCAAGCCGCAGGCCCTCGCCGTCGCCCCGACGCGCGAGCTCGCCGTCCAGGTCGCCAGCGACCTCGAGCGCGCGGGCAAGCGCCGCGGCATCCGCGTCCTCACGGTCTACGGTGGCCGCGCGTACGAACCCCAGATCGAGGCGCTCAAGAACGGTGTCGAGATCGTCGTCGGCACACCGGGCCGCCTCATCGACCTGGCCAAGCAGGGCCACCTCGACCTCTCGCACTGCAAGTCCGTCGTGCTCGACGAGGCCGACGAGATGCTCGACCTCGGCTTCCTCCCCGACGTGGAGAAGCTGCTCGCGATGACGTCGCCGGCCCGCCAGACGATGCTGTTCTCGGCCACCATGCCGGGCGCCGTCGTCGCCCTGGCCCGTCGCTACATGAGCCAGCCGACGCACATCCGCGCGATGGGCGACGACCAGGAGAACGCCCACACCGTCAAGGCCGTCGAACAGTTCGTCTACCGCGCCCATGCGATGGACAAGGTCGAGATGCTGGCCCGCATGCTGCAGGCCGAGGGCCGTGGCCTGACCATTATCTTCAGTCGCACCAAGCGCACCGCAGCCAAGGTCGCGGACGACCTGATCGACCGCGGGTTCGCCGCGGCTCCGATCCACGGTGACCTCGGCCAGGGTGCCCGGGAGCAGGCCCTGCGTGCGTTCCGCAACGGCAAGGTCGACATCCTCGTGGCCACGGACGTCGCCGCCCGCGGCATCGACGTCGACAACGTCACGCACGTGATCAACTACCAGTGCCCCGAGGACGAGAAGACCTACCTGCACCGAATCGGTCGCACGGCCCGCGCGGGCAACACCGGCATCGCGGTCACCTTCGTCGACTGGGACGACCTGCCGCGCTGGGGCATGATCAACAAGACCCTCGACCTCGGCATCCCCGAGCCCGAGGAGACCTACTCCTCCTCCGACCACTTCTACGACCAGCTCGACATCCCGCGCACCGCCAAGGGCCGTCTGCCCAAGGCCGCCCAGAAGCTCGCAGGCCTCGGCGCCGAGGTGCTCGAGGACCTCGGCGAGACGGGCAAGTCCGGTGGGCGTCGCCCCGGAGCCGCTGGCTCCGGTCGCGATGGTGGCGGCCGTGGTCGTGACGGCGGCAGTCGCGATGGTGGCAGTCGCGATGGCGGTCGCGGCGGTCGCGACAGCAACCGTGAGGCTGGCCGCGGTGGCGAACGTCGCGCCGAGAGCGCACCGGCCGAGGGCGGCGATGCCGCGGCCAAGCCGCGTCGCAACCGCAACCGTCGCCGCACCCGTGGTGGCGCCGGCGCGGGCGAGGCAACCCAGGCCTGACGCCCCCCGACCACTGACAGACAGGTATGCCGCGCGGCCCCGGCCGCGCGGCACACCTGTCTGTCAGGGTGGTGCCGTCCGTTGGAGGTGCCTGTGCTGGCGACCCGGCACGGTCAGGCCGAGCGGTCGAGGCGCAGGATGTAGTGCAGTGGGTCGTCGACGGGGTTGTCCGGCGCGAGGTCGCCCTCGGCGACCCGGTGGAACCCGACCTTTTCCAGGGCTCGCCACGAGGCGATGTTGGCCGCCACCACGGACACGAGAACCGTTGGAGCGTCGGGGAACTCGTCGAACGCCCGCTCGACGAAGGCAGCGATCATCGCCGTACCCAGGCTCTTGCCGTAGGTGGCCGGGTCACCCAGCAGGTAGTCGATCGTCAGCGCGCCGTCGGGGACCGTGACCAGCGAGGAGAAGTCCGCGAGGTTCTCGGCGTAGTCGCCGACCCGCGAGCGTTGGACGAGCCCGACGGGTCGCCCCTCCACCAGGGCGAGCCAGTCCTCATTGGGTTCGAGCCCGTCGGCGGAGGGCCCGAAGTCACGCTCGACCGCGCCGGCCGACCACTCGTGGTTCCACCACCGGGCCACCGGCGGGGCGGCCAGCCACCGGGCGAGCAGCGGGAAGTCGGCGCGCGTCACGCGCCGGAACTCCACGGCATACCCGCTCATCGGTGGCCGGCCAACGTCCGGGACGTCAGGCGCCGATGGTTGCGGTGTCGATGACGAAGCGGTAGCGCACGTCGGAGCCGACGACACGGTCGTAGGCCTCGTTGACCTGGTCGGCGCTGATCGTCTCGATCTCGGCCGCGATGCCGTGCTCGGCGGCGAAGTCGAGCATCTCCTGGGTCTGCGGGATGCCACCGATGTTGGAGCCGGCCAGGACCTTGCTGCCACCGATGAGCGAGAACGCCTGGAACGAGCTGGGGTCGCTCGGCGCACCGACGTTGACCATGGCGCCGTTCGGACGCAGCAGGGACAGGTACTTGTCGAACGGCAGGTTGGCGCTGACCGTGTTGAGGATGAGGTCGAACTGTCCGCGCAGGTCCTCGAAGGTGGCGTCATCCTTGGTGGACCGGTGGTCGACGGCGCCGAATGCCTTGCTGTCAGCCTCCTTGGCGGTCGACTGGCTGAGCACGGTGACCTCGGCACCCAGGGCTGCGGCGAACTTCACGCCGAGGTGGCCCAGGCCGCCCAGGCCGACGACGGCGACCTTGGTGCCGGGACCTGCACCCCAGCGCTTGAGCGGGTTGTAGGTCGTGATGCCGGCGCACAGCAGCGGTGCGGCGACGTCGAGCCCGAGGGCGTCGGGGATGCGGACGGCGAACCGCTCGCTCACGACGACCTGCTGGCTGTAGCCGCCCATCGTCTCCTCGCCGTCGTAGCCCTTGCCGTTGTAGGTCATGACGGCACCCGCGACGCAGAACTGCTCCTGGCCGTTCTTGCAGAACTCACACTCGCCACAGGAGTCGACCATGCAGCCGACCCCGACGCGGTCCCCGACCTTGTGGCGGGTCACTCCGTCACCGACGGCGGAGACGACACCGGCGATCTCATGGCCGGGGACCATCGGGAAGATCGCGCTTCCCCACTCCTCGCGGACCTGGTGGATGTCGCTGTGGCAGATGCCGGCAAAGGCGATGTCGATGGTGATGTCGTCGTCACGCAGCTCGCGGCGCTCGATCGTCGTGGACGTCAGCGGGGCGCCTGCGGAGGCGGTGGACAGTGCAGCTGTGCGGGACATGATTCTCCTCGGGGTCGGGTTCAGTCACCGTCCATTGACAAGTCGGCTCCGCCCGGGGGTATTCCACGCTCCCACGAGCCCGGCCGAGCCCCCGCCCCGGTTCAGAGCTTCTTGGCCAGCGCGGCTGCGACGTCGCGGTAGGCCTTGGCCCCCTTGGAGGTGCGGGAGGTGGCCAGGATCGACCGCCCGACGGCGGGCGCCTCCGCGAAACGCACCGTCTTGGGGATCGGCGGGTCCAGCACCGGCAGGTCGTAGCGCTGACCGACGTCAGCGAGCACCTCGCGAGCATGGTTGCTGCGACCGTCGAACAGGGTGGGCAGGATGCCCCACACCTCGAGGTCCTTGTTGAGGATCTTCTGCACGTCGGTCACCGTGTCGAGCAGCTGGCCGACCCCGCGGTGGCTGAGCATCTCGCAGGGCATGGGGATGATGAGGCCCTGGCTGGCCGTGAGCGCGTTGAGGGTGAGGACCCCCAGGCTCGGCGAGCAGTCGAGCATGATCACGTCGTACTCGCTGCGCACCTCCTCGAGCACGGTCCGCAGGATGTACTCCCGGCCGGGCCGCGGCAGCAGCTGGGCCTCGGCGCCGGCGAGGTCGATGACGCTGGGCACCAGGTCGACACCGTCATCGCAGGCGACGCGCACGTCGGCGATGCTGGCCCGCCCGAGCAGCACCTCGTTGATCGAGTTCCCCACCTCGTCCGGGTCCACGCCGAGGCTGAAGGTCAGGCAGGCCTGGGCATCGAGGTCGACGAGCAGCACCCGCTTGCCCTGCTCGGCGAAGGCCGCACCGAGGGAGGCGACGGACGTCGTCTTCGCGACGCCGCCCTTCTGGTTGGCCACGGAGACGATCGTGGCCGGTTTCGCGGAGGTCCTGGCCACCAAGGGTCCGCCCTTCTTCTGTGTGATTGCCTCGAGAGTTGCGTATGCCGGTGGGCACAAGTCTGTCAGGTGCGGACCGCAGGCTGTTCGAGGGCCGCCCAGTCGGACTTCTCCGGACCGAACGCCTGACCCGCCGGGCAGTGGGCGCGGAAGTCGCACCACTGGCACAGGGGACCGACGTTGGCCGGGAAGCGGCCCGAGTCGACACCGAACTCGGCGTAGTCCTCCTCGGCCCTGCGCGCGTCCTGGGCGATCGACTCGGCCTCGGCGATCTTGCGCTTGAGCGAGTCGCCGGTGTGCTCGTGGCTGGCGACGGCGCCACTCGGCAGGTGGTGCAGCTCGACCCGCACGCACTTGCGTCGGAACATCTTCCAGGCGGCAGCGGCATAGAGCGCGAGCGGCAATGACGTGCGGGCGTCGTCGTCGGTCGGCGCCCAGCGACTCGTCTTGTAGTCGACGACAGTCAGCTCGCCGCCGCGGTCGTCGAGTCGGTCGATCCGGCCCTGCAGGGTGAAGACGTCGGTCTTCAGCGAGACGGTGCGCTCGATCCCGAGCGGCTGGTGGGCTGGGTCGACGTCGTCGAGGTAGTCGACGACCTGCCGCTGGGCCAGCTCACGCCACTCGCGGGACTGCTCGGCGTCTCGGAACCCGAGGTCGATCCAGGACGACCGCACGAGCTCGGCACCGGCCGCCGGGGTGCGCTGCTCGGTCGGCAGGTCCCACCAGTCGCGCAGGGCGTTGTGCACGGCCACCCCGAACGACGTGTGTCCGCGCTGGGGGCGCGAGGGCGGCGCCGGCCGGTCGAGGTACTGCATGCGGTAGCGCCGCGGGCAGTCGACCCAGGCCAGCAGCTTGCTGGGGCTGGCCCGGAACAGGCGCCGCGGCATACCGCCGAACTCCTCCTGCACGAACTCCCCCGCACTCACCCCGCCCACGTTAGGCGGTGCCGCTGACAAAGGCTCGGATGCTGTCGGCCACCATCTGCACGGCGATCGCGGAGAGCAGCAGGCCGGCGATCCGGGTCACCAGCACGGTGCCGCTGTCCTTGAGCACCCGGTGGACCTGGCTGGCGAAGCGGAAGAAGAGCCACACCACGAACATCGTGGCCACCAGCCCGGCCGCGACGGCCACGTAGTCGCTCACCCCGTCGGCACTCTTGACCTGGAGCATCGTCGCGACGATGGCACCGGGGCCGGCCAGGAGCGGGGTGCCGAGCGGCACGAGCGCGACGTTGACGCCCGCGTCGGCGTGTTGCTCCTGCTCCGACCCCGTCAGCAGCTGGAGCGCCACGAGCAGCAACAGGAGCCCGCCCGCGCCCTGCAGGGCAGGCAGGGAGATGTGGAGGTAGGTGAGGATCTGCTGGCCGAAGACGGCGAACAGGACGATCACTCCGAGCGCCACGAGCGACGCGCGCCGGGCGGCGGCGACCTTCTGCTTCTGGGTCAGTGAACCGGTCAGGGCCAGGAAGATCGGGAGGGCTCCGGGCGGGTCCATGATGACCAGCAGGGTCACGAACACCGAGCCGAACGTCTGGAGGTTGATGATGTCGTTCACGTTCGTCCTGCCCTGACCACGTCGGTGCTGCTGGTTGCCTGTTGCTCGATCTGGGCGAGAACCTCCGGCGACGTGGTGTTCTCGCCGAGGCGGTTCTCCTTGCCCGCGCCGTGGTAGTCGCTCGAGCCCGTGACGAACAGCCCGAGCCGCGCCGCGAGCTCCTCCGCGTGTCGCACCTCAGCGGGCCGGTGGTCGCGGTGGTGGGCCTCGAGCCCGGCGAGGCCGGCCTCCGTCATCTCCTCGATGACGGCGTCGTCGACGGTCCAGCCGCGGCCGTTCGCGAACGGGTGCGCCATCACCGGCACCCCGCCGGCCTCACGGACGAGCTGCACCGCGAGCACCGGATCGGGTGCGTAGTGCGAGACGTAGTAGCGACTGCCGTTGCGCAGCACGTCGGCGAACGCCTCGTCGCGGGTGCGCACGTAGCCGCTGGCGACCAGCGCGTCGGCGATGTGTGGTCGCCCCATCGTCGTGCCGTCGCCCGCCTGCGCCCGCACCTGTTCGATCGTGACCGGTATGCCGTCGGCGGCCATCAGCTCGGCCATCCGGTCGATCCGGGTCACCCTCGACTCCCGCGCCCGCTCCAGCTCGCGGAGCAGCCCCGGAGCCTGCGGGTCCACGAGGTAGCCGAGCAGGTGCACGCTGACGCCCCGGCGTGAGCAGGAGACCTCCACGCCGCGCACCAGGTCCACGCCCACCTCGTGGGCTGCGGCCACGGCGTCCGGCCACCCGGCATACGTGTCGTGGTCGGTGAGGGCGACGACGCCCAGGCCCGCCTCCGCGGCCGAGGCGATGACCTCAGCGGGGGGTTGGGTGCCGTCGCTCGCGGTGGAGTGGGTGTGGAGGTCGATCGGCACGTGCCCAAGGGTAGGGCGTCTGTCGCGGGGCGCCTGACAGCCGCCCCGCTCGTCGCTGTGAGGGAACGCACGCGGCATACCGGTGTCGTGGAGCGGTCCCGGTCGGCAGGATGGGGCCCATGCAATTCGGACGCAGCTACGAGGAGTTCGAGGTCGGTGCGGTCTACAAGCACTGGCCCGGCAAGACGGTGACCGAGTACGACGACCACCTGTTCTGCCTGCTCACCATGAACCACCACCCCCTCCACCTCGACGCGAACTATGCGGAGAACACCACGCAGTTCAAGCGCAACGTGGTGGTCGGCAACTACATCTACTCGTTGCTGCTCGGCATGTCCGTGCCCGACATCTCGGGCAAGGCCATCGCCAACCTCGAGGTCGAGTCGCTGCGCCACGTCGCGCCGACCTTCCACGGCGACACGATCTACGGCCAGACGGAGGTGCTCGACAAGTGGGAGAGCACGTCCAAGGACGACCGGGGCGTCGTGTACGTCGAGACCAAGGGCTACAACCAGGACGGCACGCTCGTCTGCATCTTCCGCCGCAAGGTGATGGTGCCCAAGAACTCCTACCTCGAGGCGCGTGGCGGCGAACAGCCCGGCCGTCCCACGCTCACCGAGCCCGAGCCCAAGGCCTCATCCGGCGGGGCCTGACGCCGCGCGGGGCGGCTCACCACCGGTTCCACGGGTGGCGGGCGCGGTCGACGTCGGCGACGCGAGCGAGGTCCTCCGTGAGGTCGGCCAACCTCCCGTCGGTGACGTCCTCCGCCACGAAGTTCAGGGCGTCGTCGATCGCCCTCCGTGCACACTCGTGCAGTCGGCGACCTTCCTCGGTCGTGGACACGGTGACAGTCCGTTGATCGGGGTAGCCCGGCGCCTTCTCCACCAACCCCTGAGCTGCAAGGTCCCGGACGGCCTGGCTGACCGACTGCGGTGTGATCTTCAGACGGTCGGCAAGGTTGGCGATGGGACAGGGGTCGCAGGCCAGGCCCAGGATGTCGAGCCCGGTCAGCGAGACGTGCGACATCCCTTGGGCGTCCAGGGTGCTGCGCACCAGCCCGTCGACGGCTCGAGAGGCCAGCCTTAGGACGGAAGGCAGGTCGACGACGGCGTCCTCCCTGGCCAGCGCCGCGGCACGCTCCTGCACCGCGAGCTCTTGGCGCTCCTCCCGGTCGTCCGCCTCGGACCAGAATCCTTCGCTCCCATCGCCTTCCTCGCTCACCGCGACAGTCTCTCTGCAGAACGTGAAACCAGCCTTCAGATATCCACAGGCCAGTTTCATGTTCTGAATCGCTGGTGGCCGAGCTCCCCGGTTGCCGGACGGAGCCGGAGGCGTGATCCCGCACACGACCGCCGGTATGCCGCGTGGTCGCCGCCGCACCCGGCTAATGTCTCGACATGGCCGATTTCGTTGGTGCGGTTGACCAGGGAACGACGAGCACGCGGTTCATGGTGTTCGACCACGACGGTGCAGAGGTCGGGCGCCACCAGCTCGAGCACGAGCAGCTCATGCCCCGGGCAGGCTGGGTCGAGCACAACCCGCTCGAGATCTGGGAACGCACCCAGACCGTGATCGGCTCGACGCTGTCGCACCTCAACCTCCAGGCCGGCGACCTGTCCGCGCTCGGCATCACCAACCAGCGCGAGACCACCGTCGTGTGGAACCGCCGCACCGGGCGCCCCCTGCACAACGCGATCGTCTGGCAGGACACCCGCACCGACCGGATCGCCCGGGCCCTCGACCAGTCCGGCCAGGGCGACGTCATCCGCGAGCGTGCCGGCATCCCGCCCGCGGCCTACTTCTCGGCCGGCAAGGTCCAGTGGATCCTCGACAACGTCGACGGGGCCCGGGCGACAGCCGAGAGCGGCGACGCGATCTTCGGCACGATCGACACCTGGCTGCTGTGGAACCTCACCGGCGGCACCGACGGCGGCGTCCACGTCACCGACGTGACCAATGCCAGCCGCACGATGCTGATGGACCTCAGGACCCTCGACTGGGACGACGAGCTGCTCGGCTTCTTCGGCATCCCGCGCTCGATGCTTCCCACGATCCGGCCCAGCTCCGACCCCGGCTTCTACGGCCACACCCTGACGAGCGGCCCACTTGGCGGCGAGGTCCCGCTCGCTGGCGACCTCGGCGACCAGCAGGCCGCGACCGTCGGCCAGGTCTGCTTCGCCCCCGGCGAGGGCAAGAACACCTACGGCACCGGCAACTTCATGATCCTCAACACCGGTGAGGAGATCGTGCGCAGCGAGTCGGGACTGCTCACCACGCTCTGCTACCAGCTCGGCGACGCCAAGCCCGTCTATGCCCTCGAGGGGTCCATCGCCGTCACCGGGTCGGCCGTCCAGTGGCTGCGCGACCAGCTCGGGATCATCTCCGGCGCGGCCGACATCGAGCGGCTCGCCAACCAGGTCAAGGACACCGGCGGCCTCTACTTCGTCCCTGCCTTCTCCGGCCTGTTCGCGCCCTACTGGCGCCCCGACGCCCGTGGCGCGATCGTCGGGATGAGCCGGTTCAACACCAACGCCCACCTGGCGCGGGCCACCCTCGAAGCCATCTGTTACCAGACCCGCGACGTCTCGGACGCCATGACCAAGGACTCGGGCGTCGAGCTCGAGGTGCTCAAGGTCGACGGCGGAGTGACGGCCAACAACCTCTGCATGCAGCTGCAGTCCGACATCCTCGGTGTCCCCGTGTCCCGGCCCGTGGTCGCCGAGACGACCGCGCTCGGCGCGGCCTACGCTGCAGGTCTGGCCACCGGCTTCTGGTCAGGCACCGACGAGCTCCGCGCCAACTGGCAGGAGTCCCAGCGCTGGTCACCGACCTGGTCGGACCAGCAGCGCGCCGACGGGTACGCCGGGTGGCGCAAGGCCGTGGAACGCACCCTGGACTGGGTGGATGTCGACGAGGGGTAGCACGATGGGACTGGCAGGGACGAACACCGCACTCTCACCGCAGGGGCGCGAGCACGCCATCGACGTGCTGGGCAGCGGCGAGGAGCTCGACCTGCTCGTCATCGGCGGCGGCGTGGTCGGGAGCGGCACGGCTCTCGATGCCGTCACCCGCGGCCTGTCCACCGGCCTCATCGAGCAGCGCGACTTCGCCAGCGGCACCTCCTCGCGGTCCAGCAAGCTGATCCACGGCGGTCTGCGCTACCTCGAGATGCTCGACTTCGCCCTCGTCAGGGAGGCCCTGCACGAGCGCGGCCTGCTGCTGACCCGCCTCGCCCCCCACCTGGTCCGCCCGGTCCCGTTCCTCTACCCACTGACGCACCACGTGTGGGAACGCGCCTACGTCGGATCGGGGATCGCTCTCTACGACGCCATGGCGATGAGCTCCGGAAACGGCTCGGCCCTGCCCCACCACCGGCACCTCACGCGTCGTCAGGCACTGCGCCTCATGCCCAGCCTCAAGAGCAGCGCCCTCACCGGTGCGGTGCAGTACTACGACGCCCAGGTCGACGACGCCCGGCACACGATGGAACTCGCGCGCACGGCCGCCAGCTATGGCGCTCACATCGCGAATCGCGTTGCTGCCATTGGCTTCCTGCGTCAAGGCGAGCGCGTCACCGGCGTGCGTGCCATCGACAAGCTGACCGACCGCGAGTTCGAGATCAACGCCAAGCAGATCGTCAACGCGACGGGGGTGTGGACCGACGACACCCAGGCGATGGTCGGCGAGCGCGGACAATTCCACGTCCGCGCCTCCAAGGGCATCCACCTCGTGGTGCCCCGCGACCGCATCCACTCCTCCACCGGCCTGATCCTGCGCACCGAGAAGTCGGTGCTGTTCGTCATCCCGTGGGGCCGACACTGGATCCTCGGCACGACCGACACCGACTGGGCGCTCGACAAGGCCCACCCTGCCGCGACCCGGGTCGACATCGACTACATCCTCGACCACGTCAACCGCGTGCTCGCGACCCCGCTGACCCACGAGGACGTCGAGGGCGTCTATGCAGGGCTGCGACCACTCCTCGCGGGCGAGTCCGAGTCGACGAGCAAGCTCTCGCGGGAGCACGTCGTCACCCACAGCGCCCCGGGCCTGGTCGTCGTCGCCGGCGGCAAGTACACGACCTACCGCGTCATGGCCAAGGACGCCGTCGACGAGGCGGCCCAGGCCATCCCCGGCCGGATCGCCGACTCCACTACCGACACGATCCCCCTGCTCGGCGGTGTCGGCTACCAGGCCGCGTGGAACCAGCGCCAGTCCCTGGCCCGCGCCTCGGGCTTGCACGTCGCGCGGGTCGAGCACCTGCTGCGTCGCTACGGTTCACTGACCCAGGAGATCCTCGACCTCGTCGCCGAGCGACCCGAGCTCAAGGAGCCGCTGGACGGAGCCGAGGACCACCTCAAGGCCGAGGTCGTCTACGCCGCCTCCCACGAGGGCGCCCTGCACCTCACCGACATCCTGACCCGGCGCACCCGCATCTCGATCGAGGCCTGGGACCGCGGCGTCTCCGCCGCCCCGGCCGCGGCCGCCCTCGTCGCTCCCGTCCTCGGCTGGGACGAGGCGCGCACGAAGGAGGAGGTCGACATCTACCTCGGCCGGGTCGAGGCCGAGCGGGTCAGCCAGACGATGCCCGACGACGCGTCGGCCGACGAGGCCCGTCGCAGCGGGCCCGACGGCACCCTCTGACCCCGTTCGCGCCCCTTCGAGACAGGTTGGACATACTTTGAACATTGCAGGTCAGACGGTTAGCGTGGGAGATCCTCGCAGCTGAGTCCATCCGATCGCCCCCGCGAAGGAGGGTCCGCGTGCCCCCGACGAGCATGGTGTGGTTGCGCCGGGACCTGCGCAGGGGCGACCTCCCCGCCCTCGGGGCCGCGCACGATGCCGCGGGACAGGGCGAGGTGGCCGTGGTGTTCGTGCTCGACCCGGCGCTGTGGCGAGGCGCGGGAGACGCACGCCGCGCTTGGCTGGCCAAGAGCCTCCAGGCCGCCGACGCGGCATACGAGGGGCGGCTGTGTGTGCGGGAGGGTGATCCCGTGACGGTGCTCCCGCAGCTGGCGCACGAGGTCGGCGCCGGTTCGGTGCACGTCTCCCGCGAGACCACGCCGGCGGGGCGACGGCGCGACGGCGCGGTCACTGCCGCGCTCGCCGACGTGGGTGTCGACTGGGTCGAGACCGGTTCCCCGTATGCCGTGGGGCCGGGTTCGGTGGTCAACGGCGAGGGGGCTCCCTACAAGGTCTTCACGCCGTTCTCACGTGCTTGGCGCGACCACGGCTGGCCGGCGCCGGCGACCGAACCGAAGGGACTGCGGTTGGCGCAGGTGCGCTCCGACCAGTCGGCCCTGCGCACGCTGAAGGCGGCACGCGAGGCCGCAGACCTCCCGAGCCTGCCCGAAGCCGGCGAAGACGCAGCGCTGCGACGCTGGGCGGACTTCCGCGACGGCGCCCTTGCCGACTACGGCACCGACCGGGACCGGGCCGACCTCGACGGGGTCTCACGTCTCTCGCCCTACCTCAAGATCGGAGCCGTCCACCCGCGCACGCTGCTCGCAGACCTGGCGGACGGGCGCCGCCACCTCGGCGACGGGGCGGAGCGGTTCGCCACCGAGCTGGCCTGGCGCGAGTTCTACGCCGACGTCCTGTGGCACCACCCGTCCTCGGCGTGGCACGACCTGCGCACACCCTTGTCAGGGATGGACTACGACGAGTCCGGGGACGGGGTCGAGGCGTGGCGCGAAGGACGCACGGGCTACCCCGTCGTGGACGCCGCGATGCGCCAGCTGCTCGCGGAGGGCTGGATGCACAACCGCATGCGGATGGTCACGGCCAGCTTCCTCACCAAGGACCTGCACGTCTGGTGGCCGGTCGGGGCCAGGCACTTCCTGGACCACCTCATCGACGGCGACATCGCCTCCAACAACCATGGCTGGCAGTGGGTGGCCGGCACCGGCACCGATGCCTCCCCCTACTTCCGGGTGTTCAACCCGGTGACGCAGGGCCTGCGCTTCGACCCCCACGGCGACTACGTCCGGCGCTACGTCCCCGAGCTCGCGCACCTGTCGGGCAAGGTCGCCCACGAGCCCTGGAAGCACGCCGAGGGCTACGCCCACGGCTACCCCGAGCGCATCGTCGACCACGCCGAGGAACGCCGCGAGGCGCTGCGTCGATACGACGCGGCACGCGCATGACCGGGCCTGCGACCTCCCACCCGGGTCACGGCCTCAACCCCGTCCGGGAGGTCCGTGACTTCGTCCGGGCCGCTCTGGTCCAACCTGTCGCCCGCGACCACACCGAGAGCGACTCGGCCTTCCGCCGCCGTCGCCTGGTCGCGCTGGTCACCCTTGTCGTCGGGGCGGTCGTCCTCGGGTTCGCGTTGCGGATCCAGCCCGGCGACCCGATGTTCTACGTGGCCACGCTCGGCCTCGCCGGCGTCTGGACCGCCGGCGCGCTGGCGTCCGGCCCCCTCCACCTCGGGCGAGCGCACACCCGCGCCGGAGGGGAGGACGCCCGGCCCATCGTCCAGTCCTTCGCTCTCGGCGCGCTGCTGCTCGTCGTGTTCCTTGCCGGTGCGGCCGTCGTCGCCCACGTCCCGGCCCTGCGCGACCCGGTGGAGCACCTGCTCGACCACGCACGCCTGGGGCCGCTGGCCCTCGTCACCCTGCTCACGGCGGTCAACGGCGTGGCCGAGGAGCTCTACTTCCGCGGCGCCCTCTACTCCGCCGTCGGGCGGCGTCATGCGGTGGCGACCACCACGGTGGTCTACGCGCTCACCACGGCCGGGGCCGGCATACCGCTGCTCGTCCTCGCTGCCGCGCTCCTCGGCCTGGTCACGGCCCTCCAGCGCCGGGTCACCGGCGGCATCCTCGGCCCGGTGATCACGCACCTGACGTGGTCGCTGGGGATGCTCTTCCTCCTGCCCGCCGTCCTGTCCACCGGAAGCTGAGCCCATGACCTCCCCGACCTCCCCGACCTCCCGCACCGCCCTCGTCACCGGCGCCACCGGCTACATCGGCGGCGTCCTCGTCCCTGCCCTGCTCGACGCCGGCTGGTCGGTGCGCGTCCTCACGCGGAGCAGCGCCGGCCTCGAGCGTCGCGGCTGGCGCGATGACGTCGACGTCATCGAGGGCGACGCCACCTCACCCGACGACCTCGCTCGGGCGCTCGACGGGGCCGAGGTGGCCTACTACCTGCTGCACTCGATGGACGGTCAGGGCAGCTTCGTCCAGCGCGACCGGACGATGGCCCAGGCCTTCGCGGCGGCCGCGGCCGACGCGGGCACCCACCGGATCGTCTACCTCAGCGGGCTGCACCCGCAGGGCGACCTGTCCGAGCACCTCGCCTCCCGTGTCGAGGTCGGCGAGATCTTCCTCGACGCCCCCGTGCCGGCCGCGGTGCTGCAGGCCGGGGTCGTGCTCGGCGACGGCTCGGCGTCCTTCGACATGCTGCGTCACCTCACGGAACGACTGCCGGCCATGGTGGCTCCAAGGTGGGTCGACAACCGCATCCAGCCGATCGCCGTGGACGACGTCGTCCACTACCTCGTGGGAGCCGCCGACCTGCCGTCCGAGACGAACCGGACGTTCGACATCGGCGGCGCAGAGGTGCTGACCTACGCAGAGATGATGCAGCGCTATGCCCAGATCGCGGGCATCGGGCGCCGTCTCATCGTCTCCGTCCCGGTCCTGACACCGCGGCTGGCCGGGTTGTGGGTCGGCCTCGTCACGCCGATCTCGCCGGGCATCGCGCGTCCCCTCGTCGGCAGCCTGGTCCATGACGCGGTCTGCCACGAGGACGACGTCCTGACGGCGATCGGCCCACCGCCCGGCGGGCTGACCGGCTACGACGCCTCCGTCCGGGCGGCCCTGCGCACGGTGGACCCGCTGCACTGGCGGCACACAGCCCGGCGCACGGCCGCCACGGTCGCCGCCGGCGCATTCGTCCTGGGCACCACCGCCCTCACCACCCGCCGTGCTCGTCGAAACCCCAGGAGCTCCTGATGCCCACCGTCCAGCGCACCGTCGCCACGTCTGCCACGCCTGCCCAGGTCCTGCCCTACCTGCTCGACTTCGAGAACGCCGTCGAGTGGGACTACGGCACGGTCAGCTGCGAGCGGCTCTCAGGAGACGGGTCGCCGGGCACCAGCTGGCACAACGTGTCGACGTTCGCCGGGCGGACCGTGGACCTCGACTACACGCTCGAGAGCGTCTCGGACAACAGCTTCGTCATCGTGGGCCGCAACGAGACCACGACGAGCCGCGACACCATCACGGTGGTCCCGGACGGCTCCGGGTCCTCGGTGGACTACCAGGCGGAGTTCTCCTTCACCGGGCTCGGCCGGTGGCTCTGGCCGGTGGCGATGCCGTTGCTCAACAAGCTCGGCAACGACACCGCCGGCACCCTGAAGACGGCCCTGGACAGGCTGTAGAAGAGATGCCCAGGCTCCGGAAGGTCTCGCCCCGGTCGAAGGGGTGGACGCGGCGGCGTGCCGGCAAGGGCTTCGTCTACCTCGACGAGTCGGGTGCCCGCCTGAGCCAGGCCGACACCGAAAGGATCCGGTCGCTGGCAATCCCGCCGGCCTGGACCGACGTGTGGATCTGCCCGCTCCCCCAGGGCCACATCCAGGCGCTGGGCACCGACGTCGCCGGACGCCGCCAGTACCTCTACCACCCTGCCTGGAGGCTCAAGCGGGACCAGGCGAAGTTCGAGCGGATCACCGAGGTGGCCCACCACCTGCCGGTCGCGAGGCGGCAGGTCAGCCGGGACCTGGAGGCAGACGGCATGCCCACGGCCCGGGCAGCAGCCACCGCCGTCCGACTGCTCGACCTCGGCTACTTCCGGATCGGCGGCGACACCTACGCCGAGGACAACGGCTCGTTCGGCCTCACCACCCTCGAACGGCACCACGTGCGGGCCAGGTCGGGACGCCTGGTCTTCGACTTCGTCGGCAAATCGGGCATCGAGCACACCATCGAGATCGACGACGGCCAGGCGATCGCGGCCCTCGACGCGATGCGCAAGCGGCGGACCGACAGCGATCGGCTGCTCGCCCACCGTGACGGTCGCCGCTGGGTCGACCTCACCGCCGCGGACGTCAACGACTACCTCGCCGAACTGCTCGGCGGCGACTTCACCGCGAAGGACTTCCGCACGTGGCACGCGACGGTGCTGGCGGCGTCAGCGCTGGCCGAGAGCGACGAGCCGGGTGACACCAAGGCCTCGCGGCAGCGGGCGGTCAAGGGTGCCGTCACCGAGGTCTCGGGCTACCTCGGCAACACCCCGACCATCGCCAAGAACTCCTACATCGATCCCCGCGTCATCGACCAGTACGAGTCGGGCAGCACGATCACGGTGGCCCTCAAGAAGTACCGGAGCCCCGAGCGTCGTCGCGCCGCCGCGGAGAAGGCCCTCCTGGCGATGCTCGACAACGCCTGACGCACCAAGCGTGAGGACGCCCCCGAGGTGCGATCCGAGGTGCCACCCGAGGCGCCGCGACCGGGCAGGCTGCGACGCGGCATACCCGCGTGGCACGATGGCGACGTGAGCGAAGAGCAGAAGACGCCCGAGAACCGCGCCCGCCCCACCACCGACGAGTTCCGTGCGTTCGTCGCCGAGGACTGGGCGCCGCGGGTCCCCGCCGCCGCCGACCTCAGCGAGGCCGCGAGGTATGCCGCGGCGCGGCGCGACACCGTCAGCGCGGCCTTCGCGGGCGACCGCCTGGTCATCCCCGCCGGGGGCCTGAAGGTCCGCAGCAACGACACCGACTACGTGTTCCGGCCGCACACGGCGTTCGCCCACCTGACCGGGCTCGGCGGCGACCGCGAGCCGGACGCCGTCCTCGTGCTGGAGCCCCGCGACGACGGCACCCACGAGGCGATCCTGTACTTCCGCCCGCTCGCCGGTCGCGACACCGACGAGTTCTTCGCCGACACCCGCTACGGCGAGTTCTGGGTCGGCGCGCGACCGACCATCGAGGACATCGAGACCGAGCTCGGCCTGACCGGACGCCACATCGACGAGTTCGCCGACGCGGCGGTCAAGGACTCGGGCGAGGTGACGGTGCGGATGGTGCGCGACGCCGACCGCGACCTGACCCGCGAGCTCGACGCGGCACGCACCGCCGAGGCGACCGAGCAGGACGACCTCACCCAGGCCGACGACGAGCTCGCCCACTTCCTCTCGCACCTGCGTCTCACCAAGGACGAGTGGGAGGTCGAGGAGATGCGCAAGGCCGTCGAGGCGACCCACCACGGGTTCGAGGCCGTCATCGCCGACCTGCCCGAAGCGCTTGCCAACGGCCGCGGCGAGCGCTGGGTCGAGGGCGTCTTCGGCCTCACCGCCCGGCACGAGGGCAATGGCGTCGGCTACGACTCGATCTGCGCCGCCGGCGACCACGCCACGACGCTGCACTGGATCAAGAACACCGGCGAGCTCCGCGCTGGCGACCTCATCCTGCTCGACGCCGGCGTCGAGGTGGAGTCGCTCTTCACCGCCGACATCACCCGCACCCTCCCCGCCAACGGCACCTTCTCCGACGCGCAGCGCGAGGTCTACGACGCCGTGTATGCCGCGCAGGAGGCCGGCCTCGCGGCGGTGAAGCCGGGCAACAAGTTCTCGGACGTCCACGCGGCCGCGATCAGGGTCATCGCCGAACACCTGCACGCCTGGGGCCTACTGCCGGAAGGGGTTTCGGTCGAGGACACCCTCGACAAGGACCACGGCCAGTACCACCGGCGCTGGATGGTGCACGGGACCAGCCACCACCTGGGGCTCGACGTGCACGACTGCGCCCTGGCCACCCGCGAGGAGTACATGGACGCCGACCTGGAGCCCGGCATGGTCCTCACGGTCGAGCCCGGCCTCTACTTCAAGGCCGACGACCTCAAGGTGCCGGAACGGTTCCGCGGTATCGGGGTGCGGATCGAGGACGACGTGCTGGTGACCACCGACGGCCACGAGAACCTTTCGGCCGCCATGCCGCGCACGTCGAGCGACGTGGAGGCGTGGATCCGCCAGGTCCAGTCGCACTGAGGAGGTGGGTCAGCGGCGGTCGACGACGTCGAGGGTGAGGGCCTTGTCGACGCCGGCTGCCTGACCGCCCCAGCCGAGGATCATGCCGATCAGCTCGGCCGGCTTGGGGAACGCGTCGGGCAGGGCCGCGTTGTAGGCTTGGTGCGCCTCGAGTGACGCCACCGCCTGGCCGAAGTGGTCGCCCACGTCGACGTAGTGGGTGGCCGTCGGCGAGCCGGCGAAGCAGAGCCGCTTGACGTTCCAGGGCTCGAAACCCTCGTCGACCAGCTCCGGGAAGATCCAGCGGTTCCCGGCGTCGGCGACGGCGTCGACGCTGGCCAGCCCGACTGCGCGGTGGTCGGCCTGGTTGAGCATCCCCTGGACGAACCGGTCACCGTAGTGGCCGGTGATCACGACATCCGGCTTGCGCCGACGGATCTCGCGCGAGATGTCGCGACGCAGGGCCAGGCCGTACTCGACGTTGCCGTCGCGGTGGTCGCCGAAGTCCACCTCGGTCACGCCGACGATCGCGGCACCGTCGCGCTCCTCCTGCTCGCGGACCCCGGCGGCCTCGTCGGGGTGCATGGTGTCGATCCCGGCCTCACCACGGGTCAGCAGGAAGTAGGTCACCGTCTTGCCGGCCGCGGTCCACTTGGCCACGGCGGCGGCGGTGCCGTACTCGATGTCGTCCGGGTGCGCCACGACGCACAGCACCGACGAGAAGTCGTCGCCGAACTCGGCGAGAGCGGGCTTGTCCCCAGCAGGCTCAGTCATGCACAGAGGGTATGCCGCGTGGCCGCGACCGCGTACTGCGTTCGTCGGAGCGCGACGCGGGGCGAAAGCGCGTCCGAAGGTGCCGAGGGGGCTCGGCCGACCTGATCTGCGCCTGGACCAGCGGCTGGTGCGATGTGGGGAAAACGAAATGCGCCTGACGAAACCGTCAGGCGCATTTCGCTTTTCTGGACATCAACCCGAGGGGCGGCCAGCTCAGTGCCTGTCCGACCGTGGAGAGCACTCCAGAGTCAGTGCGCCACGGTCGCACGGCGGTGCAGCGCGCCGCGGTCCTGAACGTCCACTCCGCCACGGTGCAGGGTGACGAGTCCGTCGGCCACCAGCGCCTGGAGCACCCGGTTGGTCGTCGCCCGGGAAGCACCGCAGAGCTCACCGATCTCGGTCTGGGTGAGGGGGATCCGGACCGGGCGCCCGTTCGCGACAGGGCCGTACTGCTCGCAGAGCCCGTCGAGACGACGCAGCACCCGCTGGTCGGCGGGGAGGTACAACGCCTCCACGAGGTGGTCGGACAACCGCAGCACCCGCTCCGCCAGCACGTCGACGAGAAGTCTCTCCACGCCCGGGTGCGCCGCGCGCAGCCGGGCGAACTCGGCATACCGGAGGGTCAGAGTCACCGCCGGCTCCAGGGCAGCGACGGTGGACGTGCGCCGTGCCTGCGCCGAGAGCATCGCCATCTCGCCAAATGCTTCTCCGGGTCCCATGACGGCGAACGTGGCGTTGTCACCCGCCGCCGTGGTGCGTCGCGCGACGAGGCGACCCTCCGCGACGAAGTGGAGGGACTCCGCGAGGTCGCCCTCGTGGAACACGACCTCTCCCGTGCGGTAGCGGTGCCGCTGGGTGCCCGAGATGACGAGCCGGCGCTCCTGCTCCGACAGACCCCCCAGCAGCCGCCACTCCATGCGTTCAGTGCAGCACGGGTCGGCCCCCTGTGTCATCGGCGGCACACAGAGGGCGTGCCGCCGCCCACAGACCGTCCGGCCCGCCGACGGGAGGGTTGAGGTGTCCCGCAGGGGGCGGCCGGCTCACCGGCCACGAACGAGGGAGGACCCCATGAGCACCATCGCCCGCCACCGTCCTGACATCGCCCACCACCACCCGACCGTGCGACGGGTCGGCGCCCGGTGGGTGTGGGAGTGCCGCTGCGGTGGCGCCTCCCGACGTACCGCGACCGAGCGGACCAGCTGGCACCACGTCGTCATCGAGGCTCTGCTCCACGCCACGGCCATCGCGCCGTGACCCGCTGACAGCCCCCTGACCGCCCCCAGGGGAAATGCCGGGGCGGTCAGGTGGGCACAGGGTCCGCGCGCAGCGCGGCGCGAGCCTCCTCCAGGAGCGCGCCCTCGGCGGCCGCGTAGAGGCGGTCCGCTGCGGCCGGGGACTCCCCGATCGCGGTCATCCCCACCCTCCCGTAGGCCGTCAGGGCGCTCATCATGTGGAAGACGACTCCCGTCTGTCGCGCCTGGTCGAAGTGCAGCCCGGCGCGAGCTATGAGGTCGAACAGGTCGTCGACGCGCAGCCCGCGCAGGCTCGGGTCCTGCAGGTGGTCCGTCGCCACGAGGTGTCGCTCCTCGCCGCTGGGCGTGAGGAACCGCGCCTCCTCGGCGTCGTACCGGCCATCGGTGAGGAACTGCAGGGTGAGGAAGGGGTGCGTCGTCCCGCCCTTGCGCAGGTTCACCTCGATGGCGTGCGCCGTCCACGAGTCACCCTCGCGCACCGTCACGAAGTCGAGGGCGAACCGGCCCAGCACACCCTTCTCGGCCAACAGGTCGCCGACCCGCTGGGCATCCTGCGTGATGAGCCCTGCGTACTCCGGGTCTGCGGGGAAGCGGCAGCCGAGGTAGGACTGCCCGCTGGGGCCACCGAGGATCTGGTCGTGGGTCGACAGCAGCTCGACCTCACCGAGCGGAGTGACCCTGAGCTGGACGCTCGGGCTGCGCAGCTCGTCGCCGGCGATGCGTTCCTCGACGATCCCGCCGCGCTCGAGGAGCTTGGCGAGGTAGGCGTCCACCGAGATCCGGGTGTCCTCCAGCTCCATCTCGTCGATTCGACGAGCCAGCTCTGCAGCCTCGTCAGCGGCCCCCACCGGGGGGAGTCCGTCGAGTCGCACGAGCGCGTTGCCCGCGCCGGAGACGCCCTCGTTGAGCTTGACCATCGCACCGGTCGCATTCGGTCGGTCGTGGCGCAGGGACCGCAGCGCGGCTTCGACGTCCGCGCGCGAGTGCAGGTCCTCGTACCCTGCGGGATAGGACACACCGGCCTCACCGAAGAGGCGGCGGCAGCCCGTCTTGGTCCCGAGGGGGAAGAGCCGCGGATCCGCGCCATACATGGGGATTCCCAGGACGAGCGCGAGGTCACGTTCGAGCTCGGTCGTGTTGTAGGGGATCAGGTGCGACCGCAACCGGTTCGGGACGAGCGCCCTGATCTGCGCGAGCACGCGGGGCCGGGCCAGGAGCTTCTCGGTCAGCGGCTCTGCGCCGGTGTCGCCGACGGCGACGAGGGACAGCCGCGCCCTGGCGTGGCTCGGGATCACGCCCGGCAGCAGCGACAGGTAGTACTCCACGACCATCGGGTTGATCGGCATCGAGGTGACGTAGACCATGCGCAACCGGGGCTGGCGCAGCAACAGCAGGAGGAACAGGAAGCGCTCCTCCAGGGCCTGGTTCATGCCGCCCGAGCTCGCGACCACCCGGTCCACCGTCATCGAGGGGATGACCACCACTGACTCGTCCGCCGCATTGGTCCCGATCGCCCGCCAGACCTCGGGCATCCGGGCCTGGAGGGCGTCGAAGGCGTCGTTCCGAGCCGCGTCGTCGAGTTCGTCGAGGGTGCGACCGACTACCGTCCCCTCGGCTGCAGTGCGGTCAGCTGCGGCGTGGTCGTCCAGGTCTGTGGTGCTCGTCATTGCGCTACCTCCGCGCTCGTCAGTCCGAGGATCTCGTGGGCGTCCACGGGGCGGCTGAAGCCCCGCAGCGCCAGTGGCCCCACGCTCCGGCTCGTCGCCGCAGCCCCGGCGCCGGTCAGGACGCGCCGGGTCACCAGGATCTGGCCGGCCGCCGCCTCCGAGCACAGCCGCGCGGCGAGGTTGGTGACGGTCCCGATCGCTGCGTAGTCGTACCGCCCGGGGAAGCCGACGCGGCCGAGGGTCGCGTACCCCTGCGCGATGCCCACCCCGAAGCCCAGGTCGTGACCGCGCTTGCGCCACGCCTCGGCCAGCTCGGTCACGCGCTCCCGCATGGCAACGGCCATCCGGACGGCGCGCTCCGGCGCATCCGGGCAGGGAACCGGATCGTTGAAGAAGACCAGCAACCCGTCTCCGGCGAAGTGCTCGAGCGTTCCCTCGTACGCGAAGACCAGCTCCCCGAGGGCCAGGTGGTACTCCCTCAGGACGGCCATCGTCTCCTCCGGCTCGGCGGTCTCCGCGAACGGCGTGAAGCCGCGCAGGTCCGTGAACACCGCGGTGATCTCGCACCGGTGGCTCTGCAGGAACGACTCATCGCCGCTGTCGACGACCAGCCCGGCGACCTGGGGCGACAGGAACCGCCGCAGTCGCCCGAACCGCTCGAGCTCCTCCACCTGGGCGCTCACGCGGGCCTCCAGCTCACGGTTCCAGGACGCGAGCGCCTCGGCCTGAGCGGTCACGGTGTCGTGGTAGCGCTTGACCCGAACGAGGGAGCGGACCCGGGCCAGCAGCTCGGGCTGGTCCAGGGGTTTGGTGATGAAGTCGTCGGCGCCGGCCTCGAGGGCACGCAACCGCTCCGCGTCGCCACTGGCGGTGACCATCACCACGGGGAGAAAGGACGTGGCGGGATCGGAGCGGATGCGTCGACACGTCTCGTAGCCGTCCATTCCCGGCATCATCACGTCGAGGAGGATCACGTCAGGCAGGTGTGCGGCGATCAGCTCCAACGCCTCCTCGCCCGAGCTGGCACCCACCACCGTGTACCCGCGCGGCGAGAGCACCGCGTCCATGAGGCGCACGTTCTGGGGGAGGTCGTCGACCACCAGCACCGTGCCGCCGACGTCAGTCATGGGGAGGTCCTCCCGCCCGGCCGGCGCGCAGGTGACTGCGCACCTGGTCGGGGAACTCACGCACGCTGATCGGCTTCTCGAGATAGCCGTCGAACCCTGTCGACAGGGCATGCTCGCGATCCGCCCGCATCGCGAAGGCGGTGAGGGCCACGACGGGGATGTCCGCCGTGCGTGGATCGTCCCTCAGCCGGCCCAGCGCCGTCTGACCACTGATCCCGGGCAGCTGGAGATCCATCAGGATGAGGTCGGGCAGGGTCCGGGTTGCCTCGCTGACGGCCTCCTCCCCCGTCGTGGCGACGGTCACCGTGAACCCGGCGAACTCCAGGACGTCGCGCGCCAGCTTCAGGTTGCGCGGGTTGTCCTCGACGAGCAGCACCGTTCCCTCGCTCATCCCGTTCCCCTGATCAGCTGGAAAGCATCGACCGACTGCACGGGGTCGACGGGGACGTCGGCTGACCGGGCCATGGGGGTCTCCCGTCAAGAGCCGGGCTGCGAGACAGCGGTGCGGATGCCTCTAGCAGTGTGCTCCCCGGAGCGCGGACTTGCCTACGGTTGATTGCGTATGCCGCGCGCCCCGATGACGTATACCGGGTCCGCCGATCGTGAGCGGGTCCCGCCCCGCGAGCCGGCCGACCGTGGGCGGCCCGTCAGACGGACGGAGACGGCGGCTGCTGGCCCGCTGCCCGCTGGCGCTCGGCCTCACGCGCCGCGTCGACCTGGGCCTGCGCCGCTGCCATGGGGTCCATCTCCGTCAGCAGGTCACGGGCCTGGGCGGCGAACTTGTGCTCCACGAGCACCTCGTACTGGGTGGCGACGACCTGCATGACGGAGGTGAAGTCGCGGTTCCCACCGGTCAGGGCGTAGCCGATGAGGGCCCACACGAGCCCGAACACCGCACCGAAGGCCACCGTGAGCAGCACGCCCACCAGACCTGCGCCACCACTAGTGTCGAGCAGCGAGAAGATCAGCCCGACGAACAGACCCAGCCAGGCACCGGACACCAGGCCGCCGATGGCCACCCGCTGCCGGGTCAGCCGGCCCGTCACCCGCTCGAGCTGCTTGAGGTCGGTGCCGACGATGAGGACGTTCTGCACCGGGAACTCGTGGTCCGACAGGTAGTCCACGGCCTTCTGCGCCTTGGCGTACGTGTCGTACCGGCCCAGGGACATCGGGTACTCCAGCGCCAGGACCGCGCGGGACCTCGCCATGGCGTTCGGCTGCGTGCTCATGGTCCCAGTGTGTCAAAGCCGGCTGGGAGCGCGCTGATCGGCACTACTTCTTCAGGGCGCCATCACTTCTTCAACGCGTAATCCTCGAGGAGGCGGCGGCCGATGATCATCTTCTGGATCTCGGCGGTGCCCTCGCCGATCAGCAGCATGGGGGCCTCGCGGTAGAGCCGCTCGATCTCGTACTCCTTGGAGTAGCCGTAGCCGCCGTGGATCCGGAAGGACTGCTCGACCACGTTGGCGCAGTTCTCGGCGGCGAGGTACTTGGCCATGCCGGCCTCGAGGTCGTTGCGCGCTCCGGCGTCCTTGAGCCGCGCGGCCTTCACCATCATCTGGTGGCTGGCCTCGACCTTGGTGGCCATGTCGGCGAGCCGGAAGAGGATGCCTTGGTGCTCGGCGATCTTCTTGCCGAACGTCTCGCGCTGCTGAGCGTAGGAGATGCCGAGCTCAAAGGCCCGCATCGAGACGCCACAGGCCCGGGCCGCGACGTTGACGCGACCCACCTCGACGCCATCCATCATCTGGTAGAAGCCCTTGCCCGGCTCGCCACCGAGGATCTGCGCGCTCGTGGTCTGGTGGCCGTCGAGCACCATCTCGGTCGTGTCGACGCCCTTGTAGCCCATCTTGTCGATCTTGCCGGGGATGGTGACGCCCTGGGCGGTCTCTCCGAAGCCGGCGGTCTTGTCGATGAGGAAGGTCGTCATGTTCTTGTAGACCGAGTCGGCACCGAGGTCCGTCTTCACAAGCACCGCAACGAGATTCGCGCTGCCACCGTTGGTGAGCCACATCTTCTGGCCGGTGATCGACCACTGGTCGACACCGTCAACGGTGTCGCCTTTCACGGCCTTCGTCTTGATCGCCGACACGTCCGAGCCCAGCCCGGGCTCGCTCATCGAGAAGGCGCCGCGGATCTCGCCCGTCGCCATCTTGGGCAGGTAGCGCTGCTTCTGCTCGTCGGTGCCGTGCTGCAGCAGCATGTAGGCCACGATGAAGTGGGTGTTGACGATGCCGCTGACCGACATCCAGCCGCGGGCGATCTCCTCGACGACGAGCGCGTAGGTCAGCAGCGACTCCCCCAACCCGCCGTACTCCTCGGGGATCATCAGCCCGAAGATCCCCATCTCCTTCATGCCCTCCACGATCTCGGTGGGGTACTCGTCCTTGTGCTCGAGCTCCTGCGCCACCGGGATGATCTGCTCGTTGACGAACTCGCGCACGAGCTTGACCAGCTCGGTCTGCTCCTCGGTCAGGCCATCGGTCTGCTGGAGTCGGGACATCGTGGTTCGCCACCTTGCGATTTCGTGACCGGGTCGTCGCGGTCAGGGGAAATGGACCTCCCGCGAGTATGCCGAGTGGCCCAGTCCCAGCACAGGTTCCGGCCGTGTGAGCCTCCCCACCCGTAACTCACCTTTATCGGGTTTAGGGACTTTGTTGTGCTTCACCCGAGAACGCTTGTCGGGTGAAGCACAACCTTCCCCCTAAACCCGATAAACGTGGGCCGAGGGGAAAATCGGTGGCGCGGTGCGTGGGAGGTCTGTCAGGCTTCCTCCGTATGCCGCGCAGCATCCCGCCGCGCGCACGACTCCCTCAGCGGGACGACTGCATCAACCGAAGGAGGCACGAGATGTCCACGACTGTCCGGGGCACGTCCGCTGCCCTTCCCCTTCGTTCGATGGAGTCCACCCATGCAGTTCCAGGAGCACCTCTCCTTCTCGTTTGACAGCCTTCCCGACGCACCCCCCGAGGGTGAGCGTTGGTCCAGCTGGGACGGTGCCACGCACGGTCCGAAACCCCGACCCGACTGGGTCATCACCGCACTCGGCGCCGTCGAGTCCGACCTCGGCGTCCTCAAGACGGGCAAGGAAGCCGACGTGCACATCGTCCGGCGCTGGATGCCGGACGGCACGACCACGCCTGCCGTCGACTCGTTCCTCGCCGCCAAGCGCTACCGCACCGGTGAGCACCGGCTGTTCCACCGGGACGCCGGCTACCACGAGGGCCGGCGGGTCCGTCGCAGCCGCGAGATGCGGGCGATGGCGCGGCGCACCGAGTTCGGCAAGGAGCTGCTCTCGGGACAGTGGGCGATCGCGGAGTTCGAGGCCTTGAGCACGCTGTGGGGCATGGGTCTGCCCGTGCCCTACCCAGTGCAGCTGAGCGACCGCGAGATGCTGATGGAGTTCATCGGCGCTGACGGCGAAGCGGCCCCACGCCTCTCCCAGACCCGTCCCGAGCCAGGGCTCCTCGCCGACCTGTTCGAGCAGCTCCGGTCCTCGATGGTCCTCCTGGCGCAGCGCGGCTGGGCCCACGGTGACCTGTCGCCCTACAACGTGCTGCTCCACGACGAGCATCTCGTCATCATCGACTGGCCGCAGATCGTTGACATCATTGGCAATCCGCGCGGTTTCGAGTTCCTCGAGCGCGACGTCGCGAACATGTGTCGCTGGTTCGTCGGCAAGGGTCTGGAGGTCGACGAGGGCGAGCTGCTCGGCGACCTCGTCGCGGAGGCGACGTCGCGCTGGTAGCCGGCCACGCGGCATACCGAGCTCTTGGCAGGCCTCGCCCTAGGGTGAAGTCATGGCCACGATCACCCGCCGCACCCTCCTCGCAGGGGTGGCCGGCGCCGCTGCCCTGGGTGTCGCGGGGTGTGGGCCGTCCGCCGTCGAGGTCCGCTCCGGGTCGTTGCAGAGCAAGCACTGGCCCGGCCGCGACATCACGTGGCGGATCGCCCAGCAGACCGAGGGCGACGCCGACCTCAGAGGTGTCGTCGTCGTGCTGCACGGCAAGGGCGGCGACGCCAGCCACGCGTTCCGGATCATGAACCTCCAGGACCACGTCACCTCGGCACGGCTGACGCTCGCCTCCGTCGACGGCGGCGACTACTACTGGCACGCGCGCCGGGCGGGCGTCGACACCGGCGCCATGGTGATCGAGGACTTCCTGCCCCTCGTCCAGCGCGAGACGGGGTATGCCGGGAAGGTCGCCTTCCTCGGCTGGTCGATGGGTGGTTACGGGTCGCTGCTGCTGGCCAGTCAGCTCGGCCCGCAGCGGGTCGCCGCCGTCGTCGCCGAGAGCGCTGCGCTCTGGACCGCCCCGGGGCTGAGTGCCCCGGGTGCGTTCGACGACGCCGAGGACTTCGAGGCCCACGACGTCTTCGATGTTCGCCACAGGCAGGTCCTGCGGCAGATCCCGGTGCGGCTCGACTGCGGCCGCTCCGACCCGTTCGTGCCGGGCAACAGGGCCTTCGCGAAGGCCCTCCCCTCGGCGAGGCTCACCCTCGACTCAGGCGGACACACCGCTGACTACTGGAAGAGCCACGGCGCGGCCCAGCTGAGCTGGGTCCGTCCGCAGTTCGACAGTCAGTAGACCGTGACGGAGCTGCCGAGCGGCATGAGGTTGTTGGCCCAGATCATGTCCATCGCGGGGTTGCTGACCCGGGCACAACCGTGGGAGGCCGGGTAGCCGGGCACGTTGCCCGCCCCGTGGACGGCGATGCCGCCGTTGAAGTACCGCGGACGCCACAGGTCGCCGAGCGGACCCTTGTCGAGGTGGTTGACCACCCGGTACGTGCTGTAGCTGCCGGCCGGCGTGGTCGCGACCCGGGTCGTACCCTGGCTGGTGTACGGCTGACCGCTGCCGGTGCTGGTGTTGAGGATCAAGGTGACCCTGCCGCCACGGACGACCAGCAGCAGCTGGCGGGCCTTGTCGATCTCGATGCCGGTGCCACCGGTGCGGGACTGCGGGCGGACGCCGTTCTGCAGGGCGCGCCGCGTGGAGGGACCGAAGACTCCGTCACGGCCGAGTCCGGCCGCCTTCTGCAGGGCCATCACCGCCTGAGACGTCAGGCCGCCGTAGGACCCGTCGGCCGACCCGTTCCAGTAGCCGAGGGCCGAGAGCTGCTGCTGGACCTGCTTGACGTAGGGGCCCGAGTCGCCCGCGTGGAGGGTGTCGCCCGCCGTGGGGATCGGCTTGGGGGTCGGCTTGGGCGTCGGCTTGGGCACGGGCTTCGTGGTCGACGGCGCAGGGGTCGTCGACGTGGGTGCCGGGCTCGTCGTCGTGTCGCTGGGCGCCGGATCCACAGGTGCGGAGGAGGGGTCCGGCACCGGCGTCGTGCCCTGGGCTGCCGACGGGGTCGCCGCGGTGTTCTGCCCGAAGGTGATGCCGCCGCAGCCGCTCAGTACGAGCACACCGGCCAGCACGGATGCGGCCACAGCGGTGCGGGCTCCCGCGTCCTTGCGCTCCATCGACTCCCCTTCCAGGCCAGCGGACAACGGTCCGCTGGCAACGTCCTGTCAGTCATGGTGACGCACGCGAAGGCGATCTGGTTGTCCCCCGCGCCGAATCGTGACCCTCAAACCTGTCTTCACCGATTCGATGTGAACGCGCCGGGGTCTCCCGGCGCGTTCACATCGAACCAGCCGACATTGCGACATTGGCGCGGTCGCCCTCCCCCGAGAGCGACCGCACTCACCTAGACGCCCCGGACAGCGCAAAGGTTGCCTCGCCCGGCCACCTTTGTCTGGCCACCTTTGTCCGGCCACCTTTGTCTGGCCACCTTTGTCTGGCCGGGCGGTCTGGCGTCTCAGGCCTGGTCGGCCAGCGCCGCGATGGCCTCGTCGATGGCCAGCACCCGCTGGGCCGTCTCGACGTGCAGGCTCTCGATGAGCCTGCCGTTCAGGGTGGCGACCCCACGTCCCTCGGCCTGCGCCGACTCGAACGCCGCGATCACCGCGCGCGCGTCCTCGACGGCTGCCGCACTCGGCGCGAACGTCTCGTTGCAGGGCGCCACCTGGCCGGGGTGGATCAGCGTCTTGCCGTCGAACCCCATCTCGCGCCCCTGCCCTGCCTCCGCGAGGAAGCCATCGGCGTCCGACACGTCGTTGTAGACCCCATCGAGGACAGCGACACCGGCAGCCCGCGCGGCCAGCAGGACCAGCTGCAGGCTCGCCGAGATGGCCGCGCGCCCGGGGGCGAAGGACGCGCCCAGCTCCTTGTAGAGGTCGTTCGTGCCCAGGACCAGGCAGGCGAGGCGGTCGGACGCCCGGGCGATCTCCTCAGCGTGCAGCACCGCCGCGGGAGTCTCGACCATGGCCCACAACCGGGTGCGCTCGGGAGCTCCGGCCGCTTCCATGGCGGCAACCAGGGCGCGCACCTCATCAGCCGAGCCGACCTTGGGGACGACGATCCCGTCCGGACCCGCCGCACACGCGGCGCTCAGGTCGGCGTCGTGCCAGCGCGTGCCGAGGCCGTTGACCCGGATCGTCAGCTCGCGGCGGCCGTACTCGCCCGAGCGCACCGCGGCGCACGCGTTCTCGCGCGCCTGCTCCTTGGCGTCCGGCGCCACCGCGTCCTCGAGGTCAAGGATCAGCGCGTCGACGGGGAGGGTCTTGGCCTTTTCCAGGGCCCGCTCGTTGGACGACGGCATGTACAGGACCGAACGACGCGGTCGGTATGCCGGGGCGCCGGCTTCGCGCGCCGCGGCCACGTCAGGCACCGGCGCCTTCGCCGGCCACCGCGTCAACAGCTGGCGACTTCGCGGCATACAGGGCAGCCAGCTGCGGGTCGGTGGCCGCGAGGCGCTCGGCGAGCTCGAGCATCACCTGGCACTGCTTGAGCGACGCGTCGTCCTCCATCTTGCCGTCGAGCATCACGGCGCCCGTGCCGTCGCCCATCGCCTCGACGACCCGGCGCGCGTGCGCCACGTCCTGCGCCGAGGGGCTGAAGACCCGCTTGGCGATCTCGATCTGCACGGGGTGCAGCGACCACGTGCCCAGGCAGCCGAGCAGGAACGCGTTGCGGAACTGGTCCTCGCAGGCCACGACGTCCTGGATGTCCCCGAAGGGGCCGTAGTAGGGAAAGATCCCGTGCATCGCGCAGGCATCGACCATGCGGGCGATCGTGTAGTGCCACAGGTCCTGCTGGTAGGTGGCGCGAGGCTGGTTCACCGCGTCGTCCACGCCCACCGGGGGGTCCTGGCGGACGAGGTAGCCGGGGTGCCCGCCACCGACGCGGGTGGTCTTCATGCGGCGGTCGGCGGCGAGGTCGGCCGGCCCGAGGGACAGCCCCTGCATGCGGGGGCTCGCGCCGGCGATGGCTTCGACGTTGGCCACGCCGCGCGCCGTCTCGAGGATGGCGTGCACGAGGATCGGGCGCTGGAGCCCGGCGCGTGCCTCGAGCTGGGCGAGCAGGCGGTCGACGTAGTGGATGTCCTCCGGGCCCTGCACCTTGGGGACCATGATCACGTCGAGCTTGTCGCCGATCTCGGTCACCAGCGTGGTGAGGTCGTCGAGCACCCAGGGGCTGTCGAGGGCGTTGACGCGGGTCCACAGCTGGGTGGCGTCGCCGAAGTCGGTGGCCTTGGCGATGGCCACCAGCCCGGCGCGGGCCGCCTCCTTCTTGTCGGCCTTGACGGCGTCCTCGAGGTTGCCCAGCAGCACGTCGACGGTGCCGACCATGGCCGGGACCTTGGCGGCCATCTTCTCGTTGCTGGGGTCGAAGAAGTGGATCACGCGGGACGGTCGGGAGGGCACCTGGGTGAGGGGAGCCGGAGCACCCACCGCCAGCGGGGCGAAGAAGTCCTTGGGGCTGCGCACGCGGCGACGCTAGCAGCGACAGTCACGTGGCGGTTATGACACAGTTCACGTGTGACCGAGTCCGCGCGAGAGCCTGCTGCGACTGCGCCCCCGGCTCGAGCCGACGCTCCCGCTGACGCTCCCACCGCTCCCACCGCTCCCACAGGCGCCCCGCTGAACGTCACCGCCCTGTTCGCGGAGGCCGCGACCAAGTCCGGGCTCATGTGGGTGCAACCGCCGGACGACCGCGCGTGGCCCTTCTGGCACGCCTGGGCGGACGAGACGGTGTATGCCGTGTCGGGCCCGGGCGAGCAGACGTTGCCGTGGCTGCCACCTGAGGTGCGGCTGATCCTGCGCAGCAAGGACACCGGCGGCCGGCTGCTGACCGTGCAGGCGACCGTGCACGAGATCGGGCCCGCCGACGAACGGTGGGCTTCGGCCACCGAAGCCCTCAAGGCCAGTCGCCTGAACGCGACCGAGGACGTCGTCGAGCGGTGGGCCCGCGAGTGCACGGTGCGCGCCCTGCAGCCCTTCGGCGCCCCCCTCGAGGCGCCCGGTTCGTACCCCACGACGTCGGGTGCTGCGCCCGTGCCCCCGAGCGAGGCCACGACGGCGACCTGGCGTCCCTGGCACTGGCGCGGACGGCCGCGCCGACGGCGCGGCAACCGCCTCCCCGACGACGGCTGACCGGACGGATAACCTTGGCCGCGTGAGCACTCCGTCGCGCGTCTTCGTCGGCCGCCTGACCAGCCTGAGCGTGTTCGATCCGCTCGGTGACCAGGTCGGGCGCGTTCGCGACGTCGTCGTGACGTTCGGGGCCTCGCGCCGCCGTCCCCGCATCATCGGGCTGGTGGTCGAGGTGCCCGGCCGGCGCCGCGTCTTCGTGCCGATGACCCGGGTGACCTCCGTCGACGGTGGTCAGGTCATCACCACCGGGCTGGTCAACATGCGGCGCTTCGAGCAGCGCACCAACGAGGTCCTGGTGATGGCCGAGATCCTCGAGCGGCCCGTCACGGTCAACGACCCCGAGGGCGCCTACGAGGCCACCGTCGAGGACGTCGCGATCGAGCAGGAGCGCAGCCGCGACTGGGCCATGTCGAAGGTCTACGTGCGCCAAGGTGCCGCGCGCGGCTCGCTCGGCGCGTTCCGGCGGCGCCGCGGCGCCACGGTGCTCGTCCCCGTCGAGGACGTCACCGGCATACACCAGTCCACGGCCGGGCAGTCTGCCGCGATGCTGCTCGAGACCTATGACGACCTGAAGTCCGCCGACCTCGCCGACGTCATCCACGACCTGTCGCCCAAGCGTCGCGCCGAGGTGGCCGAGGCGATGGCCGACGACAAGCTCGCGGACGTCCTCGAGGAGCTGCCGGAGGACGACCAGGTCGAGATCCTCGAGACCCTGCCCGTGGGACGCGCCGCCGACGTCCTCGAGGCGATGGAGCCCGACGACGCCACCGACCTGCTCCACAACCTCACGGCCGAGAAGCAGGAGGAGCTGCTCCAGCTCATGGAGCCCGACGAGGCCGCCGACCTGCGCCGGCTGCTGACCTACGACGAGGAGTCCGCCGGCGGCATGATGACGACCGAGCCGGTCATCCTCGGTCCCGAGGCCTCGATCGCCGAGGCGCTGGCCGTCGTGCGTCGGGTCGAGCTGTCCCCCGCGCTGGCCTCGACCGTCTACGTCTGCCGGACGCCGCACGAGACGCCCACCGGCAAGTACCTCGGCATGGTGCACATCCAGCGGCTGCTGCGCGAACCCCCGCACGGCGCAGTGGGCAGCATCCTCGACAAGGAGATCGAACCGCTGCGTGCCGATGCTCCCCTCGGCAAGGTCACCCGCATGCTGGCGACCTACAACCTGGTCGGCGTCCCGGTCGTCGACAGCGACGGCCGGCTCATCGGCGCGGTGACGGTCGACGACGTGCTCGACCACATCCTCCCCGACGACTGGCGCGAGGAACGCCACGAGGTGACCCATGGCTGAGCGCGACCGGAGGATGGCCTCCAGCCGGCTGGACCAGCCCCGCGAGTCCCGCCGCGCGCTGTTGCCGCGGCCCCCCATGAACCAGGAGACGTTCGGGCGGTGGAGCGAGCAGTTCGCGCGCTTCATGGGCACCGCCCAGTTCCTGCTCGCGATGACGGTGTTCGTCGTCTTCTGGCTCACCTGGAACCTCGTCTCGCCCAAGGACTGGCGCTTCGACAACTACCCGTTCATCTTCCTCACCCTCATGCTCAGCCTCCAGGCGTCGTATGCCGCGCCGCTGATCCTGCTCGCGCAGAACCGCCAGGCCGACCGCGACCGCGTGGCCCTGGAGCAGGACCGGGCCCGCGACGAGCGCAACCTCGCCGACACCGAGTACCTCACCCGTGAGGTGGCGTCGCTGCGACACGCCATGGGCGACGCCGCCACCCGCGACTTCCTCCGGTCCGAGCTGCGGGGCCTGCTCGACGAGCTCGAGGACCGCGGGCTCGAGGTCCGCCGACGTGAGGCAGATGACAGCGTGAGCGGCCCCACCGGTTCTTCGAAGGACCAGGGCGCGACCTAGCATGGGGGCATGTCCCCCAGCCCGACCGACGCTCCCCCCACGGTGACCGACGACGCCCTGCACCAGGCGCTCACGACCGTCATCGACCCGGAGATCCGCAAGCCGGTCACCGAGCTCGGCATGGTCGAGAGCGTGACGGTCAACGACGCCGGCCGCGTGGCCGTGACGATCCTGCTCACCGTCTCGGGCTGCCCCATGAAGGACACCCTCACCAAGGACACCACTGCGGCCCTGGCCAAGGTGCCCGGCGTGACCGCTGTCGACGTCACCCTCGGGGTGATGAGCGACGAGCAGCGCGTTGCGCTGCGCACCCAGCTGCGCGGGGGCAACGCCGAGCGCGAGATCCCGTTCGCCAAGCCCGGTTCGCTGACCCGCGTGTATGCCGTGGCGTCCGGCAAGGGCGGCGTCGGCAAGTCCTCGATCACCGTGAACCTCGCCGCGTCCCTCGCCCAGAGCGGCCTGCGGGTCGGTGTCGTCGACGCCGACGTCTACGGCTTCTCGGTGCCCCGCATGCTCGGCGTGGAGCACCGACCGACCCAGGTCGACGACATGATCCTGCCGCCCATCGCCCACGAGGTGAAGGTCATCTCGATCGGCATGTTCGTGCCCGGCAACCAGCCCGTCGTGTGGCGCGGACCGATGCTGCACCGCGCCCTCCAGCAGTTCCTGGGCGACGTCTTCTGGGGCGACCTCGACGTGCTGCTGCTCGACCTGCCCCCGGGCACCGGCGACATCGCCATCTCGGTCGCCCAGCTCATCCCGAACGCCGAGATCCTCGTCGTGACCACCCCGCAGCAGGCCGCCGCCGAGGTCGCCGAACGCGCGGGATCCATTGCGCTGCAGACACATCAGCGCATCGTCGGCGTGATCGAGAACATGTCGTGGCTGGAGCTGCCCGACGGTTCGCGCCAGGAGATCTTCGGCTCCGGTGGCGGCAAGGTCGTCGCCGAGTCGCTCACCCGGGCCGTCGGCGCCGAGGTGCCGCTGCTGGGTCAGATCCCGCTCGACACCAACCTGCGTGAATGCGCTGACCAGGGAACCCCGGTCGTGCTCCGCAACCCCGAGTCCCCGGCCGCCGTCTCGCTGCGGGCCATCGCCCGGGGTCTGGGCACCCGGTCGCGCGGACTCGCCGGCCGCTCGCTCGGACTGTCCCCCGTCGGTCGCTAGCCCGTCGGCAACTCATGCAAAAGGCGAGTTAGCGCCGCCCTGTCGAGGCGCTAACTCGCCTTTTGCATGAGTGAGCGCCGCGCGGAGCGGGAGGACCTACGTGGCGTCGTCGTCGAACGGCGTCGGCTTGGCCGCGTCGTGGCCACCCGTACTGGTCGAGTAGGTGGGACTGGCCTCGTCGGGCTGGACCGGCATCGGGTCGAGCAGCGCCTCGCGGACGATCCGGCGTGGGTCGTACTGACGGGGGTCGTACTGCCGCCAGTCGATGTCGTCGAACTCCGGGCCCATCTGCTCGCGCAGCTGGCCCTTGGCGCCCTCGGCCATGCTGCGGGCCTGCCGGACGAACTGCGCCAGCTTCGAGGCGTACTCGGGCAGTCGTTCCGGGCCGAGGATCACCACGGCCAGAACGATCAGCGCGATGAACTCCCAGCCGTTGACGCCCGCCATGCCAGCCCCTGCCGCTACTTGCCCGAGCCGGACAACGTGAGTGTGACGCTGATCGTCTCACTCCCGCGGCGGACCTTCATCGAGACGTCGTCGCCGACGCTCTTGGCACGGATCGCCACGACGAGGTCGTCGGGGTCGGTCACCCGCCGCCCGTCGAACTCGATGATGACGTCCCCTGCCTTGATCCCCGCCTTGCCTGCCGGCCCCTTGGGGTCGACCGGTGGACCGCTGTCGTTGCTGGCCTTCGCCAGGATGCGCACGCCGTCACCGGTGAACTCGCGGTCGAGCACGACACCGATCACCGGGTGCTGGGCCGAGCCGGTCTTGATGAGCTGTTCGGCCGTCTTGAGGACCTGGTCGCTCGGGATGGAGAAGCCGACGCCGATGTTGCCCGACTGCGTGTCGGTGGTCCCGGGGATCCGCGCGATGGCCGAGTTCACGCCGATGACCTGGCCGGCCATGTTGAGCAGTGGTCCACCGCTGTTGCCGGGGTTGATCGCCGCGTCGGTCTGGATGGCGTTGATGAAGGACTGCTGGTTGCCGTCACCGCCGGGGCTGACGGGCCGGTTGAGGGCACTGACGATGCCGCTGGTGACGCTGGACTCGAGACCGAGCGGAGCGCCGACGGCGATGACCTGGTCCCCCACGACGACGTCCTTGGACGAGCCGATGACGAGCGGTACGAGGTCGGTGCGGTTGGTCTTGAGCACGGCCAGGTCGTAGGACCCGTCCCGACCGGCGATCGTCGCATCGATCTCGGTGCCGTCGGACAGCTCGACCTTGATGGTGCCCCCGGTCGCGGCGCTGGCGACCACGTGATTGTTGGTGATGATGTGGCCGTCCCGGTCGAGCACGAACCCCGAGCCGGTGCCGCCACCGTCGGCGCCGTCGACCTTGATGGTCACGACGCTGGGCAGGGCCTTTGCCGCGATGTTGGCGATGGAGCCTTCGGGCCGCGACGTCGCACCGGCGCCGGCCCGTGGGATCGAGGACGGTGTGCGGTCCAGCGAGCCGAAGTCGACCCGCCCGGTCGCCCCGAGCCAGCCGCCGAACAGGCCACCGAGCCCTGCCGCGACCAGGGCCGCGACCGCTGCCACGGCGACCAGGGCGCCCCACCCGGGGCCCTTCTGCTGGGGGGCCGTGGGCTCCACCGGATGGTGACCGACCCACGGTGCCGGCTGGCCGGCATACCCCGCGTCCGCCGTGGAAGCGGAGATCGGGTCCCAGCCCGCGCCCGCGGAGGAGGCCGCCGCGCTCGGCGCGCTGGAGGGGTGTGCCGGGGGGCCGGCGGGTGCCTGGTGTGCCGAGGCCTCGCCCGGCCAGCCGGTCGGCTCAGCGGCCCAGACCGGGTCGGCGGGGGCCGACTCGGTCGGCACACGGTCGGACGGCGCAGGGTCGGACGGCACAGGGTCGGACGGCACGGGTGCGGCGGGGCCGCTCAGCTCCTGGGTGTGCGACAGGTCGACCGGCTGGGTGTGGTCACCGGCGGCACGCCCCGGGGGCGCCCAGGGGTCCCAGACGGACTCGCCCAGCGGGTCCGGAGCAGACTGGTCGGGGTCAGCGGAGACTGGCTGGTCGGGGCCTGCCGGGTCTCGCTCGTCGCTCATGGAGACGATTGTGCCGAACGACCGCGACCGGTGCCCACGGTGGGTGCCACGGAGGTCGCGCCCGGGGTGCTGCCGAGCCCGGGGACGGTGAACGACGCCGTGGCGAAACCCGGAGTCGCAGGCCTGGCGCGCTGCACCGCCGGAGCGACCGTCGGGGTGGTCGGGGCGAGGCCACCGGTCACCACCAGGCTCAGGGCCGCGGCAGCCGTGGCCCCGGCCGCCAGACCTGCGTAGACGGTCGCCCGACCGGCCGAGCGGTGCTGGGCCGGGGCCCCCCGGTCGACGACCCGCACGGGCGCGACCGGGATGGGCGGGAGCAGCGGGCGAGGCGTGAGCGCCGAGCCATCAGGGGCCCGACCCGGGGTCTGGGCACCCAGGGCGAGCAACATGCCGCGCAGGTCACCAGGGACGGCGGAGCCGAGCGAGGACCGGAGGGCAATCAGCACGCGACGCTCCTCGTCGACAGCTCCCCGGCAGCACTGACAGGCGACCACGTGGCGATCCCACCGCAGCAGGGTCGCCTCGTCCATGGCACGGTCGGCATAGGCCGTCAGCTGGTCGCCGAGACACCGGCCCCGGCCTCCCGCGAGGGCCGCACCCGGCATACCAGCCCAGCTCGGGCGACTCATCGCGATCCGTGCACCGCCCGGCCGAGCACCGGCATGCGGCGCTTGGCGACCGGCGCGCGGTCGGCGTCCACCGCGGGGCGGGCGAGGGTGGGGTCGCGGTGGGCGAGGGCTTCGCGCAGCTGGGCCCGGCCGCGGTGGATGCGCGAGCGCACCGTGCCGAGCTTGACGCCGAGCGTGGCGGCGATCTCCTCGTAGGACAGTCCCTCGATGTCGCACAGCACGACCGCGGCCCGGAAGTCCGGGGAGAGGGCATCGAGAGCTCGCTGCACGTCGTCGTCGAAGTGGGTCGCCTCGAAGGTCGCCTCCGGCCCCGCCTCACGGGTGGGCAGGCGGGCAGCGGACTCGTCGGAGAGTGCGTCGAAGCGGATCCGCTGCTTGCGACGCATCTTGTCGAGGAAGACGTTGGTCGTAATGCGGTGCAGCCAGCCCTCGAAGGTGCCGGGCTGGTAGCTGTGCAGCGACCGGAAGACGCGGATGAACACGTCGTGGGTCAGGTCTTCGGCGTCGTGCGGGTTGCCGGTGAGGCGGTAGGCCAGCCGGTAGACGCGCGCGGAGTGCTGCTCGACGATCTCCTCCCACGTCGGGGGCACCCACGCGGATGCCTCCGGGACGTCCCCCTGGGCATCCTGTCGGGCCGAACCGATCGTGTCGGTCGCGGTCACGTCCCTCACCTCCGTCGGGCGCCTGGCGGCGCACACCCTGCATTCGGTCCAGACGACCGAACGGCTTGCATCGTTCCCCAACAACCTGAGCGTTTCCTGTATGCCGCGTGCCCGGTTCGTCGTGCTTGCGGCAGTAGGGTTTGGCGCATGAGCGCACAGAAGCCGGCCAGCTGGGCCTACGCCGAGGACTTCGTCACCGAGAACGAGGTCATCGAGTCTGCTCGGCGCCGCGGCGAGGAGCTGGGGGCTGTTCCGGTCGGCAACGGTGCCGGCGTGCTCTTGCGACTGCTGGCGGCCGCCGTGAAGGCGAAGTCGGTCGTGGAGGTCGGCACCGGCGCCGGCACGTCAGGACTGTGGTTGCTCCAGGGCATGCCCGAGGACGGGATCCTCACGACCATCGACGTCGAGGCCGAGCACCAGGGCGTGGCCAAGAAGGCCTACGCCGAGGCGGGGATCGCCCACCAGCGCACCCGCGTCATCACCGGCCGGGCTCTCGACGTGCTTCCTCGCATGACCGACGGCGCCTACGACATGGTCGTCATCGACGGCGACAAGGTGGAGTACCCGGAGTACGTCAGCCACGGGATCCGGCTGCTGCGGTCGGGGGGTGTGCTCGTGCTCGACAACATGCTGTGGCACGACAAGGTGGCCGACCCGGCTGCGCGCGACCAGCAGACCTCGGTGCTGCGCGACCTGGGCAAGACGCTGCGCGACGACGAGCGGCTGATCCCGGCCCTGCTGCCGGTCGGCGACGGCGTCCTGGCGGCCGTCAAGCGCTGAGTCAGGCGGTGCCGGGACCGGGGCCGCGACGGAACCGACCGGGGCCCTCGGCGATGGCCACGACCTCGAACGGCTCGATGAGGGTCGGGGAGGACCCGATGATGCCGCTGCCGGCGGACTCGGCCGCCGTCGCGGTGAACTCGCGCTGGAAGTCGTCGCGGTAGACCTTCTCGTCGAAGACGTAGGTGCCCTCGAACCACTTGCCCTCGACCATCCGCCAGGTCTTGAAGGCGAGCCCGTCGAGGAACATGAACTTCGCCATCGAGGTACCCACGACGTAGTCACGCAGCTCCTGGGCGACGCCGTCGGGTGCGGTCTCCAGGGACCACCGCACGCTCAGGCCGTATCCCGCGTTCATGACATCTCCTCCAGCCAGGTGAGCAGCAGGCGGGCACCGAAGCCCGTCCCGCCCTTGGTGAGGAGTCCGCGGTCGACGTCGGAGCGACCCACCCCGGCGATGTCGAGATGTGCCCAGCGTCGCGCACCCACGAACTCGCGCAGGAACAATGCTGCCGAGATCGAGCCACCGCCGCCTCCGATGCCCGCGATGTGGTTGATGTCGGCCACGTCGCTGTCCAGGCTCGGTCGGTAGTCCTCGACGAGCGGCATCGGCCAGAGCAGCTCCCCCGTCGCCTCGCCCGCCCCGACGAGCGCCCGGGTGACGGCGTCGTCCGTGCCGTAGACCGGCGCCATGGAACGGCCGAGGGCGACCCGGGCGGCGCCCGTGAGCGTCGCGATGTCGACCAGCACGGTGGGGCGCAGCCGCAGGTCGGCGTAGGCGAGGGCGTCCGCCAACACGAGCCGCCCCTCGGCGTCGGTGTTGCCGATCTCGACCGTACGTCCGCCGTACTGCGTGATGACGTCCGAGGGGCGGTAGGCCGCGCCGCCGACGCTGTTCTCGGCCAGCGCCAGCAGGCCGGTCACCTTCACCGGCACGGCCAGCTCGCGGCAGGCGGCGAGCACGGCGAGCACGACGCCCGCACCACTCATGTCCGTCTTCATGGCGAGCATTCCCTCGGCGGGCTTGATGTCGAGCCCACCGGTGTCGAAGGTGATTCCCTTGCCGACCAGGACGATTCGCGGCGTCCGGGAGGTGGCGCCCTCCGGCGCGTAGTCGAGCTGGACCAGTCGGGGAGGCGACGCGGAGGCGGCACCGACGGCCACCAGGCCGCCGAATCCCTCGGCACGCAGCTCACGCTCGGACCACACCTGCACGTCGAGCCCGGCCCGGCCCGCCAGCGTCCGGGCCTGGGCGGCGAGCCAGGCGGGGTTCTTGATGTTGGACGGAACCACCGCGAGGTTGCGGGCCAGCATCGTCGCTCGGGCGCGCACGACGGAGTGCCGGACCGAGGGCTCGTCATAGGACCCGACCAGCGCGATCTCCCCCGCCGGACCGGTCGCGGGCTTGGCGTCGTCGCCCACCCATCGCGGGCTGGAGTAGCCACCGAGCGCGAGCCCCTCGGCCAAGGCCGACTGCGCACCGCGGGCACCGCCGCTGCCGAGGGTGGTCACCAGGGAGGCGTGCCCCTTGGCAGCTCGCCCCAGGGCGGCCCCGGCAGTCCTCAGGTCCGACGCAGTGGCGTCGCCGACTCCCACGAGCAGGACCGTCCGGGCCGGTCGCTCCCCCGGAACGAGCGGGATCCGCGTGATCGATCCAGCCATGGCCTTGGGTTCGTGCGCAGCCACCACGTCACCGGCGTCGAGGCCGACCAGGGCCAGGGCCGCCGCGCCGGCCCCCGTCGACGCCAGTCCACCACTGGGAACCGGCAGCGCCAGCACCAGGTCGGTGGGGTCGAGGTCTGCGAGGACGTCGGCCAGGGGTTCGGCAAACAGGGTCCAGGCGCTGGAGGCGGGGTCGAGCAGTTCGGGTGCACGCACGGACCGACCCTACCCACCCGTGGTTCGGCCGCGGCATACCCCTGGACGCGCGAGGACCCCCGTCGGCCAGTGCCGAAGGGGGTCCTCGAAACGTGCGGTGAAGGCTACTTGAGGCCCTCGCAGTTGGTGATCGCGTCTCCGAGCGCGCGAACCTCGTCGGGGGTCATCTCGACCACGAGCCGGCCGCCACCCTCGAGCGGCATGCGCAGCACGATGCCCCGACCTTCCTTGGTCACCTCGAGCGGGCCGTCGCCGGTCCTCGGCTTCATTGCCGCCATGAGTGTCCCTTCCGTTTGGCGTGGTCTGCTGCTGGCCACGCGGATCCACGCCAGTGCTTGTGATCATCCCCGCGCGCGCCAGATTTGCTCCATTATCCCGTGAACCCGCTCACAGGCGAAATCCGGGTCGGACGACGGTCCGGCAGGATGGCGCCATGACCGACACAGCGGACACCACCCCCGCCACCAGCAACAAAGCCAGCGACAACACGAGCGACAGCACCAGCGGCGATGCGACCCTCCCGAGGCAGTCCCCCGTCCTCGTCGATCGGGACGGCGCGGTGGCCACGGTGCGGCTCAATCGCGCCGAGGCGATGAACTCGCTCGACATCGCCACCAAGGATGCGCTGGTCACAGCCCTGACAGACGTCGCCGAGGACCCGACGGTGCGGTGCGTGGTGCTGACCGGCAGCGGTCGCGCGTTCTGCGTGGGGCAGGACCTGCGGGAGCACATCACCTTCCTGCAGCGCGACGACCCGGCGCTGTGGGACACCGTGGCCAAGCACTACAACCCGATCGTCGAGCTCCTCGCGACCATGGACAAGCCGGTCATCGCAGCGGTCAACGGCGTGGCCGCGGGAGCAGGTGCCGGCTTCGCGCTCGCGGCGGACTTCCGGGTGCTCGTGGACACGGCCGGCTTCAACCTTGCCTTCGCCGGCATCGCGCTGTCCTGCGACTCCGGGACCTCCTGGTCGCTGCAGCGGATCGTGGGTCCGGCCAAGGCCAAGGAGCTCCTGCTGCTGCCCCGCACGGTCCCGGCTGACGAGTGCCTGGCCCTGGGCCTGGTCACCAAGGTCGTGCCGGTCGAGGAGTTCGAGGCGGAGGTGCGCGAGCTGGCGACGACGCTGGCCGCTGGACCCACGCTGGCCTACGGCTCCATCCGGCGGGCGGTCGCGTTCAGTGCAGGTCACGGACTCACCGAGTCCCTCGCCCAGGAGGGCGAGTACATGACGCTGACCGGCGGGACCGCCGACCACCGTGCCGCGGTCGCGGCGTTCCTCGCCAAGGAGAAGCCGGTCTTCACCGGCGAGTGACGAGTATGCCGTGGGCTCACGGAGGCGTGGAGGCCCAGGGCGTGTAGGTCAGCAGGGTGCAGGTGAACCAGAAGAGCCCGACGAGCAGGACCACGCCCACCACCCCGACCCGGCGGCGCCAGTGGGTCACGATCTTGGCGCCGGTCGACGTGCGCATCGCCACCGAGGCGACCACCGCGGCGATGGGGAAGTCCAGCAGCAGGAAGCGCCACATGCTCGTGATCGGTCGCACCACGGCCAGCAGGTAGAGCGGGTAGGCCAGCGCCCACACCCGCAGCTCGACCGCCAGCCAGCGACCGTGCCGGCCCACGATGAGCGCGATGTAGGTGGCCACGAGGGCAACCAGGATCGTCACGCCGACGACGCCGTGTCCCTCCCAGGCCCAGGAGAGCCAGAGCACGAAGGGACCGGACTCGGGCTTTTGCCCCCACGCCGCCTGCACGTCGAAGAACGCCATCGGCAGCCCACTGATGAAACCCACGACGACCGGCCAGGCGAGGGAGGAGATCCCGGTCGCCAGGAGCATCAGGGCCGCCGTGCTGCGCTGGCCGCGCAGTGGCGCCACACCGGCCACCCTGTCCTCGCGCCACCGCAGCACCAGGTGGGCGATCGCCGCGCAGGCGATCGCGGGAGCGGCTGCCCGGGTGAACCCGAGGGCGATCGTCAGCACCGCCACCCAGGCGTAGCGACGTTGCATGAGCAGCAGCAGCGACCCGGCGATCAGCACCCCGGCCAAAGCCTCGGTGTAGGGCATGACGAGGATGCCGGTCGCGGGATAGAGGCACCACAGGACGCCGGTCACCAGCGCGAGCCGTTCGCGGGCCGGCTGGGGGGACGCGTGCATGGCGTAGTTGAAGCACCGCCACACCAGCAGCGTGCAGCCGGCTCCGAGCACGAGGTTGAGCCCGACACCCGCCACCTCGAACGGCAGGCCGATGGCCATCAGTCCGCGCACCATCATGGGAAAGGCCGGATAGAACGCCCAGGCGCTGTAGGTGAGCAGCCCGCTGTCGGGATCGGCAGGCAACGGAACTGGATAGCCCTGCGTCGCGACCCGCCGGTACCAGATGCTGTCCCAGCCGCCGAGGATGTCGCCGACGGTCGGGTCGAGGTGACCCACACCGGCCGGCGTCTGGAACCACGTCGCCGCCACCCACATGGCGAGGAACGCGAGCACCCGCGTCACGGCATACACGAGCAGCAGGAACACCACCGGGCGGCGCAGCGCCCACCGTCCCACGGCGCTGCGGCCCTGGGACGTCACGATGGCCCGCAGGCCGGTCACGGTCACGGCGGGTAGTCCGACGGCGGGACGAAGACGAGCAGCTTCCAGATCCACAGGACCTGTCCCGCGATGCCGAGGGCGACGAGGACGGCGGTGCGGGTCCACAACCACCGCGCCGAACGCTCCACCCAGCCCCCACCGAGGATCACCGCGATGAGCGGGAACAGGGGGAGGGCATAGCGGAAGACGCTCGTGAAGGGGTCGAGGACGACCGCGAGGTATGCCGGGTAGACCAGCGACCAGACGCGCAGCTCAGGTCCCAGCCGGGTCGCCCAGGGACCGCAGGTGAGCACGACGATGGTGGTGACGAGGGCCGCAAGGGCGACCGGTCCGTAGACATTGCCACCGTCGAAGTCGCGAAAGGTCCACTGTGACATGCCGAGCCACGGCTTGAACGGGGTGATCTCGCCGCCGACCCGCCAGGCGGCCATCGTGTCGGTGTACGCGCTGCGCGAACCGGTGACCTGCCAGGCGATGAGCGGCCAGGCCACCGCGCCCACGCCGGAGGCGACCAGGGCGAAGGCTCCCGCGGCGTACTCGCCGCCGTCGATGGGGTCGGCCGCGCGGCGGCGCCACCGCAGCCAGAGCATCGCCGCGACGACGATCGCGACGGGAACGGCAATCGGTCTGGTCACCCCCAGCAGCAGCGCGAGGGCGCCGGCGGCGAGCCAGTTCCACCGCATCAGCGCCCACAGCAGGGCGCAGAGGACGAGCATCGCGATGGCCTCGGTGTAGGCGATCTGCAGGGCGACCGCTGCCGGGAAGGCGCCCCAGACGGCGACCGTCGCGAGCGCCACCCGCTCGCCGAGGCGCTCGGCGAGGAGCCGGCCCATGATGACGGCCGCCCCCAGGCCGCAGACCAGGGACAGGCACGACGCCACGACGGGGAAGCCGAGCCCCGTGGCGGACATGAGCATCCGCGACAGCAGGGGGAACAACGGGTAGAAGGCCCAGGCGTTCTGCGCGACGTGACCGCTCGCCGCGTCGACGGGCAGCGCGTGCGGATAGCCGTGCTCGGCGATGTAGCGGTACCAGCTGCCGTCCCACAGCACGGTCATGTCGATGGGTTCGACGGTCGGGCCGGTCCAGTCCAGCATGACGACCTGATCGTGGCTCGCCAGCACGAGCAGCACGGCCGACACGGCTCGCAGCGCGAGGTAGGCCAGCGCCACCCTCGCCGTGAGGGTGCGCATCACTGGTGGCCGCCCGCCTGAAGTCCGCCCGCGTCGCGACCGCCCGCCCGGTGGCAGCCGACGAGGTGGTCGTCCACCAGCCCGCACGCCTGCATCGCGGCATACATCGTGGTGGGGCCGACGAAGACGAAGCCGGCCTTCTTCAGGGCCTTGGCGAGCGCCACGGACTCGGGCGAGGTAGCGCGCAGCTGTTCGGTCGTGGTCGGCGGGGTGTGCTCGTCGGGGGCATGCGACCAGATGAACTCGTCGAGCCCGCCGCGCTCGCGCAGTGCCAGCACCGCGCCGGCGTTGTGGATGGCGGCGTCGACCTTGAGGCGGTTGCGGACGATGCCGGTGTCGGCCATCAGGCGGGCGCGGTCGTCCTCCCCGAAGGCCGCCACGACCTCGGGGTCGAAACCGGCGAAGGCCGACCGGAACCCCTCACGCTTGCGCAGGATGGTGATCCAGGCGAGCCCGGACTGAAACGCCTCGAGGGTCAGTCGTTCGTAGAGCGCCTGCTCGCCGTGGACCGGAACTCCCCACTCGGTGTCGTGGTAGGCGAGGTAGTCCGGCGTCGAGCCCGCCCACGCGCACCGGGCGAGTCCGTCCTCACCCACCGTGAGACCGCTCACCGGTGACGCTCTTGAGCCCGCGCGACCATGGCGTCCACCGCCCGGCCGTAGAGCCAGACACTCGTGCGGAGCAGGACGGGCGCGAAGACACGTTTGAACGGCAGCGGCCGCACGACGACGTCCTCACGCCAGTCCAGACGGGTGCCGCCGTCAGCCGGTTCAACGGCGATCTCGGCCCAGCCGCCCAGCAACCTGCCGGTCTTGACGACCCGGAAGCGGCCCCTTCCCCCGGCGTCCGGAGGTTCCCACGCCGTCACCAGCATCGAGTCGGAGAAGCCGAACCGGCCGACGCCGCTGAACCCCGCGAAACCCCAGCCCGGCCGCGGCCCGCCCGCGTCCACCCGCATGCGGGTGAGCGGCATCCAGTCGCCGTATGCCGCGAAGTCGCTCACGACGTCCCACACCGCCGTGGGCGGCGCGGCACAGTGCCGGGTGAGGTGGAAGTCGGCCATGGGTCAGCGGCGGGGATCGCTGCCGGCCTCGAGCTCCGCGATCCTGGTCTGGAGCCGGTCGAGCACGGCGTCCACCTGGTCCATGCGATAGCCGCGCAGGGCCGTGTCGAAACGAATGGCGGAGATCTCTCCGGAGCCGAACTCCTCGGAGAGGATCGGGTCCGCCTGGGTCGTGGTCGCCTCCGCGAGGGGGTCGTAGCCCAGACGTCCCGCGACGAGAGCGGCGAACGCTCCGACGACCAGCACGCCGACGGCGATGAAGAAGACCCAGATCACGGGGCGATCGTCGCACGAACTCCCGACGACGACCTAGTCAGCCCGCCGTGCCGAGGTCACGGACGTCGTCGGCGGCGTCGTCGGACCTGGTGATCGCGCTGCGCGTGAGCATCTCGACGAACTGCGGGACGTCCTCTGGTGTGAGGCGAAGGGTGGCGCGACAGACGGTGTCCTGCCAGATCGACAACACCACCCGGCCGGACTCCGGGTGGCCGGAGATGCGCAGGGTGCGGCCGGCGACGTCCCGACCGACGATGACGTCGCCATGTCGCGGCAGGGGCGAGATGGTCACGTCTCCATCATCGGGCCCAGCCGTCGCCACGTCCATGTCAGGGCACCATGGATCTGCTGGGCGACTGCCATCGTCGCTCTACTCGGGCCGCTTGGGTGCGACCGGCTCCTCCGCCTCGGTGACGATGCGGACGGCTTCGTCCACGTCGTCGGTCAGGTGCAGCAGGTCGATGTCCTTGGCGCTGACGGTGCCCGCGTGCAGGACGGTGCTGCGCAGCCAGTCGAACAGCCCGCCCCAGTACTCGGTGCCCATCAGCACGATCGGGAACGACGTGACCTTCTGGGTCTGCACCAGGGTGACCGCCTCGAACAGCTCGTCGAGCGTGCCGAATCCACCCGGCAGCACGATGAACCCCTGCGCGTACTTGACGAACATGGTCTTGCGGGCGAAGAAGTAGCGGAAGTTGACGCCGAGGTTGACGTACTCGTTCAGGCCCTGCTCGAACGGCAGCTCGATGCCCAGGCCCACCGAGGCACCACCGGCGTCGCGGGCACCCTTGTTGGCCGCCTCCATGGCGCCGGGTCCGCCGCCGGTGATCACGGCATACCCCTCCTCCACCAACCTGCGCCCCACCTGGGTGGCGAGCTCGTAGAAGGGGGTGCCGGCCTTGGTGCGGGCCGACCCGAAGACACTGACGGCGGGGCCGAGCTCGGCCAGCGCGCCGAAGCCCTCCACGAACTCGCTCTGGATCCGCATCACCCGCCACGGGTCGGTGTGCAGCCAGTCGCTCGGGCCGCGGCTGTCGAGCAGGCGCTGGTCGGTGGTCGTGCCGGGCACCCGCGAACCCCGCAACGTCACCGGGCCGGTGTGGTAGTCGAACCCGGTGTAGTCGTGGTCGTGCTCCGTCGCGCCAGCGGTTCGGGTGTCCTCGGCCTGTGTCTCGTCCGTCTGCGTCTCGTCCGTCTGCGTCTCGTCGCTCACGCGCGCCACCCTAGGCGAGCGAGACGGCAACCGGGCGAGGGGCGAGCCAACCGGACGCCCAGTGTCCGGCTTCCCGAGTACGTTGGCGAGCATGTCCGACTACACGATCAGGGCACTCACGCCGGAGACGTTCGACGACTTCGCCGCCCTCGTCGAGCGGAACAAGGGCATGTTCGCCAACTGCTGGTGCACGTGGTTCCACCCGGAGGACAGGGAGCCGGACAGCACCGCCGAGGACAACCGGGCGTTCAAGAAGCGCCGCGTCGACGAGGGCATCGCGCACGCGGCGCTGGTCTACGACGGCGGTCTCGCCATCGCCTGGGCGGAGTACGGAACACCCGAGGAGCTCCCGGGCATCCACCACCGCAAGCAGTACCTCGCCACGGCCGAGCGGCTTCCCGACTACCGGGTGACCTGCATCCAGGTCGAGCGCGCCCATCGAGGTCAAGGCCTGGCGTCGGTCGCCCTGCGCGGAGCCGTCGAGCTGATCGCGCAGGCCGGCGGCGGCGTGGTCGAGGGCTACCCGCACGACACCGGCGGGGTCCGGAAGAAGAACTCGTCCTTCCTCTACAACGGCACTCGCACGATGTACGAGCGCGAGGGCTTCACCTACGACCGCCCGAAGGGACTGGGCAACTGCGTGATGGTGCGCGAGGTAGCGCCAGCCTCCTGACCGATCCCGCGGATATGGTGCAGTGCGTGGACACCACGTTGCAGGACACCACCATCCGACGGCTACGCGACCTGGCCCTGGAGCGCCAGCGCACCGGTCGCGTGCCGGGCCTCGCGGCCGCTGTCGTCCGTCGCGGGGAGCCGGTGTGGACCGACGGCATCGGCACGGCCGACGTCGCCTCCCCGCGCGCGCCCGGGTCGGACGACCAGTTCCTCATCGCCTCGAACACCAAGAGCTTCACGGCGGTGTTGGTGATGGCCCTGCGCGACGAGGGGCGGCTCGACCTCGACGACACCCTCGACCAGCACCTGCCCGGGGTGACCCAGCGGGCCACGGTGAGGCAGGCGCTCTCCCACGCCACAGGTCTGGCCCGCGAGCCGCTCGGCGACATCTGGGAGACGCTCGAGCAGCCCGACGCCGCCACCCTGATGAGCGACTTCAACGCGATCGAGCGGGTCGGCCGCCCCCACGACCACTGGCACTACTCCAACATCGTGTATGCCGTGCTGGGCCAGCTCGTGGAGCGGCTGGAGGGCCGCCCGTGGGAGGAGTCGCTGCAGGCCCGCATCCTCGAGCCCCTGGAGATGACCCGCACCAGCGTCGGCTTCGATGGCGCGCCGCGGGCGACGGGCTACCACGTGCAGCCGTTCCACGACGTGCCTCGGGTCGAGCCGGTGCTCGACCTGCGGGCGATGGGACCGTGCGGCGCACTGGCCAGCACGATCACCGACCTCGCCAGGTGGTCCGGCTTCGTCGCCGACCCGGATGCGGCCATCCTGTCGCCCGACACGCTCGAGGAGATGTGCCAGCCGCAGCTGCTGGTGGACCCCGAGGGCTGGGGCGGCGCGATGGGTCTGGGCTTCTTCCTGATGCGCTCTGCCACAGGACGGACGTGGGTGGGCCACACGGGCGGGATGCCGGGCCAGGTGTCCGGCGTGTTCACCCACCGCGAGAGCGGCACGGGAGGCATCGTCCTGATGAACAGCTCCTCGTCGCCCGACCCGGCGGCCTTCGCGATCGCCCTCGGCGACCACGTCCTCGACAACGACCCTGCCGAGGAGGAGCCGTGGCGTCCGGGGACATCGGTGCCGGAGGAGCTCGCGCCCCTGCTGGGCCGGTGGTTCTCCGAGGGCTCGGGATACACCTTCACGGTGCGCGAAGGGCGGCTCGAGGCACGTGCCGACTCGGCACCGGCCGCCCGCGCGCCGTCGGTCTTCGAGCGGCTCGACGACAGCACCTTCCGCACCGTGTCGGGACGCGAGCGCGGCGAGCAGCTGCGGGTCACCCGCGCCGCCGACGGCACCGTGCTCAAGATGAACTGGGCGACCTACCTCGTCACGCGGGCACCGCTGGGCTTCGGGGAGTCGCTCGAGGGATGACGAGAGGCGGTCAGGCGAGTCGGGCGAGTCGGGCGAGCACCAGCTCAGGCGAGCCAGCGGAGCAGAGCGGCCTCGGCGGACTCGAGCTGGCTGACGGGGCAGCGCTCCTCGTCGTGGTGGGCCAGGTTCGGGTCGCCCGGGCCGAAGTTCACGGCCGGCACGCCCATGGCGGAGAACCGCGCGACGTCGGTCCAGCCCTGCTTGGCCACGACGTCGACACCCAGCGCCTCGACGAACGCCTTGGCGGCCGGCAGGTGCAGGCCGGGGCGGGCGCCCGGGGCGTTGTCCTTCACCTCGACGACGTAGCCGCTGAACAGCTGGTGGACCACCGCGAGCGCGTCCTCGGGCGACTTGTCGGGGGCGTAGCGGTAGTTGACGGTGACGACACAGCTGTCGGGGATGACGTTGCCGGCGATGCCACCGGCGATGCCCACGGCGTTCATGGCTTCGCGGTACTCCAGCCCGTCGACCACGACGGTCTCGGGCTGGTAGGTCGCGAGCCGGGTCAGGACCTCTCCAGCGTCGTGGATGGCGTTGTGCCCGTTCCAGGGCCGGGCGGAGTGGGCGGCGATGCCCTTGGTGACGACCTCGGCGCGCAGCGTGCCCTTGCACCCGCCCTCGACGATCGCGCCGGTCGGCTCGAGGAGCACTGCGAAGTCGGCGTCGGCGATGAGGTCCGGACGCTGCCGGTCGATGTGGAGCAGGCCGTTGAACTCGCTGTCGATCTCCTCCCCCTCGTAGAACACGAACGTGAGGTCGCGACTCGGCTCGGCCACGAGGGCCGCCTTGAGCTGGACGGCGACGCCGCCCTTCATGTCGACCGTGCCGCGGCCCCACAGGTCGTCTCCCTGCCGGTGGGTCGGCAGGTTGGCGGGGTCCCGGGTCAACGGCACCGTGTCGATGTGGCCGGCCAGGACGACCCGCTCGTCGCGACCGAGGTCGGTCCGGGCCACCAGGGTGTTGCCGATCCGGGTCACCGTGAGGTGCTCGAGCGGGGCGAGCGCCGACTCGATGGCGTCACAGATCGCAGCCTCGTCCCGTGAGACCGACTCGATGTCGCAGAGCGCCGCCGTGAGGGTGACGATGTCCGCGGAGAGGTCGAGTGTCGCGGTGTCTCCCGGTGAGTTCGGCATGCCAGAACCCTATCCACCGCCGCTTCTTCGCAAGATCCGCCGGGTCCTGGCACGGCACGTCTTCGGAACACCCGTGGGTCTGGGCGAGACCACCTCGTCTCGTAGGCTGGCCCCATGAGCAGCGAGCGCACCGCATGGGGTTTCGGCCTGGCGACCATCCACGACGACGGGGCGATCCTCGACACGTGGTACCCGCAGCCCGCCCTCGGCGCCCGCCCCGCTGACACCCAGGCCCCGGCCGAGCTCGAGGCGCTGGTCGGCAAGGACGACGTGCGCAAGGTCCGCCGTGAGCTCGTCGCCACCGAGATCGAGCTCGACGCCGCGCCTGCCGACCCAGCCGACGCATACCTGCGCCTGCACCTGCTCTCCCACACTCTGGTGCAGCCCAACACGATCAACCTCGACGGCCTCTTCGGCGTCCTCGTCAACGTCGTCTGGACGACTCAGGGACCCTGCTCGGTGGAGGGTTTCGAGCTGACCCGTGCAGGAATGCGGGCGCGCGGCCCGGTGCAGGTCCTGGGCGTCGACAAGTTCCCGAGGATGACCGACTACGTCGTGCCCGCCGGTGTCCGGATCGGGGACGCCGACCGCGTACGCCTCGGCGCGCACCTTGCCCCGGGCACGACCGTCATGCACGAGGGTTTCGTCAACTTCAACGCCGGCACCCTCGGCCACTCCATGGTCGAGGGTCGGATCAGCCAGGGCGTCGTCGTCGGCGACGGCTCCGACATCGGCGGTGGCGCCTCCACGATGGGCACCCTGTCCGGGGGCGGCACCGAGCGCGTGAGCATCGGCGAGCGCTGCCTGCTCGGCGCCGAGTCGGGCCTGGGCATCGCCCTCGGCGACGACTGCGTCATCGAGGCTGGGCTCTACCTCACCGCCGGCACCAAGGTGACCTTGACCGACGGCCGGGTGGTAAAGGCCCGCGAGCTGTCCGGCCAGTCCAACCTGCTGTTCATCCGCAACTCCGTGACCGGCACCGTCGAGGCCCGTGCCCGCGACGGTCACGGCATCGTCCTGAACTCGGCCCTGCATGCCAACGACTAGGCGCGGCGGTGTCGTGCTCTCGGAGCAACGACCACCTTCGCGCAAGCGCCGGTTCGCCACCCGGGTGGTCGTGCTGATCCTGGCGGGTGCAGTCGTCGGCGCCGGCATCGTCGGCGCTCGCGGTGTGGTGAGCAACTTCGGGGGCCCCCGCTGCCAGGCGACCGCCTCGGGTACCAGCGTCGACTTCGACCCCAGCCAGACGGCATACGCGGCCACGATCGAGGCGGTCGCCGAGAAGCGCGGCCTGCCCGCGCGAGCCGCCACCATCGCGATCGCGACGGCGATCCAGGAGTCCAAGCTGCGCAACCTCAAGTATGGCGACCGCGACTCCGTGGGGCTGTTCCAGCAGCGGCCGAGCCAGGGCTGGGGCACCGTCGACCAGATCCTCGACCCCGTCTACGCGACCAACAAGTTCTACGACGCCCTCGTCAAGATCGACGGTTATGAGGCGATGCGGATCACCGAGATCGCCCAGAAGGTGCAGAAGAGCGCCTACCCCGAGGCCTATGCCGACCACGAGCAGGAGGGGCGGCTGCTCGCCTCCACGCTGAGCGGCCACTCCCCCGAAGGCCTCGGCTGCCGGCTCAACGACGCGACCACCGGCGACCCGGCAGCGCTCAAGGCTGCCCTGAAGACCGAGCTCGGCGTGACCTCCGCCGTCAGCGGCCGGACCCTGACCGTGACCGCCGGCTCCGAGCGTGCCGCCTGGAGCGCCGGGGCGTATGCCGTGGCGACGGCCTCGCTGCACGGCGCCACGGCGGTGCGCGTCGGGTCGCGCGAGTGGACGCGGACGCGCGACTCCTCCGGCTGGAAGTGGCACGACGCCAAGACCGGTGGCACGGCCAGCACCGTGATCGTCACCTTCGCCGCCTGACCCGTCCCTCCAGCCCGCGACGCCCGCCCGGCACCCACAGGTGTCCGGGTGACGCCATGCTCCGACGATGCCGCTCCCACGTCGTCCGCTGCCGCCCTCGCTCGCGCGCCGGGCGTTCACGGTGGCAGAAGCGGTCGACGCAGACGTCCCCGAGCACCGGCTCCGCTCGGGAGACCTCCACCGACCGGCCAAGGGCGTCCGCTCCCACCGCGCGGCCACCACCCTCGACGACCTGGCCACCGACTTGGCGCTGGCCCTACCCCCGCCGTGGGCGTGGTCGCACCTCACCGCCGCTCGGCTCTTCCGGCTTCCCCTTCCGTCTGAGTGGACCAGCGGCGAGCCGCTGCACGTCCTGCGCCCCACCGAGTCGGCCCAGGTCAGGAGGCCCGGTCTGGTCGGACACCGGGGACTCGAGCACCGCGAGACTGAAGTGCTGCGCGGGCACCCGACGACGACTGCGGCCTGGACGTGGGCCGATCTGGCGAGCCTGCCGGAACTCTCTGTCGAGGATCTCGTCATCGCAGGTGACGCGTTTGCCACTCGCGACCCGGCTCTGCTGGAGCGGATGGTGGCCATGGGGCGCGGAGGCGGGCCTCGCCGCGGGGCTCGAAAGCTCCGGGCCGCGGCGGAGCTGCTGCGGTCCGGGAGCGGGTCACCGATGGAGACTCGCGCGCGACTGGCGTTCCTCGCGGCCGGGCTCCCCGAGCCTGAGCTGAACGCCACCGTGCACGGACCCGATGGTCACTTCCTCGCGCGGGTCGACTTCCTGTGGCGTGAGGCGGGCGTCGTGGTCGAGTACGAGGGCGACCAGCACCGGACGGACCGACGGCAGTGGCAGAACGACATCGCCCGGGTGCGCCTGCTCGAGGAAAGGGGGCTGCGCGTCATCCGCATCACCAGCCTCGACCTGTTCGACGCGAGCCGCCTGCAGGCCCTTGTCGCGATGCTGCGGGGACTCGTCCTGTGAGTGAGCGCCAACCAACTCTCAGGACGAGCCGGAGAGTTGGTTGGCGCTCACTGGGTGAAGCCTGAAGCGGGGAGGGTCAGCGGCCGTCCATGGCGACGTAGTCGCGCTCGGTCGCACCGGTGTAGATCTGGCGCGGACGGCCGATCTTGGTCTGCGGGTCCTCGATCATCTCGCGCCACTGGGCGATCCAGCCGGGGAGCCGGCCGAGGGCGAACAGCACGGTGAACATGCGCTCGGGGAAGCCCATCGACTTGTAGATCAGGCCGGTGTAGAAGTCGACGTTCGGGTAGAGCTTGCGCTCCACGAAGTAGTCGTCCTCCAGCGCCCGCTGCTCGAGCTGCAGGGCGATGTCGAGCAGGGGGTCGGAGACGCCGTCCTTGGTCAGGATCGTGTCGGCGGTCTTCTTGATGATGGCCGCGCGGGGGTCGTAGTTCTTGTAGACCCGGTGGCCGAAGCCCATCAGCTTGACCCCGTCCTCCTTGTTCTTGACCTTCTTCACGAAGGTGTCGACGTCGCCCCCGTCCTGGTGGATCGTGTTGAGCATCTCCAGGACCGCCTGGTTGGCGCCACCGTGCAGCGGGCCGAACAGCGCGTTGATGCCCGCCGAGACCGAGGCGAAGAGGTTGGCGTTGGAGGAACCGACGAGGCGCACGGTCGAGGTGGAGCAGTTCTGCTCGTGGTCGGCGTGCAGGATCAGGAGCAGGTCGAGGGCCTTGACCATGTCCTCGTCCAGGTCGTACGGCTCGGCCGGGAACCCGAACGTCATGCGCAGGAAGTTCTCGGGGAGCGACAGCGAGTTGTCGGGGTAGAGGAACGGCTGGCCGACCGACTTCTTGTAGGCGTAGGCAGCGATCGTGGGCAGCTTGGCCAGCAGGCGGACCGTGGAGATCTCGACCTGCTCCTTGTCGAACGGGTCGAGGCTGTCCTGGTAGAAGGTCGACAGCGCGGACACGGCGGACGAGAGCACCGGCATCGGGTGGGCGTCGCGCGGGAAGCCGCCGAAGAACGCCTTGAGGTCCTCGTGCAGCAGCGTGTGGCGCCGGACCTTCTGGTCGAAGTCGTCGAGCTCGGTCTGGCTCGGCAGCTCGCCGTAGATCAGGAGGTACGACACCTCGAGGAAGCTCGACTTCTCGGCGAGCTGCTCGATCGGGTAGCCGCGGTAGCGCAGGATGCCCTCGTCACCGTCGATGTAGGTGATGGCGCTGCTGCACGACGCGGTGTTGACGAAGCCGGAGTCGAGGGTGACGTTGCCGGTCACCTTCATCAGCTTGGAGACGTCGTACCCGTCGTTGCCCTCGGCTGCCTTGACCAGCGGGAGCTCGAGGGTCTTGCCCCCGGCAGTCAGGGTGGCGCCAGCGGTTGCGTCAGTCATCCGAAATCCATCCTCCACGTCGTGCGGGCGCCCGGATCTGGTGTGCGTGCCGGGCGCTTCTCGCGCAGTGCGACGCTACCCCAACACCGGGGGCCGCCGGGAATCGGCCCGGCTACCTGGCGAGACGCTCGGCGGCCGTGGCGATGCGTTCGTCGGTGGCGGTGAGGGCGATGCGCACGTGCTCGCGACCAGCGGCGCCATAGAAGCTGCCAGGAGCCGCGAGTATGCCGCGGGCGGCCAATGCGTCGATGGTCGCCCAGGCGTCCTCGCCCCGGGTCGCCCACAGGTAGAGGCCTGCGTCGGAGTGGTCCACCCGCAGCCCGAAGGCCTCGACGGCCGCACGCAGGGTGGTGCGCCGCGCGGCATACCGGGCCTTCTGCTCGGCGACATGGGCGTCGTCGCCGAGGGCGACCGTGAGGGCCTGCTGCACGGGCCAGGGCACGATCATCCCGGCGTGCTTGCGGACCTCGAGCAGGCGGCGCACGAGCGTCACGTCGCCGGCCACGAAGGCCGCTCGGTAGCCCGCGAGGTTGGACTGCTTGCTCAACGAGTAGACCGCCAGCAGACCCTCGTGGCTGTCGCCGCAGACCCGCGGGTCGAGGATGCTCGGAGTCGTCGGCACGCGAGGGTCACGCTCGGAGTCGGGCCGCCAGTCGAGCTCGGCGTAGCACTCGTCGCTGGCCACGACCACGCCGTGCTGGCGGGCCCAGGCCACGACCTTGGCGAGGTGCTCCAGACCGAGGACGCGACCCGTCGGGTTGCTGGGGCTGTTGAGCCACAACAGATTCGGTGTCGTGGCAGGGGTCAGCGGACCCAGCGCCGCCAGTCCGTCGACCACCTGGGGTCGCGCCCCGGCCAGCCGGGCTCCGACGTCGTAGGTGGGGTAGGCCACGCCGGGGAAGCCCACGATGTCGCCCGCACCCAGACCGAGCAGCGTCGGGAGCCACGCCACGAGCTCCTTGGACCCGATGGTCGGCAGGACGCCGTCCGGGTCGACGCCGGGCACGCCGCGACGTCGGGCGAACCACGACGCCACCGCCTCCCGCAGGGCGGGCGTGCCGTAGGTCTGGGGGTAGCCCGGCGCGTCCGCGGCGCGCCGCAGGGCGTCCTGCACGACGGCGGGCGTCGGATCCACGGGCGTGCCCACGGACAGGTCGACCAGACCGCCACCGGGCTCCCCAGCAGCGCCAGGCACACCAAAAGCGAGACTCGCCCGCTCCTTGTACGGAGCGAGCGAGTCCCAGGGAAAGTCAGGCAGAGCGCGCAGGCCCTCGCCGCCGATCACCCGTCGATCACTCGTCGTGGGACTGCGGCGGCAGGTCGGCGATCAGCGGGTGGTCCTTGGGGATCAGGCCGAGCTTGGCCGCACCGCCGGGGCTGCCGAGGTCGTCGAAGAACTCGACGTTGGCCTTGTAGTAGTCGGCCCACTGCTCGGGGGTGTCGTCCTCGTAGTAGATCGCCTCGACCGGGCAGACCGGCTCACACGCACCGCAGTCGACACACTCGTCCGGGTGGATGTAGAGCGACCGCTCACCTTCGTAGATGCAGTCGACCGGACATTCCTCGATGCAGGCCTTGTCCTTGAGGTCCACACAAGGCTGGGCGATCACGTACGTCATGTCGCACATACTATGCGGCCCATGTCGACCGACGTCAGCAACCTCCCCCTCGGGTCCCGAGTCGTGGTCAGGTGGCGGCTGGAGACCCCTGACCCGGCCACGGGGGCCACGCTCACCGACGCCGTCGGGACCCTGCTGCACCGCGACACCGAGACCGTGTCGGTCGAGACGTCGCGCGGCCCGGTGACCATTGCCCTGCACCGGATCACGGCGGCCAAGGAGGTCCCACCGAAGCCCTCTCGCCGCGGCGCCGCCCACCTCGCCCTGTCGATCGAGGACCTCCAGCGCGTGATGACGCCTTCCTGGGGCGCCGTCGAGCGGGACACGCTCGGGGACTGGGCGCTGCGCGCCTCCGCCGGCTACACCCAGCGCGGCAACTCGGTGGTGCCCGTCGGCAGCCCCGGCAAGCCCCTCGTCGACGCCGTCGCCGAGGTCGAGGCCTGGTATGCCGCGCGCGGACTCCCAGCGAAGTTCGCCCTCGCCGGGCCGCAGGGTTTCGACCCCGCCGGGGACCCGTTGGGCGCGCTGCTGCTGGAGCACGGGTATGCGGTCGGGAGCCGCACGCTGAACCTCACGGCGGCGAGAGAGACCATCGTCGCCGCGGACCCCGGCGGGCCGAGCGTGACCGTCACCCTTGAGCTCAGCCCCACGTGGCTCGAGGTCTACCGGCGCACCCGCGCCACGGTGCCCGGCGCCACGGAGGCGGTACTGCGTGACAGCCCCCGGGTCCTCTTCGGCAGCATCGCGCCGGGCGGTGGCCTGTCGCAGCAGCTGGGCCTGCGAGCTGCGGATGCAGCGGGGACGACCCCGATTGCATTGGCACGTATCGGGATCGGCGCCGGCTGGGCAGGCCTGGGCGCGGTCTGGACGGACCCGGCATACCGAGGACGAGGCCTGGCCGCGCACCTCACCGCCGGCCTGGCCGTGCGGCTCCGGGAGGAGGACATCGCCCTCATCCACCTCCAGGTGGAGCACGACAACGCGACGGCCCTCCGCCTCTACCGACGGCTCGGCTTCGACGTGCACTCGTCCTACGTCTACCTCACCCAGGGTTGACCGCAGCCGAAACCCGCTGGCGCGAATGCCGTCCCCGCCGACAGGCTGTCGACCATGACCTCCCGCATCTCGCACACGACCGTCGACTCCCGCAACGCCCACGACCAGTCGCTCTGGTGGGGCGAGGTCCTCGGGTACTCGCAGGATCCGCGTGACCCCAACCTGCCCGGTCACGAGGAGTGCATGATCTTCTCGCCGGACGGTCGTCAGCGGGTGCTGTTCATCGAGGTGCCCGAGGGCAAGACGGTCAAGAACCGGATCCACTTCGACCTCTGGCCGACCGACCGGACGATGAACGAGGAGGTCGACCGGTTAGTCGCCGTCGGCGCGACCCTGGTCCACGACCTGCGCGACCACCACGGGCCGGGCACCGGCTGGGTCACGCTCGCCGACCCCGAGGGCAACGAGTTCTGCGTACTCCGCAGCGAGTCCGAGCGTCCCGACCCCTATGCCCACCTCGTGACCTGAGAGGGCTCTCAGCTGGCGCTGGGATGCGTGCAGGTGACCTTGTCCTCGGGGATGTAGTGCGTCGAGAAGTTCGACGTCCGCACCGTCTTGCCACCCTTCTTGAACACCCGGGTGACCGTCACGTCGAAACCGGTGCTGGGCGACTGCGTGACACAGCCCGGCCTGTCGTCCACGATCGTCTTGGGCTGCACGACGTTGCGGCGCGGGCCCTTGACCGACTCGATGTCCCAGACCTTCGTGCCGTGGAAGGTCACCGTGATCGAGCTCGGGGACACGGTTGCCTGGATGAGGATCCCGTAGCCCGTGTCGTTGGTCCACTTCTGGTCGACGTCCGGCCAGGAGACCGTCGCCTCACGACCCTCGGGGTAGCGCGAGATGTAGAAGCTGTGCGGCAGGTACTGGTCGATCCGCACGCCCGAGAAGAAGGCTGCGTTGAAGGTCGTCGTGGACACCTGCGAGACGCCGCCGCCGTAGTCCTTCTTGAGCCGGCCGTCCTCGATGACAGGTGCCGACATGTACCCCTTGGCCGCTGTGCGTTGGCCCAGGGTGGCGTTGAGGCTGAACTGCTCGCCGGGACCGACGTAGGTGCCGTTCAGGGTGCGCGCCGCGATGGTGATGTTGTTGGTGCGCGGCGGGTTGTAGGGGAAGTTCGTCGTGAAGGTCGAGACCACCTCACGCGGCTTGATCTTCTCGGCCTCCGCAGTCGTGAGCTTTGGCTGGACGACCGTCGTGACGACTGTGGCGGTCCGGGCCGGGTCGGTCATGGCGGGGACGAAGGCCGCGACCACGGACTTCTCCTCGAGGGTTGCTCCCGCTGCGGCAGGGACCACGACGATCTTGCTGCCCTTGAAGGTGATCTTGGCGTCCCGGGGTTTCGCCTCGAGGCCAGCCGCTGAGGCAGCCTTGCGCACTGCCGCAACGAGTTTCGCGTTGTCGACCACGGGAGCGAGCTTGCCCGTGGGGTCGGCCTGCATCGAGATGCTGGGCGCGTAGGCGGCCGGCGTGACGGCGAACGACTTGGCTCCGACCTTGACCGTCACCGGACCCGACATGGCCGGTGTCGCGAACTCGGCCACTGCCCTGTCGACCTCCTCGGCGGACACGGTGGGGGCCACCTGGTGCAGGCGCGGCGCGATGGCCGACCTGGTCGGCCATCGGGCGGCGACCTCGTCGGCCGTCTCCTCCACCGAGAGCGTGGCGCCCGTCACGGGCCGGACGACGGCGACCTTCCCCGCGGGGAAGGTGATCGCGCCCTGCACCACCGGAGTGTCCAGCGTCTGTTCGGCCGCCTTCACGGCAGCCTCGAGCCGGGCTCGGTCCACGGTGGTCTCGAGCTTCTCGTCGGAACCGCCGGTGAGCTTGTCCCACAGGTCCGCCGGCTGGGCGCTGAAGCCGGAAAGCCCGTCGACGGTGCCTGCGTAGTCGATGGCCAGCCCGGCGGACCTGGGGTCGATCTCGAAGGTCTTGTCGCCGGCCTTGAGGGTCAGCTTGGCACCCTCCCTGGCCGCCAGCGCCCGGCGCAGGGTGCTCTCGGCCGAGTGCGGCGACATGCCCCCCACGGGCACGCCCGCGACCGTCGAGTTGGCCGGGATGTGTCGTCCGAGGAACCACGCCATGCCCAGGTAACCGGCCAGCAGGACCGCCACGGCGACCCCGAGACGCAGCGCCGATGAACCGCTGTCCTTCACGGCTGGACTCCCATCACTTCAGCGCCTGGTAGCGGCTGCGGTAGTACACCAGCGCATCTGCGGGGTGCTCGTTGCTCGACAGGGAGACTACTTCGCCCAGGACGATGCTGTGGTCTCCCGCGGGGTGCACGGCCGTGGTCCGCAGCTCGATCGTGGCGAGGGCGTCGTCCAGCAGCGCGACACCGGTGACCGGACCGCGACCGTGCGCGATCCGGTCGAGCTGGCCGTGCAGGGGTCGCCCCTGCGTGGACAACCAGTCGGCGACGGGTCGCTGCGCCGCCGCCAGCACGCTGATCCCCCACACCCCCGAGTCGATGATCGCGTCGTGGAAGCGCGCGTCCACCTCGACGCACACGAGCACGAGCATGGGGTCCATCGACACCGACGTGATGGCGTTCGCGGTCATGGCGTGGTCGTGTCCCCCGCTGAAGGTCGTGAGGACGGCGACCCCCGTGGCGAACCGCCCCATGGCCAGCCGGAACTGGTCGGGATCGACAGGACCCGCCTCCGGGGGCGAAGTGGAGTCACCCGGGCCCGCAGCGTCCAGTGGGCTCATCGGGGCCCACCCAGCAACCCGGTATGCCGCGTGGTCGCCTCGTTGCCGGGTGGCACCTCGTCCGTCGCCCCGCGCGTCGCGAGCCGTCCGGTTGCCGGATCGAGCAGGGCGAACCCCTCTCGGCCGGGGATCCGCGCGGCGATGTCGTTCGACAAGGCGTAGGTGTCGCCGGTGTCCGCCAGGGTGACCTGCGTGGCGTGCTGGCGCAGGGCGTCGGCCTGCACGGGCACCAGGGCGGGGTCGACCACCTCATGGGTCACGAGGTCGTCGACGACGACCGACGGCGGGTACTCCCCGTCGGGGTCGGGCAGGGACCAGCCGGTACCGACGGGCGGGTGCTCGGCCAGCCACTCGCGGTCCTGGCGGGCCCACGACGCCGGCGTCAGCACGGCATACACAGGCGGTCGTTCGTCCTCGGGCAGGGCGCGGAGGGCCGCGCAGGTGACCCGGTGGGTCTGGATGTGGTCGGGGTGGCCGTAGCCGCCCTGCTCGTCGTAGGTCACGACGACGGCCGGACGGACCCGCCGCACGACCTCGGCCACCAGGTCGGCGGCCTCGTCGAGGTCGGCGTTCACGAACGCGACAGGGTTGGCAGCGCTGGGCGTGCCCGCCATGCCGGAGTCGCGGTAGCGCGACAGGGCACCGGTCTCGGCGTCCTCGCCCAGCACCTCGTGGGTCGCTCCGAGCGACTCCATGGCGGCCCGCAGCTCCTCGCGCCGGTAGGGGCCGAGCGCGTCCTCGTGCGCCGCGTCCAGGTGGAGCAGTGCGGGGGGGATGACCTCACCCTCCTCGCCCAACGTGCAGGTGAGGACGTGCACGGGGTGGCCGGCCCGCACGTAGTGGGCCATCGTGAGGCCAGCCGTCAGCGTCTCGTCGTCGGGGTGGGCGTGGACGAACAGCAGCGGCTCGGCGGGGGCGGTCACGGCGCTATTTCACACCCACGGTGGCGAGGTCGACGAACCCGCCCAGCGCCTCGTTGGCACTCAGACCGGTCACGGAGCTGCCTGCGACGTACAACGCCTTGCGCTGCGCGAGGGCGATGAAGATGCCGCGCTCGGCCAACGAGGCGTCGAGGGCACCCCACGACGTCGCCTGGCTGCTGAGGTCGTGCAAGGCCCCGATCCGGGTGATCTCCTTGTTGACCGCCTCGTCGGAGAAGCCGCCGAAGTCGCGGCCGTTGCCGTTCTTGGTCACGTTGATCCGGCTGTCGAACAGGGGCGGGATCACCGTGGACGCGGAGGGCCACGCAGGTGCCCAGTTGGCCCAGAACACGTCAGTCTGGTCCGTGCGTCCCGGCGCCGACACCTCGCTGAAGTACTCCTTGGCGATCGGCTGGAGCTGGACGGCGAATCCCGCCTCCTCCCACCCGTTGACCAGGGCGGCCAGCGCCTTGTCGGACGTCGGGGTCGACCGGTAGGCCACCCGGACCTTCACCGGCAGGGTCAGTCCCGACTCCTGCAGCGCCGCGCGCGCCCTCGCGGCGTCACCCGACGGGCCGGACCCGACCGGGTCCGCATCGCTGTGTCCGGGCAGGGACGGGCCGATCAGGGTGAAGGCGGAGCTGGCGGCACTCGCGCCGCCCAGGGCCGTGACGTACCCCTCGCGGTTCGTGGCGAGGGCAAAGGCCTGGCGCGCCTTGGGGTTGTGCATCACACCCTTGACCACGTTGGGGGCCAGGTAGTCCACGAACTGTGCCGACGGGTTGACCGACCGGACCGAGAGGGCGGCGTCGGAGAGGATGTGCTGCTGCATTGCCGGGGGCGCCGAGTCGAGGGTCACCGACTGACGGTTGCCCTCATCGTCGTTGATCACGCGTTGCACTGCGGTCTGTGACTCCGTGCCCTCGACGTACGCGATCGATGCAGGCTTCGCCTGCCGGATGGGGTCGGATCCCTTGTCCCACTTGGGGTTTCGCACGAAGGTGCCCCCAGCACTCGGGTCCCAGGCCGCCTTGAGCTGGTACGGGCCGTTGGAGAACACGGCATACGTGCCGTCCTTGCCCTTGTCCTGCGACTCCTTGTAGGGGGCGAAGACGGGCAGTGCGACCACCTGGTTGAAGTCGGCCATCGGCGTGCTCAGCCGGAAGGTGACGGTCGAGCCGTCGCACGACACGGCCTTGTCGAAGGCCGCCTGACCCTTGGCGTCCTTGGCATCGGGACCGGCGTAGATGGAGGACCCGTCGGCCTTGCGGGGGATGTCGAGGTAGGCCAGCGGGTAGTTCAGGCCTTCGGAGGCGAACGGCTCGGCGAAGGAACGGGAGGCGCCGTAGCGCACGTCCTCGCACGTGACCGGCGACCCGTCCTGCCAGGACACACCGCCGCGGAGCGTGAACGACCAGATCTTCAGTGTGGGGTCGACCGTGCCCGCAGTGGTGGCGAGGTCACCTTCGACGGAGCGCTGGCGGGCCACGTCAGCACCCGCGGGGAACGCGGTGAGAGTGCGCGCGAACACCCTGCCCGCGAAGGCGACGTCCTGCGCGGTCGACATGCGCTGCGGGTCCCAGGTCGCCACCGGTCCCAGGGACAGGACCGACAGCTGGCCCGCCTCGGCGGCACCGTTGTCGCGGTCGGACCCCATTCCCGTGCACCCGGACACCCCGAGCGTGGCAACGGCCACGCCGATGGCGAGCGCCCGAGACCTGGGGACCTGCATCGCTCCCGGCACGCGCTCAGGCGTTGCGGGCCCGAGCCGCGCTGCGGGCGCGCACGGTCTGGTCGAGCTCGACCTTGCGGATGCGGACGGCCTCGGGGGTGACCTCGACGCACTCGTCCTCACGGCAGAACTCGAGCGACTGCTCGAGGCTCAGCTTGCGCGGGGGCACGATCTTCTCGAAGTTGTCCGAGGAGGAGGCGCGCACGTTGGTGAGCTTCTTCTCCTTGGTGATGTTGACGTCCATGTCGTCGGCGCGGGAGTTCTCGCCGATGATCATGCCCTCGTAGACCTCGGTCGTCGGGTCGACGAAGAGGGTGCCCCGCTCCTGCAGGTTCACCATCGCGTAGGCCGTCACGACACCCGTCCGGTCCGAGACGAGCGAGCCGCTGGTGCGGGTCGTGATGGTGCCGAACCACGGCTCGTAGTCCTCGAACACGTGGTGGGCGATGCCCGTGCCGCGGGTCTCGGTGAGGAACAGCGTGCGGAAGCCGATCAGGCCGCGCGACGGCACGAGGAACTCCATCCGGACCCAGCCGGTGCCGTGGTTGGTCATCTGCTCCATGCGGCCCTTGCGGGTCGCCAGGATCTGGGTGATCGGGCCGAGGAACTCCTCGGGGGTGTCGATGGTGAGGCGCTCGACCGGCTCGTGGGTCTTGCCGTCGACCTGACGGGTGACCACCTGGGGCTTGCCCACGGTCAGCTCATAGCCCTCGCGGCGCATCTGCTCGACGAGAATGGCGAGGGCGAGCTCACCTCGACCCTGCACCTCCCACGTGTCGGGGCGCTCGGTGGCCAGGACCCGCAGCGAGACGTTGCCGATGAGCTCCTTGTCGAGGCGGTCCTTGACCATGCGGGCCGTGACCTTCGAGCCGCGGACCCGACCGACCATGGGACCGGTGTTGGTGCCGATGGTCATGGAGATGGCCGGCTCGTCGACGGTGATGACGGGCAGCGGGATGGGGTTCTCGGCGTCGGCGAGGGTCTCGCCGATCATGATCTCGGGGATGCCCGCGATGGCGATGATGTCGCCGGGGCCGGCCGACTCGGCGGGCTTGCGCTCGAGCGCCTCGGTCATCAGCAGCTCGGTGATCTTGACCCGCTCGACGGTGCCGTCGACCTTGCACCAGGCGACGAACTGGCCCTTGCGGATCGTGCCGTTGTGCACGCGCAGCAGGGCGAGGCGACCGAGGAAGTTGGAGGCGTCCAGGTTGGTGACGTGCGCCTGCAGCGGTGCCTCGTCGTCGTAGACGGGCGCGGGGATGGTCGACAGGATCGTCTCGAAGAGCGCCTCGAGGTCCTCGGCGTCCGGCAGGCCGCCGTTCTCGGGGCGGTTCATCGACGCGCGGCCGTTCTTGGCGGAGGCGTAGACGATCGGGAACTCGATCTGGTGCTCATCGGCGTCGAGGTCCATGAACAGCTCGTAGACCTCGTCGACGACCTCGGCGATGCGGCTGTCGGGGCGGTCGACCTTGTTGATGCACAGGACGACCGGCATCTTGGCCGCGAGCGCCTTGCGCAGCACGAACCGGGTCTGCGGGAGCGGGCCCTCGGACGCGTCCACGAGGAGCACCACGCCGTCGACCATGCTCAGACCGCGCTCGACCTCGCCACCGAAGTCGGCGTGGCCGGGGGTGTCGATGATGTTGATGGTCGCGCCGTCGGGCAGGCCCGCCTCGGCGGCCGCCTTGCCCGCGTAGTGGATCGCGGTGTTCTTCGCGAGGATCGTGATGCCCTTTTCGCGCTCCAAGTCACCGGAGTCCATCGCCCGCTCGTCGACGTGCTGGTGCTCGCCGAACGCACCGGCCTGCCAGAGCATCTTGTCGACCAGAGTGGTCTTTCCGTGGTCAACGTGGGCAACGATGGCGACATTGCGGATGTCACCGCGGGTCTTCATAGGCATGAGCACCATTGTCTCAGGCTTTTGAGCACGCGCTGACCATGCGCGCCTGCGCGCGTGAGCACGCCCACACGCGGTGACGTATGCCGCGTGGCCGGCCCCGCGGCATACCCCCTTGCCTCACCTTTATCGGGTTGAGGGACTTTGTTGCGCTTGACCCGACAACCGTTCCGGGGTGAAGCACAACTTTCCCCCTAGACCCGATAAAGGTGCGTGTCAGCCGAGCTGGGCAGCGATGAGGTCCACGATCGGCAGGTCGGCGGGCAGCCACGGGACGTCGTAGAGGTCGTCTCGGCGCAGCCAGCGCAGCTGGTCATGGTCCTCGATCGGCGCCGGGACGCCTGCGGTCACGCGGGCCAGCCACACGGTCATGGCGAAGGCCTCACCCAGGGGCCACCGGCCGTCCGGCAGCGGCCCGGGCACCGGGTCGCCGAGCTCCACCTCGACGCCGAGCTCCTCGAGCACCTCGCGGTGCAAGGCCTCCTCCTCGGTCTCTCCGGGGTCGACCTTGCCGCCCGGGAACTCCCAGCCGCCAGCGAGCGCCGGTGGCTCGGTGCGCCGGGCGGCCAGCAGCATCGTGGGGTGCTGGAGGTCGTCGACGATGGCCGCGCCGACCACTGCCGCCACGCGGGCCCCCTCCGGCTCGGTCGTCATGGGCCCACTGTGCCAGTTTGTCCATGCTCGGCGACCCACCAGGGCTTTCGTGGACCGGTGGCGACGCCCCGAAGGATCTCCTTTGCCGCGTCACGATTCGGCATCAGGTTGTTGTGACGGACCCATACGAGCCGGATGATGGGCGCCGAAGGGCTCAGCGCGTTCCGTCCCACAGTCGGCTCGTCCGACGCTACGCTGCCCGACGAACAGGCAGGGACACGGTCGTCAACAATGGAGGTGTGCGCCACCCATGAGTGCTCCCCTAGAGCTCGAGCCGGGTGCCACCACTGCGATGCCCGAGAGCGTCCTGGAGGGTGCCGGGAAGATCGAGGGGCGCTCGCTGGGCCAGATCGCCTGGGGCCGCCTCAAGCGCGACAAGCTTGCGCTCGCCGGTGGGTTCGTCGTCCTGGCCCTCATCGTGATGTCGGTGTGCGCGCCCCTCATCGTCGGTCTGCTGGGCCACCCCCCGAACGAGTTCCACCAGAAGCTCATCAACCCCGACACGCAGGTGCCGATCGGCAAGTACGGCGGCGCCTCCGCGGACTTCCCCTTCGGCCTGGAGCCCGTGAACGGCCGTGACCTGTTCAGCCGCGTCATCTACGGCTCCCAGATCTCACTGCTGATCGCCTTCCTCGCGACCCTGGTCTCGGTCGTCATCGGCACCGCCCTCGGTGCCATCGCCGGGTTTGCCGGGGGGATCGTCGACACGATCATCAGCCGGCTCATGGACATCTTCCTCGCGTTCCCCATCCTGTTGTTCGCGCTGGCCCTGGCCGGCGTGATCCCGGACCACGCGTTCGGCCTCAGGGGCGACGCCCTGCGGATCTCCGTGATCGTGTTCATCATCGGCTTCTTCAACTGGCCCTACGTCGGCCGCATCATCCGCGGACAGACCCTCTCGCTGCGCGAGCGCGAGTTCGTCGATGCGGCGCGCAGCCTGGGCGCACGGTCGCCGCGGGTGCTCGTCAAGGAGCTGCTCCCCAACCTCGTCGCGCCGATCCTCGTCTACTCGACGCTGCTGATCCCGACGAACATCCTCTTCGAGGCAGCGCTGTCCTACCTGGGGGTCGGCGTCCAACCGCCGCGCGCCACCTGGGGCGGCATGCTCTCCGACGCCGCTCAGTGGTACCAGGTCGACGCCTGGTTCCTGCTGCCTCCCGGCCTGGCCATCTTCGTGACGGTGCTGGCCTTCAATCTGTTCGGGGACGGCCTTCGTGACGCCCTCGACCCACGGGCGCGGTAGAACCCACCGCACCCATGCAGTTCCCTCCTACACCGAACAAGGAGCGCAACCACACATGAAGAACAAACGCATTCTGGCGATCGCCTCGGCATCTGCCCTTGCCCTGGGGTTGTCCGCGTGTGCCGACAACTCGGGCGGCTCGGGCAGTTCCGGCAGCTCGAGCAGCGGAGCGGACGCCAAGCCGGCGGCCAACGCCGCTGTTGGCAAGGTCTTCCGGCCCTCCGACACCAAGGGCGGCACGCTCCGTTTCGGTATGGCGGGTGACTGGGACTCGGTCGACCCCGGGGACACGTACTACGGACTCTCCTGGAACTTCCTGCGCAACTACGCGCGCACCCTGGTCGTCTTCAAGTCGGCACCCGGCTCGGGTGGCACCGAGCTCGTTCCCGACCTCGCGACGTCCCTGGGCAAGGCGAGCGACGGCAACAAGACCTGGACCTACACGCTGCGTGACGGGCTGAAGTACGAGGACGGATCCGCGATCACGTCCAAGGACGTCAAGTACGCCGTGGCGCGGCAGCTCGACAAGGACACGTTCCCGAACGGGCCGACCTACTTCAACGACTTCCTCGCGGACGTCCCGGACGGGTACTCGGTCTACAAGGACAAGAACCTCGACAACCTCAAGGCCATCGACACCCCGGACGACAAGACCATCGTCTTCCACCTGAAGACGGCCTTCTCCGGGTTCGACTACTTCGCCCAGCTCCCGGCCACCTCGCCGGTCCCCGTGGCGAAGGACACCGGTACCAAGTACCGCGAGCACGTCATCTCGACCGGTCCGTACAAGTTCACGACCTACCAGTTCGGCAAGCGGTACGAGCTCGACCGCAACCCGAACTACGACCCCAAGACCGACCCGGAGTCCGGCCGCAAGGCTCTTCCGGACAAGCTCACGGTCGAGCTCGGTCTCAACGCACCCGACATCGACAACCGCCTCGAGGCGGGCGACCTCGACGTCGACATCGCCGGTACCGGAGTCCAGGCCGCGTCGCAGGGCAAGATCCTCGCGAACGCCGACCTCAAGGCGAAGACCGACAACGCCGCAGCCGCGCGCACCTGGTTCACCGTGATCAACAGTGACGTGGCGCCGTTCGACAACGTGGACTGCCGCAAGGCGGTCGAGCTGGCCTACGACAAGACGGGCTACCAGCGCGCCTACGGTGGCGCCACGGGTGGCGACATCGCCACCAGCCTGATGCCGCCGGTCGTCCCGGGTCACGTCGACTTCGACCTCTACAACTTCAAGTCGAAGCCTGAGGGCGATGTCGAAGGCGCCAAGGCCGCGCTCGCCAAGTGCGGTCAGCCGAACGGCTTCGAGACCACCGTCTCGTACCGTGCCGAGCGCCCGAAGGAGAAGGCAACGGCCGAGTCGCTGCAGCAGTCGCTGGCCAAGGTCGGCATCAAGCTGAACATCAAGCCGTTCCCGACCTCGGACTACACCAAGCTCTACGCCGGCAAGCCCGACTACGCCAAGAAGAACAAGCTCGGCCTGATCATCTACGGCTGGGGCGCTGACTGGCCGGACGGCTTCGGCTTCCTGAGCCAGATCATCGACAGCCGGGTCATCCGTCCGTCGGGTAACACCAACCTCGGCATCAAGATCCCCGCCGTCGACGCACTGATCGACAAGGCTCTCGCCGAAAACGACAAGACTGCTCGCGAGAAGATCTGGGGCGACGCCGACAAGCTCGTCATGGAGAACGCCGCAGTCGTCCCGGGCGTCTGGTCGAAGGGTCTGCTCTTCCGGCCCGACAACCTGACGAACATCTTCGTCAACGACGGGTTCAACCAGTACGACTACACGGCGATGGGTACGTCCAAGAAGTAGTAGCTCTACTCCCACCCACCAACGCCACCCAAGAAAGTAGGTGGGGCGTCGACGCGGTGGCGGTCAGCCGGCCAGGCTGGCTGGCGGCGATCCTGCTCTTCATCGTGAGCGCGGTCGTGTTCTGCATCTTCTTCCTCGTCCCCCGCATCGGCGGCGCCACCGCCGACGACCTTGCGTCCCGCTACGTCGGCAAGAGCGCCGGCCAGGAGCAGATCCACGCCGCTGCGGTGCGCCTCGGCTTCACCGACCCCCTCTGGGAGCAGTACGGACGGTTTGCCAAGGGCATCGTCGCCGGGGCCGACTACAGCACCGGCGCGGGTGTGGACCACTGCCCCGCACCGTGTCTGGGGTACTCCTTCGTCAGCCAGAACCCCGTGCTGCCAGATCTCCTCGACCGACTTCCGGTCACCCTCTCCCTCGCGTCCGGCGCTGCCTTCCTGTGGCTCCTCGGAGGCGTCGCGACGGGTGTCGTCTCGGCGCTGCGCCGAGGCACCGCATTGGACCGGTCGATGATGGGCATCGCCCTCGCCGGCGTCTCCCTCCCCATCTTCTTCACCGGCCTGCTCAGCCTGAGTGTCTTCAGCTACGCGCTCGGCATCACCGCCCCCGGCGGCGCGAACCCGATGGACGCGAGCAACCCCCTCGACTGGGCCTACCGCCTGATCCTCCCGTGGATCACCCTCGCCTTCCTGTATGCCGCCGCGTATGCGCGGCTCACCAGGGCGGGCATGCTGGAGACCATGAACGAGGACTACATCCGCACGGCCCGGGCCAAGGGGCTGGGCGAGCGGGACGTGGTCATCAAGCACGGCCTGCGAGCGGCCCTCACCCCGATCCTGACCATCTTCGGCCTCGACCTCGGTCTGCTGCTCGGCGGCGCCATCCTCACCGAGACGACCTTCTCCCTGCCGGGCATCGGGCAGTACGCAGTGCAGGCCGTGACCAACAACGACCTGCCCAAGGTGCTGGGGGTGACCCTGATCGGCGCCTTCTTCATCATCCTGGCGAACCTGGTCGTGGACCTCCTGTATGCCGTCATCGACCCGAGAGTGCGAGCCTCATGACCCAGACCACCGACCGCACGGCAAGCCGCCCGGACACGGTGGGCATCGGCGGCATGGGCGCGCCGAGCAAGGACGCCTTCCTATCCGTGCGCGACCTGCGCGTCCACTTCCCCACCGACGACGGAGTCGTCAAGTCCGTCGACGGGCTGTCCTTCGACCTGGCCCGCGGCAAGACGCTCGGCATCGTGGGCGAGTCGGGCTCCGGCAAGAGCGTGACGAGCATGTCCATCATGGGGCTGCACAAGCCCGGGACCGTCAACATGTCCGGCTCCATCCTGCTCGACGGCGACGAGCTGGTCGGCGCCACGCCCGGCCAGATCCGGGCGCTGCGGGGCAAGAAGATGGCGATGATCTTCCAGGACCCGCTGTCCGCGATGCACCCGTTCTACACGGTGGGCCACCAGATCATCGAGGCCTACCGGGTCCACAACGACGTCCCGAAGGCGACGGCCCGCAAGCACGCCATCGACCTGCTCAAGCGCGTCGGCATCCCCCAGCCCACCTCACGCGTGGACGACTACCCCCACCAGTTCTCCGGTGGCATGCGGCAGCGCGCCATGATCGCCATGGCCCTCTCGTGCGACCCCGACCTGCTCATCGCCGACGAGCCCACGACCGCACTCGACGTCACGGTCCAGGCGCAGATCCTCGACCTCGTCCGCGACCTGCAGAGTGAGTTCAACTCGGCCGTCATCATCATCACCCACGACCTGGGGGTCGTGGCCGAGCTGGCCGACGACATCATGGTGATGTATGCCGGCCGGTCCGTGGAGTACGCCTCGTCCGAGGAGATCTTCGAGCGTCCGCAGCACCCCTATACCTGGGGCCTCCTCGGGTCGATGCCGCGGCTGGACCGCGAACGCACCGAGCGACTGCTCCCGATCAAGGGCACTCCGCCCAGCCTGATCAACGTTCCCTCGGGCTGCCCGTTCCACCCCCGGTGCGCCTTCGGGGACCGCACCAACGGCCTGGCCACCACTGAACGCCCAGCCTTCCGCGAGAGCCTCCCCGGCCACTACGTTGCGTGCCACCTCGACGACGGGGAGCGTGGCCGGATCTGGGAGACGGAGATCCTCCCGAAGCTGTGAGCCCGTCACCGCTGCCCGCCGAACCCATCGCTGACCCCGCCCACCTGGGAGCCACATCGTGAACACAACGTCCGACACCACCGAGACCACGCCGTCGCGCCCCGCGACGAGCGGCGAGGCGCTGCTGTCGGTCACCAACCTGACCAAGCACTTCCCCATCAGGCGCGGGCTCCTGCAGCGTCAGGTCGGGGCCGTGCAGGCAGTCGACGGTCTCACCTTCGACGTCGCCAAGGGCGAGACCCTCTCTCTGGTCGGCGAGTCGGGCTGCGGCAAGACCACCACGGGCCGGATGCTCACCCGGTTGATCGAGCCCACCGACGGCAAGATCGTCTTCGACGGCCGGGACATCACCCACCTGTCGACGGGCAAGATGCGGCCGCTGCGGCGTGATGTCCAGATCATCTTCCAGGACCCCTACGGCTCCCTGAACCCGCGTCACACCGTGGGCACCATCGTGGGCGCTCCCTTCCAGCTCCAGAGGGTCAAGCCGAAGCAGGGCACCAAGAAGGCGGTGCAGGAGCTGCTGGAGCTGGTGGGGCTCAACCCCGAGCACTACAACCGCTATCCGCACGAGTTCTCCGGCGGTCAGCGGCAGCGCATCGGCATCGCCCGCTCGCTCGCCCTGCGCCCCAAGCTGATCGTCGCCGACGAGCCCGTGTCGGCTCTCGACGTCTCGATCCAGGCCCAGGTCATCAACCTGCTGGAGGACCTCCAGAACGAGCTCGGTTTGACCTACGTCGTGATCGCCCACGACCTGTCTGTCGTGCGGCACATGTCCGACCGCGTTGCCGTCATGTACCTCGGCAAGATCGTCGAGCTGGCCGACCGCGACGACCTGTACTCGCGCCCCATGCACCCCTACACCACCGCGCTGCTCTCGGCCGTGCCGATCCCGGACACCACCCGCCGGACCAAGCGCGAGAGGATCCGCCTCCAAGGAGACGTGCCGAGCCCGATCAACCCGCCGCCGGCCTGCCGCTTCCACACGCGCTGCTGGAAGGCCCAGGAGATCTGCAGCACGCAGGAACCGCCCCTGGTCGCCCTCGCCCCGGGGCACCAGGTCGCCTGCCACTTCCCCGAGAACGTCACGCCGGCTGAGGTGAGGTGAGGCTCGGCTTCGGTGACAGGTTCGGACTTCCTTGCCAGAGTAGGAGGCATGAGCCGACTGCTGACTGACGAGGAGATCGGGCGCCAGCTGGGCGACCTGCCCGGTTGGACCCGCGAGGGCGACGAGATCTCGGCGAGCTACGAGGCGCCGGACTTCCCCACCGCGATCCGACTGGTCGACGAGGTCGCCATCGAGGCCGAGGACATGGGCCACCACCCCGACATCGACATCCGTTGGCGCACAGTCAAGTTCGTTCTGTCGACCCACTCCGAGGGCGGACTCACCCAGCTGGACGTCGAGCTCGCCCACCGCGTTGGCCAGGCAGCGGCCCGATTGGGGGCGACCACCGTTGGCTGAGGCAGTGACCGCCGAGGTCGAGCCACACGAGGGTGAAGAGCACAGCCAGGGCATCGGAGCCCGCCTGAACTGGCTGCGCGCCGGCGTGCTCGGAGCCAACGACGGGATCGTCTCCACGGCGGGCATCGTGATCGGTGTCGCTGCGGCCACCGTCGAGCGCTCGACCATCGCGACGGCAGGGATCGCGGGGTTGGCCGCGGGCGCGATGAGCATGGCGGCGGGCGAGTACGTCTCGGTCAGCACCCAGCGTGACACCGAGCAGGCCCTGCTCGACAAGGAGCGCGGCGAGCTGCGGGACATGCCCGAGGAGGAGCTCGAGGAGCTCACCCAGATCTACCAGGACAAGGGCCTCACGCCCGACCTCGCCGCCGAGGTGGCTCGCCAGCTGACCGCCCACGACGCGCTGGGTGCCCACGCGGAGGCCGAGCTGGGCATCGACCCGAAGGAGCTGACCAACCCCTGGCACGCCGCCCTCGCCTCGATGGTGTCGTTCACCCTCGGCGCGCTGTTGCCACTCATCGCGATCCTGCTGCCGCCGGTCGGCGCCCGCATCTGGGTGACCGCACTGGCCGTCGTGACCGCCCTCGCCCTCACCGGTTGGGGCAGTGCGCGACTCGGGAAGGCTCCCGTCAGTCCGGCGGTGCTGCGCAACGTGGCCGGAGGTGTGCTGGCGATGCTGGTGACCTACGGCATCGGCGCCCTGGTCGGCACGCAGGTCTGAGTCGGCGAAGCCCCGGATCACACGGCCTCGAGATGCGGCGGGGGCCGGCCAGCAGACGGTAGGCACACGGCATACCTGCTGGAAATCCTCCGGATGACGCTGGACAGTCGGCCCCGGTAGCAGTTGAATGCGGGTCTTCGCCCACCGGGGCGACACGACCGCAGGGAGTCCGCATGAAGTTTCGCCGCGCACTGGCCGTCTTCGGCCTCACCACCGCGCTGGTCGGGGGCACGACCCTCGCCGCATCAGCCATCACGGGGGGCGACCTCGACGGCAACGGCCATCCGAACGTGGGCATGATCGCGTTCTACGACGGGACCGGGCGGTTCCGCTGCAGCGCCACCCTCGTGTCGCCGACGGTGCTGGTCACCGCCGCGCACTGCACCGACGGCACGGTCGGCAAGACCGCCGTCACGTTCAAGTCGGTCGTGGCCGAGGCACCGCCGTCGCCACTTCCCGTCGCAGCCAACACTGCTGCGGGCTACACCTCCGCGGAGCTCACGGCCGCTGGGTTCCTCAGCGGCACCGCGCGAACCCACCCGGGCTACTCGAACTTCACCGACCTCAGGAACTGGAACGACGTCGGGGTCATCGTGCTCGACGCCCCGGTGACGGGGATCGTGCCGGCCACCATCGCCCCGACGAACTACCTCGACAAGTACACCCCCAACGTGCTCAACAAGACGCTGTTCACGGCGGTCGGCTACGGCACCGAGGTCCGTCAGGCGGCGTCCGGCCCGCAGAAGCCGACCCCGCAGTCCTACCCGATCGTTCGTCGGGTCACCGACGAGGTGGGCCAGAAGCTCACGCCGCAGGTCCTGCAGGTCAACGGCAACGAGAACGACCCGCGCGGTGGCGGTGGCACCTGCTTCGGTGACTCCGGAGGCCCGTCGTTCAACGGTGGGTACCAGGTGACGGTGACGAGCTACGGCTACACGAACAACTGCCGGTACCTCGGTGGCCTCCAGCGGATCGACATCCCGGTCGTGCAGAACTGGCTGGCCGGGTTCGGAGTGGGCCACGCCGGCTGACTCCTCCCTCTAGCGCAACCTGAGCGCCCCCAGGGGTGCTCAGGTGCCCCGGTGAGCGGGATGGACAGGCCGGCGAGGACGAGGGCCGTGGCGGCGAGGCGATTGCTGCGCTGACGGAACGACACCGGACGCAGGGCGGCTGACGTGAGGGACACGGGGCGGAGGGTGGCTGCTGCGGTGGTCATGGCTCCACCCTCGGTGGTCGGGCTCTGGCCCGGGTATGCCGCCGCTGTGGGGTTGCTGTGGACGTCACCCGGGCTCGTGGCGGGCCGGAACCACACCTGGGTCAGCCGCCGCGTGGGTCCCAGTGTGGGTCTCGGTGTACGTCGCCGATCCAGTTGCCGATTCAGTCGCCGAGACGGTCCCCGAACCGGTCCGGAGGCGCGCCGCGGAGCTGCTCGAACATCGGCCCGGGGCTGTCCATCGCCTCGACCAGTCCGGCAAGGGGGCGGGGCAACGCACCCTGGTCGAGCGCTGCGGCCATCGCGGCCGCCATCAGCTCCTTGCGGCCGGAGGCCGCGCCGGCGAACCGGTGCACCTGCTCGTGGAAGCTCTCGGACACCCAGGCGGGCTGCTGGGTGAGCATGGCGAACCGCTGAGTCAGTCCGAGGTCGTCCAGCACGGTGCGGAGTCCCTGCTCGCCAAGCTCTCTCATCAGCTCGTCCTCGAGGTCGCGGTCGCAGACCTGGAAACCCCACCACGGCAGCTCGTCCACCGCTGCGACAGCGCAGCCGACACGGCGCAGGGCCCGGACGAAGAAGCGCGCCTCGGGAAGGTCGCACATGCCGAGTACGCGCGGGCTGTCGACGGCCTCGGTCGCGGCGAGCAGGTGGCGACGGATGTTGGTGGCCCCGTGCATGTCGACCAGGTGGATGCCCTGGTCGGTGAGACCGAGCCCCGTGCGCTCGGCCACGACACGCACGGCCGCCACGTCGCTGGCGCCCTCGAGCAGGACCCACACGCGACACCCCGCGGGCACCGAGACGGTCATGCACCCAATCTGCCAGAGTCCCTGCGCCGCAGTGGCGTCTGGGCCTACGTCACCGCTCGCAGGCGATCCCGTCGTGGTCCCTGTCCTGGTACCAGTCGTACTCAGGGTCGATGCCGCTCCGGTACGGGCCGTAGCCGGCCGCGTTGGCCTCGCGGCAGGTGCCGAACCGGGGGTCGGTGCCAGCGGAGGTGGACGGCTTGGGCGTGGTGGTCTGGCTGGGTGTCGGAGCGGCTTGCTCGCGGCCACCGCCGAGCGGGATGGCGGCCGCCGTGGGCAGTGCCTGAGTCGGGCAGGCCGTGAGCACCCGCACCATCGCGTCCCGCTCTGCTGTAGTCACCGACAGTCCGTAGCGGTGCTTCACCGCGATCTGGCGCGCCACGTAGGCACAGCGGAACGCCTTGTGCGGCGGCAGCCAGGTGGCGGCGTCGCCGTCACCCTTGTGCAGGTTCGTCGGGCCGTCGACCGCGAGCAGGTTGAGCGGGTCGTTGGCGAAGGCAGTGCGGCGGGTCTGTGACCACTGTTGGGCGCCCTTCTGCCACGCGTCGGACAGGGCGACGACGTGGTCGATCTGGACGGCGTTCGAGGTGCTCTGGCCGCGGACGAAGGTGATCGTGGAACCTGTGTAGGGGTCGTGGAGCGTGCCCTTGAGAACGAGGCAGCCGTGGGTGCCGGCCTTGAGGGTGAAGCGGGTGAGGTCACGGCGCAGGATGTCGTAGCGGGTGTCGCAGCCGTTGCGGTCGACATCGGCCCACGCCTGGCCGAAGAGGGAGCGGTCGTAGCCGGTCTTGGGCGCACGGCCCTTGATGACCAGCGTGGCCAAGGTGGTGACCGCGGAGCCGGGCCGGACGGTCTTGGCGGGCGTGGGTGTCGCCTTGGCAGGGATACTCGTGGAGCTGGTCGTGCCGGTGGTCGTCGCGGGCGCGCTCGACGTGCTGGGGGAGCTCGTGGTGCTCGACGTCGTCGCGGACGCGTCGGAACCCAGGGAGTCGGCGACTGCCGGGCCGCACGCCGCGACGACCAGGACCGCCAACAGCGCGCCGGCAGAGGCGGGCCAGTGGAGGTCGGGACGGCGGATCATGAGGTGGGACAGGCACTTTCGGTTGGCGAGGTCACAACGCGGAAAGGCTAGGCCGATCCGATGCCCGTGTTCATCGAACCGGACAATCCTGCCCAAACAGACGATCCCGACCTGGCCAGGTCAGAGCGAAGTCGATCGGCTACTTGAGCAGGCTGACCCCACGAGCGATGACGAGGACCGAGAGCATGAGTGCCGAGACCGATTCGAGCGCCATCAGCATCTTGGCGCGCGGGGACAGCGGCATGGTGTCGGTCGGGCTGAAGGCGGACGAGTTCGTCACCGAGACGTACAGGTAGTCGACGAACCCGGGCACCCACCCCGACTTGGCTGCCGACCGGGCGGCCACCTCGTAGATCGCGTCGTGGTCCTCGTCCTGCGGGAACCGGAAGTCGGCCACAGGCAGGCCCGGCCTTGCGGTCTGCGTGCGCTTGACCGGGCCGCCTCGGTCCAGCTCCCAGTACGCGAGCGCGAACACCAGGACGTTGGTCAGCCACACCTGACCAGCGGCGAGCAGCAGGCCGGGTCCGTCCTCGGCGGCTCCACTCACCAGGGCCCGCACGAGCAGGACCAGCGACCCGGCGTTGGTCGCTGCGATGAGCAGCACCAGCGCGATCGAGACCCTGCGCAGCCATCGGTTGTCCCGGGTCATCCGGCGCGGGTTGGCGGCCACGAGCGGGATGAACAGGGCCGCCTCGAGCAGGGGCACGGCAAGGCGCGGGCCGAGCAGCAGCCCCTCGGGCAGCGCGGCATACAGGCTGATGGCCACGAGGACGGCCAGAGCTGCCGGAAGGCGGACCTCGCCGGGGTGCTGTTTGCGGTGGATCTGGGTGCTCACCCGCTTGGTCTACTGCCGCACCCCGCGAGAAGCCGGCTGCCACACCGACGACGCACCGACGATTCATGCGCGCCTGACCTGCAGGTTCAGCCGGGTAGGTCCCCGGCTTCCACCGCTTTGCGGGCTCCGCGTTCGACTGCTGCCTCGATCTCGGCCTCGGTGAGCTGGTTGCTCTCGGCCGCGGCAAGGGTCTTGATGACCTCGAGTCCAGACGCCGAGTCGCGGGCAGCGGCCTGCGCCGCGTTGCGGCCCGCGAGGGACCACTGCATGGCGAACTTGAGCGCGGCGCGCACGCTGACGGTCGGGTTGTCGGCGAACATCGGCGAGGGGATCGTGTCGAAGTCCATCAGCTCCTCTGGTGTCGTGTCGACCTCTACTGCCAGGACGCCGGCCGCGTCCGCGGCGGGGATCAGCTGTCGGTCGAGCATCCGCTTGATCAGCGCGACGCCACCGCACTGCTGGGAGACCGCCGTGGAGCTGAACTGGTTGTCCGCCACGAACTTGCCGCGGGTGTAGTGGTTGGTGAAGCTCCAGAGGTACGGCGACAGGACCTCCGGATGAAAGTCGCGGTAGCCGAAGCCGTTGTACTCCTCGAGCTTGAACAGCAACACGGGAATCGTCCACGTCCCGACCTCGTGGAACCTGTGTCCCCGGAGGGCATCCTCGGCGCTCTCTTCCCAGGTGAACGGAGGCTGACCCTGACTCGGCCGGCCCGGTGGAAACTGGACCGTCCGAGCGGTCAGCGGATCGCCGTTGTGGAGGTGACCCTTGAAGCTCTGGCTCCCCTCGAGGCTGTGGATGGTGGCGACGACATACCAAGGGGTGCCGAGCGTGCTGGCAACGGCCTCGTAGCGGCCTTGGTTCGCCACTGCCCGATCGGCGACCGCGTCGATCGTGGCCACCCGCTCAGCGCGCACCGTGCACGACGCGAACAGCTCGTCGTACTCCTTGCTCAGGGCCTCAGAGAGGGCCATTGCCTTCCCCCACAGCCTTGCGGGCTCCGCGTTCGGCCGCGGCCTCGATCTCGGCCGCGGTGAGCTGGTTGCTCTGGGCCGCGGCAAGGGCCTTGATGATCTCCAGTCCGGACGCCGAGTCGCGGGCAGCCGCCTGCGCCGCGTTACGGCCCGCGAGGGACCACTGCATGGCGAACTTGAGCGCGGAGCGCACGCTGACGGTCGGGTTGTCGGGGAACATCGGCGACGGGACCGTGTCGAAGTCCATCAGCTCTTCGGGTTTCACGTCATCCTCCTGTGCTGCGAAAAACATGGCGTCTGCTGCCGCGAAGATCGCGGGTTGGTCAATGTCGCCCGGATCCCAGTGGTCGTTGCCGGGCACCTGGCAGTGCCCGAACCACCCGGCCCTGCTGTAGTTGTCCCAGGTCCGTGGGACCGGATCGAACTGCGTCGTGGAGAGTCGGCCATTCCACTGGTCCGGAACTCCCCAGGAGTGGATCGCGCGCATCATGGCGCGGTAGTTGGGACCGGGCCTCCAGTCGTCGGTGAAGACCGCGTGTTGCGTCGTGACGCCATGACGGTCGGTGATCGGACCCGGCCAGGCAACGAACTCGATCTGGATGTTCACGAGCCCGGACCCGTTGGTGCGACGCTTGACGGTCAGGTCGGGGTTGAGCTCGTTGCCCAGCGCCCGCGCCGACCGGTCAAGCGGGAAGTACTGGCCCAGCCGGTCCGTGACGGGGTCGTACAGGAAGTGCGGCTCGGCTCTCTTCTCGGTGAGAACTGCATGCATCTCGTCGAAGAGAGCAGCTCCGTCGGACGCGAACCCCGACGGGGAGACGGTGACATGGGCGGTGACCTTCGGGTTTCCGCCCTCCATGACCCCGAACGATCCCGAGGGTGTGAGACCCTCGGCCTCGGGGACCCGCCGCTCACCGCTCACACAGGCCCCCCATCGGCCGGGGTCCTGCCAGGCACTCCGCGCGAGCAGGCTACCGGCCCCGCCACGGCGACCGGCCCCGCCACCCGAGCCCATGCCGTGCGGTTGCCCGGGCGTGAACTGCGTTTGCCCACGCTTCGACTGTCGATGCCCGGGTGAACCTTGTCATCGCTCGTTTGGCGTATTTTGCTGTGACTGCGCTCGCGCCAGCCAACGGGATCGGCTGAACCCCAGACCTCCGCACAGGCGCGGGTCTCCACGTTGCGGAGACTGCGGAGTCGGGTCGGTGGCTCAGTGGTGAGGAGTGCCCCGAACGAGTTGCGGGAGTTCAACGGTCGTGGACCGAGAGGCGGCAAGCCAGCGTGCCTTGAGGAGCACCGATCGGCCTGACAGTCTCTCGACATCAAGACAGCGATGCCCCCACTCCCAGAGAGAGTGGGGGCATCGCTCGGTCAACGTCGCCAGACTCCCCTGTGGTGTCAGACGTCGCCCGGATGGCTTGGTCTCCCCGGACCTCGCTGCTGGACCCGGACGTTCGCCATCAGAGTTCGGCGATGCGGGTCCGGGCAGGCGCCAAGACGGAATGCTACCTGCGGCGGGCGCCGATGGATACCGCCCAGAGCGTTGGCACCGCCCCGCCTTGCAGGGGTGCAGGCGGGGCGGCTATCGCGGCCTGGGTGAGGGGGGACAGACCCGGAGGGCCGCGATGGCCCCGATGCTACTCACGGCGAGCCGAGCGGTCGTCCGACAGCGGTCCTAGTGCGAGGTGACGGGACAGCCAGGCACCCACGCCTCCCCCATCCCCTCCGGCGTGGGGTACCTCTACCCACAGCGAGTGCGCTCCCCCCACCGGACGCGCCGCAATGGTCAGCCGGGAGTAGCGTGAAAGGCTGTGAATGGATCCGGTAAGAAGCCGTGGCCCTACATCCCAACCCTGCTCGCCATGGTGACCTGCGGGTCTAGACGTTGAAGCGGAACGTTGACGCGCTCTTCGAAGCATTGCGGTCGTTCGGCGTACATGGGCTCTGACCTGCGCAAACAGTGACCATCGGCCTCGAGTCCACTGTGGACGATCCCGGTTGATTCCGGTGCTGGTGAGGGCAGATTGAGGGCAGAGCGTCCTCCCGCCGCGACCTCTCCAAGGGAGCCACAGCCCGGCCCGACTCACTTGAGACGGCGGCCGCGCCGGAGGTGCTGCATACCGCCCAGAGTGACGCAGGGCCCCGCTAGTCACGCCTGGAGTCGGACAGGTCTGACAGCGGTCACCGAGGCGCGGCGCACGAGAGGGCACTCCAAGCGGGCGACCTCACCGTTGCCATTGGGCTGCCAGGAGGCGGACGAGGTGTCATGCCCGAGCAGTGCTTGGATTGCCAGCTTTCCCATCTCGGCATGAGGCAGCCGCATCGTCGTCAGGGGTGGGTCGAGTTCTGAGGCGATGAACTCTTGGTCGTCGAAGCCGATCACTGAGAGGTCGCGGGGGACCGAGAGCCCTCGCTGTCGCGCGGCGCGGTAGAAGCCCATCGCGACCTGGTCGTTGAAGCAGAACACCCCGGTGGGACGCACATCGTCAGGGAGGTCGAGCAGTTCGCCTCCAATCACGCCGCCGCTAACCCTCGGCAAGACACCAAGGCGTAGGCGCGGGTCGGGGCGGATTCCGGCCTCTGCGAGGGCTTGCCGGTACCCGGCTAGGCGAAGGCTCGAGGCAACAAGACCGGTGTTGTCCCCCAGGTAGGCGATGCGGGTGTGTCCGTGCGCGAGAAGCTCCCGTGTCGCGTCGTATGCCGCAGCCGTCTCGGAGGGAATGATCGAGCGAAACAATCCGCTCGTGGCGCGGCAGTTGAGGAAGATCGTCGTCTCGGGAAGTCCCGGGAGGGGTTCGACCTCCTGGTGGAACATGTGCGCGACCACCAGTGAGGACACCTGATGCTGCACCAAGGAGTCGAGCGCGCGTTCCATGTCAGCGTCGTTGGGTGAGCGACCGATGTTCACCGTGATGAGCAGAAATCCGTTGCGCGCAGCCTCGGTCTGCGCGGCCGCCAACATCGCCACAGCGAACGGGGTGGTGGTCACCTCATCGGACAGAAAACCGATCGCCTGGCTGCTTCGACGTCGCAGCCCCCGGGCCATCTCGTTGGGCCGGTAGCCGAGCTCGTTGGCCGCCTTCTGCACGCGCTCTCGGGTCGCTTCAGGAACTCGGACACCCTGTCGCTTCCCATTGAGCACGACCGAAACCGTCGTGATCGAGACGCCGGCACGCAAGGCAACGTCCTTCAACGTGGGACGAGAGGGCGGCACAGATTCTCCTTCAGCATCGTCCGGAAACTGGGCTCCGGTTGGGTATTGACAGCGAAGAAACGTTGTATCACTATTGCGGAAACGTTTCTTCAATCTTCTCGACAGTACCTCAACCCCAAGGAGAACCACAGTGAATCGAGACATGCGACGCAGGGTTGTGAGTGCTGGCGCGCTCTTGGCAACCACTGCTCTGATGATGACGGGCTGTGCGAAGGCCACCACCAACGCCAGCGGCGGAGACGGGGGCACCCTGACCCTGTGGACCCACGCGGGTGGCGCCCCCAAGGAGATCGCGCTCCTCAAGACGGCCATCTCGGACTACAACTCGAGCCAGAAGAAGTACAAGGTCGACCTGAAGTCGTTCCCGCAAGAGGCGTACAACGGCGCAGTCACGGCGGCCGCCACGTCGAAGAAGCTCCCCTGCATCCTCGACATCGACGCGCCGAACGTCCCCGCTTGGGCGAAGGCCGGCTTCCTGGCCCCGCTCGACCTGCCAGCAGACCTGGTCGCCAAGAACCTCGACAGCACCAAGGGCATCTACAAGGACAAGCTCTACTCGATCGGCTACTTCGAGGCGGCACTGGCGATTTTCGCCCACAAGGACGCCCTGGTTCAGGCTGGCGTGCGCATCCCCACCGTGAAGCAGCCGTGGACCGCCGCCGAGTTCGATGACGCGCTGAAGAAGGTCAAGGCGAGCGCGAAGTACAAGACCACGTTCGACCTCGGCACCGGCGACTCGGGCACCGAGTGGTGGACCTACGGCTACTCGCCCTTCCTGCAGAGCTTCGGCGGCGACCTCGTCGACCGCTCCGGCTACAAGACCGCGCAGGGCGCGATCAACGGCGACGCGGCCAAGAAGTGGGCCGCGTGGTTCCGCGGTCTGGTGGACCAGGGCTACACCCCTGCCAAGTCCGGGGTCGACGCGTTCGCCGACTTCTCCAATGGCAAGTCGGCGATGGTCTGGACAGGTATCTGGAACGCCACGGGTCTCGACAAGGTCAAGGACGGCGTCGCGCTGCCGCCCCCGGACTTCGGCAAGGGTCCCAAGATCGGCGGCGGTTCCTGGCAGTGGGGCGTGAGCTCCAACTGCGCGAACAAGGCCGCTGCAATGGACTACCTCGCCTACTCGCTCCAGCCGAAGTACCTCTCGAAGATCGTGACCGACTCCGGCAACGTCCCGGCAACGGACGAGGCGGCCCAGCTGTCGCCGGGGTGGCAGGAGGGAGGCCCGAAGCGCTTCTTCCTCGACGAGTCTGCGGCCTTCGCCGAGCTTCGTCCCCCGACGCCGGGCTACCCGTTCCTGACCACGACCTTCGCCAAGGCGGCCCAGGACATCATCGCCGGTGGTGACGCCAACGCCATCCTCGACAAGGCGGCCGCCGACATCGACGCCGACCTTAAGGCGAACGACTACTACGGCAACTGAGCTCGCTGGGGCGGGCGGCAATGACAGCCGCCCGCCCCCATCGAGCCCCTCAATATGGAGTCCTGATGACCACCACAGTCGCCCCGCGCACCACCACTTCACGCAGTAGGACCCGACCGCCGTCCAAGGCGCACACGCGCTCCTGGGTCGGATTCAGCTTCACTGCTCCGGCCATCGTCATGCTGCTCGTGTTCTTCTTCGTGCCGCTGATCCTCTGCTTCCTGCTGGCCTTCACGAACGCTCGGCTCATCTCCGGTGAGCCCACCAGGATCACGGGGCTGGACAACTTCCAACGACTGTTCTCCGATCCCCTGTTCTGGAAGTCGCTGCGCAACACGGCCTACTTCGCGGTGGTCGTCGTGCCGCTGCAGTCCGCCTTGGCACTGCTGCTCGCGATCCTGGTGAACGGTCAGGGACGGGCAAAGAACTTCTTCCGCACCCTGTACTTCGTGCCTGTGGTGACATCGATCGTCGTCGTGTCGATCCTGTGGCGCTTCATGTACGCGAGCGACGGTCTCATCAACAGCATGCTGCAGCTGGTGACGTTCAACACGGTGCAGGGCACCGACTGGTTGAGCAACACCTCGACCGCCATGCCGGCGGTCATCCTGATGTCGATCTGGCAGGCCGTCGGATTCCACATGGTGATCTGGCTTGCCGGCCTGCAGACCATCCCCATGGACCTGTACGAAGCGGCCTCGCTCGACGGTGCCGGCCGGTGGGACCAGTTCCGCTTCGTCACGTGGCCGGGCCTCAAGAACACCCGCACGTTCATTCTCGTCACCATCACCATTGCTGCGCTCAGCCTCTTCGCGCAGGTCCAGGTCATGACCAGCGGTGGCCCGCTCGACTCGACCTCGACCGTCGTCTACCAAGCTGTTCGTGCCGGCTACACGCAGCAGGCCACCGGCTACGCATCCGCGATCTCCCTGGTCTTCTTCGCACTGGTGTTGACCGTCTCGCTCATCCAGCAGTTCCTCACCCGAGACAAGGACGCCTGATGACCACGCTCACACACAAGGCCGCCTCCCGCCGAGCCTCGAAGCCGCGCCGCAAGATCACCCGAGGCACGGTCGGCCTGAACATCGCTCGCCTCGTTCTCGGACTGTTCTTCGCATTCCCGATCGTCTTCATGCTGGTGTCCTCGCTGAAGCCGGACGAGCAGATCTTCGGCGATCTCGGCTCCCTCAAGGCGTTCCTCCCCGTCGGACACCTGTCTCTCGACAACTACCGCACGACCCTGGACACCGTCCCGGCGTTGCGGTTCCTGCTGAACTCGATCGTGGTCTCGGGAGTGACCGTTGCCCTCGGGTTGTTCATCAACAGCCTGGCTGCCTTCGGCTTGTCCCGGCTGCAGTGGAAGGGCCGCAAGATCGTGCTCGCCCTGGTGCTTGCAACCCTGGTCGTGCCGTTCGAGACCTTCGCGCTGCCGCTGCTCTGGTGGGTCAACCACCTGCCCTGGCTCACGCACGACGGCTTCACCCTGCTGTGGACCGAGGGCTGGCTGGATACCTACCGAGTGCAGATCCTGCCATTCGTTGCCAACGCGTTCTCGATCTACCTCTTCTACTCCTACTTCCAGAGCATCCCCAAGGAGCTCGACGAGGCAGCCATCGTTGACGGGGCCGGATGGTTCCGCATCTACCGCAGCATCATCATGCCGCTCTCCGGACCCGCTATCGCCTCGGTCTCGATCCTGACGTTCCTCCCCGCCTGGAACTCCTACCTGTGGCCCCTCATGGTGGTGCAGACCGAGGAATTGCGGCCCGTCATGCTCGGTGTCAGCTACTTCTTCCAGCTAAACGTCGAGTGGGGCCCGATGATGGCCTACTCCAGCATGATCACGATCCCCGTCCTCGCGCTCTTCTTGGCCTTCCAGCGAAACTTCATCGGCAGCATTGCCGCGAGCGGCGTGAAGGGATGACCTCGACAGCGCCCCGGGCGACCGAAACCCGGCCGATCGTCCACTTCACCCCACCGGAGGGGTGGATGAACGACCCCCACGGGGTCTACTGGCTCGACGGTGTCTACCACCTGTACTTCCAGCACGTGCCGGACGCGGTGGAGTGGCAGACCGGGATCTCCTGGGGCCATGCCACCAGTAAGGATCTCGTCCACTGGCGCCCAGCGGCCCCAGTCCTTGCACCCGGCGAGGGCGACGAGGGCATCTGGTCAGGCAGTGCGGTGATCGGTGACGACGGCCGGCCGGTGCTCTTCTACACCTCGGCCGGCGGCGAGGACGTGGACCTCGGAAGGATCCGCTCCGCGCGGTTGTCACAGGCCGGCGATCAGTGGGTCAAGGGTCCGGTCGTGGTTGAGGCTGTGGACACGGCGACGCGCGTGTTTCGGGACCCGACAGTGTTCCGCGACGGCGACCACTGGACCATGGTTGTTGGCAGCGGCCGGTCCGACGGCACCGCGTGTGCGGAGGTGTTCTCGTCCTCGGACCTCGCGAGCTGGACGCCCGTCGGGATCCTGGCTTCGCGAAGCACCCGTTCGCAGCACCCCTGGACGGGCGCTGCCTGGGAGTGCCCGCAAGTAATCAGCGGCGACGGTGATGCGCCCGACATTCTCGTGGTGTCGATCTGGGACGACCACAAGCCGCACGATGTGGCAGCGGCGACGGGGACCTACGCCGACGGCCGGTTTGTCGTGCGTCACTGGCGCTTGCTCTCAGCCGGCGCTGGCCACTTCGCCGCCTCGGCGTTCACCGACGTCGAGGGACGGTCCTGCCTGATCTTCTGGATACGAGGCATCACCGACCCCGGTCGGTGGGCCGGTGCCTTGAGCCTGCCGTACGTCGTCACCGCAGACGGCGACGACGTCCGTCTGGAGCCTCACCCTGCGGTCGCGGCGGCGCGCCTCCCCCCTGACGCCGGCCACGTCGGCCGAGCCATCGACGTGGAATGGCGGCCCCGCCAGGAGGACAGGCTGCAACTGGTCACTCCCGAAGGCGAGGTGCAGGCATCGGTCCACGTCGAGGGGTGGACCGTTACGGTCGCCGTTCGCGACGCCGCGTCGGTCACGGTCAGCCACCACAGCGAGTGCCTGCGGATCATCGCCGACGCCCAGGTCCTCGAGGTCGTCGCCGACGGCGGCTTGGTCGGATTGCCCCTTCCGGCATCCGAGACTGGACTCCAGCCGCACACTGGCGATCCGGGCCGGGTCGCCTGGTGGCACCTCAGTTGAGTTCCCAACGAAGCCCGGCATCGAGCCGTCATGTTTGGCCCGAAATGCGGTGTATCTGACTCGGCCTGACCGGCCCCGGAGGGGGAGACCATCCGCCACGTGGTGACCTGCCTCCGCCGGTCGTGACAAACGTTGAAAAGGATTGCAGAGTGTTTCGTTCTCTCCTGGTCGTGCTCGCGGCCGCGGTCGCCAAAAACAGTCGGGGTGCCCGCGGCCGCGGTCGCACCGACCAACACCACCGAAACCACCCTTCCAACTCGCTACTGACAACGTTGTCAGACCGGAGGTTCGTCATGGCTGTCAGCACTCGTTCACCTATGCGCCGGCCGCTCGCCGTCGTCCTGCTCGTCGTCGCGTTCCTCGCCGCACTCGGCGTGGCACCCGCGGCGGCGGACACGCCGCAGCACCGCCCCGCGTACCACTTCAGCCCCGCGAAGAACTGGATGAACGATCCCAATGGGCTCGTCTTCTACAAGGGCGTCTACCACCTCTTCTTCCAGCACAACCCGCTCGGCAATGTCTGGGGCAACATGTCCTGGGGGCACGCGACTAGCACCGACCTCGTCCACTGGAAGGAGCAACCGGTCGCCATCCCGTTCGACGCCAACGAGGGAGTGTTCTCCGGCTCGGTCGTCATCGACAAGACCAACAGTTCCGGCTTCGGGACCGTGAAGAACCCCGCTCTCGTGGCGATGTACACCAGCGCCTATACGGCCGCCAGCGGCCGCGAGGGCATTCAGGCACAGTCATTGGCGTACTCGACCGACGACGGTCAGACGTGGACCAAGTACTCGGGCAACCCGGTCATCGACATCGGCTCGCGCGAGTTCCGCGACCCCAAGGTCTTCTGGTACGAGGCCGCCAAGGAGTGGCGGATGGTGTCGGTGATCGCCAACGAGCACAAGGTCCTGATCTGGCGCTCCGCCGACCTCAAGCAGTGGACCCGGCTCTCCGAGTTCGGCCCCCGCGACGCCATCGGCGGCCTCTGGGAGTGCCCGGACCTCTTCCCGCTAGCGGTCGACGGCGACCCGGGGAACGTCAGGTGGGTCATGATCGTCAGCCTCAACCCGGGTGGGATCGCCGGCGGCTCGGGCACCCAGTATTTCGTCGGTGACTTCGACGGTACGACGTTCACGCCGGACGGGCCCGCGAGCTACGAGCCTCCCACCGGCACGCTCCTACAGGGATTCGAAAACGGGTATGCCGGGTGGACCCCGACCGGGACCGCCTTCGGGTCTGAGCCCGCATCCGGTTCGCTGCCCGGCCAGCAGCCCGTCACCGGCTACGTGGGCGAGCACCTCGCCAACAGCTTCATCGACTTCGACGGCGCCCAGGGCGAGCTGACCTCCCCGCAGTTCACGATCAACCAGAGGTACCTCAACTTCCTCATCGGCGGTGGCCACCACGAGGCAGTCGCCGGCGCGACCCAGGGCGACCCTGGCGGCGAGGTCTTCACCACCTTCGAGAGCCTCGACCCCGCGACGCACCTGCCCGCCGGGTGGAGCGCCACAGGGGACTTCGTCGGCTACGGGGCGACCAGCTCGAGCCTGCCCTACCACCAGGGTGACAAGGTGCTCGACACCTGCGTCGTGCCCGACAAGTGTGACCTCGCCGTGGGCACCTTCGTGTCGCCCGAGTTCACCGTGACCAAGGGTTACGTCAACCTCCTCATCGCAGGCGGCACGCACCCGGTCGGGACAAGTGGCCCGACCGTCGTCGAGCTCGTCTCGGGCGGAGAGGTCGTCGGGTCGGTGACCGGAAACAGCTCCGGTGAGATGGACTGGCGCCACATCGACGCCACGGCACTGGTGGGCCAGCAAGCCCGGATCGTCGTCCGGGACGACCACAGCGGCGGCGACTGGGGACACCTCATGGTGGACGACATCCGGGTCTCCGACACGCCAGCCGGCCCGCGCGACACCCAGACGACCGTCAACCTCGTCGTCGGCGGGGAGGTCGTGCGGTCCAGCACCGGGTCCGACAGCGAAGCCCTCGACTGGGCCTCGTGGGACCTCAGCGACCTGCAGGGCAGGACCGCGCAGATCACCGTCGTCGACCACAGCTCCGGTGGGTGGGGCCACATCCTCGCCGACCAGTTCATGCTCGCGTCGGCACCGGCCAAGAGCGGGACCGACCGTGCCAGCTGGGTCGACTTCGGACGCGACAACTACGCCGGCGTGACCTTCAACGGGCTGGCCGACAACCAGCGCACCACCATCAGCTGGATGAACAACTGGCAGTACGCCGGTGACGTGCCCACCGACCCGTGGCGCGGCCAGATGACGATGCCCCGCAGGCTGTCCCTCGTCTCCACCGAGGCGGGACCGCGCCTTCGCCAGACGCCGGTCCCCGGAGTCGATGCGGTGACCGTGAACCGTGACAAGCAGCAGGCCAAGGAGCGTTCGGTCCCGGCCGGTGTGACGCCGACCGGGCTTGCCGCGACCGTGGCACGGGTCGAGGTCCGGGTCGCCCTGGGCTCGGCGTCCGAGGCCGGCGTCGTGCTGCGGCGCAGCGCCGACGGCGCCGTGGGCACCAGGATCGGTGTCCGTCGCGACGGCACGCTGGTCGTCGACCGGACGCGCAGCGGCAACGTCGGCTTCAACCCCCTCTTCCCCAGCGTCGAGGAGGCGCCCGTGACGGTGCGCGACGGTGAGGTGACCTTCACGGCATACCTCGACCGCAGCTCGGTCGAGGTGCTGGCCGAGGGCGGTCAGGTCTCTGTCACCGACCTCATCTACCCGCCGGCCTCGGCGACGGGTATCGCCGCATACGCGGTGGGCGGGACGGCCAAGGCGGTCGACATCAAGGTGACGCCCATCCGCCCCTGACCGGGTCGAGGCGGCCGGTGCAGCTCCAGCAGTTGCACTGGCCGCCCCGCCCGTCCATGACTCATCGCGAGGCGGTTGCCGACGAGGTGCGGTCTCCCCGTCGCCGTGGTCTGAGCGCAAGGAGCGGGAGGTGCGGAGCGGAGGGCCGCGGGAGGGAGAGCTCAGCCTGGCGTGATCGCTGCGGAGCCACGCACTGACCGGGGCGCCAGCCGTACCTGAAACTCCTGCGTTGCGTCATTTCGGCTCCCTTCTGTTGTCAACCGGTCGCTGTCAGGGTCGTTTCGCGGTGGGTCTTCCGGGTCGTTGAGGGCGGGCGTAGCGTGGGTTGTGCGGGTCCGGGAAGTGGCTGATCCGAAGTGTCGATGTGCGGGGGCAGGTCGACCGCGCTGGATTCTAGAGTCGCCCCGCTGTGCCCTCCCGGGCCCGTGCCGGCCGCCCCGTGGGCATCGTCGAGGAGCTGTCGATAAATGGCGTCGGAGATCCTTCGCTTCAGGCACCTGATCGCTTCGAGGGGCTTCTTGCCCTCGGCTCGCTTGCGTCGGTAGTAGGCCCGGCCGTCGGTGTCCAGGCGGATCTGGCTGATCGCGGCGATGTGGATCATGTGATTCATGCGCCGGTTCCCGGCCCGCGAGAGCCGGTGGCGGTTCTGCTCACCGGAGGACGCATCCAGTGGTGCAGTGCCGGTCCAGGACGCGAACCGGTTGCGGTCGGCGAACCGGGTGACGTCGCCGACATCGGCCAGGACCCGGGCCGCGACGACGGGTCCGACGCCGTGCAGGTCCATCAGGTGCGAGCCGCGGGCAAGCACGATCGCCTTGAGCTCGGCGGTGGCCTTCTTGATCTTGGCCTCGACCGCGACCAGCTCGGCCAGCTCCTCGGCGGCGATGCGTCGGCGGGTCTTGCCCGCGATGTCGCGAGGGCGGACGGTGCCCAGCATTGCCTTGGCCTAGCCGGTGGTGATGTCGCGTTTGCCTTGGCCTGGAAGGAGTTCGGCGAGCAAGGCTTGGAGTCGATCGACGGTTTGGACCCGGCGCCGGGTCAGTGCTTCACGGCGGTCGGTGAGCATCCGCAGCGCCTCGAGCTCCCCGTCGAGCTGCAGCACCCGCAGCGTCGTGGTGCGGACCGCGACGACCGCGATCGAGTGCGCGTCACGGGCGTCGGTCTTGCGGTTGTGGCCGGTGTCGAACAGCCGGACCCGGGCGGCAAGCTTGGCCGGGACGTCGACGACCTGCTCGCCGTCTTCGAGGAGTCGCTGCGCCAATGGCCTGCCAGCGCCGTTGCTGCCCTCGACCGCCCACACCCGGTTAGGCCACCCGGCGACGTACGTGCGCATCGCGGCGTACCCGGCCCGGTCGGTGGTGAACCGTCCCGAGCCCAGGAGCTTCTCGTGATGATCGACGACCTCGATGGTGGCCGACAGCTTGTGGGGATCGACCCCGATGATGACGTGCTCCATGTGCTGCTCCAGCCTGTGCTCGTTCCGATGTGGACGGCGAGGTGGGCATTGCTACTACGAGCAGGGCAGTCCCTTCTTGAGCCACGCCTCGTCGCGGTGACGGCGGGCCGCAGACCGATAGTGAGCCACACCAGTTCAGCCGGTGGGCAGCCGCATGAAGAGCTACCCGCCGATCACCTGGACCGAGTCTGGCCAGACACCGGCCCTAGAGGAATCGTCTAGTAGCCGCGTTGGACCGTCTGCGCGGCGATCAACGCCTACCGCCAGGCGTTCTTCGAAGATGTCACCGGCGGCGCCGCTGCGCCCATGGTTGGCGACGAGAAGGAGGACCAGGAACAGGCGGCCGAGCTCCCGGCCACCCACTCCACCGCCCTTCGCCCCGGACCCAACAACCAGTGCGCGCCGACCTTCGGCAACTCCAGCATCTACGGAGGCACCTTCAGCGACGACAGCTAAGCACCCCTGCTCGACGCAGCCCGGAAGCCGTCAGATTGATATCGAGTGTCCGCCCTGTCAGGCGCAGTGTCGCCTGCCCGTGGACATCAGATCCGCCGTCGGCGGACTCACTGTGGGGGATGGGCTTCAGCGTGGCGTCGAAGCTTCCCGCACTGACAGCGACGGGGGCACCGGCAGACATCAGCAGAACCACGGGTGCAGCGAGAAAACCGAAATCTTCTTCTTCATGGCGGATCCTCTTTGATCGCAGATGCCCCTCAGTGCGGGCGCACTACACCCGCCGTGTCATTCGGTACCCCAGCCCCAAGGGATTGGCCCTCATTCACCTGCCCTTGGTGCGGGTCTGCCCTTGGGCCTGCGTCGGCTCCGGCAACGGGCTCGATGAACGTCGCCTCCTGCCCTGGCGCAGTCAATCGGCTCGAGCCACCAAGCCGGTTAGGAGCCGGTAGCGAACTCCCTGTTGCGGTCGTCGTCTCGGCTGCCTGACTCGGGAGGCAACACATGAACCGCAAGATCACGCTCCTCGTACTCGTTCCCGCGCTGACGCTCGGCCTGTCGGCCTGTGGCTCATCGGACACCGGCTCGTCGTCGACGTCGGCCATGTCGTCGATGCCGATGCCCTCGGAGGCGAACACCACCACCACCTCTGCGGAGCCGACATCCTCAACCGCCGCGGACGCGACGGAGGCCGTCATCTGGATCACGGACTTCGCGTACAAGGTCCCTGCGTCGGTGGCGCCCGGCGCCAGCATCACGATCAAGAACGGTGACTCACAGGCGCACACGGTCACGTCCAAGGCGGGCGGGTTCGACGTCAAGGTGGATCCCAACGGGACGGCGACGTTGACCGCGCCGAGTAAGCCAGGGAGCTACCCGTTCGTCTGCACCTTCCACGCCAACATGAACAGCACGCTGGTCGTCAAGTGACCACCGCCGCGATAGCTGCCCCGCGCACCGCGCGGCACTTTCTCTCCCTCGTACTGCGTGTTCTTGTCGCCGTGTCCCTCGCCGTCGATGCGGTCGTTCACCTCCGGCTCGCGGGCGGCTACCAACAGTCCGCGCCGAGCGGCATCGGCGCGGGAAACCTGTTCCGCATCGAGGCCGCGGTTGCTCTGGTGGTGGCGGCATGGGTGCTCTGGCGAGGTAACCGCGCTGCCCTGCTCGCCGCCTTCGCGGTCGGCTCGAGTGCCGCTGTGGCCGTCGTCCTCTACCGCTACGTCAACGTCCCTGCCCTGGGCCCACTTCCGGCCATGTACGAGCCCGTGTGGTTCTTCGAGAAGTCTTTGAGCGCGGTGTTCGAGGGCGTGGCAGCTGCCGCGGCGCTGGCTGCCATGGCCCTCGTACCTCGGCAGCGGGGGTAATCACGCGCCTACCGGGGATGCGCCTGCCGCGAACTAGTCCGGCCTCGGACCCATCTGCCGCACGGACCACGACGAAGTACCTGCACAAGCGTTGTTCAGGATTGACGGCCAAACACGGCCACAGGAACAAGGAGCACCCGTATGCGCACCACCACCAAGATCGCCACCGTCGCCCTCGGCTCGGCGGCCCTTCTCCCCTTCCTCGGTGCCGGCATGGCGCAGGCCGCGGATGGGAACACGATGGCAACCCTTCGCCCGGTTGCGCTCAACGGCGTCAAGGCCAACGGCACCGCGATGGTGACCGTGAGCGGTACCCGCATCGACGTGACCATGGCCGCGTCCGGCCTGCTGGCTGGCAGCCCGCACGCGGCGCACATCCACTTCGGGGCCGACGCCCGTCACGAGTGCCCCGTCGCCGGTGACGACGCCAAGGGCGACGGCACCATCAACACGACCGACGGCGGCCCGGCATACGGCCCGATCGTCGTCTCGCTGACCAAGACCGGCGACACCTCGCCCAAGAGCGGCCTGGCGGTCGACCGCTTCGACACCGCCCCCGGCGGCAAGATCAGCTACGAGCGCGGCAGCATCAACGTCTCCTCCGATGTGGCCCAGGCCATCACCGAGGGCAAGGCAGTGGTCGTCGTCCACGGTGTGGATCACAACGACAACGGCAAGTACGACGGGGAGACGAAGAGCGACCTCGACCCGAGCCTGCCCACCGAGGCGACCGACCCGGCCATCTGTGGCGTCCTGAACGCGGCCCCGGCCGGCGGCATGGACACCGGCGCCGGTGGCACCTCCACCCCGAACAACGAGGGCATGCTCCTGCTCGGTGGCGGCCTGCTCATCGCTGCCGCCGGTACCGGCGCCTTCACTGCTCGCAAGGCACGTAACCGCGTCTGATGTCCCACCCCATGAAGTTCGGTGACCGCCGCGGCAACATTGCCGCGGCGGTCACCGTCGCGCTTCTCCTGGTGGGTGGTGCCCTGGTGGCCAAGTCCCTTACTGGAACCGAAGCAGCGCCTCAGCCCGACGCCGCCCAGTCCGCGCCGTCCTCCTCGTCACCGCCGTCGCCAAGCGCGACACCGTCGCAGACCTCCAGCGCGACCCAGTCCACGCCTGCGAGCACCTCGGAATTTGGGCCTATCATGGGGCCGAGCTCGCCCGTGTCCCTGGTCATTCCATCCATTGGGGTGCGCACCAAGGGCATTGTCGACCTCAAGCTGGACAAGAGTGGCAAGCTCGAGGCCCCTACCGAGTTTGCCAAGGCCGGTTGGTACGCCGGCGGTCCCACCCCGGGCGAGTTCGGTCCAGCTGTCATTGGTGCGCACGTCGACAGCAAGTCCGGCCCGGCGGTCTTCTACCGCCTGGGTTCGCTCAAGAAGGGCGCAGCGGTCTCCGTGGTCCGCAAGGACGGCTCGACAGCGCGCTTCGTGGTGGACCGTGTCGCGCGCTACGCCAAGGCCGACTTCCCGACCGCCACCGTGTACGGCGACACCAAAGGCCGCGCCGAGCTCCGCCTCATCACCTGCGGCGGAGCCTTCGACCAGTCCAGCGGGCACTACGTCGACAACATCGTTGCCTTCGCGCACCTATTGGAGTAACCAGCGCCTCCCATCCTCGCCAGCGGCAGGACCACGTTGCCATTGACCTGGTATGCCGCGTGGTCGCCTTCGACGCAGCCGACGACTCCAATCCGCGGATGCCGGGCCGACTTCCGGGCGGGCGCGCCTGTCCTGCCGACCTTGCCGCACTGTCCTGCCGACCTTGCCGCAAGGCGGCATTGCGCTTAACGGCTAATGACCTCTGGCTCGGCCTGGTCGTTGCGCTCAGCGCGCGATGTCCTATTCGCAGGTCCCGCCCATGCGGATCCACGAGCTCAGCCGGTGAGTGTTCGACAGGCGGGCACACGAGGGGCACACCCAACGACATCCCGTGCCGCCCAGCGAGGTCCGCTCCCCGACTCCCCTGCCGCGACGAGGCCTGGGGTCACCAGCCTTCGGCGGCCTTGTGCTCGGCCAGCAGGGCATCCGCCCGATTGGCGGGGGTGAACTCGCATGATCCGTCATGGCCGTTCCGCAAGGTGCACATGCTTCCGCTCGCTAGGTGCACCTGCGCGCAGCCACCCTGCAGGGCGGCGACCTCGTCGATCGCGGCGTTGTGCACCTCAGGGGCGGACTCGGACCGGGAGCCAGAGGCGGTCATACCGGGTGAGTTGGTGTCCACTGTTGGACCAGCAATCTCCTCTCGCTGGCGAGAGGGCATGGGCCCCAAAGTGAGGCTGTGCTGACACTACGCCATCCGGGCACGCCGACCCGGACTTCAAGGGAAAACTCCCTCCCCTGGCGGGGCATACACACCCACGTGGCCGGTGTTGCCGGTGAGCCGTCAGGAGCTCGTGGTGAGCCCCTCGGTTCGCGTCGACCCAAGCGTTTTGAAACCGTCGCGCGAGCAACCACTTTGGCCTCTTGCTTGCCGACGAACTCGAGGATTCCGTCAGCATGCGGTGTGCAAGGGCAGACAATCCAGCGGCGGCTCGAGAGGAACTTTGTGGGAAGCCAAGGCGGCGGCCCCAGGAAGCGGCTCTTCCAGTGCGGGTTTTGAAGAAGTACAACGTTGGCGAGTGTTCGCGCCGCATGCTTGGGCTCGTGCATGCCGGCCGCATCAACCCGACCGACTTCCGCCGAATCGGACTCCTAAACAAGGTCGCGGTGAGTCAGATCGCGGACTTTCGGGTGGAGGTCGGATGAATCGGACGATCAACCTTGTCGACAACAACGCCCATGTCGCGGTCCGAGACGCGGCCAAACGCCAGGGGGTGACGACGATGCCTCCTAACGGCCTTGCTGATGTCATCGACGCTGCTACCGCCTTGGACGGCGAGAACAATGGGTCTCGTTGGTGGGCGGCGGCGGCTCACCCAATAGTGCTTGCACGTGTATTGGCTCAGAATGCGTCAAAGCGCCGTCATCCTGGCTGCGGAGTGACACTGCCTTATCCCTTGGTCTGACCTCCATGGAGGTGGGACAGTGGGCAGATGAGCGAGGGATCGGGCGACGGATTCGTAGAGATCGGGTCGGGAGGGGGGCTCACATGCGCGAAGTGCGGGAGTTATGTGTGGCGAGACGACCTCTCGCTGCAGATACACCGCGACTGGCACGTGGAACTCGACTCAAGGACGCAGCCACCCAGCCCAGCGGCCATGGATCGGCTCATGGGCGAGCACCTGCGGTGACAACGTAACGGGGCGGCGATGACCCGGTCAGCCGCGTCCAACCGGCCTTCGACCTCGAGATGGGTGAGGCGTCGCCGGGCGTCCTCAGCGGTCGCCGCGACGCCGAACAGGGCCAGCTGTGCCTCTCGTCCCGCTCCCCCATCGCCACCATGACCTCGACCCCACCGGCACTGAGCCGCGTCCCGCTCCACGCGCTGCTGGCTCATCTTGGACTGTGCGTCCAGCGCCGCCCGACGGGCCAACTGTCGAGCGCTCTGCTTGCTGACCGGCCGGTCCTGGGTCTGACGCATCACCTTGTCCTCTGATCACGGAAGCCCGCCACCCCCGAAAGCCCTGGACCGCTCCCCCAGCGGACAACCGTCACAGCCCACACTCAGGCCACACCCGATCGCCCTTTCCCTTCTCCCGACGTACCCCCAGCCATAACCGACCACCGCCATGTCCCACACACCTCATGCATTGTCGGCGAGGTTCCGGCGGACGAAATTCCGTCAACGGCGCCACAGGTAGCGATCCCGCGGTCCACCTGCGGGCTGACGCAGGTGCTCCAGGTCGGTCAAGACGCTGCGCCACCGCGCGTCGTCCAGGTCGCCGCGAGCTGCACGGTCCCCCAATTCTCTCAGCACTCGGCGGCAGGCGGCTGGAGAGTTGAGGACGGCCCGGACGTGGTCCTCGATCGAGACCACGGTGGCGATATACCGGATGCCGATAGCTCCGCTGTCCGCCGCGCGTCGCTCCTCCGACGCTGCCCGGCGGCACTGCGGCGAACACCACCGCTTGGGTCGTCCGGGTCGAGGCGGCCACGCCTCTGGGATCACCCGACCGCAGCGAGGGCACGCGCGGACTCCGCGCCCATCTCGCGTCACTGGTGCTGTTCCAGTCCGAGCGTCCAGGTGATTACGGTCGCTGCACGCCACCGCAGGTGCTTCCCGATCCGCATCCCCTTCGGTCCGTATCCCGTCGTCCGCCACGAGTAGATCGTCTGCTTGGGCACCCCGAGGTAGTTGGCCAGGTCGTCGATGTCCCACAGCTCCTGGTACGCCATCGGCTTTGCTGGCCGACGGGCCGGCAGCGGAGGTGCGGGCCGTGACGTGCGTCGATCTGCGTTCTGGGGGTACCCAACGCTGTCCCACAGCCCCAGCTGCTCCTGGTCCTTGGCGTTCTGGCTCATGACGACGATCTCCTCGCGATGTTGGTGGGTTCGGCCTGTCGCTGACGAATGCCGAGGGGTCGTCGTCGGTGGTCACCTGGAGGAACTGCTATCGGGTCCGGCGATAACCGTGAATGTCCGGAACGGGCCACCAGTCGGCCTCGACCGCCGTCGGAGGTCGCGGCTAACGTGGCGAACCTCGGAGAGGAATGGCATGGCGTCCATCGCGCAGCACCATGGGAATCTCGATGCCTGAGGGGATCAGCCGTCGCGGTGAGTCCTGGCGCGCCCGGTACCGAAACCCCGAGACGGGTCGGCAGCACGAGCGGTCGTTCCCCAGGCAGGCCGACGCAGTCCGGTGGAGGCGTCAGCAGCTCGATGCCCTGGATCGCGGACGGTGGGTCGACCCCGAGGCAGGGAAGGTGTCCTTCGTCCGCTACTTCGAGGCGTGGGAACGCGACCAGGTCTGGACCGACGGCACCCGGCAGGCGATCTCACTGGCCGCCCGGTCCACCACCTTCGCTGACGTCGACCTACGCCGCGTCCGCCCCAGCCACATCGAGGCGTGGGTCAAGTCGATGACCATCCCCGCCCAGAAGCGACCCCGACCCTTGGCGCCGGGCACGATCAAGACCCGGTTCGTCAACGTGCGATCGGTCTTCCGGGCTGCCGTCCGCGACGGGATGATCGCCGTCGACCCCACCCTCTCGGTCCGCCTCCCCCGCCTGCGCAAGCGCGAGGCGGCGATGACGATCCCCGCCCCGGAGGTCGTTCGACGCATTCTCGACGCCTCCGACCCACGGTTCACGGCGTTCGTCGGGCTGTGCGCCTTCGCCGGCCTGCGCCTTGGCGAGGCCGCAGCCCTGCGCGTCGAAGACGTCGACTTCCTGCGCCGCCAGGTTCAGGTCAGCCGACAGGTCCAGCGACTCACCGGCGGCGAGCTCGACATCCGGCTCCCGAAGTACAACTCCGAGCGCACTGTCCACATCCCCGACGCGCTCGCCCAGATGCTCGCCCAGCACGTCGAGCTGGGTCTCTTCAACGGCTGGCTCTTCGCGGGCGTCGAGGGCGTTCCGCCCCACCAGAACACCGTCGGTTACCGGTGGCGGACCACTCTGTTCAGGGCTGGGATCGAGGGCGTCCGGCTCCACGACCTGCGGCACTTCTACGCGTCCGGGCTGATCGCCTCCGGCTGCGACGTCGTGGCGGTCCAGCGGGCTCTGGGCCACGCCAAGTCGACCACCACTCTCACCACCTACGCCCACTTGTGGCCGTCGGCTGAAGACCGAGTCCGCGACGCGTCAGCCCGCCTCGTGGCCGAGGTCCTCGGATCTGGTGAGGGCACTGTGAGGGCAGAGGACGCCTAAACAGGCTCTGACCTGCGGCTTTACACGTTGAAGCGGAACTCCACCACGTCGCCGTCTGACATGACGTAGTCCTTGCCCTCGATGCGGACCTTGCCGGCAGCCTTCGCCGCGGCCATCGAACCGGTGGCGTCCAGGTCCTCGAACGAGACGATCTCGGCCTTGATGAATCCGCGCTGGAAGTCGGTGTGGATGACGCCAGCAGCCTGAGGAGCCGTCCAGCCCTGGCCGATGGTCCACGCGCGGGACTCCTTCGGGCCGGCGGTGAGGTAGGTCTGCAGGCCGAGGGTGTGGAACCCCGTGCGAGCCAGCTGCGTGAGCCCGGACTCCGTCGCACCGAAGGACTCCAGCATCTCCATGGCCTCCCCGGGCTCCATCTCCATGAGGTCGACCTCGAGCTTGGCGTTGAGGAACACCGCGTCTGCCGGCTCCACCAGCGAACGCAAAGAGGCGTGCAGGTCGGCGTCGGCCAGCTGGTCCTCGTCGAGGTTGAAGACGTAGATGAAGGGCTTCGTGGTCAGCAGGCCCAGCCCCCGCGCCTCGGCGAGGTCGACCCCCGCAGCCGCGCCCGCGGCATACAGGGTGTTGCCCTCCTCGAGCACCTTCTGGGCGAGCACGGCGTTGTCGAAGGACGCCTTCTTCTCCTTCTGGATCCGCGACTCCTTCTCGAGGCGCGGCACGGCCTTCTCGAGGGTCTGCAGGTCGGCGAGGATCAGCTCGGTGTGGATGGTCTCGATGTCGGAGGCCGGCGAGACCTTGCCGTCGACGTGGACGACGTCGCCGTCCTCGAACGCACGGACCACCTGGCAGATGGCGTCGGCCTCGCGGATGTTGGCGAGGAACTTGTTGCCCAGGCCCTCACCCTCCGAGGCGCCGCGCACGATCCCGGCGATGTCGACGAACGACACGGTCGCAGGCAGGATCCGCTCGGAGCTGAAGATCTCGGCGAGCCGCTGCAGTCGCGCGTCCGGCAGGGGGACGACCCCGACGTTCGGCTCGATGGTCGCGAACGGGTAGTTCGCGGCGAGCACGTTGTTCTTGGTCAGGGCATTGAACATCGTGGACTTGCCGACGTTGGGCAGTCCGACGATTCCGATAGTGAGGGCCACGAGGCCGAGAGTCTACCGGCGCCCTGCCTGCCGGCCGACCACGCCGTCGCCCGCTGGAGGGCGTGGGTATGCCGGGTCAGCCGGCCTTCGAGGGCGTCGCCCGGGCGAGCTGCCGGGAGAGCGCCACCAGCCGGCCGTCGCTGTCCCAGACCTCGGCATCCTCCTCGAGGAAGCCACCAGCCAGGGTCCGGTTCGTCAGGCTGACCCGAAGCCACCCCGGAGCGGGTCGCGCGCGCACGTGGGCGGTCAGCTCGAGCGTGGGGGTCCAGCCCGGCAGCCCGAGCTCGAACGCGACGGGCGGCAGCGCGTCGACCGCCAGGAGCAGCAGCAGCGGGTCGGGCTCACGGCCGTCGGCCATGCGCAGCCAGCCACGGATCACGCCGTTGCCCGACGGCTTCCCGACCGCCCAGCCGGTCGTCGCCGGGTCGAGCCGCATGTCGAGGCGCTCGAGCAGTGACGCGTGCTTGAGGAAGTCCGGGGGCGCCTGCGCGGCGGAGACGCACCGGTCGGGCGGTGGCAGGTCCGGCGGCTGGGCTGACGTCGTGAGGTCGCCGTCCACGGACTCCAGGTCGCCGTAGGTCGCGAGGAAGCGGACCCGCTCGACCTCGCCGCCTGCGCCGTCGTCCTGCAGCAGCGACGCCTGCCCCGTCGACACCGCGCGTCCGCGGCGCACGATCGAGGTGCGCACGGTCGCCGGACCCGGGACCCCGGGTGTCAGGTAATAGGCGCTGATCGCCAGCGGGTCCGGGTGGGCGGGACGATCCCCGTCCGCCGTGCCGAGCTCGGTGGCCAGCGCCCGCCCGGCGATCGCGAGCAGCACCCCGCCGTTGACTCCCCCACCGATCCGCCACCCCTCGCCTAACGCGGAGTCGTAGACCCCCGGCTCACCGGTGCGCGCCGAAACTGCTGAACCCTCGTCGAACTCGCTGGCCCCATTGACCATTCGCTGCTCCCATCGTGCGCTGCGCGGCATACCTGACGTCATTGGAGGGTATGCCGCGCAGCGGCCGGTCAGGGGGTGGCCGTGGCCTCCGCCACGTCCGCAGGGGTCGCCGCCGAGGTCGGCGAGGGTTCGGACGAGGGGGCGGTCGGGGCCGTGCCGTCCGTCGGACTCGTCGAGCCCTCCGGTCCGGGGGGCGTGCTCGACGACGCGGTGCCGGACGACTGCCCACTCGGACCGGCGGTGGGCGACGAGGTGGTGCCGGGGGCACCGCCCGCCGGCGAGGTGCCGGATGACGTGCCGGTCGAGGGCGCGGTCGGACCCGACGGGTTGCCGGCCACGGGCGCGACCCACGCCGGGTCCTGCTGCACGATCGCCAGGATCCGCCGCTCGTACTCCGTGAGCCGATCCTGCAGCTCACTGAGGGGCACGCCGGTGATCGACGCTCCGAAGGCGGAGATCTCCCTCCACAGCTCGCCGAGGTCGGCGGCGCTCTGGGGGCTCAACGGTCCCGCGAGCGTCACCACGAGCTGCGTCGCGAGCGCCGCGGTGACGCACTGGACACAGCTGTAGTTGACGGCCGCGGCGACGTTCTCCGGGACGACGACGTGGGCGTTGCCGACGATGAGGACGACCTGGAAGGCGACGGCCACGGTCTGGCACCCCGCACACGACGCCAGGGCATAGGCCTCGTTGGTGTTGGCCACGGTGTCGCCGTCCGCCCAGACGAGAGCGAAGGCCACGTCGTAGAGCTTCGACCCGTCCGTGGTGTTCACGGCGATGGCCTGGTTGCCTCCCTCGCCGGGCGGCAACGGGCGGTTGAACGGGAAGACCCAGGTGGGGAGCGGGCCTCCGCCAGCCTGCGCCTGACCGGGGCGCGGCACCATGACGACCGCAAGCTCCGGCTCCTCGGCGGTCGGCAGGGCGGCACCCTGCGGCCAGACCGCTCGCCCGGCGCCCTCGCGACCTTCCTGCAGGGTTGCCGGCACTCCCGACCGAAGCGTGCTCGAGACCGCGTCGGCCAACGTTCCGCGCTCGTAGGCCTGGACAGGGCGGTAGGTGCCCGGCTGGGGCCACCAGGACCAGGCCAGCCCGGCGACCACGGCGAGCGCGACCACTGCGGCGAGAGCACGCCGCACCGGACGTTCCTCCGTGGCTCGCCACGTGCCCGCCACGACCTGCCGCACGACACGGGTGACGATGAAGGCAACGCCGAGCACCGGCAGGGCGATGGCGACGATCGAGAGGGCCCGCACCAGCACGGCGAGCACGTCCCCGTCGCCGAACTGGGTCTCCAGCCGCGCCCACTGCCGACCGACGGACGCCCACGCGGTGCCCGCCACCCGGGGGAAGCTCAGCACCATCATCACGAGGGAGAACAGCAGCAGCGGGACGACGACGACCACCCACAGGGTGACCACCGCCCTGGCCCAGGGCTTGAGCACCCTGGCCTCCGGGTCGTTCCAGTGCCGGGGAAGCAGGCCGACGAGGGTCGGCTTGATCCGGTGGTAGAGGTCAGGCACACCAGTGAGGTCGGCCAGGACGTGGTAGCCGTCGAATCGAACGAGTGGAGCCAGCTGGCGCACCATCTGCAGCACCTGGGTCGCGATGATGAGGAGGATGGCGTCCCACCCGGTGGCCCACCAGACACCGAACATCGCGACCGCGACGATCGCGTTGAAGTAGAGGCCGCCGAGGTCGGTGCGCACCCGTCCGGCCCGACCGAGCCGATAGCTGTCGGTGACGTCGGTGTAGAACGCCGGCCACACGAGGTACAGACCGGTGCCCATCGCCCCCGGCGTGGCCCCGCCGTAGCGAGCTGCCGCCGCGTGCCCGAACTCGTGGAATCCCGCGGAGACGACGGTCAGCGCGAACACTGCCAGCAGCAGGGCCGGCTGGTCGAACGCCTGGTGCGTGGCCGACGCAAGTCCCTTGTGGAGCAGCACCCAGCCGCACACCGCGAAGAAGGCGACCACGAGGACCACGACGATGACGGGCGCGAAGAGCAGGGCGAACGGGGCCGTGACGCGCCTGGTCGCCTCCGGGTCGGAGACGACGTACTTGAACCGCAGGGCGAGCAACGGGTTCGAGCGACGCACCTCGGGGTCGGAGCCGTCGGCCTTCTTGAGCACGCCCAAGGTGCGCAGCTTGCTGTCACACAACGTCTCGACGTCGTCGGCCGACACCTGTCGCCCGACGGACTCCCCCACCGCCTCGGCCACCTCTGCCAGGGACCGACGTCCGTCGACCTGCTCCAGCACGGCGTAGAGCAGCGGGGTCAGCTGGATCGTCTGGCCGTCGCCGCGGCGCACGAGAGCGGGTGCGACCCGGTAGCCCGACCCGGGCACCGCTCCGAGCAGCTGCACCCCGTCGGCACGCACGGGTACCGCACCCCCATCGGACGATGGGGATGCGGTCGCCTCTGCGAGGGCAGGTGCCGGTGAAGCGGGGGCCCCTGGCCCCTCGAAGGGAGTCACGTCAAGGAGACTTCGCGCCGGCTACTGGGAGATGTCCGACGACTGGTCGGTCGTCGCGTTCGCGTCGGCGTCGATGTGCTGGACGATGATCGCGTCCTGCTGGGCGAGTGCCGCGGCGTCGGAGTCGATCGAGCCGATGTTCGCGGCGACCGCGGCGTCGATCGGCGCGGCGACGTTGGCGTTCGCGGCCACGGCTCCGGCGATCGGGGCAGCGAGGTCGAGGTCGGCGGCGACGTCGACGTCGACATTGAGCAGGTCGCCGTCGAGCGCACCGCTGCTGGTGACCGGGGCCGTCGGGTCGGTCGCGCCGTCCACTGGAGTCGTCGCGTCGACCGGGGCGTCGACCGGGGCGTCGACCGGCGCGGTGTCCGCCGCCTGGTCGATGGTCGAGTCCTGGCCAGCGTGGGCAATGGCCTCGCCGGTGATGCCCTGGTCGATGACGACGCCCTGGTCGGCGAGGGCCTGGGCCTCGGAGCCCACGGACAGGACGTTCGCGCCGACGGCGGCGTCGATCGGCGCCGCCACGTTGGCGTTGGCCGCGACTGCCAGGTCGATGGGCGCAGCAGCGTCGAGGCCGATGTCGAGGTCCGCGTTCAGGTCCAGGAGGCTGATGACCTCCTTGTCGGGCAGGGCGGTGCCGCCCTCGGCGGCCAGGTCGTCCGCGGTCAGCGGCGGCATGCTCGAGTCAGTCATGGTGCACTCCGTGTTCGACGGTTCCCCCGGCCCGATGACTCTGCGAGGCTATCGGGCGCCGGTCGGCATTGCACATCGGGCCAGCGCTCTGACCTGCGGCGATGCCCGGAAACGGTCTCCCGGGGGCTCCCCGGGGCGGTCGGGCGTCGGCCGCCGCGCGGCATACGTGGTCGACCTCACCTCACAGGGCTGGGAGCCCGTCCTCGAGGTAGGCCGTGGGGCCGGCATGGACGGCCAGGAAGGCGAGCAGGCGCTGGTTGTAGGGCGCGACGCGCTCCTCCCACTCCTCCTCGCCCACGAAGTGCAGCGCGCGAATCTCCCGGCGTTCCAAGGTGCTTGCGGCGATGAGGTCGTCAGGCGCGACCCCGAGGTCGAAGACGAACACGGTCGCGTCGGTCCAGCCGCGCCACGGCGGCAACCAGTTGACCGCGAGCAGTCCCTTGACCTCCACGTCGATGGCGAGCTCCTCCCGGACCTCGCGCACCACGCACTGGGCGGGCGACTCCGACGGGTCGACCACACCGCCCGGCAGGTCCCACTCGGCCTTGTAGGTCAGCTCGCACAGCAGGACCCGGCCCTCGGCATCGCGCAGCACTCCCTGGGCGATGGCGCGCTTGGTCGGCAACGAGGAGTTGAGCAGGGCGATGAAACCGTCGCGGCTGTCGGGTGCGGCGTCCGTGCGCAGCCGGGCCAGGACCATCGTGTCGCGGCGATCACCCGGCCCTGCCAGGGCGCCGCGCGCGACACCCTCCTTGCGGAGCCCGGCCCGCAGCGCAGCCCGCACCCCCGCCCGGTCGGCGTCGGCCACCCGGGCCTCGATGCGCTGCACGTCAAGGGTCTCGAACGCCCACGAGACGGCCAGGCGCAGGGCGCGCTCGACGATGCCGACCTCGCGGTACTCGGCGACGACCGCCCAGATCAGGTCGGCGTCACCGGACCCGTCCTCGATCACCTCGATGCGCCCCACCTGCTCGTCCTCCCACTCGACCGCGAACGCGTGGTCGCCGTCGTCCTCGACGGCGAGGCCTCGCAGGACGAGGTCGTCACCATCTGTCAGCTGTGGGGTGGGCACCCGGCCAGCCTAGACACGGCTGTCGGCGCCAGATGGGATGGTCGGCGCATGGAACTCGTGGGCATCCTCATCCTCGGCCTGGTCGTCGGCGCGGCGACGGGGTGGTGGGTCGCGCGCACCTCCGGCGCCGCCGCCCTTGCGTCAGCGCGCACCGAGTCCGACCTCCTGCGCGAGCGGGTGGTCGACCTCGAGGCGGCCGTCTCCGACGACGCGCAGACGGCGGCGGCACTGCTGCCCCTGCGCGACGCCCTGGTCCGGGTCGAGCAGCAGGTCGGCACCCTCGAGCGCGACCGCACCAGCCAGTTCGCGGCGCTCGAGACCACGATTGCCGCCGTGCGCGAGTCGACCACCGCCCTCGGCCGCCAGACCCAGTCGCTCGCTGGTTCGCTCAACTCCTCGACGGTCCGCGGGGCGTGGGGTGAGGTGCAGCTGCGCCGGGTCCTCGAGCACGCGGGCCTGCTCGCCAGGTGCGACTTCGACGAGCAGGTATGCCGCGTGAGCCGGCACCAGCGCCAGGTGCGCCCCGACGTGGTGGTGCGGCTGCCCGGGGACAAGTACCTCGTCATCGACTCCAAGGCCCCGATGGGCGCGTTCCTCTCGGCCCAGGCGGAGGACCTCTCCGCCAGTGAGCGCGCGACCTTCCTGCGAGCCCACGCGGCATCCCTCAAGTCCCACGTCACGGCGCTGGCGGCCAAGGACTACTGGACCGCGTTCGAGAACTCGCCCGAGATGGTGGTCTGCTTCGTCCCCAGCGACGCGATGCTCGCCGCGGCCCTGTCCGCCGACCCTGCGCTGCACGAGGACGCCATGTCCCGGCGGGTCGTGCTGGTCGGGCCCGGCTCGTTGCTCGCCCTGCTTCGCACCGTGGCCTTCACCTGGCAGCAGGACGCCCTGACGGCCCACGCGCGGGAGGTCATGACGTTGGGCCGCGACCTCTATGACCGGTTGGGCACCTTGGGCAGCCACACGATGAAGATGGGCACCGCACTGCAGCGGTCCGTCGAGGCCTACAACCAGATGGTCGGTGCGCTCGAGTCACGCGTCCTGGTCTCGGCACGCCGGATGCACGAGGCGGGGATCGTGGAGCAGCCACTCCCCAGCCCCCAGGCGCTCGAGGCCGGCCCGCGGGTGCTCACGGCGATGGAGCTCATCGAGGCGGCCACGGCCGACGCGGAGCGCCCTCAGCTCGCGTTCGACGACCTCGACACCCCACCGAGGTGGACCGGCAGGGAGTCGACCGCATAGACGATCGACTTGTCTCGGAACGCCAAGGTCTCCGGCTTCACGGCCAGGGCCAGCTCCGGGAACCGGCGGACCAGTCTGGGGAAGGCGATCCGCAGCTCCAGGCGAGCCAGCTCGGCGCCCACGCAACGGTGGAAGCCGTACCCGAACGCCACGTGCGGTGAGGGTGGCCGGTTCGGGTCGAAGGTGCCGAGGTCCGGCCCGACGCGGTGGTCCCGGTCGGCACGGCTGAGCGCGGCGATCACGACGTCCCCCTTGTGGATCCGCTTGCCGAAGAGGTCGAGGTCCTCCTTGGCAAACCGCGGGAAGGCGATCTGCACGACGCTGAGGTAACGCAGCATCTCCTCGACCACCCGGTCGATCGCGGTGTCGTCGTCGCGGACCAGCTCGAAGTGCTTGCGGTCGCGCAGCAGGACCAGTGCGCCGAGCGCCAGCATGCTGGCCGTCGTCTCGTAGCCACCGGTGAAGACCCCGTCGGCCAGACCGGCGACCTCCTCGTCCCCGACCTCGTCGCCCACGGCGGCGAGGATCCGGCCCAGCAGGCCGTCGCCGGGGTCGACCCGCTGCTTCCGGGTGGCGTCGAGGAGGAACAGCTGGCTCTGCGAGATGGCACCAAAGGCACCCGCGCCACCGGCCGTGACGTCGAATCGCGCGTGGCTGAGGGTCATGAACCGCGCACGATCCTCGGCTGGCAGTCCGAGCAGCTCACAGATGACGAGGAACGGGATGGGAAAGGCGAACTGCTCGACGAGGTCGACGACCGGACCGCTGGCCTCCATCCGGTCGAGCTGCGCGTCGACGATCGCCTCGATGCGAGGCGTCAGCCGGTTGATCCGGCGCATGGTGAACTCGGGGGTGAGCAGCGACCGCAACCGGGTGTGCTCTGGCGGGTCGGTGAACCCCAGCCCGCCGACACTCGCTCCAGCGGCACCGACGTAGGGGCGGATGTCGTTGCTGAACCGCCGTTGGTCGGCCAGCACGGCCTTGACCTCCTCCTGGCCCGACACCAGCCAGATGTTCATGCCGAACATGTGGGCCAGGCGGTGCACCGGCTCCGGCGCCGAGGAGCCGATCCGGTGGACGGGGTCCAACCCGGACCGTCGCAACGGTCGCAGGAGCCGGCGTGGGACGGCCTCCAGGCTCGTGAGGTCGACGGGCCCGCCACCCGTGGCCCGGGCGACGAGCCGCTGCGTCAGCCGCGTTCGCGCACTGGTCAGGCCGATCATGGGTCAGACGGTACCCGGGCGGGGTACATCTGGTTGACACCATCGGGCCTACGGCGCGCATCGTGTCCGCGTTCGCCCCGGTGTGCGGGGGTCCGTCAGTGCAGCGAACCGGCCTCTTCGAAGGCGGCGTCGTGGCGCATCTTGTCGCTGAGGCCGCGGGCCTTGAGGTCGCGTCGGATCTCGTTGGGCAGCGAGAACAGCAGGCTCTCCTCGGCGGCGACGACCGGCGCCACATCGGCGTAGCCACGCTCCGCGAGGTAGGTCAGCACGTCGCGGACGAGCAGCTCGGGGACCGAGGCCCCGGACGTGACGCCCACGGTGGCCACGCCCTCGAGCCACGTCTCGTCGATCTCGTCGGCATAGTCCACGAGGTGTCCCGCCTTGGAGCCGTGCTCGAGCGCGACCTCGACGAGGCGCACGGAGTTCGAGGAGTTGCGCGAACCCACGACGATCATCAGGTCGCAGTCCGGAGCCATCTGCTTGACGGCGAGCTGGCGGTTCTGGGTGGCGTAGCAGATGTCGTCGCTCGGCGGGTCCTGCAGCGAAGGGAAGCGCTCCCGCAGCCGGCGCACGGTTTCCATCGTCTCGTCGACCGACAGCGTGGTCTGCGACAGCCAGACCACCTTGTCGGGATCGCGCACGGTCACGTTGGCCACGTCGTCAGGCCCGTCCACGAGGGTGATGTGCTCGGGCGCCTCACCCGAGGTGCCGACGACCTCCTCGTGGCCCTCGTGGCCGATGAGCAGGATGTCGAAGTCGTCGCTGGCGAACCGGACCGCCTCGCGGTGCACCTTGGTCACCAGCGGACAGGTCGCGTCGATGGTCTTGAGCTTGAGCGCCTTGGCCTCCTCGTGGACCACCGGAGCGACCCCGTGTGCGGAGAAGATGACGGTGGCGCCCTCGGGCACCTCGTCGGTCTCCTCAACGAAGATCGCGCCGCGCTTCTCCAGCGTCGTGACCACGTGTTTGTTGTGCACGATCTCCTTGCGCACGTACACGGGCGGGCCGTACAGCTCGAGGGCCTTCTCGACGGTCACGACGGCCCGGTCGACGCCTGCGCAGTACCCCCGCGGGGCGGCGAGCAGCACGCGCTTGGTGGGTCGTTCCGTGGCGTCAGTCATGGGTCCATCGTAGGTTGCCGTCGCACGGCACCCCAATCGCCGGCGAGGGTATGCCGCGTGGTCGCCCCGCGGCATACCGGAAGGATTGTCGGTGGGCACGTCCTAGAGTGAGCCGCGTGAGCGGCCCAGAACAGCGACCGGCGCTGCCGGAGAAGGCCGCGGACACGTCCGCCGAGTCGCCGTGGCCGGTGCGACTGCTGAGCATGCGCATCGCGGAGTACGTCGAGAAGATGTCGGTCCTGTGGGTCGAGGGGCAGGTCGTCCAGCTCACCCGCCGGCCGGGTCAGCGCACCGCCTACCTCACCCTGCGCGACCCGGACGTCGACATGTCGCTGTCGGTCGCGATCCAGGTCAACGCCCTCGACGCGATGCCGACCCCGCTGACCCAGGGGGAGCGCGTGGTGCTCCAGGCCAAGCCGGTCTTCTGGACCCAGCGCGGCTCGCTCATGCTGGATGCCCGCCAGATCCGTCCCGTGGGGGTGGGCGAGCTGCTCGCCCGGGTCGAGCACCTCAAGCGCACCCTCGCGTCGGAAGGTCTCTTCGACACCGACCGCAAGAAGCCGCTGCCGTTCCTCCCGCGCACCGTGGGTCTGGTGTGCGGCCGGGCCGGTGCCGCCGAGAAGGACGTCGTCGAGAACGCCCGCCGTCGGTGGCCGACGGTCCGGTTCGCGATCCGTGAGGTCGCCGTCCAGGGCAGCGCGGCCGTGCAGGAGGTGATGGCGGCCCTGCGGGACCTGGATGCCGACCCCGAGGTGGACGTGATCGTCATCGCGCGCGGCGGCGGGTCGGTCGAGGACCTCCTGCCGTTCAGCAACGAGGCCCTGGTCCGCGCCGTGGCCGCGGCCCGCACGCCGGTCGTCTCGGCGATCGGCCACGACGTCGACACCCCCCTGCTCGACCACGTCGCGGACTGGCGCGCCTCGACCCCCACCGACGCGGGCAAGCGGGTGGTGCCCGACGCACAGGCAGAACGCCACGGCATCCGCCACTCCCGCGAACGCGGCCGACGCGCGCTGCACGCGCGGATCGCCAGTGAGCGACGCCACCTGACTGCCCTGCGGTCCCGGCCCGTGATGGCCCGGCCGGCCGCGATGATCGACGCCCGCCGCCAAGAGCTCGAGGCGCTCACCGACCGCGCCCACCGGCGCGTGCTCGCCTCCGTGCACCGAGCCGCCGACCAAATCCACCACCTGCACGCCCAGGTGCGGACCCTGTCGCCGTTGTCCACCCTCGAGCGGGGGTATGCCGTGGTGCAGCACCGCGACGGCCGGGTCGTCATGGACCAGGGCGAGGTTGCCGTGGACGAGGTGCTGCGCGTGCGGGTGGCGCGGGGAGACTTCGCGGCGAGCGTCGTCGGGCTGCCCGGCCCGGCCGGTTAGGCTGCTGGACCATGGCCAAGGGAGCAGACAAGGCGACGACCGACGCCGTCGAGACCGACGCGAACGACGACGTGGCTGACCTGAGCTACGAGCAGGCCCGCGACGAGCTCATCAGCGTCGTGGCGCAGCTCGAGGGCGGACAGCTGGGACTCGAGGAAAGCATGCGGCTGTGGCAGCGCGGCGAAGCCCTGGCCGCGCACTGCAGCACCTGGCTCGACGGGGCGGAAGCCGCCCTCAGCCAGGACGAGGCCTAGCTGCTCGGGACGGGTCGGAGCGTCTCGGCGAAGGCCGTGAGCTCCTCGAAGGTGCCCGTGCCGGTCACGATCGTGGTGAGCTCGGCCGGGCTCTCGGCGCGGTGGACGAGGCTGTTCTGCAGCTTGCCGTTGCGCACGTAGGTGCCCCAGGTCTTCCCGGCGGCCTGCACCTCACCGGTCTTCGTGGCGCGGTTGGTCTGGGCCGAGACCCACGCGGCCGTGGCGTCCTTGGTCTGTTCGATCGCGATGTAGTTGCCGGTCGGCGACTGGTAGCCCGCGTGCCAGGTCATCAGACCCCCCGTGGAGCGCACGTAGCGCACGCTGGTGGCCTTCCAGCCCTCAGGCAGGGCCTCAGGCCGGTCGATCGGCCAGCCACTGTCTCGGGCGACCTCGACGGAGGCCCCGGCGACGTCGACCGGCGGCTGCGACACGCTGTTGACCCGCGGCACGATGGCGATGAGCGCCGCCACGATCACGCCGATGACCAGCAGGGACCGGATCATGTTGGCCGCGGAGCCGTTGGCGTAGGAACTGCGGGGTGCGGGGTCGCTCACACCCCCATCGTCCCTGACGCGCACCGCTGGGCGCCAACCACCCCCGCCACCGATAGGCTTCGGGCGCTCACCCGTCGCCGTGTGAAGGATCGATGCATGTCCGAGCAGCACCTCCCCTCGTCCCTGCGCGTCGGTGTCGAGGCACCTGACCGCAACCTCGCCCTCGAGCTGGTGAGGGTGACCGAGGCAGCCGCCATGGCCGGCGGCCGCTGGGTCGGCCGGGGCGACAAGAACGGCGCCGACGGTGCGGCCGTCGAGGCGATGCGCGCGCTGATCAGCACGGTGTCGATGAAGGGCGTCGTGGTCATCGGCGAGGGCGAGAAGGACGACGCCCCGATGCTCTACAACGGCGAAGAGGTCGGTGACGGCATCGGGCCCGAGTGCGACGTCGCCGTCGACCCCATCGACGGCACGACGCTCACGGCCAAGGGCCAGTCGAACGCTGTCTCGGTGCTCGCCGTGTCGGACCGCGGGTCGATGTACGACCCCAGCGCCGTCTTCTACATGGACAAGCTCGTCACCGGCCCGGAGGCCGCCGACGTCGTCGACATCCGACTCCCCGTCGCCGAGAACATCAAGCGGATCGCCAAGGCCAAGAAGGAGACCGTCGAGGACGTCACGGTCGTCATGCTCGACCGGCCACGTCACCACCAGCTCGCCGCGGAGGTCCGCGACGCCGGGGCCAGGCTGCGGTTCATCTCCGACGGCGACGTCGCCGGCGCGATCATGGCGGCGCGCGACGACACCGGCATCGACCTGCTCCTCGGCATCGGCGGGACGCCGGAGGGGATCATCACGGCCTGCGCGATCAAGTGCCTCGGCGGCGTCATCCAGGGCCGGCTGTGGCCCCAGGACGATGACGAGCGTCAGCGCGCCATCGACGCTGGGCACGACCTCGACCGGGTGCTGTCGACCGACGACCTGGTCACCGGCGAGAACTGCTTCTTCGTGGCCACCGGCATCACTGACGGCGAGCTGCTCAAGGGGGTTCGCTACCGCGCAGGCGGGGCGACGACCCACTCCCTGGTGATGCGCTCCAAGTCCGGCACCATCCGCCTCATCGAGAGCCACCACCAGCTCGCCAAGCTGCGGGCCTACTCGTCCATCGACTTCGACCACGCCGGCTGAGCGCACCCCCGGCACCGCACGTCACCCACCCAGCCACATCCCACCCGAGCCACATCCTGAAAGAAGGCAGCTCCGTGAACGTCAGGAACCTCGTCATCGGAGAGGCGCTCGTCGACATCGTCCTCGACAGCGCGGGGACCACGGCTGAGCACGTCGGCGGCAGCCCGGCCAACGTCGCCATCGGGCTCGCCATGCTCGGGCACGACGTGGACTTCGCGTGCCGGGTCGGGCGGGACGACCGGGGTGAGCGGATCGCGTCCCACCTGCGCTCGCACGGGGTGACGGTGCTGCCCGAGAGCTTCGGCGACCTGCCGACCTCGACTGCTCTGGCCACGCTCGACGAGCACGCCACCGCCACCTACACGTTCGACCTGCACTGGGACCTGCCGACCATCCCCATCCCGGACGGCACCGGCCACGTCCACACCGGGTCGCTGGGCACCATCCTGCAGCCCGGGGCGCAGAGCGTCACCGATGCCCTGGTCGCGGGCCGCGAGCACGGCACGGTGTCCTACGACCCCAACATCCGCCCCGGGATCATGGGCGAGCTCGAGCCGGTGAGGACACGGGTCGAAGAGCTCGTCGGGCTCAGCGACGTGGTCAAGGCCTCGGGGGACGACCTGGCCTACCTCTACCCCGACGAGAGCGCGGAGGCGGTGATGACGCGCTGGCTGGGTCAGGGTCCGAGTGTCGTGGTCGTCACCCTCGGCGCCGACGGCGTGGCCTACCGCGTCGCCAGCGGGCCGGGCGAGGGCCGGGCGCCGACCGCCGCCCGCACGGTCGTCGACACCGTGGGCGCCGGTGACTCGTTCATGGCCGGACTCCTGTCGGGTCTGCTCGCCTCCGGCCTGCTCGGGGACCCGGGTGCACGCGAGCGACTCCGCAGCGCGACACTGGAGGACGTCCGACCGGCCGTCGCCCGCGGCATAGCCACCAGCGGCGTCACGGTCGGGAAGGCCGGGGCCTACGCCCCCGCCCTCGACGAGCTGTAGACCAAGGAGAACATCCCGAACCATGCCCGAGAACGACTTCGACTACGTGGACCTGTTGCCGATCGGCCCGGACGAGACCGAGTACCGCCTGGTCACCACCGAGGGTGTCTCCACGGTCGAGGGCCCCGGGGGACGCACCTTTCTCCAGGTCGAGCCCGAGGCGTTGCGGACGCTCACCGAGACGGCCATGCACGACATCGCGCACTACCTGCGCCCCGCGCACCTGGCCCAGCTGCGTCGCATCATCGACGACCCCGACGCGAGCAACAACGACAAGTTCGTGGCGCTGGACCTGCTCAAGAACGCCAACATCGCCGCCGGCGGTGTCCTGCCGATGTGCCAGGACACCGGCACCGCGATCGTCATGGGCAAGCGCGGCCAGCACGTCCTCACCTCGGGGACCGACGAGCGCGCGATCGCCGGAGGTGTCTACGACGCCTACACCCGGCTCAACCTGCGCTACTCCCAGATGGCTCCCATCACGACGTGGGAGGAGAAGAACACCGGCACCAACCTCCCGGCCCAGATCGAGCTCTACGCCGACACCGCCGAGGGGCACGAGACGGCATACAAGTTCCTGTTCATGGCCAAGGGCGGCGGCAGCGCCAACAAGTCGTTCCTCTACCAGGAGACCAAGGCGGTCCTGAACCCCGAGCGCATGCTGGCCTTCCTCGACGAGAAGCTGCGCAGCCTCGGCACCTCGGCGTGCCCGCCCTACCACCTGGCCATCGTCATCGGCGGCACCAGTGCCGAGTTCGCCCTCAAGACAGCCAAGTACGCGTCGGCCAAGTACCTCGACGAACTGCCCAGGGTGGGGTCGAGCTCGGCGCACGGGTTCCGCGACACCGAGCTCGAGGAGCAGGTCCTCGAGCTGACTCGCAACTTCGGCATCGGCGCGCAGTTCGGCGGCAAGTACTTCTGCCACGACGTCCGGGTCATCCGGCTCCCCCGCCACGGCGCCTCACTCCCCATCGCCATCGCCGTCTCCTGCTCGGCAGACCGGCAGGCACTCGGCAAGATCACCCCCGAGGGCGTCTTCATCGAAGTCCTGGAGCGAGACCCCGCGCGGTTCCTGCCCGAGACGACCGACGAGCACCTCGACGACGAGGGCGACGACGTCGTGCGGATCGACCTCAACCGACCGATGGACGAGATCCGCGCGGAACTCACGAAATACCCTGTCAAGACACGACTTTCGCTCTCCGGTCCCCTGGTCGTCGCCCGCGACATCGCGCACGCGAAGATCAAGGAGCGGCTCGACGCCGGCGACGGCATGCCTCAGTACCTCAAGGACCACGCCGTCTACTACGCCGGCCCGGCCAAGACACCGGAGGGCTATGCGAGCGGCTCGTTCGGGCCGACGACCGCCGGTCGGATGGACTCCTACGTCGACCAGTTCCAGGCGGCCGGCGGCTCGATGGTGATGCTGGCCAAGGGCAACCGCTCCAAGCAGGTCACCGACGCGTGCGACACGCACGGGGGCTTCTACCTCGGTTCGATCGGCGGTCCAGCCGCCCGGCTCGCCCAGGACTGCATCACGTCGGTCGAGGTGCTGGAGTACCCCGAGCTCGGCATGGAGGCCGTCTGGAAGATCGAGGTCGTGGACTTCCCCGCCTTCATCGTCGTCGACGACAAGGGCAACGACTTCTTCGCCTCCACCATCAAGCCGATGGCCACGTCCATCCCCAAGCGACCGGGACTCCTGTGAGCGACACACCTGACGTGAGCGAGAATGCTGCCGTGAGCAACCCTTCTGCTGTGGACCACGGGACCTCTGCCCCCAGGGGTTTCGACGACCTCCTCGCCGCGAACGAGGCGTTCGCCGCCCGCTTCACCCTCGGCGGCTTCGACGGCATCGCGCACCGCGGCGTCGCCGTGGTCACCTGCATGGACTCACGCATCGACCCGCTGCGCATGCTCGGCCTGTCCCCGGGTGACGCCAAGATCTTCCGCAACCCCGGCGGCCGCATCACGGCGAACGCCCTCGAGGCGCTGGTCCTCGGCGTGCACCTGCTCGGGGTCGAGCGCATCCTCATCGTCCCCCACACCAGGTGCGCGATGGCCAGCAACACCGAGGCCGAGCTGCGCGAACGCGTCGGCGCCTCGGCCGGTCAGGACGCCTCGTGGCAGGGGTTCCACGTCATCGACGACCAGCGCGAAGCGCTGCTCGCCGACGTGCGCGCCGTCCGGTCGCACCCCCTCATCGGCGATCAGGTCGCCGTGGGCGGCTTCATGTACGACGTCGACACCGGCCTGCTGTCGCGGCTGGTCTGACGCCCGCGGCATACCCGGCAGGGCGGGGCCCCTCGAGATCCCAGCTCTCGGGCTTGCGGCACCCCGGGAACGCCGAGAGCTGGGATCTCGGCGCCCGGGTCGCACGCTCCCGAGGGACGGTCAGGCGAGGGCGACGGTGACGTCGATGTTGCCGCGGGTGGCCTTGGAGTAGGGGCAGCGCTCGTGCGCGGCGTCGACCAGCTGCTGCGCGGTGCCGCGGTCGAGGCCGGGCACCTCCGCGACGAGCGCCACGGCAAGACCGACGCCCGTGTCGGTCTTCCCGAGCGTCACGGTCGCGGTGACGGTCGAGTCCGAGGTGTCCAGACCCATCGCGGTGGCCACCGAGTTGAGGGCGTTGCCGAAGCAGGCGGCGAAGCCAGCGGCGAAGAGCGTCTCGGGGTTGGCCTTGGGGTTCGCCTTGCTGCCGGGCTTGCCCAGTTTGAGGTGGACGACGCCATCCGCGCTCGTGACGTGGCCGGCCCGGCCGCCCTGCGCGGTGGCGGCGATGGAGTACAGCGGTTCGGTCAGGGACTCGTGGGGCATGGCGCTCGCCTTCGGTGGGGTGACGGGTGGTGACATCCTCGGCTCACCAACCGGTCCTGACAACCGCCGCCGGACGACGGGCATTCCGGCGCCGACGATCCTGATCGTTCCGCCGCGGGTCCATCCCACCGGGTTCTACGCTGGACGCATGCCGACGCCGCTGCGCTACCTCGTGATCGGCGGCGGGATCATCGGGCTGACCGTCGCCGAGCGGCTGTGCCGAGAGCACCCTGACGCGCACGTCACGCTGGTCGAGAAGGAGCACCGTTGGGCCGCCCACCAGACCGGGCGCAACAGCGGGGTGATCCACTCGGGCCTCTACTACGCACCGGGGTCGAAGAAGGCCCTGATGTGCCGTGCCGGCGCGGCCTCCATGGTGGCCTTTGCCGAGGAGGAGGGCATCGCCCACGAGATCTGCGGAAAGCTCGTCGTCGCCACCCGCGAGGACGAGCTGCCAGGGCTGGCGCGCCTGCACGAGCGCGGGCTCGCCAACGGTCTCGTCGTCACCCGGCTCACCGGAGAGCGGGCGAAGGAGCACGAGCCGCATGTCAACGCCGTCGCGGCCCTGCACGTGCCGGCGACGGGGATCATCGACTACGGCGCCGTGTGCGCGGCGCTCGTGCGACGCCTCCAGCGGGCGGGCGCCACCCTGATGCTGGGCGCCGAGGTGCTCGGCGCCGTCCGCTCCGGGGTGACGACCATCGTGCGCACCACGGTGGGCGACGTCGCTGCAGACCTCGTGGTCGCGTGCGCCGGCCTGCACTGCGACGAGGTCGCGCGGAGACTGGGCCACCAGCCCTCGGCCCGCATCGTGCCGTTCCGCGGCGAGTACTACGAGCTGACGCCCGAGGCCACCCCTCTGGTCCGCAACCTCATCTACCCGGTGCCCGACCCGGACTTCCCGTTCCTCGGCGTGCACCTCACCCGCGGCATCGGGGGCCACATCCATGCGGGGCCGAACGCCGTGCTCGCCTTCGCACGCGAGGGATATGACTGGCGCACGGTCAAGCTCCGCGAGCTGCGGGACACCTTGACCTACCCCGGCTTCTGGCGGCTCGCAGCGCGCAACTACCGGGCTGGGTCGGCGGAGATCGCCCGGTCGCTGTCGCGCCACCGGTTCGCCGAGAGCCTGCGCCGCCTCGTTCCCGACGTGCGCGACGAACACCTGCTGCCGGCCCCGGCAGGGGTGCGCGCCCAGGCCATGAAACGCGACGGCTCGCTGGTCGACGACTTCCTCATCGAGCGGTCCGGGTCGGTGGTGCACGTCCTCAACGCTCCGTCACCGGCCGCGACCAGCTCCTTCGAGATCGCCCGGCACATCGTCGACCTCCTCGACGAATCCGCCTAGCCACCAACGCTTTTCGCGCGCCCCCACCCCACCGCCCCTTTATCGGGTTTAGCAGGAAGGTTGCGCTTCACCCGACAAGCGTTCTCGGGTGAAGCGCAACAAAGTCCCTAAACCCGATAAAGGGGAGGTATGCCGGGGGGTGACCACCCGGCATACCTCGCCTTGGACCTGGCTGGGGTCAGAGGGACAGGCGTGCCTTGACGACCTCGACAAGGCGGTCGGCAACGGCCTGGGCTTCCTCGTGCTCCGCGGCCTCGACCATGACGCGTACCACCGGTTCGGTGCCCGACTTGCGCAGGAGCACCCGACCGGTGCCGGCGAGCGCCACCTCCTCGGCCTTGACGGCCTGCTGGAGCTCCTCGTCGGACTCGACGCGCGACTTGTCGACGCCCTTGACGTTGATCAGCACCTGCGGCAGGCGGCGCATCACGGTGGCCAGCTCGGAGAGGGGCTGACCGGTTTCGGCGACCCTGGCGGCCAGCATCAGGCCGGTGAGCACGCCGTCACCGGTGGTGCCGTGGTCGAGGAAGATGACGTGCCCGCTCTGCTCACCACCGAGGGAGAACGACGACGCCCGCATGTCCTCCAGGACGTAGCGGTCGCCCACCGCCGTCTGGCGCACGGCGACGCCCTCGCGCTCCATCGCCTGCAGCAGCCCGAGGTTGCTCATCACGGTGGCGACGAGGGTGTCCTGGGCCAGGGCTCCGCGGGACTTGAGCGACACCGCGAGGATGGCCATGATCTGGTCCCCGTCGACCTCGGTGCCGTTGGCGTCGACGGCCAGGCAGCGGTCGGCGTCGCCGTCGTGGGCGATGCCGAGGGCGGCACCCCGGGAGAGGACGGCGGCCTTGAGGTGGTCGAGGTGGGTGGAGCCGTAGCCGTCGTTGATGTTGAGGCCGTCGGGCTCGGTGCCGATCTCGAAGACCTCGGCCCCAGCCAGCCGGAACACCTCGGGTGAGACCGAGCTGGCCGCCCCGTGGGCGCCGTCGATGACGACCTTGATGCCGTCGAGCCGGTTGGGCAGGACGGTGAGCAGGTGGGAGATGTAGCGGGTGTGACCGTCGGGCATCGTGACGACGCGGCCGACGTCAGCACCGGTCGGCCGCTCCCAGTCCTGGTCGAGTCGCGCGGCGATCTCGTCCTCGATCTGGTCGTCGAGCTTGTGACCACCCGCGGCGAAGAACTTGATGCCGTTGTCGGGCATGGCGTTGTGCGACGCCGACAGCATCACGCCGAAGTCGGCATGGGTGTCCGCGGTGAGGAACGCGATGGCGGGCGTCGGCAGCACGTTCGCGTGGTAGACGTCGACCCCGGCCGAGGCCAGGCCAGCGATCACGGCGGCAGAGAGGAACTCGCCCGAGGCGCGGGGGTCCCGGCCGACGACGGCCTTGGGGCGCCGACCGGCGCGGCGGGCATCGTCACCGAGGACGTGTGCCGCGGCCACGCTCAGGCGCAGCGCCAGCTCGGCCGTGATGTCGACGTTCGCGAGGCCGCGAACACCATCGGTACCGAAGAGTCGTGCCGTTGTGGGCATGAAGGGGAGCCTTTCCGACGATCAGGGTGCGCACCCGGCATACCTCGTCGGCTCGGCCGGGCGCACGGACGCAACTGCTGCGAACCTACTCCTGACAACGCCGCAGGCGGCACCCGAGTAGTCGGGTGCCGCCTGGGGCGGTGCTGCTGGCAGGAGCCAGGATCAGCGCTTGGAGTACTGGGGCGCCTTGCGGGCCTTCTTGAGACCAGCCTTCTTGCGCTCCGGGACGCGGGCGTCACGGGTGAGGAAGCCGGCCTTCTTGAGCGCCGGACGGTTCAGCTCCTCGTCGATCCCGTTGAGCGAGCGCGCCACGCCGAGGCGGACCGCGCCGGCCTGGCCGGAGGGGCCACCACCGTGGACGCGCACGAGCACGTCGTAGGCACCGTCGAGCTCGAGCAGCGTGAACGGCTCGTTGACGATCTGCTGGTGGACCTTGTTCGGGAAGTACTGCTCGAGCGTGCGCCCGTTGATCTTCCACTCGCCGTTGCCGGGGACGATGCGCACGCGGGCGATGGCCTGCTTGCGTCGACCGGTCGCGGCGCCGGGCACGGTGGCGCTGGCGCGACGCGTGGGCTCGTCGGAGGAGACGGGGCCCTCGGACTCGGAGGTGTACTCGGTCAGCTCGACCTCGTCACCCTCGACAGGGGTCTCAGTGTTGATGTCAGTCACAAGAAATCCTTACTGGGAGACCTGGGTGATCTCGAACGGGACGGGCTTCTGGGCGCTGTGCGGGTGCTCGGAGCCGGCGTAGACCTTGAGGTGGGTCAGCTGCTCACGACCGAGCGTGGTGTGCGGGAGCATGCCGCGGACGGCCTTCTCCACGGCCTTGGCCGGGCTCTTGGCGAGCAGCTCGGTGTAGGAGGTGCTCTTGAGGCCGCCCGGGAAACCGGAGTGGCGGTAGGCCTTCTTCTGCTCGAGCTTGGCGCCGGTGAGGGCGACCTTCTCGGCGTTGATGATGATGACGAAGTCGCCACCGTCAACGTGCGGGGCGAACGTGGTCTTGTGCTTGCCGCGCAGGAGGATCGCGGTCTGGCTCGCCAGGCGACCCAGGACGATGTCCGTGGCGTCGATGACGTGCCAGGTGCGAGTGACCTCGGCCGGCTTGGGGGTGAAGGTGCGCAAGGTAATGGCCCTTTACTGCTGGTGAAGTGATGACGATGGACTCGTATGCCGTGTGCGCCCGAGGCGCGCGTTCCGTGACCGGACCGCTGGGTGAGCGCCTGTCGAGGGCGCACGGCACAACAGTGGTCAATGTTACGGGCAAGAGGGACGTGCCCCCAAATCGCCTCTGACAGCCCCGCAAATGGCCTCTGACCTGCGGCGATGCCCGTGCACATTTCTCATGCACAATACTTGTGCAAACGAACTGTGCAAAGGTATTGTGCACGCATGGCTCCTTCGACCACACAGATCGGCGACCTGACCGGGCTGCGCCTCGACGCCGCCGCCCTCAAGGTCCTGGCCCACCCGCTGCGCTCGCGGCTGCTCAGCGCGCTGCGGGTCGACGGCCCGGCGACCGCCACCGCCCTGGCCGCCAGGCTCTCGACCAACTCCGGGGCGACCTCCTACCACCTGCGCAAGCTCGAGTCGGTGGGCCTGGTCTCGGACAACGGTGAGGGTGAGGGCAAGCGCCGGCTCTGGCAGGCGGCCACCGACTTCCACACGTGGGAGGCCAGCGACTTCGCCGGCGACGAGGACTCCGAGACGGCGCTCAACTGGCTGGTCCGCGACTACGCCCGCCACTTCTCCGAGAAGTTCGAGCAGTGGCTCGACGTGCAGGAGACCTGGCCGGTGGAGTGGCGCGACGCCGCCGGCATGAGCGACAACTTCGTGGTCGCCACCCCCGAGCAGGTCGAGCAGCTCAAGGCCGAGCTCGACGAGCTCCTCCTGAGGTACCGACGGGTCGGGCAGGGCAACCCTAAGGCGCGCCGCCTGGCCGTCTACTACGCGGCATACCCACTCGACCTCGACCGAGCCCCAACCGGCAAGGACGTGTCATGACCACCCTCTCCCCCACTGCTGCCAAGCGGGTCTTCCTCATCCTCAGCATGACCCGGTGGCTCCCGGTCGGCTTCGTCGTCGGCCTCTTCACCCTCGTGGCCCGCGAGCGCGGCCTGACCATCCAGCAGATCACGCTCTACATGACCGCGCAGGGGATCATGGTCTTCCTGCTCGAGCTGCCGACCAGCGGCTTCGCCGACGCGCTCGGCCGGCGTCCGCTGCTGCTCGTCGCCGGCGTGGTCAACATCGGCGCCGGACTGGCATTCCTCTTCGCGCAGTCGTTCTGGCAGTTCGCCCTGTCCGCCGGTCTGATGGGGGTCTATCGGGCGCTCGACTCCGGCCCCCTCGAGGCCTGGTACGTCGACACGGTGCACGAGCGGGAGCCGGGCGCCGACGTCCACCGCGCCATGTCGGCGCAGGGCGTGCTGGTCGGCCTCGGCATGGGTGGTGGCGCCCTGGTGTCCGGTGGCCTCGTGGCCTGGCACCCGTTCCGCGACTCGAGCGCCCTCCTGCTGCCGATCCAGGTGTTCGTGGCGTTGTGCGTCGTGCACCTGATCGCGACCATCGTGCTGCTGCGTGAGACCCCGCGCACTGACAGCCGGCTGCGCGCCAGGCTGACCGACTCCGTCCGCGAGACCCCGGTGGTGGTGCGCGACGGGCTCCGCCTGGTGACCCGCAACCGGGTGCTGGCAGGGCTGGTGCTCGTCGAGCTCTTCTGGGTCATCGGGATGATGGCCTACGAGACGCTGATGCCCCTGCGGCTGTCCGACCTGCTCGGCTCCGAGGCGAGGGCCGGCGCCTGGATGGGCCCGGCGGCGGCAGGGGGCTGGGCGCTGTTCTCGGTCGGGTCGTGGCTGGGCGGGCGTGCCGCCGACCGCTTCGGGCTGGTGCAGGCGGCCGTGCTCGGTCGGGTGCTCAACGGCCTCGGCGTCGTGGCGATGGGCCTGGTCCTCGGTCCGGCCGCCCTCATCGCGGCCTACCTCGTGACCTACTCGCTGCACGGGGCTGCCAGTCCCGCCTACATGGGCCTGATGCACCGCGAGGCGAGTGCCAAGAACCGCGCGACGATCCTGTCCCTGGGCTCCTTGGTCATGCAGGCGGGTGGCGCTGTGGCGGGTCCGCTGCTGGGTCTGTTGGCTGCGCACACGTCGATCGCGACCGCCATGGTCGTCGCCGGGGCCATCAGCACCCTGGGCTTCGTCTGCTTCCTCCCGGCCTGGCGCCGGGGGCGCAGCCAGTCGGTCGAGGACCTCGAGGTGGAGGAGCGCGAGGTGGAGGAGCGCGACGTGGACGAGCTCGAGGTGGACCAGCTCGAGGTCGGGGACGCCGCGACCACCCAGTGAGCCGGCATGGTCGGCAGCACGGGAGAGGATGGGGCATGCGCAGGTTCCTCCTCGGCCTCCTCACCGGACTGCTGGCCGCCGTCCTCCTCCTCGGGGCAGGGGTCGCCGCCCTCGCGCTGTCCGTCCCCCAGGACGAGCCACCACCGAGCGCTCCGCCAGTGGCGATCCCCGGCGCACCCTCGCGGATCGCGCGCGGCCAGACCTGGCTGTCGACGGTCGCCCTCGACAGCGCCGCCGTCCTCACGGCTGACGGCCCGCTCACCGACGTGCGCGCCACCGGACGCGAGGTGAGCCTCACCGAGGCGGGCCTGACCGCCGGCAGCCTGACCATCGACGCCGTCCTCCCGTTCGCGTCCGCCGGAGCGCAGGTGGGTGACGGGGTGGTGCTGTATGCCGCGGGGTCGGGCCGCGCGGGCCTGCGCAGGACCGTGACGCTCCTGGGTCGCGACGTGCCGGTGGTGGCCACGGGCACGGTGCGCGCCGAGGACGGCCTGCTCGTGATCGAGCCCGAGACGGTGGACCTCGGCGGCCCGTCCCTGCTCAACACCGCGGCCTCCGCCGCGGTGCGGCAGCTCGTGACCGTCCGTCAGCGGGTCGAGGGCCTGCCCCAGGGCATGCGCCTGACCAGCGTCGAGGTGGTCAACGGGGGGTTCCGCGTGCACCTCGAAGGCCGTCGCATCGCGCTGGTCAGCTAGCTCCTCACTCGCTGGTCACCGTCGTGAGGTGCGACACCGAGTCGAAGCTGAAGGTCGTCGTCGCGCCGGCAGCAGGGACGGTCAGCGCGATGTTGGCCGGGCCACCGCCGTCGCCGTAGCTCTCGGTGAACGACAGCCCGTAGGCCACCTTGAACTCGTAGTCGCCGGCAGGGATCTGGGTCGTCGACCAGGTGAAGACGCCGTCCCCGTCCTTGTCCTGCAGCCACGGTCGCATGCAGGCGGGCTGCCAGTCACCGGAACACCCGAGCTCGGACTGGAAGGTGCCGGGCGCCGTGACGATCAGCCCCTGCTCGTCGGAGGTCGCCCAGTGGGTCGTCGGGTCGTAGTAGAAGGTCACGGTGCCGTCGTCCGTGTCGTAGGAGATGTTCGCACCATCGCGAATCCCCTTGTCGCCGTAGTTCTCCGTCCAGCTGCCGTTGAGGGCGGCCTTGTAGGAGTAGGACCCTGCCGGGAGGGTGAAGGCCTTCTTCCAGATGCCGTCGTTGCCGTCGAACGCCAGCATGGCCTGGGTGCACGCAGGCATCCAGTCCTCCGAGCAACCCATCTCGGAGTTGGGCGTGCCGGCCACCGTGACGCTGGTCGGCTGGGTGGCGGGCCGGTCACCGTTGTCGATCACCGGCTGGGGCGGGTTGGCGACGACTGCCCAGGTGGAGTCGGCAGCGACCCGGCCAGCGGCGTCCTTGGTGACGGCGCGGTACTCGAGGTAGGTGTCGACCGGGAAGCCCGAGACGTCGTGGAACACGCGGAACGGCGCGTTGTCGTCGGTGCCCAGGGTCGCCCAGGTCGACGTCCCGACCGGCCGGTAGAGGAAGGTCGTCTGGGCGAAGGTGCTGGCCTGGACCTTCGCCGTGATCTCGGCGCGGCCGTAGATGCCGTGGCCGCCGTCGGCGCCCACGACCTCCGTCTGGACGGTCGGGGCCGCGCCGGAGGTGGCGATGGCCTTGTTGGCCCGCCACACGCTCACCGTGAGCGGCGGGACGGTGACGGTGACCGACCCGTCGGCCTTGGGCTTCGTCGTGGTGTCGGTGCCGAACACCGGGGTGAACACGACGCCGTTGCCCCTGCTCCACGTGGGGAACGTGGCCGTGGCGGCCTTGGTGTCGTTGTTGGCCGCGACGACGTACTCGACCTTCTGGCCGGCGTGGACACGGGACACCGCGAAAACGCCGGCGCCGTCGGCGGCATACCTGGCGATCTGGGCACCGTCGGCGAGGGCAGGGTGCTTGGCCCGAACCTGGGAGAGCGCCGCGAGGTGCTGGTAGATCGGGTTGGTGGTGCCGTACCGGTCCATCGAGCCGTCAGGGCCGCCGAGAACTGTCTCGTTGTTGTAGAGGGCGACCTTGCTCGCGAACATGTCCTCGCGCGCCGCCTGGTCGCCACCGGTGCTCACGAAGCCCTGCTCGTCGCCGTAGTAGGTGACGGGGTTGCCCCGCGTCGTGAACATGAGCGAGTCCGCGAACTGCACGCGCTTGAGGTGCTCGGCCTCGGTGGGCGCAGAGTCCTTGAGGAACATCGCGACGCGGCCCATGTCGTGGTTCCCGAGGAAGGTCGGCAGCTGGTAGGCGTTGCTGTCGGCGTCGGTGTACCAGTCGTCCTTGGCGAAGAAGTCGGCCAAGGTCTTGGCGGGCCTACCCTTGGCGAAGTCGACGCCCTGCTGCTGGAACCCGAAGTCGAGGGTGGCTTGGAGCTTGCCAGCCGTCGTGTACTCCGACATCACCGCAGGGTTGCCGTCGAAGACCTCGCCGAAGGCGAAGAAGTCCTGCTTCCCTGCCTGCTTGGCATGGCCGAGGATGTCGGGGATGAACTTCTGCCAGAACTCGAGGTTCACGTGCTTGACGGTGTCGATGCGGAATCCGTCGATGCCGAAGTCGACCCACTTGTTGTAGATGTCCCCCATGCCCTTGACGACCTCGGGGCGCTCGGTGAACAGGTCGTCCAGACCCGAGAAGTCGCCGTAGGTCGAGGACTCGCCGGCAAAGGTCGAGTCACCGCGGTTGTGGTACATCAAGGGGTTGTTGAGCCACGACGGGACCTTGGCGGTGTCGCCACCCGGGTGGAAGAAGGGCACGTACGGGAAAGACGTCGCCGGGTTCATCTCCGGGAACGCCTTGTCGATGTAGGCACGGTCGTCGAAGGTCGCGCCAGAGGCGTCCTTGTAGGGGAACCTGCCCTTGGACCGGTAGGTGTACTTGGCACCCTCGTAGTCGATGACGTCGGCCGTGTGGTTCGTGATGATGTCGAAGAAGACCTTCATGCCCTTGGCGTGGGCCGCGGCGATCAGCGACGTCATGTCGGCGTTGGTGCCGAGGTGCGGGTCGATCTGCGTGAAGTCGGTGACCCAGTAGCCGTGGTACCCGGCGCTCTCCTGCCCCGGGCCACCCTGCACCGCCTTGTTCTTGAAGCTCGGCGTCAGCCAGATCGCAGTGGTGCCAAGGCCTTTGATGTAGTCGAGCTTGCTCTCGACGCCCTTGAGGTCGCCACCGTGGTAGAAGCCCTTGGCGGTCGGGTCCAGACCCGTCGTCAGGGGTCCGCCCGTCAACCCGCCGGCGTCGTTGGCCGTGGACGCGTTGGCGAACCGGTCGGCCATGACGAAGTAGAAGCGCTCACGGGTCAGCGACGAGCGCAGCGAGCTCTTCGCGTATGCCGCGTCGGCGGCCGTCGTTCCCCCGGCCAGGTCCGCAGGTGCGAAGGAGACCAGGTGGCTCGTGTCGTCGTAGCTGAACGCCACCCGCATCGGGCTCAGCAGCTTGAGCGAGAAGTTCGCTCCGTCCGGCTTGCCGTCCACCCCGTAGTTCACGGTCCACGAGTTGTTGATGGCGACCTTGAAGGCCCACGTCCCGGCGGGCACGGTGAAGGTGCTGGCATAGGTGGCGGTGGTGCCGACCCGGGTGAGCTTCGAGCTGTCGCACGGGGGCGACCAGTCCTCGGCGCAGCCCAGCTCGGTCTGCAGGTCCCCGACGAGGGTGACGGTCTCGGTCGCTGGCACCGCCACCGCGGGTGACCCCGACACCACCCCCGAACCGATCGCGAGGGCTGCTCCCAGCAGCACGGCATACAGTCGACGTGGACCTGGCATGGCTGCTCCTCCGAGGTCGCGGCGCGACTCCATCGGCGCGCTGCGGTGTCTCGCACGCTAGCTGCGAAAACCTTTACACGCATCCCCACGGTGACGTTCCGTGGCGGTCGCTCAGCGGGCGCGGGCCACCCGCCCCTCGTCCCAGACCGGTTCGTCCGATTCGTAGACCCTGCCGTCGGCGCCGAACACGAGGAACCGGTCGAAGCCACGGGCGAACCACCGGTCGTGGGTGACGGCGATGACGGTCCCCTCGAAGGCCTCGAGCCCCTCCTCGAGGGCTTCGGCGGAGTGCAGGTCGAGGTTGTCGGTCGGCTCGTCGAGCAGCAGGCAGGTCGCCCCGGACAGCTCGAGCAGCAGGATCTGGAACCTCGCCTGCTGGCCGCCCGAGAGGGAGTCGAAGGTCTGCTCGCTGGCCCGCGCCAGGCCATAGCGGTCGAGGACCCGAGCCGCCTCCTCGCGGGGACGTCCCGTGCGGTGCTCGTCGCCGCGGTGCAGGATCTCCAGCAGGGTCCGGCCGACCAGCGCCGGCTGCTCGTGGGTCTGGGCGAACCAGCCGGGCCGCACGCGCGAGCCGAGCCGCAGCCGCCCAGTGTGGGTCACGGGCACGGGCTGGATGTCACCCACGGGGCGGTGCTCGGCGTCGGGGTCGCTGCCGCCGCAGGCGACCAGGCGCAGGAAGTGCGACTTGCCCGAGCCGTTGCTGCCCAGGACCGCGACGCGTTCGCCGAACCAGATCTCGAGGTCGAACGGCTTCATCAGGCCGCTGAGCTCGAGCTGCTCGGCGATGACCGCGCGCTTGGCGGTGCGGCCGCCCTTGAGCCGCATGCGCACGTTCTGTCGCGGCGGCACCGCCTCCGGTGGGCCGGCCTCCTCGAACCGCCGCAGCCGCGTCTCCGCAGCCTGCAGCTTGGGGGCCATGTCGGAGTTGTACGCCGCCTTCTGGCGGTACATGATCACCAGCGCCTTGAGCTTGGCCTGCTCCTCGTCCCAGCGGCGACGCAGCTCCTCCAGGCGGGAGTTCCGGTCCTCCCGGGCCTGCTGGTACGTAGCGAACCTGCCAGGGTGCACCCACAGCGTCGACCCCGCGCCGCCGGGCTCGAGGGTCGCGACCCGCGTGGCCACCCGGTTGAGCAGCTCGCGGTCGTGACTGACGAACAGCACCGTCTTGGGAGAGGCGATCAGCTGGTCCTCCAGCCACCGCTTGGCCGGCACGTCGAGGTAGTTGTCCGGCTCGTCGAGAAGCAGCACCTCCTCGGGGCCGCGCAGCAGCGCCTCGAGGACGACCCGCTTCTGCTCCCCACCCGACAAGGTGGTGACCTTGCGCCACTGGGCCTTGTCGAACGGCATACCCAGGGCCGCCACGGTGCAGACGTCCCACAGCGTCTCGTAGTCGTAGCCACCCACGTCGCCCCACGTGACCAACGCCTGCGCGTAGGCCATCTGGTCGGCCTCGCTGTCGCGCTCCATCATCAACAGCTCGGTGCGGTCGATCTCGGCGGCCGAACGTCGCAGCGGTTCCGGCGCCACCGACAGCAGCAGGTCGCGCACCGTCGAGTCGTCGCGCACCGACCCCACGAACTGGCGCATCACCCCCAGCCCGCCGGAGCGGGTCACCGCACCCTCGTGGGCGACCAGGTCCCCGGCGATGATCCGACCGAGCGTCGTCTTGCCGGTGCCGTTCGGACCGATGAGCGCGACCTTGGCACCCTCCCCCACCCGCAGCGAGACGTCGCTGAGCAGCGGCCTGCCGTCGGGCAGGGTGAAGTTCACGGTGTTGATGTCGAGGTGTCCCACGGGTCAAGGGTGCTCTACCCGACCCCCGCGCGTCACCTCAGTTGTCTGGCCGGGCGAACCGGGACAAAGGGACTAGACGACCTTAAAGGCTTGGCCAAGTTGGTCAGGGGCACTGCGCCGGCCCCCCGATGATGGCGAGGTCGTCGAAAGGACAACCCGTGCCCCGCCCCGCCTCTCCCCTTCGCCTCATGGCTATGGTCGCCCTCGTGGCGATCGTCGGTGCCGTCGGTGTGACGGTGGCAGGTCAGGCGACGGCCTCCTCGCAGGCCGCGGTGGACCGCTCGGACCGCCCCGCCGCGGCCAGGGCCATGTGGGTCTGGGACACCTCCGACCCGCAGGCGGTCGTCAGCCTCGCGACGGCCAGAGGCATCGGCCAGCTGTATGCCGCCGTGCCCCCGCACGTGGACAGCTCACCAAAGCTCGCCGAGCTCCAGCAGCTCGTCGCCCTGGCCGACGCTGTTGGGCTGCGGGTCGACGCCCTCGGAGGCGACCCCGGCTGGATCGACAACCCCGCGTGGGTGGTCACCAACTGGCTCCAGCCGACGCTCGCCACCGGGCTGTTCACCGGGGTCCACGTCGACATCGAGCCCTATACGACCTCCGCCTGGACCAAGAACCGCAAGGCGGTCATCAAGAAGTACCTCACCACCCTCGACACGCTCCGCACGGCCGCGGCATCGACACCGATCGAGGCGGACCTCCCGTTCTGGTTCGACGAGATCGCCGCGAACGGCTCGACGCTGGACCGCGAGATCATGCGCCGCACCGATGCCGTCACCGTGATGGCCTACCGCAACAACGCCGCAGGGCCCGATGGCACGATCGCCCTCGCCTCGGCCGAGGTGGCGGCGGGTGCCCAGCTGGGCCGCCCGGTGCGGATCGGTCAGGAGACCAACTTCCTGGGCGCCGACCCCACCGAGGCGAAGCAGACCTTCGCCGGGATGACCCGGACCCAGATGGAGGTCCAGCTGGCAGCCGTCACGGCGGCCTTCTCGACCTCGCCCGCCTTCGCCGGCCTGGCCATCCACGACTCGCGCGGCTACGCCTCCCTGGCTCCCTGAGCCCCCGCCGCGAGAGATCAGGCGCCGTCGGTGAGCAACATCCGACACCAAAGGTCCGCGAGATGGGCGGCATACCGCTGCGCCGACCAGCCTCGCGAGTCCAGCAGCAGCCAGTACTCCGGTCCGTTGGTCGACCAGACGATGTCGGCGACCTCGCGGTCGGTGAGATCGACCCTCAGGTGCCCGGTGGACCGGAGGTCAGCGGCGAAGAGCAGCATGTTCGCCGCCCTGCGCTCGACGAGCCGGGCCCACGCCTGCGCGCACTCCTCGTCATCGTCCCCCGCGCGTCGCAGGGCCTCGATGAGCGGCGCGGTCCGCGGTATCAGCACACCGAGCGACGCGGCATACACGGCGATCTTGGCCCGGCCCGACGAGGCAGCCCGCACCGCGCGGACGTAGTCGCGCTGCTCGGCCGGGATCGGCTCGTCCGAGGAACCCAGCACCATGTCGATGACGGCCACCATCAGCTCGGGCTTGCGGCCGACGCTGGCGTACACGGTGTCGACCGACACCCCTGCCCGCGTGGCGATCTCCGCGACCGTGGTGGCGGCATACCCGTTGTCCGACAACAGGTCTCGCGCCGCCGCCAGGACCTCGCGGCGGGTGCGGGCAGCCCGCTCAGCGCGGACGGGCGAGGTGTAGCGCCGAGGCTTGACGGTGTCGCTCATTGGGCTTACCTTACCAATATTCGCCCGAATCTGTTTCGGATGAATATTTGGGAGGAACCCCATGACCGACTCCATGACCGACAAGCCGCAGACCGACGGGTCGCCGACCGCCACTACCCCCCAGCTCGACGACGGGGCGACACCACCGCGCGGGGCGGTCTTCCGGGCAGGGGGAACGGCGCGCGGCACGTGGGCGATGGGCTCGCTGTTCGAGCACCTGCTGACGGCGGAGGAGTCCGGGGGCACGCTGGGGGTGGCACTGGTGACCCAGCCGCCGGGCATCGCGACACCCTTGCACCGCCACCACCGTGAGGCGGAGGCCTTCTTCCTCCTCGAGGGCGCAATGACCTACCGCGCAGGGGACCAGGTCTTCCACCTGACCGAGGGCGACTTCATCTGGTTGCCGCCGATGCTCCCCCACGCCTTCCGTGTCACCGGCGACAGGCCGGTGCGCTTCCTCGGCCTGGCCGACCCGGGACACCTCTTCGGGCTCTACGACGAGGTGGGGATGCCCGCCGGCGAGCGCCGCCTGCCTGGCGCTGACGGGCGGCCCATGGCGGAGGAGATCCCGCGCTGGAACGCCGTCGGACCCACGTACGGGCTCGAGGTGGTCGGGCCACCCCTGCCCGAGGGGTCCTAGCCCTGTGTGCGCCTAACTTCTGCTAGCAGACTTTCCCTCGCTCAGCGCATGTCGCAACCTCTGCTGGGCGAGCCAACGTCTGCTAGCAGACTTTAGGGGTCGAGCGGGTCAGCCCAGGGTTCGCCTGACCCGCGACTCCTTGGCCCGGACAGCCAGCCCTTCGTCGTCGGGATAGACGACCTCCTCGAGCGAGAGCCCGTGGGGCGGCATCACCACGACCGCGGCGTCGCGTACCGCGGCACGCATCACCTCCGCGGGCCACTCGATCCCCTTGCGCCCCTCGCCCACCGGCACGACCGCGCCGACGAGCGAGCGCACCATCGAGTGGCAGAACGCGTCAGCCACCACCGTCGCCTCGAGCGTGCCGTCGTCGGCGCGCCGCCAGGCGTAGTCGAGCAGCGTCCGCACGGTCGTCGCGCCTTCGCGCTTCTTGCAGAACGCCCCGAAGTCGTTCAGCCCCAACAGTTTCTGCGCGGCCGCGTGCATGGCATCGACGTCGAGTGAGCGCCTGGAGACCACGGTGTCGCGGCGACGGAGCGGGTCCACCAGCTCCGGTCGGTCGGCCAGACGGTAGAGATACCGGCGCTGCAGCGCCGCGAAGCGTGCCTCGAAACCGTCAGCTGCGACGGTCACTGCCCGCATGCCGAGGTCAGCAGGGAGTATGCCGCGCAGCCGAGTCAGCGCCGCCTCCTCGGGTGTGCGCGTGGACCGCCCGGGCAAGAGCGCCCAGGCGGCGGGGTCCGGGTCGAGGTGAGCCACCTGCCCGCGCGCATGGACACCGGCGTCGGTGCGCCCTGCCACGGTGAGCCGCACGGGCTCCTCGGCCCGCAGGAGGGTGGTCAGGGCAGTGGACAGCACCCCCTCGACGGTCCGCAGTCCGGGCTGGGCCGCCCACCCGGAGAAGTCCGTGCCGTCGTAGCCGAAGTCGAGCCGGATCCGCAGGGGCACCGTTGGTCGCTCCCCCTGCTCCTCGTCCATGCGGCAAGCCTAGCCACGCGTGGGGGTTGACCCCCGCCAGACCCGACGTCTGCCAGAGTGGCCGCGTGAGGAGTGCCACCGCCCCGACGCCGACCACCGCCGCGCTGTCCCGACACCGCGCAGCCGTCGCCGCCGCATTCGCCGTGCAGGGCCTGCTGTTCATCTCCCTGACGACCCGGCTGCCGAGGTTCCAGACCATCTGGGACCTGTCCGAGCTGTTCGTCTCCGGCCTGCTGCTCATGGTGGTGCTGCTCGCCGGCGCCGGGTCGGCCCTCGCGGAGCTGGCCGCCACCCGGCTGGGCAGCGCCAGCACGCTGCGGGCCGGGTTCGCCCTGCAGGCCCTGGGCCTGGGCGCTGTCGCCGTGGCGCCCCAGCGACCCGTCTTCGTCGCAGGACTGGCGGTCTACGGCCTGGGCCTGGGTGTCGTCGACGCCGCCTCCAACATGCAGGCGGTGGCCGTGGAGCACCGCTACGGGCGCACCATCCTGCCGTCCTTCCACGGCGCCTGGACCGCGGGTGGGATCGTCGCGACGGTCGTCACGATCGCCGTGACCCGGCTGGGACTGGCCGTCGGCCTGTTGCCGCTGTGCGTCATCGCCCTCGGGCTGCTCGTGGCACCCCTGCTGCCCCCGAGTGCCGACGCCCCCGCCACCGCGCCGGACATGACGGACCGGGCCGCACTGGACGTGCCCTGGCGCAAGATCGCCCTGCTCGGTGCCGCGATGGTTCTCTTCTACATGGTCGACACGGCGGCGACCACGTGGGGGCCGGTCTTCCTCAAGTCGGTCCACGAGGCTCCCGACTGGCTGCTCCCCCTGGCGACCCTCCCCTACCTCGTGGCGAGCCTGGCCACCAGGCTCGCCGGCGACACCGCCGTGGCCAGGGTCGGGGCGGTGCCACTGCTGCGGATCGGCGCACTCGTCGCCTGCGCGGCCCTGGCCGTCATCGTCTTCTCGCCGTCGTGGCCGGTCGCGGTGCTCGGGTTCACCGTGCTCGGCGGGTCGGTGGCCGTGATCGCTCCGCTGTCCTTCTCCGCGGCGGCCGTCGTGGCCGGTGGCGGGCTCGACCCCGAGGCGCGCCGGGCCCGGGTGGACGCAGTCATCGCCCGGTTCAACCAGTTCAACTACGTCGGCGGTCTCCTCGGGGCGGTTCTCACCGGCGTGGTCGGCTCGGACTCGCTGCGACCGGGCTTCGCCGTCCCCATGGTCCTCATCCTGGCGATCCTCCCGCTCGCCGGCGCCTTCCGCGCCGAGCCGGCCGCGCGGCATACCTGAGGGGTCAGCGGCGTCGCGGAAGCGGCCCACGTGTTGCCACCTGCGCGTCACCAGACCCCCGCAACCGCCCGTCCGTGACCATGAGGTGGCAACACGTGGCTGACCGTCCTGACAACGCGGCGGGCCGCCCACCCCCGAGGGAGTGGACGGCCCGTGCGTGCTGCGGCGCTGCCTGGGTCAGGCGCCGGCCTTGGTGAAGCCAGCGGCCTCGGCGTCGGCAGCAGACTTGAACCAGAACTCGGCCACCGTCTGGTCGAACCACTGGCCGTCGGCCTCGTGGTACTTGCCCGAGTCGGCGTTGCCCTTGACCGTGTAGGCCTCGTCGGGCGAGGAGCCGTCCTCGTTGGCTGCGAGGGCGCCCTCGGGCACCTCGGTGGCAGCGGGGGCCTCGGCCTCGACCAGGGTCGCAGCCTCGGTGCTCTCCTCGGCCTTGGCGTCGTCCTCGGCGGCCTTGGTCTGCGCCGCGGCCTCCTTGGCCTCAGCCTGCTTGGCGGAGCGCTTGGTGGCCGCCTCCGCCTCCTTGACGGTCGCCTTCTTGGCCAGCGGCTCGCGGACGAGCTCGATCACGGCCATGGGGGCGTTGTCACCCTTGCGGGCGCCGATCTTGGTGATGCGGGTGTAGCCGCCGGGACGCTCGGCCATGTCGGGCGCGATCTCGGTGAAGAGACGGTGCACGACGCCCTTGTCGGAGATGACCGACAGGACGCGACGACGCGCGTGCAGGTCACCGCGCTTGGCGAACGTCACCAGACGCTCGGCCAGCGGGCGCAGGCGCTTGGCCTTGGCCTCGGTGGTGGTGATCGAGTCGTGCTCGAACAGCGACTGCGCCAGGTTGGCCAGGATCAGTCGCTCGTGGGCCGGACCGCCGCCGAGACGGGGACCCTTGGTGGGGGTAGGCATGGTTCAGGTTCTCCTTGGTGTGCGAGGGGCGGATGGTCTCCCGCCCGCCCCTCAGCGGCGGTTGGTCAGAGCTGCTCGTCTTCGGCCAGCGAACGGCCGTCGTCAGCGAAGTCGTCGTCGTAGTCGCCGTAGTTGTCAGCGATCGCACTCGGGTCGAACCCGGGCGGGCTGTCCTTGAGCGCCAGACCCATGCCGACCAGCTTGGCCTTGACCTCGTCGATCGACTTCGCACCGAAGTTGCGGATGTCGAGCAGGTCGGCCTCGCTGCGACCCACGAGCTCACCCACGGTGTGGATGCCCTCGCGCTTGAGGCAGTTGTAGGACCGCACGGTGAGGTCGAGGTCCTCGATGGGGAGCGCCAGGTCGGCGGCCAGGGCGGCGTCGGTCGGCGACGGGCCCATGTCGATGCCCTCGGCCTCGACGTTGAGCTCACGGGCCAGGCCGAACAGCTCGACCAGGGTCTTGCCGGCCGAAGCCATGGCGTCACGCGGGGCCATCGAGTTCTTGGTCTCGACGTCGACGATGAGCTTGTCGAAGTCGGTGCGCTGCTCGACGCGGGTGGCCTCGACCTTGTAGGTCACGGTCAGCACGGGCGAGTAGATGGAGTCGACCGGGATGCGGCCGATCTCCTGGTCACCGGACTTGTTCTGGTTGGCCGAGACGTAGCCGCGACCGCGCTCGACGGTCAGCTCCATCTCGATCTTGCCCTTGCCGTTGAGCGTGGCGATGTGCAGGTCGGGGTTGTGCACCTCGACGCCGGCCGGCGGCGCGATGTCCGCGGCGGTGACGGCGCCGGCACCCTGCTTGCGCAGGTACATGACGACCGGCTCGTCGTGCTCCGAGGAGACGACCAGACCCTTGATGTTGAGGATGATCTCGGTGACGTCTTCCTTGACCCCGGGGATCGTGGAGAACTCGTGCAGCACACCGTCGATGCGGATGCTGGTCACGGCTGCGCCGGGGATGCTCGACAGGAGCGTGCGGCGCATGGAGTTGCCGAGCGTGTAGCCGAAGCCGGGCTCGAGGGGCTCGATGACGAAGCGGCTGCGGTTGTCTGCAACCACGTCTTCGCTGAGGGATGGGCGCTGTGCAATGAGCACGGGTGTTTCCTTTCTCGTCGGCGACCGCTATATGACGCCGAGAATGTGGACCGGTTGTCCCGGTCCGCCGTGCCCACCTCTGTCTGCGGACACGACCACAGGCGAGGTATGCCGCGTGGTCACCCACGCGGCATACCTCATGCCGTCAGTTCTTCGAGTAGAGCTCGACGATCAGCTGCTCGGTGAGGATCGTGTCGATCTGCGCACGCTCCGGGAGCTGGTGGATCATGATCTGCAGCGTGCCCGGGACGACCTGGAGCCAGGCCGGGGTGGGGCGCTCACCGAACGTCTGGCGAGCCAGCTCGATCGGGAAGGTGTTCACGGACTGCTTGCGAACGGTGATGATGTCGTACTGCTCGACGCGGTAGGACGGAACGTCCACGCGCACGCCGTTGACCTCGAAGTGGCCGTGCGTGACGAGCTGACGAGCCGCACGACGGGTGCGGGCCAGGCCGGCGCGGTAGACCACGTTGTCCAGGCGGGACTCGAGGATCTGCAGCAGGGTCTCACCGGTCTTACCGGAACGCCGTGAGGCCTCCTTGTAGTAACCGCGGAACTGCTTCTCCATGACGCCGTAGGTGAAGCGGGCCTTCTGCTTCTCCTGCAGCTGGGTGAGGTACTCCTTCTCCTGCATCCGGCGACGGCCGTGCTGGCCGGGCGGGAAGGGACGGAGCTCGAAGTTCTTGTCGCCGCCGACGAGGTCGACCTTGAGGCGACGCGACTTCTTGGTGATGGGGCCGGTGTAACGAGCCATGAGTTTTCTCTATCTCCCTGTTCTTTACCGACGGCTCAGACGCGGCGGCGCTTGGGCGGGCGGACGCCGTTGTGCGGCGAGGGGGTGACATCGCTGATCGCGCCGACCTCGAGGCCGGTGGCGGTCAGGGAGCGGATGGCCGTCTCACGGCCGGAGCCGGGGCCCTTGACGAAGACATCGACCTTGCGCATGCCGTGCTCCATCGCGCGACGGGCGGCAGCCTCAGCGGCCATCTGCGCAGCGAACGGGGTGGACTTGCGCGAACCCTTGAAGCCGACCTGGCCGGCGGAGGCCCAGGCAATGACGGCGCCGGTGGGGTCCGTGATCGAGATGATGGTGTTGTTGAAGGTGCTCTTGATGTGAGCGTGCCCGTGGGCGATGTTCTTCTTTTCCTTGCGGCGCACCTTCTTGGCGCCGGCAGTGCGAGCCTTGGGAGGCATTACTTACCAACCTTCTTCTTGCCGGCAACGGTGCGCTTCGGGCCCTTGCGGGTGCGCGCGTTGGTCTTGGTGCGCTGTCCACGCACGGGCAGGCCACGGCGGTGGCGGATGCCCTCGTAGGAGCCGATCTCGACCTTGCGGCGGATGTCGGCGGCGATCTCGCGACGGAGGTCACCCTCGATCTTGACGTTCGCCTCGAGGAAGTCACGGAGCTGGACCAGCTCGGTGTCGGTCAGGTCGCGGACGCGGGTGTTCGGGTTGACACCCGTGGCAGCCAGCGCCTGCTGGGAGCGGGTACGACCCACTCCGAAGATGTAGGTGAGAGCGATCTCGACGCGCTTCTCGCGCGGGAGATCAACACCAACAAGACGTGCCATCTTGTGTGTTTCCTTTGTTTCACCGGAGGTCTGGAGCAGTACCGTTCCGGGCTTGGTCCCGAAGCTTTCCTCGGGGCACCGGTCCCCGGCCTCCGGGCCGGGGGTGACGTCCTGGGCTGCGTCGACGACGCTGCTCTCAGGGGCCGGGTACTGCGGTCAATTCACTTGTCTGCGCTTCTCGAAGAGATGCGAGTCGTGCTCGGCGAGGCCCGTTGCCGGGCCCTGCGGTACTTCTGGTCAGCCCTGGCGCTGCTTGTGGCGCAGGTTCTCGCAGATCACCATGACCCGGCCGTGACGGCGGATCACCTTGCACTTGTCGCAGATCTTCTTGACGCTCGGCTGAACCTTCATAGCCTCTGCTTCGCCTCGATCTGGCACTGCCGGTCCGGGCGGACCAGCAGGTCTTGCGGGGGTGTTGCTGGGTGGTGCGTCTAGCGGTAGCGGAAGACGATCCGGCCACGGGTCAGGTCGTACGGGCTGAGCTCCACCACCACACGGTCCTCAGGGAGGATCCGGATGTAGTGCTGACGCATCTTGCCCGAGATGTGAGCGAGAACCTTGTGACCGTTCGTGAGCTCGACCCTGAACATCGCGTTCGGGAGAGCCTCGACGATCGTGCCCTCGATCTCGATGACACCGTCCTTCTTGGCCATATCCTCCACAATCTGCTGTCGTGACACCCCCTGGTGGGGCGCGCACACGAATACGGCGCGCGAGGTCGCGCACCGACAGACAAGTCTACGCCAGGACGCGCTGAGCACGAAATCCGGCTCAGACCCCTCGGTTTCTGGTCAGCTGAGGGGGGCGTATGCCGCGCCGGCGGCTTCCAGCCGCTCCTTGCCACCGTCGAGGGCGGTGAGCACCCACAGCCCGTCGTCGGTGACCGCCACGGTGTTCTCCCAGTGCGCGGCGCGGGAGGAGTCGGTGGTCACGACCGTCCAGTCGTCCTGGAGCACCCGGGTCTCGGCGGACCCGAGCGTGATCATCGGCTCGATCGCCACCGTGACGCCCGCACGCACGGTCGGCCCCTTGTCGCGGACGCGGTAGTTCGGCACCTGCGGGTCCATGTGCATCTCGGTGCCGATGCCGTGGCCGACGTACTCCTCGACGATCCCGTAGTCGTGGCCGTCGCGCTCGCCCGAGGCGACGATGCTGTCCTCGACACCGGCGCCCACGGCATACAACGACTCCCCCACGGCGAGCGCGGCGATGCCGGCCCACATGGAGTCCTCGGTGGCGTCGATGAGCGCGAGGTCCTCGGGGCGCCCGGCGTCACGACCGCCCACGATGACCGAGATGGCGGCGTCACCGTGCCAGCCGTCGACGATGGCGCCGCAGTCGATCGAGATGAGGTCTCCCTCGGCGAGCACCCGCGTCCCGGGGATGCCGTGCACGACCTCGTCGTTGACCGACGTGCAGAGCGAGCCGGTGAAGCCGTGGTAGCCAAGGAACGACGGGGTCGCCCCGCACCCGCGGATGTGCTCCTCGGCGAGCTCGTCGAGCTGTTTGGTCGTCATGCCCGGACGGACCGTCTGGGCCATCAGCTGCAGGGTCTGACCGACCACCAGACCAGCCTTGCGCATGCGCAGGATCTGGTCTGGGGTCTTGGTCTCGATGCGGGACCGGCCGAACATCAGGATCGAGCAACCCCTTCGAGGGCGTCGGAGATACGGGTGAAGACGTCGTCGACCGAACCCATCCCGTCGACCTGCACGAGCAGGCCACGAGCGGCGTAGACGTCGGTCAGCGGAGCGGTCTCGCGACGGTAGATCGCCTGACGCTCGCGGATGACCTCTTCGGTGTCGTCCTCGCGGCCCTCGATCTGGGCCCGCTTGAGCAGCCGCTGGACGACGGCCTCGTCATCGACGGTCAGCTCGAGGACGGCCTCGAGCGCGTGGCCGTGCTCGGCCAGGATCGCGTCGAGGGTCTCGACCTGCGCCGCGGTGCGAGGAAAGCCGTCGAGCAGGAAGCCCTGCTCTGCGTCCTCCTCGAACAGCCGGTCGCGGACGACGGCGTTGGTGATCTCGTCGGTGACGTAGCCACCGGACGCGAGCACCTCCTTGACCTGCAGGCCGAGCGGAGTCTCGTTCTTGATGTTGGCGCGGAAGATGTCACCCGTGGAGATCGCGGGGATGCCGAGGCTCGAGGCGATCTTGGCGGCCTGGGTGCCCTTACCGGCACCGGGAGGCCCGAGGATGATGAGGCGCATCAGCGGAGGAACCCTTCGTAATGGCGCTGCTGCAGCTGCGACTCGATCTGTTTCACCGTCTCAAGGCCGACGCCCACGATGATGAGGATGGAGGTGCCACCGAACGGGAAGTTCTGGTTGGCGCCGACGAGTACGAGTGCGATGAGCGGGACCAGCGAGACGAGGCCGAGGTAGATGGCCCCTGGAACCGTGATGCGGGTGAGCACGTAGTCGAGGTACTCGGCCGTGGGTCGCCCGGCGCGGATACCTGGGATGAAGCCGCCGTAGCGCTTCATGTTGTCGGCCACCTCCACCGGGTTGAACGTGATCGACACGTAAAAGAACGTGAAGAACAGGATCAGCACGATGTAGACGAGCATGTAGATCGGGTGGTCGCCCCGCACGAGGTGCTGGTCGATCCAGGTCACCCACCCGGGCTGGTTGCCCGTGGTCGACCTGTTGAACTGTGCCAGCAATGACGGCAGAGCGAGCAGGGAGGAGGCGAAGATCACGGGGATCACGCCGGCCATGTTGACCTTGAGCGGGATGTAGGTGGACGTGCCGCCGTACATCTGGCGGCCGACCTGGCGCTTGGCGTACTGCACCGGGATGCGCCGCTGGCTCTGCTCGACGAAGACGACGAGCGCGATGATCAGGAAGCCGAGCAGGATGACGCCGATGAAGATGTCCCAGCGGCCGTCCTTCTGCTGGATCGCCCACAGCGAGGACGGGAACGAGCTGGCGATCGAGGTGAAGATCAGCAGCGACATGCCGTTGCCGATGCCCTTGTCGGTGACGAGCTCACCGAGCCACATGACGACGCCGGTGCCGGCGGTCATGGTGAGCACCATGATGACCAGGGTCGGGATCGACTCGTCGGGCAGGATGCTGGTGCAGTTGGGGCCGAACAGCGCCGAGGGGTTCTGGGCGAACGTGATGAGCGTGGAGGACTGCAGGACCGCCAGGCCGATCGTCAGGTAGCGCGTGTACTGCGTCATCTTCGTCTGGCCCTGCTGGCCCTCCTTCTTGAGGGCCTCGAACCGTGGGATGACCACGGTGAGGAGCTGCACGATGATGCTCGCCGTGATGTACGGCATGATCCCGAGCGCGAAGATCGACAGCTGCAGGAGCGCGCCGCCACTGAACAGGTTGGCGAGGCCGAGCACACCGGTGGTCGAGTCGGCACCCTTGATGCAGGCCTGGACGGCCTTGTAGCTCACGCCGGGGACGGGCACGTGCGAGCCCAGCCGGAAGATGACGACGATCGCGAGGGTGAACAGCAGCTTCCTGCGCAGGTCCGGCGTCTTGAACGCACGGGTGAAGGCGGTGAGCACAGGTCCTCCTGGTGACGCGGGCCGATCGGGCCTCGCGGTGATGACGGTCAGGCAATCCTACGAAGGCTACCCCGAGAGTTTGCACGGGACAGCAAACGGGGTATGCCGCGAGCTCACCTTGAGCGGTGAGCCCGCGGCATACCCTGTCGTTCTGGCTTGGTCAGGCGGAGGTGACCGAGCCGCCAGCGGCCTCGATCTTCTCCTTGGCGGCCGCCGAGAACTTGTCAGCGGTCACGTTGACCTTGACAGTGATCTCGCCGGTGCCGAGCACCTTGACCGGGGAGTTGTCGCGGACCGCACCCTTGGCCACGAGGTCGGCGATGGTCACATCGCCACCCTCGGGGAACAGGGCGGACAGCTTGTCCAGGTTCACGACCTGGAACTCCACGCGGAACGGGTTCTTGAAGCCACGCAGCTTGGGGAGACGCATGTGCAGCGGCATGGCGCCACCTTCGAAGCGCTCCGGAACCTGGTAGCGGGCCTTGGTGCCCTTGGTGCCACGACCGGCGGTCTTGCCCTTGGAGCCCTCACCGCGACCCACACGGGTCCTCGCGGTCTTGGCGCCGGGAGCCGGACGCAGGTGGTGCACCTTGAGGGTCGTGCCCTCGGGCGCGGCAGCGGCCTTGGCGGCCTTCTTCTCTGCCATGGTCAGTCAACCTCCTCGACGGCAACGAGGTGCGTCACCGTCTTGACCATCCCGCGGATCTCGGGACGGTCCTCCTTGACGACGACGTCGCCAATGCGCTTCAGACCGAGGCTGCGCAGCGTGTCACGCTGGTTCTGCTTGCCACCGATCTCGGAACGGGTCTGGGTCACCTTGAGACGCATCAGGCACCTGCCTTGGCGGCTTCGCGGCCAGCAGCCTGGGCGCGCAGCATGGCGGCCGGGGCGACGCGGTCGACCGGGAGGCCGCGGCGGGCAGCCACTTCCTCCGGACGCTCGAGACCCCGCAGGGCCGCAACCGTCGCGTGGACGACGTTGATCGCGTTGTCCGAGCCGAGCGACTTGCTCAGCACGTCGTGGATGCCGGCGCACTCGAGCACCGCACGCACCGGACCACCGGCGATGACACCGGTACCGGGGGCGGCGGGACGAAGCATGACGACACCGGCAGCGGCCTCACCCTGCACGGGGTGCGGGATGGTGCCCTGGATGCGGGGGACCTTGAAGAACTCCTTCTTGGCCTCCTCGACACCCTTGGCGATCGCCGCGGGAACTTCCTTGGCCTTGCCGTAGCCGACGCCGACGGTGCCGTCGCCGTCGCCCACGACCACGAGGGCGGTGAAGCTGAAGCGACGTCCACCCTTGACGACCTTGGACACGCGGTTGATGGTCACGACGCGCTCGACGTAGGCGCTCTTCTCGGCCTGGTCGCGGCCGCCTTCACGACGGTTGTCGCGGCCACCGCGGCGGTCGCCGCGCTCACCACGAGCTGCGTCGCCGCCAGCAGCGGCACCAGTGCCTCGACGCTGGGGTCCGGGCATCAGATGTTCCTCATCTCAATAACAGTTGCGGTCACGGTGCTCACAGGGCCAGTCCACCCTCGCGGGCGCCCTCGGCGATGGCAGCGACGCGGCCGTGGTACTTGTTGCCACCACGGTCGAAGACGACAGCCTCGACACCGGCGCTCTTGGCACGCTCGGCGAGCAGTTCGCCCACCTTGCGGGCCTTGGCGGTCTTGTCACCCTCGAACGAACGCAGGTCCGCCTCCATGGTGGAGGCCGACGCCACGGTCTTGCCGAGGGTGTCGTCGACGATCTGCACGAAGACGTGGCGCGAGGACCGCGACACGACCAGGCGCGGACGAACCGTCGTGCCGGTCACCTTCTTGCGCAGGCGCAGGTGGCGACGTCCGCGTGCAGCGGACTTGCCCTTGGCGCGCTTGACGATCATTGCCATGGCTTACTTACCGGCCTTTCCGACCTTGCGACGGATGTGCTCGCCCGCATAGCGAACGCCCTTGCCCTTGTACGGGTCGGGCTTGCGCAGCTTGCGGATGTTTGCAGCAACCTCGCCAACGAGCTGCTTGTCGATGCCCTGGACCGCGAAGCGGGTCGGGTTCTCGACGGCGAAGGAGATGCCCTCGGGGGCCTTGACGGTGATCGAGTGGCTGTAGCCGAGCGCGAACTCGAGGTCCCCGCCCTTGTTGGCCACGCGGTAACCCGTGCCGTGGATCTCCATCTTCTTCTCATAGCCCTCGGTCACACCGAGAACCATGTTGTTGATGAGCGACCGGGTCAGGCCGTGCAGGGCACGCGACTGGCGCTCGTCGTTGGGGCGCTTGACCTCGAGGTCCGCGTCACCCTTCTCGACGGTGATCGGCTCGGCCACGACGTGGCTGAGCTCGCCCTTGGGGCCCTTCACCTTGACGGACTGGCCGTCGATGGTGACCTCGACACCGCTCGGGATGGAGACCGGGAGTCGTCCGATACGCGACATGTCGAATCCCCTTACCAGACGTAGGCGAGGACTTCCCCGCCCACACCCTTGGCTTTGGCCTGGCGGTCCGTGAGGAGGCCAGACGAGGTGGAAAGGATGGCCACACCGAGACCGCCGAGAACCTTGGGCAGGTTCGTCGACTTGGCGTAGACGCGCAGACCGGGCTTGGAGACACGGCGCACGCCAGCGATGGAACGCTCGCGGTTGGGGCCGTACTTGAGCTCGATGGTCAGCGTCTTGCCGACCTCGGCGTCCTCGACCTTCCAGGCGGCGATGTAGCCCTCCGCCTGGAGGATCTCGGCAATGTGGGACTTCAGCTTGGAAAACGGCATGGAGACATCGTCGTGGTGCGCCGAGTTGGCGTTCCTGACGCGGGTCAACATGTCCGCAATCGGGTCAGTCATGGTCATGGGCTTCTCCGGCCCTCTCTCACCGTGGTTTCACTGCTCATGCAGCGACCTGCGATGTAAGGATGAAAATCGGTGGGTATTACCAGGAGCTCTTGGTGACGCCGGGCAGCTCGCCGCGGTGAGCCATCTCGCGAAGGCAGATGCGGCACAGCCCGAACTTGCGGTAGACCGAGTGCGGTCGGCCGCAGCGCTGACAACGGGTGTAGCCGCGCACCTTGAACTTCGGCTTCTTGTTGGCCTTGTTGACCAGGGCGGTCTTCGCCATGTCAGTTCTCCTTGAAGGGGAAGCCGAGCGCCTTGAGCAGTGCGCGGCCCTCGTCGTCATTGGTGGCGGTGGTCACCACAGTGATGTCCATGCCACGCACGCGGTCAATCCGGTCCTGGTCGATCTCGTGGAACATCGACTGCTCCGTGAGGCCGAAGGTGTAGTTGCCGTTGCCGTCGAACTGCTTGGGCGACAGGCCGCGGAAGTCACGGATACGAGGCAGGGCCACCGACACGAGGCGGTCGAGGAACTCCCACATCCGGTCGCCGCGCAGCGTGGTGTGCGCACCGATCGGCATACCCTCGCGCAGCTTGAACTGCGCGATGGACTTGCGGGCCTTGGTGACCAGGGGCTTCTGGCCGGTGATGGCGGACAGGTCCTTGATCGCGCCCTCGATGAGCTTGGCGTCCTTGGCGGCGTCACCGACACCCATGTTGACGACGACCTTGACCACGCCGGGCACCTGCATGACGTTCTCGTAGCCGAACTGCGTGAACAGCCCGCCCTTGATCTCGTCCGCGTAGCGCTGCTTGAGGCGCGGCGTCACCGCTGCGGAAACTTCGGTCTGGGGCTTGGTTTCGGTTTCGGTCATGTCTCTCACAGGTCCTTGCCCGAGCGCACCGCGACACGGGTGCGGACGGTCTTGGTGCGGCCGTTGCGCTCGACGGTCTCGACGCGGGTCTTGATCCGGGTCGCGAGCTTCTTGTCATCGGGGTCCACGACGGCCACGTTGCTCACGTGGATCGCGGCTTCCTGGACCACCAGGCCACCGGTACGGGTGCCGCGAGCGGACTGACCCGCCTTGGTGTGGCGGGTCACCCGGTTGACGCCCTCGACGAGCACGCGCTCGGTCTCGGGGTACACGGCGATGACCTTGCCGATGCTGTTGCGGTCCTTGCCGGTGAGCACCTTGACGGTGTCACCCTTCTTGATCTTCATCTTCTTCTTGTCAGCCATGGGTCAGAGCACCTCCGGCGCCAACGAGATGATCTTCATGAACTTCTTCTCACGCAGCTCGCGGCCCACCGGGCCGAAGATGCGAGTGCCACGGGGGTCCCCGTCGGCCTTGAGGATGACGGCGGCGTTCTCGTCGAACTTGATGTACGACCCGTCACCGCGACGGCGCTCCTTGGTGGTGCGCACGATGACGGCCTTGACGACGTCGCCCTTCTTGACGTTGCCGCCCGGAATGGCGTCCTTGACGGCGGCGACGATGACGTCACCGATGCCGGCGTAACGACGACCCGAGCCACCGAGAACACGGATGCAAAGGATTTCCTTGGCACCTGTGTTGTCGGCGACGCGCAGTCGCGACTCCTGCTGGATCACTGTCTAACTCCTGTCGTCGAGCTGGTTCTCACGCGAGGTGAGCCTTGCCGAACTGTGGGGGGCTTGTTTCCGTGCCCCTGCGGCATACCTGGGTGTTTCCGGTATGCCGCGTGGGCGGCGGATGCTGAGGTGTACTACTTGGCCTTCTCGAGGATCTCCACCACGCGCCAGCGCTTGGTGGCCGAGAGCGGACGGGTCTCCATGATCGAGACGCGGTCACCGATACCGGCGGCGTTGTCCTCGTCGTGGGCCTTGACCTTGCTCGAGCGTCGCAGGACCTTGCCGTAGAGCGCGTGCTTGACGCGGTCCTCGACCTCGACCACGACGGTCTTGTCCATCTTGTCGCTCACCACGTAGCCCTGGCGGGTCTTGCGGTAGTTGCGGTCTTCAGCCGTCACGGCCTCATCCACGGTCTTGTCCTTCGTGTTCTTGGTCATGCCGACTCCTCCTTGGCTTCGACACTCGGGCCCTGCCCGATGCCGAGCTCGCGCTCACGCAGCTCGGTGTAGATGCGGGCGATGTCCTTGCGGACGGCGCGCAGGCGGCCGTGGTTGTCCAGCTGGCCGGTGGCCGACTGGAACCGGAGGTTGAACAGCTCCTCCTTGGCCTTGCGGAGCTCGTCGACCAGGTGGTCGTCGTCGAGACCACGCAGGTTCTCGGACACCAGGTCCTTGGATCCGACTGCCATCAGATGTCACCACCCTCACGCCGAACGAAGCGGCACTTCATGGGGAGCTTGTGCATCGCCAGACGCAGGGCTTCACGGGCGACCTCTTCGGACACACCGTTCACCTCGAACATCACGCGACCAGGCTTGACGTTGGCGATCCACCACTCGGGGGAGCCCTTACCGGAACCCATGCGGGTCTCGGCAGGCTTCTTGGTCAGCGGGCGGTCGGGGTAGATGTTGATCCACACCTTTCCACCGCGCTTCATGTAACGCGTCATCGCAATACGAGCGGACTCGATCTGACGGTTGGTGACGTAGGCGGGCTCGAGGGCCTGGATGCCGTAGTCGCCGAACGCGATCTTGGTGCCACCCTTCGCAGCGCCCGAACGACCCGGGTGGTGCTGCTTGCGGTGCTTGACTCGACGAGGAATCAACATGTCAGGACTGCTCTCCCTCAGTGCTGGCCGGGGCTGCGGTCGCCTCAGCGGCGGGAGCCTCAGCAGCGGTCTCGGTGGCGGCCTCCGGACGCTCGCGACGAGCGCGGGCCGGACGGTCTGCGCCGTCACGACGCGGGCCACGGCTCGGACGCGGCGCAGCAGCCTGCTGCTGAGCCAGCTCGCGAGCGGTGACGTCGCCCTTGTAGATCCACACCTTGACGCCGATGCGACCGAAGGTGGTGCGGGCCTCGTAGAAGCCGTAGTCGATCTGCGCACGCAGGGTGTGCAGCGGGACGCGACCCTCGCGGTAGAACTCGGTGCGAGACATCTCGGCGCCGCCGAGGCGACCGGAGACCTGGACACGGATGCCCTTGGCGCCGGCGCGGGTGGCGGACTGCATGCCCTTGCGCATCGCACGACGGAACGACACACGAGCAGAGAGCTGCTCGGCGATGCCCTGCGCGACGAGCTGGCTGTCGACCTCGGGGTTCTTGACCTCGAGGATGTTCAGCTGGACCTGCTTGCCGGTCAGCTTCTCGAGCTCGCCGCGGATGCGGTCGGCCTCCGCGCCGCGACGACCGATGACGATGCCGGGACGCGCGGTGTGGATGTCCACACGGACGCGGTCACGGGTGCGCTCGATCTCGACGCGGGAGATGCCGGCCCGCTCCATGCCCTCGGACATGAGCTTGCGGATGGCGACGTCTTCCTTGACGTAGTCGCGGTACCGCTGACCCTCCTTGGTGGAGTCAGCGAACCAGCGGCTCTTGTGCTCGGTGGTGATACCGAGGCGGAAGCCGTGCGGGTTGACCTTCTGACCCATTAGCGGGTGCCTCCCTTGGTGGTCTTCGGCGTGACGACCACGGTGATGTGGCTGGTCCGCTTGTTGATGCGTGCCGCGCGGCCCTGGGCCCGCGGGCGGAACCGCTTCATGGTCGGACCCTCGTCGACGAACGCCTCGCTGATGACCAGGTTGGTCTCGTCGAAGGCCTCAGAGGCCTTGTCCGCCTTCACCCGGAGGTTGGCGATGGCGCTCTCGAGCACCTTCTGCACCGGGTCGGAGGCGTACTGCGGCGCGAACCGGAGCACGGCGATGGCCTCAGTGGCCTGCTTGCCGCGGATCAGGTCCACCATGCGGCGGGCCTTCTGGGGCGTGACGCGGACGTGCCGCGCACTCGCCTTGGCTTCCATCACGTTGTCCTTGTTCTCAGTTGGGGCGGCCATCAGCGACGACGCCCCTTCTTGTCGTCCTTCACGTGACCCTTGAACGTGCGGGTCGGTGCGAACTCACCGAGCTTGTGGCCGACCATCGACTCGGTGACGAACACCGGGACGTGCTTGCGGCCGTCGTGCACGGCGAGGGTGTGACCCAGCATGTCGGGGCTCACGACCGACCGACGTGACCAGGTCTTGATGACGTTCTTGGTGCCCGCTTCGTTCTGGACGTCGACCTTCTTCTGAAGGTGGCCGTCGATGAAGGGGCCCTTCTTCAAGCTACGAGGCATGGTTTCTCAGGCTCCTTCTCAGCGCTTCTTGCCAGTACGACGGCGGCGAACGATCATCTTGTCGCTCGGCTTGCCGGGGCGGCGGGTGCGGCCCTCGGCCTGACCCCACGGGCTGACGGGGTGACGTCCACCGGACGTCTTCCCCTCGCCACCACCGTGCGGGTGGTCGACCGGGTTCATGGCGACACCACGGACGGTCGGGCGCTTGCCCTTCCACCTCATGCGGCCGGCCTTGCCCCAGTTGATGTTGGACTGCTCGGCGTTGCCGACCTCGCCGACCGTGGCGCGGCAGCGCAGGTCGACGTTGCGGATCTCACCGGACGGCATACGCAGCTGGGCGTAGGGGCCGTCCTTGGCGACGAGCTGCACACGCACACCAGCGGAACGGGCGATCTTCGCGCCGCCACCGGGCTTGAGCTCGACAGCGTGGATGACCGTACCGGTCGGGATGTTGCGCAGCGGCAGGCTGTTGCCGGGCTTGATGTCGGCCGAGGGGCCGTTCTCGATGTTGGCGCCCTGCTCCAGACCCTTGGGGGCCAGGATGTAGCGCTTCTCACCGTCGGCGTAGTGCAGCAGCGCGATGCGCGCCGTGCGGTTGGGGTCGTACTCGATGTGAGCGACCTTGGCCGGCACGCCGTCCTTGTCATGGCGACGGAAGTCGATGACGCGGTAAGCGCGCTTGTGTCCACCACCGATGTGACGGGTGGTGATGCGGCCGTTGCTGTTGCGGCCACCGGACTTCGTCAGGGGGCGCACCAGCGACTTCTCAGGCGTGGAGCGCGTGACCTCGACGAAGTCGGCGACGCTGGAGCCTCGGCGGCCAGGCGTGGTCGGCTTGTACTTGCGGATACCCATGTTTCGTAATCCCTTACGTCTCTTCAGCGATTCCGTCAGGCGCCGGCACCGAAGATGTCGATCGAGCCCTCGCGGAGGGTGACGATCGCACGCTTGGTGTCCTTGCGCTTGCCGAGGCCGAACCGGGTGCGGCGGGTCTTGCCGACGCGGTTGAGGGTGTGGACGGAGTCAACCTTGACGTTGAAGACGCGCTCGACGGCGATCTTGATCTCCGTCTTGTTCGCCCGCGGGTCGACGATGAAGGTGTACTTGCCCTGGTCGAGCAGCGAGTACGACTTCTCGGAAACGACCGGCGCGATCAGGATGTCGCGGGGGTCCTTGCCGTACAGAGCAGACTGGGTGCTCACTTGGTCTCCTCCTCAGCCACGTCCTGGGCGGCAGCGCCACCGGCGGGGACGAAACCGGCAGCCGCGGCGGCATCCGCAGTGCGGAACCAGACCTCAGCGACGGTCGCGTCGTACCAGCGGGAGCCGGGGACGTGGAACTTCATCGAGTCCTTGTTGCCCTTGACCTCGAAGCCCTCCGGCGCGGAGCCGTCCTCGAGGGCGGCAGCCGAGTCGGCGCCGAAGCCACCGTCGGTGGCCTCGGGAGCGTCCACCAGCGTGGCGGCCTTCTCAGCCTTGGCCGGCTTCTCAGCCTTGGCGGGCTTGTCGGCCTTGGCCGGCTTCTCAGCCTTGGCGGGCTTGTCGGCCTTGGCCGGCTTGTCGGCCTTGGCCTCGGACTTCTCGGTCTTGGCAGCCTTGGCCGGCTTGTCGGCCTTGGCGGGTGCGTCGTCGACGATCTCGACCTCGATCACGCCGCCCACGGGCTGGGCCTTGGTGACGAACGCCTCCAGGGCAGCCTTGGTGAAGACCACATCGTCCGCGCACAGCACGTCATACGTGTTGAGCTGGTCGGCGGCGAGCACGTGGACGCCGTCGAGGTTGCGGACCGACTTCAGCGACACGACGTCGCTGCGGTCGAGCACGACGAGCAGGTTGGGGCGGTCGGTCAGGCCGGCGAGCAGCGCGAGCGCGTCCTTGGTGGACGGCGCAGTGCCGGTCACCAGGGAGTCGACGACGTGCACCCGGTCGTTGCGGGCCCGGTCGGAGAGAGCACCGCGCAGGGCGGCAGCCTTCATCTTCTTGGGGGTCCGCTGGCTGTAGTCACGCGGCTGCGGGCCGTGGACGACGCCACCGCCGGCGAACTGTGGAGCGCGGGTCGAGCCCTGACGGGCGCGGCCGGTGCCCTTCTGGCGGTAGGGCTTGCGGCCACCACCGCGGACTTCGCCGCGGGTCTTGGTGGAGTGCGTGCCCTGACGCGCGGCGGCCAGCTGGGCCACGACGACCTGGTGGATCAGTGGAACGTTGACCTGGACGTCGAAGATCTCGGCGGGCAGGTCAGCAGCGACAGTCTTGGTTGCCATCTGGTTCAGGCTCCCTTCGCGGCCGTGCGGACGAGGACAGTGCCGTTGCGGGGCCCGGGAACGGCGCCCTTGATCAGCAGCAGGCCCCGCTCAACGTCCACGGCGTGGATCGTGAGGTTCTGGGTGGTCTGACGCTCGCCACCCATCCGGCCGGCCATGCGCATGCCCTTGAACACGCGACCCGGGGTGGCGCAGCCACCGATCGAGCCAGGCTTGCGGTGGTTCTTGTGGGAACCGTGGGAGGAGCTGACGCCGTGGAAGCCGTGACGCTTCATGACGCCGGCGAAGCCCTTGCCCTTGGTGGTTCCGGTGACGTCGATGGTCTGGCCGGCCTCGAAGGTCTCGACCGTGACTTCCTGGCCGAGCGTGTACTCGGCGGCGTCAGCGGTACGGAGCTCCACGAGGTGGCGACGCGGGGTCACGCCGGCCTTCTCGAAGTGCCCGGTCAGGGGCTTGGTCACCTTGCGGGGGTCGATGGCGCCGAACGCGATCTGGACGGCGTCGTAGCCGTCCTTCGCAGCGGCGCGGACCTGCGTCACGACGCAGGGGCCCGCTTCGATGACGGTGACGGGGATGAGCCGGTTGTCGGCATCCCACACCTGGGTCATACCGAGCTTCTTGCCCAGTACGCCCTTCACGGTCTTGGTAGCAGTGGTGGTCATTTCGCCAGCCTCAGAGCTTGATCTCGATGTTGACGTCTGCCGGCAGGTCGAGACGCATCAGCGAGTCGACGGCCTTCGGCGTCGGGTCGATGATGTCGATCAAGCGCTTGTGGGTGCGCATCTCGAAGTGCTCGCGGCTGTCCTTGTACTTGTGGGGCGAACGGATGACCACGAAGACGTTCTTCTCCGTGGGCAGCGGCACAGGGCCGACTACCGTCGCGCCAGCACGGGTCACCGTGTCGACAATCTTGCGCGCCGAGTTGTCGATGACCTCGTGGTCATACGACTTCAAGCGGATGCGGATCTTCTGTCCCGCCATCTCCGTTACGTCTCTCTCTCGCCGAACATCTAGCTTGGCCGGCTCTTGGCCATCTCCGACCCCCGCGGTCGGGTGTGTCGCACCCGCTTCGCGGCCGGACGACACGCGTTTTCACGCAGTCGTGCGGTTCGGATTGACCGGCAGAGCCGGGGCTTGCGCTTCCCTGGAGTGTCGCCCCGCGCATCAATGCACGGTTCGAGGTGTGTCACCGGGGGTGGCGGCGTCGACATGGGTCAACGGCGCGCGTCAAGCAACCGGTCCAGTGTGCCAGAGCCGACGGTGACCTACCAAATCGAGGCGGGGCCACGCGGCATACCCGCTCCGATGGCGCGTCGCGCAGGTCCACCACCTCCCCGGTATGCCGCGGGCCCGCCACCCGCTGCAGGGGCAGGCAGCGGGTGGCGGGCACCTCGCCGCGCTGACCCCGGGCGCGACGAAGCCCCGGCCCCGCCCACTGGGGGACGGACGAAGCCGGGGCCGGTCAGGGACGCCCTAGGGCCGTCCGCCGCCCAGGACGCCCGCGTCGAACGCCTTGAGGACCGAGGTCTTGTCCGCACTGGTCAGGGTCCCCGCCTTGACCGCGGCATCGAGGCGGGCGGACAGCTCGCTCTTGCGGCTGGCCTCGCGGTCGGCCTTGATCGCGTCGAGCGCGGCCTGGACCTTGGCCTCGCTCACGCCGAGCTCCTTGGCCAGCGCGGTCACCCGCGCCTTCTCCCGGGCCTGGCGCTGCGCATCGGTCGGCTTGGTGCCCTGGGCCGGGGGCGTCGTCGGCTTCTGGGCGGCCCGGACCTTCTCCAGGGCCGCACTCACCTTGGCCTCCGTGAGCCCCAGCTTGGTGGCGAGGGCGGCCGCGTCGAGGCCGCCGGGGCCGCCGCGGTGTCCGCCAGGGCCGCCCGGTCCCCTGCCTGCGTCCGCACCGGGCTGCGACGGGGCGGCGGTCGCGGTCGTGGTCGTGGTCGGGGTAGGGGTGGTGTCCGCCATGGCCGCGCTGGCGCCGATCCCGGCCGCGACGGCCGCGACCCCGCCCGCTGCGGCGATCTTCATGGACTTGCTGACTGTGGGCATGGTGGGCCTTCGTCCTCTCGGCAGGGGAGCGCGCCGGTGCGGCTCCTCGAACGTCGAGGCTGCGCCGCGTGACTGGCATGGAGCCGTGCTGCACCTGTCACTGGGCTGTCAGAGGCGTCCGCGCCGTTCACCCCCGAGCGGGTGGTCGCGCTGGCAGGATCGGGCCATGACGACGCCGCCCGAGGGTCCCGGTCGGGCCCGGCAGAGCCTGATCTACCGCGCGGGGGTGCTGGGCCACCGACCCACGATCCCCACGGACTTCGCCGAGCTCGAGCGACGCGCGGCAGCGGCCATGTCACCCCGGGCCTGGGGCTATGTCGCGGGAGGGGCGGGCGAGGGCGCGACCATGCGGGCGAACCGCGCAGCCTTCGAGCGCGTCCGGATCGTGCCACGCCTGCTGCCCGGCAACGCGCGGCGCGACCTGTCCACCGAGCTGCTCGGCAGGCGACTGCCCGCGCCGGTGCTGCTGGCGCCGGTCGGTGCCGCCGGGTTGGTCCACCGGGACAGCGACCTCGCGATCGGCTCGGCCGCGGCCGAGCTCGGCCTGCCGTACATCCTGTCCAACCAGGGCTGCTCGCCGATGGAGGACGTGGCGGCCTGCATGGGCTCCGCGCCGCGGTGGTTCCAGCTGTACTGGTCCACCGACGAACCTCTCGTCGACAGCCTCCTCGCGCGCGCTGCCGCGAGTGGAGCCGAGGCCATCGTGGTCACCCTCGACACGACCATGCTGGGCTGGCGTCCCCAGGACCTGAACCTCGGGTCGCTGCCGTTCTCGCAGGGCATCGGGATCGCGCAGTACACCTCAGACCCGCGGTTCCAGGAGGTGGTCCGCGACCGGATCGCTGCCAAGGCCGCCGCGGCGGATGCCGGGGGTCCGAAGGAGGACGTCAAGGTCACCGTCGGGGCGCTGCGGTCGCTGCTGTCGATCAGCCGCGAGCACCCCGGCGAACTGCGCGCCAACCTGCGCTCCCCCACTCCGCGTGCGGCCGTCGAGACCTTCCTCGACATCTACTCGAACCCCGGGCTCACCTGGGACCAGCTCGCCACGCTGCGCGAACGCACGGAGCTGCCGTTCCTCGTGAAGGGCGTCCTGCACCCGGAGGACGCGACCCGGGCGGTGGAGGCGGGCGCCAGCGGGGTCGTGGTGAGCAACCACGGCGGACGGCAGGTCGACGGCGCCATCGCCTCCCTCGACGCCCTCCCGGCCGTGCGTGCGGCGGTGGGACCCGACCTCGCGGTCATCCTCGACAGCGGCGTCCGCACCGGCAGCGACGTCGTCAAGGCCCTCGCCCTCGGCGCCGACGCCGTCGCGATCGGCCGGCCCTACCTCTACGGCCTGGCCCTCGGCGGTCGGGATGGCGTCCGGGACGTGCTGGCCAACATCGTGGCCGAGCTCGACCTGACCATGGGCCTGTCGGGGGTCGGCTCGGTGGCGCAGATCGGTCCCGAGCTCGTGCAGACCGCCTCCTGATGCCCAGACCGCACAGACCGCACCTGTCGACGACGCGGCTCGAGCTGCGGCCACTGAAGGCCGACGACAGCGACCTGCTGGTCGAGCTCGACGGAGACCCCGACGTGATGGAGTTCCTGACCGGACGGGCCACCGAGTCGCGCGAGGTCATCGAGGTGTGGATGCCGCGCCGCACCGAACCTGCCCACGACGCCCTCGGGCTGGGCTACTGGTCGGCCTTCGAGGGCGGGGTCTTCGTCGGGTGGTTCTGCCTGACCCCGGACGACGGGACCCTCGCCGTGGCCGCTGTGGAGGACGAGCCGCGGGACAGCGGGCCAGGGCTCGTGGCTGCCGAGCTGGGGTACCGGCTGCGCCGGCGCGCGTGGGGTCGAGGGCTGGCCACGGAGGGCGCAGCTCGGCTGCTGGAGCACGGCTTCAGGACGGTCGGCCTGGACCGGATCTGGGCCGAGACGATGGCCGTGAACGTGCGCTCGAGGGCTGTGCTCGAACGGCTCGGCCTGCGCCACGTCCGCACCGACATCAGGGAGTGGGACGATCCCCTGCCCGGTGCCGAGCTCGGCGAGGTGGTCTACGAGCTGACCGCCGCCGAGTTCGCGGCCACCCGCCCCCGGTAGCCGGCCACACGGCATACCACCCCGCACTTGTTGCCCACAGGTCGTCACCAGGCCCGGAAATCGCCACCCGGTGACCACCGCAGCGCAACACGTCCCGGGCCACGGCATACCGGGCACAGCGAAGTGCCCCGCAGCCGAAGCTGCGGGGCCCTCCAGTGGTGCTGGTGCGTCAGATCACGCGGTGAAGCAGGGGTACTACTTGGTGATCTTGGTGACGCGGCCGGCGCCGACGGTACGGCCGCCCTCGCGAATGGCGAAGCGCAGGCCCTCCTCCATGGCGATCGGCTGGATGAGCTCGACGTTCATCTCCGTGTTGTCACCGGGCATGACCATCTCGGTGCCCTCGGGGAGGTGCACGACGCCGGTCACGTCGGTGGTGCGGAAGTAGAACTGCGGGCGGTAGTTGTCGTAGAACGGCGTGTGACGGCCGCCCTCATCCTTGGACAGGATGTAGACGTTGGCCTCGAAGTCCGTGTGCGGGGTGATCGAGCCCGGCTTGCAGATGACCTGCCCGCGCTCGACGTCCTCGCGCTTGGTGCCACGAAGGAGCAGGCCGACGTTCTCGCCCGCACGACCCTCGTCGAGCAGCTTGCGGAACATCTCGATGCCGGTGACCGTGGTCTTGGTCGGCGGACCGGTGTGGATGCCGACGATCTCGATCTCAGCGTTAACGTTCAGGATGCCGCGCTCGATACGACCGGTGACGACGGTGCCACGACCGGTGATCGTGAACACGTCCTCGACGGGCATGAGGAACGGCTTGTCGACGTCACGCTCGGGGATCGGGATGTGGTTGTCCACGGCGTCCATGAGCTCCAGGACGGAGTTGCCCCACTCGGCGTCGCCCTCGAGCGCCTTGAGCGCCGAGACCTTGACGACCGGCAGGTCGTCGCCCGGGAACTCGTAGTCGGACAGCAGCTCGCGGACCTCCATCTCGACGAGCTCGAGGATCTCCTCGTCGTCGACCATGTCGGCCTTGTTGAGCGCCACGACGATGTAGGGAACGCCGACCTGGCGGGCCAGGAGGACGTGCTCCTTCGTCTGCGGCATCGGGCCGTCGGTCGCCGCAACCACGAGGATCGCGCCGTCCATCTGCGCCGCACCCGTGATCATGTTCTTCACGTAGTCAGCGTGACCGGGGCAGTCGACGTGGGCGTAGTGACGGCTCTCCGTCTGGTACTCGATGTGCGCGATCGAGATCGTGATACCGCGCTGCTTCTCTTCGGGTGCCTTGTCGATGTCGTCGAACGCGAACTGCGGGTTCAGGTCCGGGTACTTGTCGTGCAGGACCTTGGAAATCGCAGCCGTCAGCGTCGTCTTACCGTGGTCGATGTGACCAATGGTGCCGATGTTGACGTGCGGCTTAGTCCGCTCGAACTTTGCCTTCGCCACTTGATGTCCTCCTCAGGACTCTTCTTGGTGAAACGCCTTTTGCCCAGATGGGACGTGGCGCGGATTAGGGGGTTGGTGCTGTGCAGTCCGTGGTGCGACCGGTAATGCTACCGGTCACTCACCACGGGTCTTCTTGATGATCTCCTCGGCAACAGCCTTGGGGACCTCGGCGTAGGAGTCAAACTCCATCGAGTAGTTCGCCCGGCCCTGGGTCTTGGAACGCAGGTCACCGACGTAGCCGAACATCTCTGACAGCGGGACCAGGCCGCGGACGACCTTGGCACCACTGATGTCCTCCATGGCCTGGATCTGGCCACGGCGGGAGTTGATGTCACCGATGACGTCGCCCATGTAGTCCTCGGGCGTCCGCACCTCGACGGCCATCATCGGCTCGAGGAGCACGGGGTCGGCCTTGCGGACGGCCTCCTTGAGCGCCATGGAACCGGCGATCTTGAACGCCATCTCCGAGGAGTCGACGTCGTGGTAGGCGCCATCGAGCAGCGTGGCCTTGATGCCGACCAGCGGGTAGCCCGCGAGCACGCCGTACTGCATGGCGTCCTGGATACCGGCGTCGACCGACGGGATGTACTCGCGCGGGACGCGGCCACCAGTGACCTTGTTCACGAACTCGTACATCTCGCCCGACTCCGCGGTGTCGAGGGGCTCGATGCTGATCTGGATCTTGGCGAACTGGCCGGAGCCACCCGTCTGCTTCTTGTGGGTGAAGTCGAGCTTCTCCACGGTGCGACGGATCGTCTCGCGGTAGGCCACCTGCGGCTTGCCGACGTTGGCCTCGACCTTGAACTCTCGCTTCATGCGGTCCACCAGGATGTCGAGGTGGAGCTCGCCCATGCCGGCGATGATCGTCTGGCCGGTCTCCTCGTCGTGGTGGACCTGGAAGGTCGGGTCCTCGGCGGAGAGCTTCTGGATGGCCGTGGAGAGCTTCTCCTGGTCACCCTTGGTCTTGGGCTCGATGGCCACCTGGATGACCGGGTCCGGGAACGTCATCGACTCGAGCACGATCTGCTCGTTCGGGTCGCTCAGGGTGTCACCGGTGGTGGTGTCCTTCAGGCCGATCGCCGCGTAGATGTGACCCGCGAGGGCCTCCTCCACGGGGTTCTCCTTGTTGGCGTGCATCTGGAAGAGCTTGCCGATGCGCTCCTTGCGGCCCTTGGTCGTGTTGACGACCGCGGAGCCGGCGGAGATCTGGCCGGAGTAGACGCGGATGAAGGTCAGCGTGCCGAAGAACGGGTGCGTGGCAACCTTGAAGGCCAGCGCCGAGAACGGCTCGCTCGTGTCGGGCTTGCGCGTCATCTCGATCTCCTCGTGGTTCGGCTTGTGGCCGACCATCGGGGGGACGTCGAGCGGCGAGGGCAGGTAGTCGACGACGGCGTCGAGCATCGGCTGCACACCGCGGTTCTTGAAGGCAGAGCCGCACAGGATCGGGTAGAGCTCGGAGTTGACCGTGAGCTTGCGGATCGCGCCCTTGATCTCCTCGGGCGTCAGCTCCTCGCCACCGAGGTACTTCTCCATGAGGACGTCGTCGGACTCGGCAACGCGCTCGACGAGGGCGTGGCGGTACTCCTCCACCTTCTCGAGCATGTCGGCCGGGATCTCCTGGATCTCGTACTTGGCACCCATGGTGACGTCACCCTTGGAGTCACCCGGCCACACGAGGGCGCGACGGTAGATGAGGTCGACGACACCGACGAACTCGCTCTCGGAACCGATCGGCAGCTGGAGCACGAGGGGCTCGGCGCCGAGGCGGTCCTTGATGGTGTCGACGGTGAAGTAGAAGTCCGCGCCGAGCTTGTCCATCTTGTTGACGAACGCGATGCGGGGGACGTCGTACTTGTCGGCCTGACGCCACACGGTCTCGGACTGGGGCTCGACGCCCTCCTTGCCGTCGAACACGGCGACGGCACCGTCGAGGACGCGCAGCGAGCGTTCCACCTCGACCGTGAAGTCCACGTGACCGGGGGTGTCGATGATGTTGATCTGGGTGCCCTCCCAGAAGGAGGTCACGGCGGCAGACGTGATCGTGATGCCGCGCTCCTTCTCCTGCTCCATCCAGTCGGTGGTCGACGCACCGTCGTGGGTCTCACCGATCTTGTGGTTGACACCGGTGTAGAAGAGGATGCGCTCAGTCGTCGTCGTCTTGCCGGCGTCGATGTGCGCCATGATCCCGATGTTGCGGACCTTGGTCAGGTCCGTCAGGACGTCGAGTGCCAATGTGATCGTCTCATCTCGCTCGTTAGAAAAAGTTCGTTGTGGTGCGCGGGGGCCGGGCCACGACCGCGCACCTCCGGTATGCCGCGKGCGCGCCTGGCGCACGCGGCATACCGGTCGCTGTTACCAGCGGTAGTGCGCGAAGGCCTTGTTGGACTCGGCCATCTTGTGGGTGTCCTCGCGACGCTTCACCGCGGCACCGAGGCCGTTGGACGCGTCGAGGATCTCGTTCATCAGGCGCTCGGTCATGGTCTTCTCACGACGCTGACGCGAGTAGCCGACCATCCAGCGCAGGGCCAGGGTGGTCGCGCGGTTGGGCTTGACCTCGATCGGCACCTGGTAGGTCGCGCCACCGACACGGCGGGACTTGACCTCGAGCGTCGGACGGATGTTGTCCAGCGCGCGCTTGAGGGTGACGACGGGGTCGGAGCCGGTCTTCTCCTTGACGCCCTCGAGGGCGCCGTAGACGATCGTCTCGGCGATGGACTTCTTGCCATCGAGGAGGATCTTGTTGACCAGCTGGGTCACCAACGGGGAGTTGTGGACCGGGTCGACGACGAGGGGGCGCTTGGGCGCGGGTCCCTTGCGAGGCATTACTTCTTCTCCATCTTCGCGCCGTAACGGGAGCGGGCCTGCTTGCGGTTCTTGACACCCTGGGTGTCGAGCGAGCCGCGGACGATCTTGTAACGCACACCGGGGAGGTCCTTCACACGACCACCGCGCACGAGCACGATCGAGTGCTCCTGCAGGTTGTGGCCGACGCCCGGGATGTAGGCCGTGACCTCGATGCCGCTGGTGAGGCGCACGCGGGCGACCTTCCGCAGGGCAGAGTTCGGCTTCTTGGGGGTGGTGGTGTACACACGCGTGCACACACCACGGCGCTGGGGCGAGCCCTTGAGGGCAGGAGTCTTGGTCTTGGTGACCTTGTCCTGACGCCCCTTGCGCACAAGCTGGTTGATCGTAGGCAACCTGTTCTCCGTACGTAGTTGATGTTCTGTGTCCTCGGGCTGCATCTCGCAACCCTCGGGCACTCCTTGGTGTGGTGCCTCGCCCGACCCCCGCACTCGGGTGTGTCGTGCTTGGCGCTCTCCCCTGCACCCTCCACGCGCGACCCAGTGCGGATCGATTGCGGAGTGCCCGGCGAGAGGGGTGCTGGTCCAGCAGCCGACGTTGGTCCAGTTGGTCAAACTCAGCGGTCGGCACCGACTCCAGCGCATGACTGAGGCAGACCTCAGACACAGTGTTCAAAGATACCGCCTGCGTGGTGGCGGTCCAAATCGGTTACGCCGGCCCCGGCACTCCCGGGTGCTGCTGCGACCTGTTGCGCGGAGATCGTCACGGGACAGCCGAATCACGGGCTTGGTGACCACCAGATCGCAACAAGTCCGATTCCGTGCCGACTTGTTGCGCGGAGATCGTCACCAGACCCCCGAAACGCCGGGCCAGTGACCACCAGCTCGCAACAAGTCGGCTGCACGTGCCCCGGCTGGCAACCGAAAAGGGCGGGTATGCCGCGTGGTGACCACGCGGTACTCGTAGCTGGGCATCGAGTACATCGCGGCCTTGGCCTCCTCGGTGGCCTCGACCTTGACGTTCCGGTAGCGCGGGAGACCCGTGCCGGCCGGGATGAGCTTTCCGAGGATGACGTTCTCCTTCAGACCCAGCAGCGGGTCCGACTTGGCGTTCATCGCGGCCTCGGTCAGCACTCGGGTCGTCTCCTGGAAGGAGGCGGCCGAGAGCCAGGAGTCCGTGGCCAGCGACGCCTTGGTGATACCCATCAGCTCGGGGCGACCCGAGGCCGGGCGGCCACCTTCGGCGACGACGCGACGGTTCTCGGTCTCGAACCGACCACGCTCGGCCAGCTCACCGGGGAGCAGGTCGGCATCGGCGGACTCGATGATCGTGATCCGGCGCAGCATCTGGCGGACGATGACCTCGATGTGCTTGTCGTGGATCGACACACCCTGCTGGCGGTAGACGTGCTGCACCTCGTCGACGAGGTGCATCTGGACCGCCCGCGGGCCGAGGATGCGAAGGACCTGCTTGGGGTCGATCGAACCCTGCGTCATGCGGTGCCCGACCTCGACGTGGTCGCCGTCGGCGATCAGCAAGCGCGCGCGCTTGCTCACCGGGTAGGCGTGCTCCTCGGAGCCGTCGTCCGGGGTGAGCATGATGCGACGGGTCTTGTCGGTGTCCTCGATGCTGACCCGACCGGACGCCTCGGCGATCGGGGCGACACCCTTGGGGGTGCGCGCCTCGAACAGCTCGACGACACGGGGCAGACCCTGCGTGATGTCGTCACCAGCCACACCACCGGTGTGGAAGGTACGCATCGTCAGCTGGGTGCCGGGCTCACCGATCGACTGGGCCGCGATGATGCCGACGGCCTCGCCGATGTCCACGAGCTTGCCGGTCGCGAGCGATCGGCCGTAGCAGGCGGCGCAGGTGCCGACGTGGGACTCACAGGTGAGCACCGAGCGGACCTTGACCTGCTCGACGCCAGCGGCGACGAGCGCGTCGATGACGACGTCACCGAGGTCGATGCCGGCCTCGGCGAGGACGGAACCGTCCTTCTCGACGTCGGCAGCGAGCGTGCGGGCGTAGACCGAGGTCTCGACGTCGTCGTGCTCCACCAGGGCGCCGGACGCGGACTTCTGCGCGATCGGCATGGTCAGGCCACGCTCGGTCCCGCAGTCGTCCTCGCGGATGATGACGTCCTGCGACACGTCCACCAGACGACGGGTCAGGTAACCCGAGTCGGCGGTACGCAGCGCGGTGTCGGCAAGACCCTTACGGGAACCGTGCGTGGAGATGAAGAACTCGAGCACGGACAGGCCCTCGCGGAAGTTCGCGCGGATCGGTCGCGGGATGATGTCGCCCTTCGGGTTGGACACCAGACCACGCATACCGGCGATCTGTCGCAGCTGCATCCAGTTACCACGCGCACCCGAGGACACCATCTTGTAGATGGTGTTGGTCTTCGGGAGGTTGGCCTCCATCTCCTTGGCGACCTCGTTGGTGGCCTGGGTCCAGATCTCGATGAGCTCCTGACGGCGCTCGTCGTCGGTGATCAGACCACGCTCGTACTGCACCTGGACCTTGGTGGCCTTGACCTCATAGCCCTCGAGGATCTCGAGCTTGCGCGGCGGGGTCACGACGTCGGAGATGGCCACCGTGGTGCCCGAGCGGGTCGCCCAGTGGAAGCCGTACTCCTTCAGTGCGTCGAGGCTCGCGGCAACCTGCACCTTGGTGTAGCGCTCGGCCAGGTCGTTGACGATGGTCGACAGACGCTTCTTGTCGACGACCGCGTCCACGAACGGGTAGTCCACCGGCAGCGTCTGGTTGAACAGCGCGCGACCGAGGCTGGTCTCGACCGTGAGCGAGGGAACCTGGCCCTGGTCGTTCACCTCGACACCCTCGGCGAGCTCGGTGCCGGGGATCGGGACGACGTCGAGCAGGCGGATCTTGACGATGCTGCCGAGCTCGAGCTCGCCGGCGTCGAACGCCATCCTGGCCTCGGAGACCGACGAGAACGCGCGGCCGGAGCCCTTGCCGTTCTCCACCTCGGAGGTGAGGTGGTAGAGCCCGATGATCATGTCCTGGGTGGGCATGGTCACCGGACGGCCGTCGGCCGGCTTGAGGATGTTGTTGCTCGAGAGCATGAGGATGCGGGCCTCGGCCTGCGCCTCCGTGCTCAGGGGCACGTGCACGGCCATCTGGTCACCGTCGAAGTCGGCGTTGAAGGCCGAGCAGACGAGCGGGTGGATCTGGATGGCCTTGCCCTCGACGAGCTGCGGCTCGAAGGCCTGGATGCCGAGGCGGTGCAGGGTGGGCGCGCGGTTGAGCAGCACGGGGTGCTCGGTGATGACCTCTTCGAGGACGTCCCACACGACCGGACGGGCGCGCTCGACCATGCGCTTGGCCGACTTGATGTTCTGCGCGTGGTCGAGGTCGACCAGACGCTTCATCACGAACGGCTTGAACAGCTCGAGGGCCATCTGCTTGGGCAGACCGCACTGGTGCAGCTTGAGCTGCGGGCCGACGACGATGACCGAACGGCCGGAGTAGTCGACGCGCTTGCCGAGCAGGTTCTGGCGGAACCGGCCCTGCTTGCCCTTGAGCATGTCGGACAGCGACTTGAGCGGGCGGTTGCCGGGACCCGTGACCGGGCGACCACGACGGCCGTTGTCGAAGAGGCTGTCCACAGCCTCCTGGAGCATCCGCTTCTCGTTGTTGACGATGATCTCCGGTGCACCGAGGTCGAGCAGACGCTTGAGTCGGTTGTTGCGGTTGATCACGCGACGGTAGAGGTCGTTGAGGTCGGAGGTCGCGAAGCGGCCACCGTCGAGCTGCACCATCGGGCGCAGGTCCGGCGGGATGACCGGGACGGCGTCCAGGACCATGCCGGACGGCTTGTTCGTCGTCGCCTGGAAGGCGGTGACGACCTTGAGCCGCTTGAGGGCACGGGTCTTCTTCTGGCCCTTGCCGGTGGCGATGATCTCGCGCAGCAGCTCGGACTCGGCCTGGAGGTCGAAGTCCTGCAGGCGCTTCTGGATCGCCGCGGCGCCCATGCCGCCCTCGAAGTACAGACCGAACCGGTCACGCATCTCGCGATAGAGGATCTCGTCGCCCTCGAGGTCCTGGACCTTGAGGTTCTTGAACCGGTCCCAGACCTGCTCGATGCGCTCGATCTGCATGTCCGCGCGCTTGCGGATCTGGTTCATCTCGCGCTCGGCGGACTCGCGCACCTTGCGGCGGGCGTCAGCCTTGGCACCCTCGGCCTCGAGCTCGGCGATGTCGGACTCGAGCCGCTTGGCGCGGGTGTCGACCTCGGAGTCCCGCTTGTTCTGGTACTCCTTCTTCTCCACCTCGATCTGCGCCTCGAGCGAGGGCAGGTCCTTGTGACGCTGCTCCTCGTCGACCGACGTGATCATGTAGGCCGCGAAGTAGATGACCTTCTCGAGGTCCTTGGGGGCGAGGTCGAGCAGGTAGCCCAGCCGCGACGGGACGCCCTTGAAGTACCAGATGTGGGTGACCGGGGCGGCGAGCTCGATGTGGCCCATCCGCTCACGACGCACCTTGGCGCGAGTGACCTCGACGCCGCAGCGCTCACAGATGATGCCCTTGAAGCGGACCCGCTTGTACTTGCCGCAGTTGCACTCCCAGTCCCGGGTGGGGCCGAAGATGCGCTCGCAGAACAGGCCCTCCTTCTCGGGCTTGAGCGTGCGGTAGTTGATCGTCTCGGGCTTCTTCACCTCGCCGTGGCTCCACTGACGGATGTCGTCAGCAGTGGCCAGGCCGATGCGCAGTTCGTCAAAGAAGTTGACGTCGAGCACGTGGTTCCTTCTTCCGTGTCTCTAGCTAAAACTAAGGGGCTGGTCGTGAGGAGGGGCGGTATGCCGCGTGCCCGCCGAGGGCGTCCACGCGGCATACCAGCGCCTTAGACCTCTTCGACCGAACTGGGCTCGCGCCGGGACAGGTCGATGCCGAGCTCCTCCGCCGCGCGGAAGACGTCCTCGTCGGACTCCTTCAGCTCGATGGAAGTGCCCTCGCTGTTGAGCACCTCGACGTTCAGGCACAGCGACTGCATCTCCTTGATGAGCACCTTGAAGGACTCGGGGATGCCGGGCTCGGGGATGTTGTCGCCCTTGACGATCGCCTCGTAGACCTTCACGCGGCCCTGGACGTCGTCGGACTTGATCGTGAGCAGCTCCTGCAGTGCGTACGCGGCGCCGTAGGCCTCGAGTGCCCACACCTCCATCTCACCGAAGCGCTGGCCACCGAACTGAGCCTTACCACCCAGCGGCTGCTGCGTGATCATGCTGTAGGGGCCGGTGCTGCGGGCGTGGATCTTATCGTCCACGAGGTGGTGCAGCTTGAGGATGTACATGTAGCCCACGGACACCGGCTCGGGGAACGGCTCGCCGGAGCGACCGTCGAAGAGCCGGGACTTGCCGGAGCCGTCGATGAGCCGCACGTCGTCACGGGTCTTGGTCGTGGAGTCGAGCAGACCCACGATCTCGTCCTCGCGCACACCGTCGAACACCGGCGAGGCGACACGGGTGCCGGCCGGGGCCGACCGCGCGTCCTCGGGGATGAGCTTGGCCCAGTCCGGGTTGCCCGCGATCTCCCAACCGCGGGAGGCGGCCCAGCCGAGGTGCAGCTCGAGGATCTGGCCGACGTTCATACGGCCGGGGACACCGAGCGGGTTGAGCACGACATCCACAGGGGTGCCGTCCTCGAGGAACGGCATGTCCTCGACGGGCAGGATCTTGGAGATGACGCCCTTGTTGCCGTGCCGGCCGGCGAGCTTGTCACCATCGGTGATCTTGCGCTTGTTGGCGACGTAGACGCGGACGAGCTGGTTGACGCCCGGGGGCAGGTCGTCGCCTTCGTCCTTGTCGAACACCTTGACGCCGATGACCGTGCCGGTCTCGCCGTGGGGCACCTTGAGCGACGTGTCACGGACCTCGCGAGCCTTCTCGCCGAAGATGGCGCGCAGCAGGCGCTCCTCGGGCGTCAGCTCGGTCTCGCCCTTGGGCGTGACCTTGCCGACGAGCAGGTCGCCGTCGCGGACCTCGGCGCCGATGCGGATGATGCCGCGCTCGTCGAGGTCGGCCAGGACCTCCTCGGAGACGTTCGGGATGTCCCGGGTGATCTCCTCGGGGCCCAGCTTGGTGTCGCGGGCGTCGACCTCGTGCTCCTCGATGTGGATCGAGGAGAGGACGTCGTCCTGCACCAGGCGCTGGCTGAGGATGATCGCGTCCTCGTAGTTGTGGCCCTCCCACGGCATGAACGCCACGAGCAGGTTGCGGCCCAGGGCCATCTCGCCACCGTCGGTCGCGGGACCGTCGGCGATGACGCCGCCGGTCTCGACCCGGTCGCCCTCGTTGACGACGACGACCTGGTTGTAGGACGTGCCCTGGTTGGAGCGCGCGAACTTGGCGATCCGGTAGGTGCGCGTCGAACCGTCGTCACCGGCAACGGTGACGAGGTCGGCGGACACCTCGGTGACCACACCAGCGGTCTCGGCCCGGACGACGTCGCCCGAGTCGAGGGCGGCGCGGTACTCCATGCCGGTGCCGACCAGCGGCGCCTCGGACTTGACCAGCGGCACCGCCTGGCGCTGCATGTTGGAACCCATGAGCGCACGGTTGGCGTCGTCGTGCTCGAGGAACGGGATCAGCGCGGTCGCAGCCGACACCATCTGGCGCGGGGAGACGTCCATGTAGTCGACGTCGGCACCGGGGATGTAGTCGATCTCGCCACCCTTGGTGCGCACCAGGACGCGGTCCTCGGTGAACAGGCCCTCGGCGTTGATGACGGCGTTGGCCTGCGCGATGACGTGGCGGTCCTCCTCGTCGGCGGACAAGTAGTCCACCTTGTCGGTGACCCGGCCCTTGACGACCTTGCGGTAGGGCGTCTCGATGAAGCCGAACGGGTTGATCCGTCCGTAGGACGCGAGCGAGCCGATCAGGCCGATGTTCGGGCCCTCAGGGGTCTCGATCGGGCACATGCGGCCGTAGTGCGACGGGTGGACGTCACGGACCTCCATGCCGGCGCGGTCACGGGACAGACCACCCGGGCCGAGGGCCGACAGACGCCGCTTGTGCGTCAGGCCCGCGAGCGGGTTGTTCTGGTCCATGAACTGCGACAGCTGCGAGGTGCCGAAGAACTCCTTGATCGACGCCACCACGGGGCGGATGTTGATCAGGGTCTGCGGGGTGATCGCCTCGACGTCCTGCGTGGTCATGCGCTCGCGGACGACGCGCTCCATGCGGGACAGCCCGGTGCGGACCTGGTTCTGGATGAGCTCGCCCACGTTGCGCAGACGACGGTTGCCGAAGTGGTCGATGTCGTCGACCTCGACCGGAACCTCGTCGCCGTTCTTGCCCGCGAGCGTCGACTCACCGGCGTGCAGCGAGACGATGTACTTGATGGTCGCGACGATGTCGTCGACCGACAGGACCGAGGCGCTGAGCTCGGCAGCGACGCCGAGCTTGCGGTCGATCTTGTAGCGGCCGACCTTGGCCAGGTCGTAGCGCTTGGGGTTGAAGTAGAGGTTGTCCAGCAGGGTCTGGGCAGCCTCACGGGTCGGCGGTTCGCCCGGGCGCAGCTTGCGGTAGATGTCGAGCAGCGCGTCGTCCTGGCCGGCCGTGTGGTCCTTCTCCAGGGTGAGGCGCATCGACTCGAACTCGCCGAACTCCTCGAGGATGTCGGCCTCGGTCATGCCCAGGGCCTTGAGGAGGACCGTGACCGACTGCTTGCGCTTGCGGTCGACGCGGACGCCCACCATGTCGCGCTTGTCGATCTCGAACTCCAGCCAGGCACCGCGGCTCGGGATGACCTTGGCGGTGTAGATGTCCTTGTCGGACGTCTTGTCGGGCGTGCGCTCGAAGTAGACGCCCGGGCTGCGGACCAGCTGGGAGACGACGACACGCTCGGTGCCGTTGATCACGAAGGTGCCGCGCTCGGTCATGAGCGGGAAGTCACCCATGAACACCGTCTGGCTCTTGATCTCGCCAGTCGTGGTGTTCATGAACTCCGCGGTGACGAACAGGGGCGCGGAGTAGGTCTGGTCGCGCTCCTTGCAGTCCTCGATGGAGTACTTGACCTCTTCGAAGCGGTGGTCGCGGAACGACAGCGACATGGAGCCGCTGAAGTCCTCGATCGGGGAGATCTCCTCGAAGATCTCCTCGAGGCCGGAGCGATCCGGCACGTCCCCGCGGCCAGCGGCCTTGGCCTCTGCAACGCGGGCTTGCCAGCGCTCGTTACCGAGCAGCCAGTCGAAGCTTTCCGTTTGCAGCGCCAGGAGGTCGGGGACCTCGAGGGGTTCGCGGATCTTTGCGAACGACAGACGGCCTGAAACCGTCCGTGCGGTGGACACAGTCTGAGTCGCGTTGCGCGAGGCAGCCAAGGAGGGGTCCTTCCACGGGCCTTGTCTTAAATCTGATGGTTCGAAACCGGTGCAGCGCCGACCGCCGGTACGACCACGCAGGAGACAGGGCCACGAATTCGTGCCGCAGGGCACGACGAAGGGCTGAGGTCTGAGGCGGGATCGAAGAAAGAGGGCAGCGCAAAGGAAGAGCATACACGAAAGTGGGCAGCCTCGTCCAACCGTGTCCAGCGGGCTCGCGCCACGACCGTCGACGGGGGTCCGGCCCGGGCCACAAGCCACGGGCTGATCCGACGCAGACGAGGATGACGCGCGAAACCCCCCACGTCAAGACATTCGTCCCGTGTGGCGCCGAACTACCTGCGGCGACGCACCCGAAGAGGGGATGCATCGCCGCAGGTCAGGCACGATCCGCGAGGCGTCGCCGCAGCGGATCTGCAGGAGAGCGGGTGGCCGCTAGAAGGCCTCGACCTTGCTGATCAGCCAGCGGTCGCCGACCTTGGACATCGTCGCGATGACCCGGTTCTGGTCGACCACGGGGTCCTGCTGGTCGGTGCCGATGCGGGCCTGGTTGACGAACGCCAGCACCTTGACCGTCGTGGGCGAGGAGCTCATCACCCCGACGTCGGACACCTTGGCCTGCACGACAGTCTGGTTCTTGACCGCGAGCGGCTTGATGTCCTTGTCCATCGCGGTCGTGAACTCGCCCTTGAACGACCCGGTGAGCAGGCCCTCGATCTGGGCCGCCTGAGCGTCGATCGTCTTGTAGTTGTAGCTGAGCATCTGCTCGATGGACGTGCGGGCCTGGCTGGCCGCTGCCCGGTTGGTGGCCGCCTGGGCACCGGCGTCGCGCAGGCTGACCCCCACGACCGTCCCGAGCACCGCCAGCACGGCGACGAGGGCCACGAGCGGAGCGATCCACCGTCGCCGGCCGCCGGCGGCCGACTCGGCCGACGTTGAGGTATGCCGCGTGGGCAGCTTCGGGAGCCGGGGCCAGCGTCGCTCGGGGCGCGGCTGGTCGCCTGACTCGACGGCGCGGGCGCCCGAGCCGACCTGTGCGCCGCGGTCACCGAGGTGGGACTGCTGTGGGGTGCGCGCTCGGGAGCGCTCACCGGCCACCCGGGGTCGGGGCTTCACCTTCGTATCAACCGACGAACTCAAGGTTCTCCACCTTCCACTCGTCGCCGACCAGGCGCAGGTCAAGGCGCATCCGGTAGGTCTTGGTCTCGCCGTTCGGAACGGCGGTGTTCTTGGTCGGAGCCACCACGCCCACGAGCGCGACGGCGGAGTCCTCGTCACCGGAGACCAGGGCGGCCTCGGTGCGCTGCACCGAGGAGACCGTCTTGTTGGCCACGAGCACCTTGGAGAGCTGCGCGGCCGAGGTCGAGTAGCTCTTGAGGAAGTCCCCGGTGGCCCCGGCCTTCACCCGGGCCATGTCCGCGTCGACCTTGGTGTAGTCGACCGTGACGAAGTTGATGGCCAGCTGCCTGGCGGCCGCCACGGCGTCGGCGTTGGCCGCCGACGTCTGCCGCGCGGCATACCAGTCGCGTCCGCGGGTGGCCCCGAGCGCAAGGCTCGCGACGAGGGCGATGGCCACCACGATCCACACGATGGTGGGGGTGATGCGCAGTGACCGGACCCGGTCACGGGTCGTCTGGTGGTCTGTGTCCGCAGCGAGCGCGTCGGGGTGCGACACGCCTTCGTCTGCCTCCACCGCCCTCCCGGCGTGGGTGGTGATCGTGCTCATCGAGCAGCCTCCTTCATGATCCACAACCACGAGGCCTCGCCGCTCTCACCTCCGGACGGAGGAAGTGGCACCGATACCTGTGGTGTTGTCATGCCCAACGAGGCAGCCATGCCCGGGGATACGGGTTGGTCGCCGAAAGCGAACGGGACGGTGGAGTTCGTGCCCGACTGCGGCCCCGGGGCGTTCTGGGCGCCGCGCACGCTGGCGGTCGACCCGCGGGGGGCCGTGCAGCGCGCCGCCGTGTTCGCCTTGGTGTCGCTGGTCTGGGCCGGCGAGCGGCGGGGGGTGCCCTGGTACCCCTGCGTGCAGACCGGCGGGTCGTGCGCCATGGCCAGCCCGAAGTGGGCCGTGCCGTCGCCGGGGACGACCGTGAAGCCGCCGGCCACCACGTCGGGGTAGGTCACGAGGAGCTGCTGGATCCCGTCGACCCGGGCCGTGGTCACCTGGCCCACGGTGATGAGGTTGGCCAGCAGCGCCGCGAGGTTGCCCTGGTTGTCCCTGATCAGCGCCTCGAGCTCCTTGGACGCGACGACGCCGCGGTCGAGGATGAGCCGCAGGTCGCCGTCAGAGGCCTTGAGGGTCTCGGACAGGTCGGCGAAGTTCTTGGCGAAGACCTTGATCTGCCCCGAGGTGTCGCGCTGCGTGTCGAGCACGATGCGGCCGTCGTCGATCAGCTTGATCGTCTCGGGCAGCGCCTCGGTGGCCGACCGGGTCAGCTTGTCACCGCTGTCGATCAGTCGCTGGAGGTCCTCTCCCCCGTCGGCGAAGCCCTTGCCGAGCTCGTCGACGACGATGCGCAGGTCCTGCTTGTCGACCGAGTTGACGGTCTGGTCGAGGTCGAGGAGCAGCGTGTCGACGCGTAGCGGGAAGGCCGTGTCCTTGCGCGCGATGGTGTCGCCGTCCTTCAGCGAGGCCCCTCTGTCGCTGCGCGGCTGGAAGTCGAGGTACTGCTCACCGACCGCGGAGCGGTTCTCCACGACGACCTTCGTGTCCTTCGGAATCACTACTCCCCGTTGGATCTTCGCGTCGACGACCACGCCGTCCTTGGACAGTTTCAGGTTGTCGACCCGGCCCACGGTGACGCCGCGGTAGGTGACCTCGGAGCCGACGAAGATGCCGCCGGACTGCTCGAAGTCGGCCGAGACGTGGTACTGGCCACCGGCCACCCGGTCGTACAGCCCGACGTAGCGGGCCGAGAGCACCGAGACGGTGACGAGGGTGATGAGCAGGAACGCGAGGAGCTGGACCTTGACCGACCGGCGGATCATGCGGCACCTCCGTAGAGCGAGCGCCACGAGTCGTCCGAGCCCGACGAGCTGGACGAACCGGACTGCTGGGCCGGGGCACCGACGCAGATGACGCCGGGGAGGCACGCGCCCGAGGTGGAACTGCCTCCGGGGGTGATCGGCACACCGGGGACGCTGACCGACGGGGTCGGCAGCGGCAGGCCGGGAAGCGTGGGCGTGCCCGTCGGGCCGCCGGTGGGCGGACTCGTCGGGATCCCCAGGTTGCCGGCGAGGTTCGCGAAGTTGAGGTCCAGGTCGGCAGACATGTTGGTGTAGTCGCCCTTCATGGCCCCGGTCGTCGCGTCCGAGAAGGGGTAGGTCAGCAGCAGCTGCAGCGACTTCGGCAGGTTGTCCCCGGCCTTGGTGAGCTGCGCCAGGATCGGGGCGAGGGACTTCAGGTTCGCCGCGGTGTCGGCCTTGCTCTGCTGGATGACCTGGGTGCCGACGGCGCCGAGCCGGCTGAGTGCCTGGAGCATCTGCACGAGCTGCTGGCGCTGGTCGGCGAGCACCTTGAGGCCCTTGGGCAGCGCCTCGAGGGCCCTGCCGATGTCCTCCTTCTGCGCCGCGAGCTTGCCGGCGAGCGCGTCGATGTTGTCGATGGCGCGGACGATCTCGGACTTCTGGCTGTCGAGGCCGCCGATGAAGGTGTCGAGCTGCTTGATGACGTCCTTGATCTGCGCCTGGTTGCCCCGCGCCGCGTTGTTGAGCTCGGTCTCGATGATCTTGAGCTGGGCCACGCCACCGCCGTTGAGCAGCAGCGACATCGCGCTGAGCACCTCCTCGACCTCCGGGTTGCGGCCGGTGCGGGCGAGGGGGATGTTGTCGCCGTCGCCGAGCCGGCCCTCGGGGGCCGCGCCGCTCGGCGCGGACAGCTGGACGTACTTCTCACCGAGCAGCGAGGTCTGCTTGAGCTCCGCGACTGCGTTGTCAGGCAGCTTGACGTTCTGGGGCAGGCGCAGCGTCACCCGGGCCGTCCAGCCGTTGAGCTCGATCTTCTCGACCGAGCCGACCGTCACCTGGTCGACCTTGACCGAGGACTGCGGGACCAGGTCCAGGACGTCGGCGAACTCCGCCGTCACGCGGAAGATGTCACCGCGGTTCGCCGCCCCACCGGGCAGCGGCAGGTCGAACGCGCCCTGGCAGCCGGAGACCCCGAGGACGACCGCGCCCACGACGAGACCGGACAGGAGGCGCCGGCCACGCGGCATACCCGTGGTCTGTGGCTTGTTCATCGGGAACCTCCCAGCAGGCCGCCCAGGGTCGGGTCGGCACCGCGCATGGTGATCATTGCGCCGCCCTGGCCGGGCGTGGCGGTCGTGGCCGTCGAGCCCGTCGAGGACGTGGCGGCCTGCGACTGCGGCAGCGCGGACAGGAGATCGACGGGCAGCTTCACGCCTTGTCCTTCGAGCTGGTCGAGCAGCGACTGGATCGGCTTGAGGGCCCCGCTGACGGTCTTGCACAGCGAGTCCGGCTGACCGCCCTGGACGATGAGGGAGCACAGCATGTTCTGCAGGGTGAGGTTCTCGTTGACGTTGGCCCGGGTGTCGAGCGTGCCGGTGTCGGGGTTGTAGGCGTTCTGCAGGTTGCTGATCGCCACCGGGGCGTTGGTGAGGGTCTCGGCCAGGGCGTCCCGCTGCTTGGCCACCGTGCCGGTCACCGACGCGAGCTGCTTGAGGTTGGTGGTGAGGCCCGCACGGTTGTCGTGGACGAACGAGCTGATCTCGCTCAGCGCCACGGCGAGGTTCTTCAGGGCCGCGGCGAGGTCGTCGCGCTCCCCGTCGAGCTGCTGCGAGACGTTGGCGAGGTCGCTGTTGAGCCGTCGCACCTGGCTGTCGTTGGTGGCGAGCATCGTCGTGAAGGTCTGGAGGTTCTTCACGGTGCCGAACAGGTCGTTACGACCACCGGACAGCGCTTCGAGCGCCAGGCTGAGGTCGCGGTTGGTGTCGTGCAGCTTCTGTCCCTGGCCGTCGAAGTTCTTGGCACCGGTGTCGAGGACATCGGCGAAGGCGCCGTCCTTGTTGGCACCGGTCGGGCCGAGGGCCACGAGCAGGTCGTCCAGGCTCGAGGAGATGCGGTCCAGCTCGACGGGGACCGCGGTGCGGTCCAGGCCGATCTGGGCGTTGTCCTTCATCACCGGACCAGCGGTGTATGCCGGGAGCAGCTGCACGTAGCGGTCGCTCACCAGCGAGGGGGCCACGACGGCCGCCTTGGCGTCCGCGGGCACCTTGTACTTGTGGTCGAACTCGAACTTGACCTCGACCTTGTCGCCCTTGGGGGTCACCTCGGTGACCTTGCCGACCTGGACGCCGAGGATGCGCACGTCCGATCCGGGGAAGAGGCCCACCGCGCGGCTGAACTCACCGGTCACGTGGATGTCGTCGTGGCGCGGCCAGAAGGCGTAGGCGCCGGCGACGAGGGCGACCACGACGAGCGCGGCGACGACCTTGGGGATCAGGCCGAGCCGGGGCGTCGCGGGCAGCGAGGGGCGCCGCAGAGCGGACAGGCGCTTCATCAGTGGCCTCCCGGGGAGACGGGGGTCGTGAGGTTCTGGATGTAGGTGTCGAACCACCGGCCGTTGCCGAGGACGTTGGCGAACAACCGCGTGAACGGGCCCATCGCGGCAATCGTGTCGCCGAGGTCCTTCTCGTGCTTCTGCAGCACCGCGAGGACCTTGGTGAGCTGGTCGAGGGCGGGCTTGAGCTCGGCACGGTTGTCCCGGACCAGCCCGGTGAGCTGCTGGGCCATCGCGGAGGTGTTGGTGAACAGCGTGTGGATCGCGTCGCGACGGGCGTTGAGCTCGACCATCAGGAGGTCGGCGTTCTTGATGATCGACTCCACGGCCTTGTTGCGTTCGGCGACCGTGCCCGAGACGCTGTTGGCGGAGGCGAGCAACCGCTTGAGCTCGTCGTCGCGCGAGGCGATGGTGTTGGACAACCTGCTCAGACCGTCCAGGGCTGCCTTGACGTCGGGCGGGCTGTCCTTGAACCCCGTCGCCAGGGTGGTCAGCGACTTTGCCAGCATGTCTGTGTTGATCTCCTCGGACGTGGTCGCGAGGTCGGTGAACGCGTTGACGATGTCGTAGGACGAGACAGTCCGCTCCAGCGGGATCTCGCTGTCCTCCTTGAGCTGGCCGCCACCGGCGGGCTCGAGGGCGAGGAACTTCGAACCGAGCAACGTCCGCATCCGCACGCTGGCACCGGTCCGGGTGCCGAAGGCTGCGGGTTCGGTGACCTTGAAGTCGACGATCACGCGGTTGCCCGCGAGGTCGACCTTCTCCACCTTGCCGACCTTGACCCCGGCGATGCGCACGTCGTCGCCCTTGATGAGGCCACCCGCCTCGCTGAAGGCCGCGCGGTAGTGGACGCCGCCGCCGATGAACGGGATGCTCTGGACGTTGAACGCCAGGAACAGCACGAGCGCGATGGACGCCAGGCCGGCAGCGCCGATCGGGACGGGGTTGCGCTCACGGAAGGGGGTGCTCATGAGCACCTCGCTGCGGAGAGCCCGGCCGGCTTGTCGACGGGGATCTTGATGGCCGGGGCGCCCTTGGTCGGCGAGGGCACGACGATCGTGCCGCTGAAGTCGCACATGTAGAAGTTGAACCAGGAGCCGTAGGTCGCCGTCCGCGTGATCGTGTTGATCTTGCCCGGCGACGTCGACAGGAACTTCTCGAACGTCGCGGTGTTCGACGGCTTGTTGAGGTTGGTGGCGAGGCCGCGGAGGTTGCTGATGTCGGCCTTGATCGAGGGACGGGTGACCTTCAGCAGGTCGGCCGTCTCGGCCGTCAGCGAGTTGATGTTGGTCAACGAGGCACCGATCGTCGTGCGGTCGGCGGCCAGACCGGAGATGAAGCGCTGGAGCTGGTCGATCAGCTGCTTGAGCGCGGAGTCGTGGGCGTCCACGGTGCCGAGCACCGCGTTGAGGTTGGAGATGGTCCGCCCGATGACCTCGTCGCGGTCTGCGAGGGTCGAGGTCAACGAGGCCGTCTTGGACAGCAGCGAGTTGATGTTGCCGCCCTCCCCCTGCAGGACGCTGATGATGTTGGCCGACAGCTCGTTGACGTCCTTGGGCGACAGGGCGGCGAACAACGGCTTGAAGCCGTTGAACAGCACCGTCAGGTCCAGCGCGGACTGGGTGTGGTCCAGTCCGATGGTGGACCCGTCCTTGAGGGGCGCGGCACTGCCGACCTCCTGGGTGAGGGCGATGTAGCGCTCACCGATGAGGTTGCGGTACTTGATCGTGGCCTTGGTCCCCTGGGTGAGGACACTGGTCTTCAAGACGTTGAACTCGACGTCCGCGTGCACCCGGTCGCGGGCGACCTTGATGGACTTCACCTCACCCACGCGCACTCCGGCGATCCGGACCTCCTGGCCCGAGGCGAGGCCGGTCACGTCGGTGAACATGCCGCGGTAGGTCGCCTTGTCGCCGAACTGGGTGTTGGAGATGGTGGCCGCCAGGGTGCCCGTGGCGAGCAGGGTCGCCACCACGAAGATGAGGAACTTCACCAGGCTGGATCGGGTACTCATCCTTGGTTCACCACCGTTCCACGCAGCATCGGCCCTGCGAGGAGGGTCGTGATGGCCGAGGGGCGACCGTCGCGCGACAGGAGAGCAGCCACGACGTTCTGCTCCTGCTCGGTGCCGGCCAGACCTGAGTCGGCCTCAGCGATGCCCTGACCCGACAGCCCGGAGAACATCGACGGCAGCGCACTGCCTGCCGCCCCGGAGCTCGAGTGGTTGGTGCCGTCGTCGAAGTGGTTGCCCTTCCACGGGTTCGCCTGGGTGCCGACGCGGCCCGGCAGGCCCTGGCAGCTCGGCGCACGGCTCTCGCCCCACCGGGGCTCCTCGCCGGGCTTGTAGCCCGGGCGCTGCTGGGTGACCTCGACGGTGATGTGGAAGGTCTTGTCCCGCCAGGCCTCGTCGATGCGGGGCAGCCAGTTGACCATCGCGGTGGCGACACACGGGTACTGCGACGAGTACTTCGCCAGCACCTCGACCGTCGGCCGCTGCACCCGACCCACCTGGATGATCCGCTGGCCGTTGGCGTCCAGGAAGTCCGCTGTCGTGTTCGCAAAGCCTGCCGTCCCCGCCAGGAAGCCCGCCAGCTCGTCCTTCTTCGCCACGATCGTCGTGCTCGTGGTGATCAACGCGGTCGCCGCGCGCACGAGATCCGGTGCCGCCACGGCATACGTGGACGCAAGGTCGGCCAGCCCGCTGATGTCCGCCTTGATCACGGGCAGCTTGGGGTTGATCTGCTTGAAGTAGTTGTCCACCAGGACCAGGTTCTGGCCGAGGCGGGTCCCCCGCCCGTCCAGCGCCGACGCCAGCGCGTTCAGCGTCATCGCCAGCTTCTCCGGCTGCACGGTGCGCAGCAACGGCAACAGGTCGTCGAAGACCTTCTCGAGCTCGATCGCCACCGACGTGCGGTCCTGACCGATGGTGTCGCCCTTGGCGATGTGCCGCCCCACGGCACCGGTCGTCGGGGTCACCAGGTCGACGTACCGCTCACCGAACAACGTCTTCGGGAGCAGCCGCGCCGACACGTTGGCCGGGATCAGGTCCACCATCTCCGGCTTCAGGGCCAGCTTGAGGGTGGCGCCGTTGCCGGTGGTCTCGATAGAGCGCACCTCACCGACGATCAACCCACGGATCTTCACGTCAGAGGCGGTCTGCAGCTGCGACCCGATCCGGTCGGTCATCAGGTTGACCATCACCACGGGGGTGAACCGCTGCTGGAATGCGGCCACCGACAAACCGATGAGCAGGCCCACGATGACGATGAAGCCCACACCATAGGCACGGTTGCCCAGGCGCGACATGCTGCCGTTCGACGTCTCAGCCATGGGTCAACCCGCGATCCGTACGGTGGTCGTGGCGCCCCACACCGCCAGGGAGAAGAAGAAGTCCACGATGTTGATGGCGACGATGGAGGTCCGAACGGCCTTGCCGACGGCCACGCCCACACCAGCCGGACCACCGGACGCGTTGTAGCCGTAGTAGCAGTGGATGAGGATGATCACGACCGCGAACACCATCACCTTGAGGAACGAGAAGAGGACGTCGATCGGCGGCAGGAACAGGTGGAAGTAGTGGTCATAGGTGCCCGCCGACTGCCCGAAGTACTGCACGACGATGAAGCGGGTCGCGCCGTAGGACGAGAGCAGGCCGAGCACGTAGAGCGGGACGACCGCCACGAAGCCCGCGATCATCCGGGTCGTCACGAGGAACGGCAGCGAGGGGATTCCCATGACCTCGAGCGCGTCGACCTCCTCGGAGATGCGCATCGCGCCGAGCTGGGCGGTGAAGCCGCACCCGACGGTCGCCGCGAGCGCCAGCCCTGCGACGAGCGGCGCGATCTCCCGGGTGTTGAGGTAGGCCGAGACGAAGCCGGTGAGGGCGCCGGTGCCGAGCTGGTTGAGCGATGAGTAGCCCTGCAGGCCGACCTGGCTGCCGGTGAAGAAGGCGAGGAAGGCGATGACCCCGACGGTGCCTGCGATGACGGCCAGGGCTCCCGAGCCGAGGGACACCTCCGCGAGGAGGCGCAGGATCTCCTTCTTGTAGCGGCGCAGCGTGCGCGGACTCCAGGCGAGCGAGCGGACGTAGAACCGCATCTGCTCGCCGAGGCTGTCGAGCGCTTGGACAGGACGGCCGGCGACATCTTGGACCTTGCTCATGAGAGGGACACCTCCTCAGATCTTCTGGGGGACGACTTGGAAGTACACGGCGCTGGCGACGAAGTTCACGACGAACAGGAACATGAAGGTGATGACCACGCTCTGGTTGACGGCGTCGCCGACTCCCTTGGGACCACCGCCGGCCGTCAGGCCCTTGTACGAGGCGACGACGGCGGCGATGAAGCCGAAGATGAGCGCCTTGATCTCACTGGTCCACAGGTCTGCCAGCTGGGCCAGCGCGGTGAACGAGGCGATGTAGGCGCCCGGGGTCCCGCCCTGGATGATGACGTTGAAGAAGTAGCCACCCGCGACGCCGACCACCGACACCAGCCCGTTGAGCAGCAGGGCCACGACCATGGCCGCGAGCACCCGGGGCACGACGAGGCGCTGGATGGGGCTGATCCCGAGGACCTCCATCGCGTCGATCTCCTCGCGGATCTTGCGCGAGCCCAGGTCTGCGCAGATCGCCGAACCTCCGGCCCCGGCGATCAGGAGGGCGGTGACGATGGGTGACGCCTCACGGATGACGGCGAGCACCGAGGCAGCACCCGTGAAGGACTGGGCGCCGAGCTGACGGGTCAGGGTGCCGAGCTGCAGGGCGATGACCGCGCCGAAGGGGATCGACACCAGGGCCGTCGGGACGATCGTGACCGAGGCGATGAACCAGCACTGCTGGATGAACTCCTTGGTCTGGAAGGGTCGCTTCGGCAGGGACCGTCCCACGTCGAGGACGAGCGCGAAGAGCGATCCGCTCTGGCGCAGCGCGCCGATGGCTGGATTGCTCATCAGAACGTCGCCCCCGCGATCGGGGTGGGCTCGGACGACTCCGAGTGACGGACACCGGGGACTCCGGCGTTGTGCGACTGGAACGACCCGGGGGGCGGCGTGATGCCGTTCGCGCGACACCAGTCCCCGGCCGGACGCTCGCCGCGGCGGGGGGTGCCGTCGCTGGTGCCGAGCTGGAGCGGGATGGGCGGCAGGGGCGGCAGCTCCTGGCCGATCTCGGAGGCCAGCTCGTCGGCGTCCTTCTCCTCGGACATGCCGATGGGGCCGATGGTCTGGGCGTTGAGGAACTGGCGCACGACCGGCTCCTCCGAGCTCAGCAGCATCTCGCGCGGCCCGAACATCGCCAGGTGCCGGTGGTAGAGCAGCCCGATGTTGTCGGGCACGGTGCGCGTCGAGTTGATGTCGTGGGTGACGATGAGGAAGGTCGCGTCGATCTGCGCGTTGAGGTCGATGAACAGCTGGTTGATGTAGGAGGTGCGGACCGGATCCAGACCGGAGTCCGGCTCGTCGATCAGCAGGATCTCGGGGTCGAGCACCAGCGCACGGGCCAGACCCGCCCGCTTGCGCATGCCACCGGAGATCTCGCCGGGGAGCTTGGACTCCGCGCCGGTCAGCCCGACCAGGTCCATCTTCTCGAGGACGATGGAGCGGATCTCCGACTCGGACTTCTTGGTGTGCTCACGCAGGGGGAACGCCACGTTGTCGTAGAGGTTCATCGACCCGAACAGCGCGCCGTCCTGGAACAGCACCCCGAACAGCTTGCGCACCTCGTACAGGTCGCGTTCGCGCATCTGCGTGAGGTCGCGGTCCTGGATCCAGATCGCGCCCGCGTCGGGCTTGAGCAGGCCGACCAGGGTCTTGAGGAAGACCGACTTGCCGGTGCCGGACGGCCCGAGCATCACGGAGATCTCGCCCGCGGGAAGGGTCAGCGAGACGTCGTTCCAGATCACCTGCGACCCAAATCGCTTGGTCAGGCCTTCGACCCTGATCTCAACGCCCACAGCTCCACCTCGTCGTGAATGTCCACGCCCGCCAGTGAGGCGGGCCCCGGTTCGCATGGCTCAACGAGGCGGGGTCGGTGAAGTTACGCCCCGGTATGCCGCGGGGACGCGGAAGCGGGCCCGACCTGTTCGGTCGGACCCGCTTCGCAGCAGTGTGCTGGTGCTCCCCGAGGGGAGCTCAGATCACTTGAGGGTGACGGTGGCGCCGGCGGCCTCGAGGGCCTCCTTGGCCTTGTCGGCCGCAGCCTTGTCGACCTTCTCGAGAACGGGCTTGGGGGCGCCGTCCACGAGGTCCTTGGCTTCCTTCAGGCCGAGGGAGGTCAGCGCGCGGACCTCCTTGATGACCTGGATCTTCTTGTCGCCAGCAGCCTCGAGGACGACGTCGAACTCGTCCTGCTCCTCGACCTCAGCGGCGCCGCCGCCGGCCGGGGCGCCGGCCGCGGCAACGGCCACGGGGGCGGCAGCGGTGACGTTGAAGGTGTCCTCGAACTGCTTCACGAACTCAGAGAGCTCGATGAGGGTCATTTCCTTGAAAGCCTCAAGGAGCTCGTCGGTGGAGAGCTTCGCCATGATGGGCGTCCTTTCTAATTCTTGGTATGCCGTGAGTGGCGTTTTGGTGTGTGAGCCGGCTCGGTGTGGGGTTGCCCCCGACCGGGTCAGCTCTCGTCGCCACCCTCGGCGACGTCTGCGGTTGCCTCGGCCACGGGGGCGTCGGCGGGCGCTTCGGCTGCGGGAGCCTCGGCGGTGTTGTCGTCAGCCTCGGCAACCTCGGCCTCGGCAGCGGGAGCGGCGGCAGCTGCCACCGGGCCCTCGGCCTCGACCTTGGCACGCAGCGCGTCGACGACCCGAGCGGTCTGCGACAGCGGCGCGGCGAAGAGGTAGACAGCCTGGCTGAGCGACGCCTGAAGGGCACCGGCCAGCTTGGCCAGGAGAACCTCGCGGGACTCGAGGTCCGCAAGCTTCGTGATCTCCGCGGGAGTCAGGGCCTTGCCGTCGAGGACGCCGCCCTTGATCACGAGGAGGGGGTTCGCCTTGGCGAAGTCACGCAGGCCCTTTGCGGCCTCGACCGGGTCACCATCAACGAACGCGATGGCGGACGGTCCCACGAGCTGGCCGTCGAACGCGGTGACGCCGGCGTCCTTGGCAGCAAGCTCGGTGAGCGTGTTCTTCACGACGGCGAAGGTGGCGTTTCCGCGCAGCGAGTTGCGGAGCGTGGTGATCTGCTTCACCGAAAGCCCGCGGTACTCGGTCAGCACGGCCGCGCCGGAGTTGCGGAACTTGTCCGACAGCTCGGCGATGGCGGCAGCCTTGTCAGCCTTGGCCATGGGGCCTCCCTTCCGTGTGTTCGACCGTCGGAGCTGGAGGCCACATGGAAAGAGCCCCATGCACAGGGCACGGGGCTCGCACGCGGACAGGCTCTGGGAGCCGGTACTGCGGGTGAATCGTGGCCTGCGCTGGACGCCCACCGGAGTGGAACCTTCGGTCACGTGCTGCCTATTGCGGTGGCACGCGACAACCGAGCGGTCTTTGGTCAGGGTCCAGAGTACGGGTGCGTGGGCCCCCGACCAAATCGCGCCCCCTCGGAGTCGGGCGCAGGGGTCGAGTGTGGGGCGGGGGCCCCGCACCAGCTCAGCTGGGGAACTCGAACGCGCCCACCTGGTCGGCGGGCGGGGCCTTGATCGTGACCGGCTTGCCCCAGTTCCCGTAGGTGATCTTCACGGTCTGGCCCTGCACCTGGGCCACCATCGTCGTGGGACGCCCCTGGGCGTCCAGGCTGTAGCGCGCCTTCACGGGGGCCGTGGAGGGGACGGCGGTCGACCCCTCCTCGCCGAGGATCGCTGACGGGTCGATGGTGACGTCGTAGCTGGACGCGTCCGCGGTCGAGCTGACCACGGTGGCCTTGGTGCCCTCCAGCGCCTTGGCGAGCTGGCGCGGGTCGGACATGTCACCGGCCAGTCCGGCGAACATCTTGCTCACCGGGTCGTCGGCCTTGAGGTCGATCTTGGCCCAGGGCTTTGCCGATCCCGGGAGTCCCTTCAGGTAGATGATGCCGCCGGTGGAGACGATCTCCATCGCCTGCCCCTCGACCTGCAGCGTCATCTGCTGCTCCATCACCCCACCCTTGATGGTGAAGGAACCGGAGCTCCTGCCATCGCTGCCGAGCTCCATCGAGACGGTGCCCGAGCCGGCCTTGACCATGGCGTCGGTCATCTTCGTCGCAAGGTCTCCCCCGTCGACCGTCGCGCCGGCGGCCAGGCCGGGACCCGAGGAGCCGGACGACCTCGAGGACGACGTGGCACCGGCATCGGTGCCGGAGTCACCACACGCGCTGAGGCCGAGGCCGGCGACCAGCGCCAGGGCAGCGAACGACATGGACTTCTTCATGAGATCTCCCCCATCTGCGGCACAGCGTGCGGCGCTGCGTGCCCAGCGAGCCTACCCAGCACACCCGTCAGGACGTGCGAGAACCCGCCACCTCAGGAGTGACGGGCTCTCGCGGGTGGTGCGGGGACTCAGGCGGTGGCCTCGTCCTCGACCAGCAGGTTGCGGGTGCGGGTGTAGTCCAGCGGGATGCCGGGGCCCATCGACGTCGACAGGGTGGCCTTCTCGATGTAGCGGCCCTTGGAGGAGGACGGCTTCAGCCGCAGGACCTCGTCGAGCGCGGTCGCGTAGTTCTCGACCAGCGACTTCTCGTCGAAGGAGGCCTTGCCGATGATGAAGTGGAGGTTCGCGTGCTTGTCGACGCGGAACTCGATCTTGCCGCCCTTGATGTCGGTCACGGCCTTGGCCGTGTCCATGGTGACCGTGCCGGTCTTCGGGTTGGGCATGAGACCACGCGGGCCCAGGACCTTGCCGAGCCGACCGACCTTGCCCATCATGTCCGGCGTCGCGACGACGGAGTCGAAGTCGAGCCAGCCGCCGGCGACCTTCTCGAGCAGCTCGTCGGAGCCGACGAAGTCGGCGCCGGCCTCACGGGCGGCCTCGGCCTTGTCGCCGTTGGCGAACACGAGGACGCGGGCGGTCTTGCCCGTGCCGTGCGGCAGGTTGACGGTGCCACGGACCATCTGGTCGGCCTTGCGGGGGTCGACGCCGAGACGCATCGCGACCTCGACCGTCTCGTCGTACTTGGCCTTGGCGGACGCCTTGGCGAGGCGGACGGCCTCGAGGGGGGCGTAGCTCTTAGTGACGTCGATCTTGTCGGCCGCCTCGCGGTAAGCCTTGCTGCGCTTCATTTCTGCTCCTGTTGTGAAGGGTGGTGCGGTGGAGTTGTGGTCAGTTCGGACCAGCGCGGTCCTGCCACGTTCCCGGTATGCCGCGTGGGCGGCATACCGGGCTTGTTTCCCTTAGAGGGTGGTGCTTGATTGTCGCTCTACCTCGGGGCTCCGGGCCTCCCTCGCTAGCGCTCGGTCGGGTCCTCGCCCTGTCGTCAGAGCGACGTGTCGATGCCCATGCTGCGGGCGGTGCCGGCGATGATCTTCATCGCCTGGTTGATGTCGTTGGCGTTCAGGTCTTCCATCTTCTGCTCGGCGATGGCGCGGACCTGGTCGGCCGACAGCTTGGCGACCTTGGTCTTGTGCGGCTCGCCGGAGCCCTTGGGCACCCCAGCGGCCTTCTTGATCAGCTCGGCGGCCGGCGGCGTCTTGGTGATGAAGGTGAAGGAGCGGTCTTCGTAGACCGTGATCTCGACCGGGATGACGTTGCCGCGCTGGGACTCGGTCGCAGCGTTGTAGGCCTTGACGAACTCCATGATGTTGACGCCGTGCTGGCCGAGGGCCGGGCCGACGGGCGGGGCGGGCGTGGCCGCACCGGCCTGGATCTGCAGCTTGATGAAGCCGGAGATCTTCTTGCTCTTGGGAGGCATTGCTGTGTTCCTTCTGTTGTGGTGGGCCTACGCCGTGGGCGATGACCCGGTTGCATGCTCCCGGGATGCCGGGAACAGGTTGCTGTCGTGCGGTCAGATCTTGGCGACCTGGTTGAACGACAGCTCGACCGGGGTCTCCCGGCCGAAGATGGAGACGAGCACCTTGAGCTTCTGGGTGTCGGGGTTGATCTCGGAGATCGTGGCGGGAAGGGTCTCGAAGGGCCCCTCCATGACGGTGACGGACTCGCCGACCTCGAAGTCGACGACCGCGACCTCCTTGGCCTTGCCCGAGCCACCACCGGCGGCGCCGGCAGTCGCCGGGCTCTCCAGGTCGGCCGGAGCGAGCATGGTGAAGACCTCGTCGAGGCTGAGCGGCACGGGCTGGTGGGCGTTGCCGACGAAGCCGGTCACGCCGGGCGTGTGGCGCACGGCGCCCCACGACTCGTCCGTGAGGTCCATCCGGACCAGCACGTAGCCGGGCATCCGGACGCGGCGCACGAGCTTCTTCTGGCCGTTCTTGATCTCGGTGACCTCTTCCATCGGCACCTCGGCCTCGAAGATGAAGTCCTCCATGTTGAGCGAGGTCGTGCGGTTCTCGAGGTTGGCCTTCACGCGGTTCTCGTAGCCGGCGTAGGAGTGCACGACGTACCAGTCGCCGAACTTGGCGGCGAGGGCGTCCTTGAACTCCTGCACGGGGTCGGCCGGCGGGGCGTCGACGTCGTCCTCGGTCGTCGCGTCGGAGTCGTCGTCGACTGCGTCGCCCTCGGCTGCGTCCTCGGCTGCTGCGTCCTCGGAGAACGTCAGGGTCGACACCTGCGGCTGGTGGGCCTCGATGTCGGCATCGTCGGTCTCGTCGCGGACGACCTCGGTCTCGTCGGTCTCGGCGGCCTCGTCGCGCTCGACCTCCGCCTCGAACTGGGCGTCGGCGTCCTCTGCGACAGCACCATCGGCCGCGACCTCATCGGTCTCGGGCTCGGCGTTGTCGGTGGTCCACTGGTCGGACACGCTGATGACCTACTTCCTTCTGGTATTCGCCGGGTGACCCCGGAGTGGCTGTGGCAGGGCGGCGGTCAGCCGCCGAAAACCCACAGCACGAGCTTGGTGAAGCCGAAGTCCACGGACGCGACCAACGCCATCACGAACGTCACGAACACGATCACGACGATCGTGTAGTTGACCAGTTCGGACCGCGTCGGTCGGACGACCTTGCGGAGCTCGTCGAGGATCTGGCTGACGAAGAGGGACATCGAGCGGAAGAACCTCGAAATCGGGTTGCCGCCCTTGTCACTCTTGCGGCCGGTGCGACCAGAGCCGCGGGTGTCCGCGCTCACGTCCGTCACGATGCCTCTGCTTTCACTCATGTATGCCGTGACCGGGTCCGGTCACAGGTTCTGCTACGCAGGGCAGGAGGGACTCGAACCCCCAACCGCCGGTTTTGGAGACCGGAGCTCTACCAATTGAGCCACTGCCCTACGGAACTCGCCGCGGGGGCGGTGGGTTCCGGGAGGCTGACCTGACCCGTTCGCGGGCATGCCGGAAGCATGGCCAATGTCAACCGAGGAGAAAGCATACGTGAGGCCCGATGCCGAACGCGAACTCGCGGGTGGTGACCGGGGCGCGGACCAAGGATTCTGTGCGGCGCTGCCGCGTGGGTGGTGACCGGGGCGCGGACGAGGGGTTCGCGGCATACCGGGGCTCTGCGATCATTCACACCGTGAGCATGGACAACGTGACCGAGCAGGCCGCCACCGCCAGCACCCCCCTCGCCCAGCGCTCCGCGCAGGAGCTCGAGGCCTTCGCCGCCGAGCAGCAGGAGGCGTATGCCGCGCTGAAGGCGCGCGGTCTGTCGCTGGACCTCACGCGTGGCAAGCCCGCCGCGGCCCAGCTCGACCTGGCCGAGGACCTGCTCAACCTGCCCAAGGGCGTCAAGGACGCGAGCGGCGTCGACACCCGCAACTACGGTGGGCTCGAGGGGATCAAGGAGCTGCGCGAGATGTTCGCCGAGCTGCTGTGGGTCGAGCCGGAGCAGGTCGTGGCCGGCGGCAACTCCAGCCTCGTGATGATGCGCGAGGTGCTGGTCGACCTGTGGTTGCACGGCGGCGTGGACAGCGAGCGCCCCTGGAGCCAGGAGGAGAAGGTCACCTTCATCTGCCCGGTGCCCGGCTACGACCGCCACTTCACCCTGCTCGAGTGGTTCGGCATCGACATGGTGACCGTGCCCATGCACGAGGACGGCCCTGACGTCGAGGCCGTGGCGAGGTTGGCCGCGAGCGACCCGAGCATCAAGGGCATGTGGCTGGTGCCGACCTACGCCAACCCGAGCGGGTCGGTCGTCACCCAGGAGATCGCCGCCCGCCTGGCCGCGATGGAGACTGCCGCGCCCGACTTCAAGATCTTCTGGGACAACGCCTACGCCTTCCACCACCTCACGGAGGACGAGGCCAAGAGCCCCGACATCCTCACCCTGGCGGCAGCCGCGGGGCACCCGCACCGGCCGATCATGTTCGCCTCGACCTCCAAGATCACCCTGGCCGGCGCGGGCGTCGCGTTCCTGGCCGGGTCGGTCGAGACGGTGAAGTGGTACACCGGCCACCTGGGCAAGGGCGCGATCGGTCCGGACAAGGTCAACCAGCTGCGGCACGCGCAGTTCTTCGGTTCCCCGCAGGGCGTCCGCGACCACATGGCCAAGCACCGCGAGGTCATCGCCCCCAAGTTCGCCGAGGTCGAGCGCATCCTGTCGCAGCGCCTCGGCGGCCTCGGGGTCGCGACCTGGACCAGGCCGACCGGCGGCTACTTCGTCAGCCTCGACGTGCTCGACGGCACCGCGTCCCGGGTGGTGCAGCTGGCCAAGGAGGCCGGGATCGCCCTCACGCCGGCCGGCGCCTCGTTCCCTCGCGGGGTGGACCCGCGCGACCGCAACATCCGCCTCGCCCCCACCTTCCCCCCGCTGGAGCAGGTCAGTGAGGCGATGGAGGCCGTGGCCACGTGTGTCCTGCTCGCCTCGGTGGAGAAGGTGCGCGGCGGGGCCTGATCGCCGACGACCAACTGCTCGCAGGCCGCGCGCCTCCCCTTGCGGCGCTGCTCCCCTTGCGGCGCTGCTCCCCCTGTCGCAGGGTGGGGACATGAGCGATCAGCCGGGCACGGAAAGTTTCGACGACGACTTGGGCAGTGTCAGCCTGGACGACGGCGTGGATGCGGGCAGCGGGCAGGACCAGCTGCTCGACTCCAGCGAGGGCGACAACGAACCGTCGTCGCCGCCTGACCTGCAGCCGCGTGCCACCGAGTGGGGCACCACGGCCGCCGAGCAGGGCCAGGAGGAGAGCATCGAGCAGCGCATCCGGCAGGAGGTCCCTGACCCGGACTCCGCCTATGGCGCCCCCGACGACGAGGGGGGCCTCGACGCCGAAGCCCGTCTGGGCGGTGCGGACCCCGATTCCATCGCGGCGGAGGACGACTACCTCGGTGACGACGGGGTCGGGGACGCGGGCGTGGGGCAGCTCACCGATCCCGACGAGGGCGACCGCCCCGACGTCGACAGCGAACTGGTCGGCGACGAGTCGGCGTCCAGCGGCGACCTGCAGAGCCCGGAAGAGGCGGCCATGCACATCGTGGAGGACTAGCCCTGCCAGACTGCTCCGCATGCGCCCGGTGACCGCCCTCCCGAAGGCGCACCTGCACCTGCACTTCACCGGTTCGATGCGCGTGGAGACGGTGCGCGACCTCGCACGCCAGCACGCCCTCCACCTCCCCGAGGCCCTGACGACGGGCTACCCGCCGCAGCTCAGCGCGCGGGACGAGCGCGGCTGGTTCCGGTTCCAGCGACTGTACGACGCCGCTCGCGCCTGTGTGCGCGACGAGTCCGACCTGCGCCGCATCGTGCGTGAGGCAGCGCAGGACGATGCCGCCGAGGGGTCGCGGTGGCTGGAGATCCAGGTCGACCCGACGTCGTACGCGCCGTTCGTCGGGGGCATCACCCCCGCTCTCGAGATCGTCCTCGACGAGGCTTCCGCCGCCTCCCGTGAGGAGTCGACGCAGGTGGCGGTGGTGGTGGCAGCCAGCCGCATCCGCCACCCCCTCGACGCCAGGACGCTGGCGCGGCTCGCCGCGCACCACGCCGGCGAAGGTGCGGGCACCGTCGTCGGGTTCGGGCTCAGCAACGACGAGCGTCGCGGCCAGACCTCCGAGTTCGCGCCTGCCTTCGAGATCGCGCGGCGCGCAGGGCTGGCCCTGGTCCCCCACGCCGGGGAGCTCCTCGGCCCGGCGGCGGTCGAGACGACCCTCGAGGCCATCCGCCCCGACCGGATCGGTCACGGCGTCCGCAGCGTGGAGGACCCGCGAGTGCTCGACCTCGTCGCCGAGTCCGGAGTCGCCCTGGAGGTCTGCCCCCGCAGCAACATCGCCCTCGGGGTCTACGGCAGCCCCGGGCAGGTGCCGCTGCGCACGATCGTGGAGCACGGCATACCTGTGGCGTTGGGAGCCGACGACCCGCTGCTGTTCGGTTCGCGGCTGGCCGACCAGTACGCGCTGGCGCGCACCCCCCTCGGCTTCACCGACGACGAGCTGGCCCAGCTGGCTCGTGGCTCGGTGACCGCATCGCGGGCGCCGACCGCCCTACAGAAGGCGGCCCTGGACGACATCGACGCCTGGCTCGCGAGCCCGCCAGACTGACCTCCGACTTTGAAGGATCTGACGGGTCCTGGTCCGGCCGATCCTTCAAACTCGCGGCGACCACGTCACAGCTCGTGGCCCACCCTGAGCTTCATAGTTCATGTCCCACAAACACCGGCTCGTTGACCAGGGTGACCCCGAACGCGTCGTGGACTCCCGACTGCAGGTGACGGGCGAGCTCCGCGATGTCATATGCCGTGGCGTCACCACGGTTGGTGATGGCCAGCGTGTGCTTGGTCGAGAGGGCGGCCCCACTGCCCGGCAGCGCGAAGCCCTTGGCGAACCCGGCCCTGTCGATCAGCCAGGCCGCCGACGTCTTGACCCCGCCGTCCTCGCCGGAGAACCTCGGCGGCGTCGACCCCTCTGGGCCCAGCCGGGTGGCCGACCGGGACTCGAGGGCCGCGAACCGCTGCGGCGACAGGATCGGGTTCGTGAAGAAGGACCCGCAGGACCACGTGTCGTGGTCGTCGGCGTCCAGGACCATCCCCCGCAGCCGCCGCTGCGCCAAGACGGCGTCGCGGGCCTCTGCCAGCGGCACCCGCTCCCCCGGTGAGACGCCGAGCTGACGGGCCAGGTCGGCATACCCGATCGGCTGGCTGAGCTCGCTGGGGATGAGCTGGAAGAGCACGTCGAGCACGACGAAGCGCGAGGTCGCCTTGAAGGCGGAGTGGCGGTAGGTGAACGCGCAGTCCGCGGCCGCCAGGGTGCGAACCTGCTGCTGGGCCCGGTCGTAGACCCGCACCGAGGCGATGGTCTGAGCGACCTCCTGGCCGTAGGCGCCGACGTTCTGGACCGGGGTGGCGCCGCTCGACCCGGGGATCCCCGAGAGCGCCTCCACTCCCGACCAGCCCTCGATCACGGCTCGGGCGACGAAGTCGTCCCAGACCACGCCGGCAGCGACGCGCACCATCACCCCGCCGCACAGGTCGGCGGACTCGACGGTGACGCCGTCGGTGGCCAGCCGCACCACGCTGCCCGCGAAACCGGCATCCGCCACGACGAGGTTGGATCCGCCACCGATGACGAGCAGCGGCTCGTCGGCGTCGTCGACCTCACGGACGGCGTCGACGACCTCGTCGATCGTCTGGGCCGTGACGAGCCGGGCAGCCGGGCCCCCGACCCGCATCGTCGTCAGGGACGCCAGGGGGACGTCGTGCTCGTCGTGCATCGAGGGCCGGTCAGTCGAGCTGGACGACGGCGATGCACCGACCGAGCACCTTGGCGCCCTCGCTCGTCGCGGTGAGCTCGACGGTGGCGCGCCGGGTGTCCTCGTCGACGCTCTTGACCACTCCGGTCACCTCGACCTCGCCGCCGCCCGGGGGCACCACCACGGGCTTGGTGAAGCGGGTGCCGAACTCGACGACCCGGCCACCGTCGCCGGCCCATTTCTCGACGACCGAGCCGACGGCGCCCATCGTCCACATGCCGTGGGCGATGACGTCGGGCAGACCCACGGACTTGGCGAAGGCCTCGTCCTGGTGGATGGGGTTCTGGTCGCCGGAGGCACCGGCGTAGGCCACGAGGGTCTCGCGCGCGACGGCGAGCGTCAGCGGTCCGATGGTGTCGCCGACGGTGGCTTCGGCCAGGGTGCGTGCGCCCACGATCACTCCCCTCCCCGGATGACGATGGTGGAGGTGGAGGTGCACAGTGCCTCGCCGTCCCGCGTCGCCAGCTCGGTGCGGGTCGTGACCATCGCGTGGCCACCCGCCTCGCGCACCGTGTCGACGGTCAGGATGCCGAGCACGGAGTCGCCCGCCGTGATGGGTCGGTGGTGGACGAAGCGCTGCTCGCCGTGCACCACCCGGGTGTAGTCGATCCCTGCCTCGGGGTCCTGGACGAACACCGCGTCGCACTGCTGCGCCAAGGTAACGGCGAAGGTGGGGGGCGCGATCACGTCGCGGTAGCCGGCTGCGCGCGCGGCCTCGCTCGAGGTGTGCACCGGATCCTGCGAACCCACCGCGGCGGCGAACGCCGCGATCGTCGCCGCGTCCACGGCATACGGGCCACTGGGCGGGTAGCTGCGCCCTGCGAAGTCTGCGTTGACGGCCATGGCCACCACTCTATTGGTGCTCGACGACGACGCGACCAGGGCCGCCACCCGCCAGACACGACAAAGCCGACCGGGGACCGAGGTCCGGGGCGGCCGTCGAAACGCGTCAGGTCAGCGGGTCTCGCGGTGGAGCGTGTGCTTGCCGTCGCGGGGGCAGAACTTCTTCATCTCCAGGCGGTCGGGGTTGTTCCGACGGTTCTTCTTGGTGATGTAGTTGCGCTCCTTGCAATCCACGCACGCCAAGGTGATCTTGGGGCGGACGTCGGTGCTCTTGCTAGCCACGGGGCAACCTGCTCTCGAAACTGACTGGTGGTCTGTCTTGGTTCAAACAGAATGATGGGGGCGCACCGATGATGGCGCGACGACGCATCAGAATACGCGAATCCAGGGGGAATCCTGAAATCGCGGCTGTAGCGGGAGCGGGGCTCGATCCCGCGACCTCACGATTATGAGTCGTGCGCTCTAACCAGCTGAGCTACCCCGCCATGGGGCGTGCGCCTCGCGGCGCCTTTCCCAGAGCCCCCTGTCGGAATCGAACCGACGACCTTTTCCTTACCATGGAAACGCTCTACCGACTGAGCTAAGGGGGCCTGCCCACCGGGGGCTCGTGAGAGCCGCGCGGAAGTGCGACGGTGAGACTACACGCTCCGATGCCTCCACCGAAAATCGAGGGTATGCCGCGTGGCCGGGCCCCCTCCGGGCCGCAACTTTATCGGGTTTAGGGACTTCGTTGCGCTTCACCGGAGTTGCGAAGTCGGGTGAAGCGCAACCCTGTCCCTAGACCCGATAAACGTGCTTCGGCGGGGTCTAGCGGAAGGCCTGCTGGCCGGTCATCGCCTGTCCGATGACGAGCGTGTGCATCTCCACGGTGCCCTCGTAGGTCAGCACGGACTCGAGGTTGTTCATGTGCCGGATGATGGGGAACTCCAAGCTGATCCCGTTGGCGCCCAGGATGGTTCGCGACGTGCGGCAGATGTCCAGGGCCTCTCGGATGTTGTTGAGCTTGCCGAGGCTGACCTGCTCGGGGCGCAGCGTGCCGGCATCCTTGCGGCGGCCGAGGTGCAGGGCGAGCAGCTGGCCCTTGACGAGCTCCAGGGCCATGTCGGCGAGCTTCTGCTGGGTCAGCTGGAAGCCGGCGAGCGGGCGACCGAACTGGTGCCGCTCGATCGAGTAGCGGCGGGCCGTGTCGAGGCTCGAGCGGGCTGCGCCGAGGGAGCCCCAGACGATGCCGTAGCGCGCCTCCGACAGGCAGGCGAGCGGTCCCTTGAGTCCGGTGACCTCGGGGAAGACCGCCTCGGCGGGCAGGCGGACCCCGTCGAGCACGAGCTCACTGGTCACCGAGGCCCGCAGCGACAGCTTGTGCTTGATCTCGGGGGCCGAGAAACCGGGGGTGTCGGTGGGCACGACGAAACCCCTGATGACGCTTCGACTGGCTCCACCCCCAGCCCCGGCCCCGCCCTCGTCGACCTGGGCCCACACCACGGCGACGTCGGCGATCGAGCCGTTGGTGATCCACATCTTCGAACCGTCCAGGACCCAGTCCTCGCCGTCCCGACGGGCGCGGGTGCGCATCGAGGCGGGGTCGGAGCCGTGGTCGGGCTCGGTCAGGCCGAAGCAGCCGATCGCCTCACCGGCCGCCATCCGCGGCAGCCACTCCTGCTTGTGTTCCTCCGTGCCCCAGCGGTGGATCGCGAACATGGCCAGCGATCCCTGCACCGACACCAGGCTGCGCACGCCGGAGTCGGTGGCTTCCAGCTCGAGGCAGGCCAGCCCGTAGTCGACAGCGCTCATCCCGGCACAGCCGTAGCCCTCGAGGTGCATGCCGAGCAGCCCGAGGGCGCCGAGCTCCTTGGTCAGGCCCCGGACGTCGTCGATCTCACCGCGCTCGAACCAGTCGGCGACGAACGGCTCGACCCGCTTGTCGAGGAAGGCGCGGACGGTGCCGCGGATCGCCTTCTCCTCGTCAGTGAGCAGGTCGTCGATCCCTGCGAGGTCCATCGGGTCGAGCGCAGACGGGGGGGTCATGCTCGCCAGTCTTGCAGGGGCAACGCCCGACTGCCGGTCAGTGGCGGTCGTCGAGGAGTGCTCAGTGGCGGTCGTCGATGAGCTCGGAGATCCGGGCGATCGCATAGGCGTACCCGCTGGGGCCACAGCCGCTGATGACACCGTCCGAGACGGCGGACAGGTAGGAGTGGTGCCGGAACTCCTCCCGCTGGTGCACGTTGCTGAGGTGGACCTCGAAGACGGGGATGCTCACCGTGGCGAGCGCATCACGCAGGGCGATGGAGGTGTGGGTGTAGGCGCCTGCGTTGACGACGATGCCGACCGCGCTCTTGCGGACCTCGTGGACGGCGTCGATCAGCGCGCCCTCGTGGTTGCTCTGCCGGAAGTCCACGTCCAGGCCAGCCAGGCCGGCAGCCTTGCGGCACAGCGCCTCGATCTCGGCCAGGGTGTCAGATCCGTAGATCTCCGGCTCGCGCTCACCGAGCAGGTTGAGGTTCGGTCCGTTCAGGACGACGACGGTCTGCTGGCTCATCCTGGCGCGCTCCTGTGCTTGCGGTATGCCGTGTGGCCGCGGCTCTGCGGTGCGGCCACCTTGCCATGTGGCCGGTCCCTTTCAGGGTAGGCCACAGCAGGACCACATGACCGGATGATCTCGTCATCATCCGTTTGGCGGGGGAAGCGGCCGTTTGGTCCCTAGCCGCTCATCGCCCTCCAGATCACGATCACGGCCACCACCACGACGACACCGATGACGATCTGCTTGCCGTAGGACCTGAGCAGGATGGGCAGCACCGTGCTGCCGAGGTCGAGAGACGTCTCGGGGCTGGCGGCTGGGGCTGGCCGGGGCTCCGGCTCAGGGCCGGCGTCGGGGGACGGCTCGAGGCTGGCGGCTGGGGCTGGCTGGGCCTCCGGCTCGGGGCCGGCGTCGGGGGACGGCTCCGGGGACGGCTCGGGGCCGGCGGCCGCGGCCGAAGGCTCCTCCATCGTGGGGACCTCGCCGATCTTGCCCTCGATGCAGCCGATGAACTGGCCGAGCAGCTTGTCCGACACGTCCTGCATGACGCCACGGCCGAACTGAGCGGGCTTGCCGGTCACGGCGAGGTCGGTCCGCACGTCGGCGCGCGTCGAGCCGTCGCCGACGTCCGTGAGCTGGATGGTCACGGTGGCACCCGCTGTGCCGTTGCCCCGCTTGTCCTTGCCCTTGGCCTCGATGACGGCCCGGTGGGCGCCGTCGTCACGTTCGACGAAGGCGCCCGTGCCGGAGTAGACCAACGCGATCGGGCCGAGCTTGACCTTCACCGTGCCCGCGAAGCCCTCCTCGGTCACCTCCGTGACCGTGGCGCCGGGGAAGCAGCCACCGACGAGGGGCAGATCCATGAAGGTCGCCCAGGTCCGGTCGACCGTCGCAGGCACGGTGAAGGAGTGGCTCAGCTCCACGGGCTCAGCCTCCCGCTGCGGACAGGACGGCTCGTCGGGTCAGCACCGTCGCGAGGTGCCTGCGGTAGTCGCTGTCGCCGTTGAGGTCGGACGGCGGGTTGGTGCCGTCCGCAGCCGCGGCGCACGCCTCGCGCACGGCGTCGTCGGTGGCTGCCTTGCCCACCAGCGCCTGCTCCACCGTGGTGGCCCGCAGCGGTTTGGACCCCATGTTGGTCAGCCCGATCCGCGCCTCGGCGATCGTGCCCCCGTCGACGCGCACCGTCGCGGCGACGGCGACGATGGACCACTGGTGCGACACCCGCACGAACTTCTCGTAGCGGTGGCCCCACCCGGTGTGCTTGGGGATCCGGATGGCGGTGAGCAGCTCGCCCTCCCCCACGGCCGTCTCGAACAGGTCCAGGAAGAAGTCGCCGGCGGCCACGGTGCGTTCGCCGCCACTGCCATGGATGACGAACTCGGTGTCGAGCGCGAGCGCCGGAGCACCCACGTCACCAGCCGGGTCGGCGTGGACGAGCGCTCCGCCGACCGTGCCACGGTGGCGGATCTGCGGGTCGGCCACCTCGGCGATGGCGTCGGTGAGCAGCCCCGCGTGCTGACGGACGAGATCGCTCGCCAGCACATCGGCATACGTGGTCATGGCACCGATGACGAGGTGGTCACCGTCCTCGGTGACACCTTTGAGCTCCTCGATCCGGCCGAGGTCGATGACCTTCTCGGGGGCGTTGAGTCGCATCCGCAGGATGGGCAGCAGGCTCTGGCCACCGGCCAGCACCTTGGCGTCGTCGCCGGCCTCGGCGAGCGCAGCCAACGCGTCGGCCACGGAGGTGGGTGCGACGTAGTCGAACGATGCGGGGATCACTGGTCTGCTCCGTTCGTCGCGGCACCGGTGGTGCCGGCGTCCTGGTTGGGGGCATCCGCGTCGAAGTGCGGCTGCGCCTGGCCCGTGGTGGCGTCGGCCTGGTTGGACCCGGCCGACTGGATGGCCTTCCAGACGCGCTCTGGCGTGCAGGGCATCTGGATGTCGTTGATGCCGAGCGGTCGCAGCGCGTCGACGATGGCGTTGACGACCGCCGGCGTGGACGCGATGCAGCCGGCTTCGCCGACCCCCTTGGTGCCGAGCGTGTTCGTCGTCGACGGCGAGGTGGTGTTCTCCGTGACGAAGCTGATCGTGTCGGCGGCGGTCGGGAGGGTGTAGTCCACGAACGAGCCCGAGACCAGGGTGCCCTGGTCGTCGAACACCGCCTCTTCCCACAACGCCTGCGCGATGCCCTGGAGTACGCCTCCGTGCACCTGACCCTCCACGATGAGCGGGTTGATGATCTGCCCGACGTCGTCGACACTGACGTACTTGCGCATCGTGACCTGACCGGTCTCGGTGTCGACCTCCATGGCGCACAGGTGCGTGCCGTGGGGGAACGAGAAGTCGTCGGGGTCGAAGGTGGCGTCGGCGTCGATGCCGGACTCGAGACCGGGCGGCAGGTTGTGCGACGTGAACTGGGCGGTCGCTATCTCGGTGATGCCGATGCCGTTGTCGGTGCCGCGGACGGTGAACCGGCCTGCCGAGAACTCCAGGTCGTCGACGCTCGCCTCCAACAGGTGGGCGGCGACGACCTTGGCCTTCTCGACGACCTTGTCGGCGGCACGCACGACCGCTTCGCCGCCCACGACGAGCGAGCGCGAGCCGTAGGTGTCGAGGCCACGCGGCGCGATCTGCGTGTCGCCGTGCAGCACCTCGATGTCCTCGAAGGGCACACCCAGCCGGTCCGCCGCGATCTGGCTCCACGCCGTCTCGTGGCCCTGGCCGTGGGGTGAGGTGCCGGTGATGACCTCCACCTTGCCGGTCGCCAGCATCCGGATCGAGGCGTGCTCCCAGCCGCCGGCGCCGTAGTTGAGCGCGCCGAGGATCCGGGAGGGTGCGAGGCCGCACATCTCGGTGAAGGTGGAGACGCCGATCCCGAGCTGAACGGGGTCCTTGCGCTCCCGACGTTCGCGCTGCTCACGCCGGAGGCCCTCGTAGTCGAAGAGCTCAACTGCGCGCGCCGTGGCGACCTCGTAGTTGCCCGAGTCGTAGGTCATGCCGGCCACCGAGGTGAATGGGAACTCGTCGTGCCTGATCCAGTTCTGCTCGCGGATCTGCAGGGGGTCGACACCCACCTCCGCCGCCAGCTCGTCCATCAGCCGCTCGATGGCGTACGTCGCCTCGGGACGGCCGGCGCCACGGTAGGCGTCCACCCAGGTGGTGTTGGTGAGCACCGTCTGCACCGTGAACCGGTAGGCACGGAACTTGTAGATGGCGTTGTACATCCACGCGCCGAGCACGGGGACACCGCCGCCGACGAGGCCGACGTAGGCGCCGAGGTTGGCGATGAGGTCGACCTTCAAGGCGGTGACCGTGCCGTCCTTCGTCGCCGCGAGGGTGAGCTTCTGGTACTGGTCGCGGCCGTGGTGGCCGGAGACGAGGGACTCCGAGCGGGTCTCGGTGTACTTGACGGGCCTGCCGACGTGGCGGGCGACCGCCAGCGTCGCGAACTCCTCGGCCGTGGTCTGCAGCTTGCCGCCGAAGCCGCCGCCCACGTCGGGTGCGATGACCCTCACCTTGGACTCAGGTATGCCGGTCGTGGCCGCGATGAGGAAGCGCAGGATGTGGGGGACCTGGGTCGAGGTCCACACCGTGATCTGTTCACCCGTGGGGTCGACCACCGTCGAGCGGGGCTCCATGAAGGCCGGGATCAGTCGCTGCTGGCGGATCTCCCGTTCGATGACGATGCCGTCGGCGCGAGCCTTGGCGATCTCCTCGTCGACATCGCCCCCGCTGCCCTGGTCGGCGGAGTCGAGACGCCAGAGCGCGGACTTGTTGGTGCCGAGGTCGGGGTGGGCGAGTACCGCGTCGTCGACCGCCTCCTTGGCGTCGAGGACGGCCGGGAGCTCGTCGTAGTCCACGTCCACGAGCTCCGCGGCGTCGCGGGCCTGGGCCGCGGTGCGTGCCACGACCACGGCCACGATCTCGCCGGCACACGCGACGTGGTCGACCACGATCGGCAGGTGGGCCGGTGCCAACTGGTCGGTGGTGATCGGCCAGGCGTTGGCCACGGCCCCCTGGCCGTCCTTCACGTCGGCTCCGGTTACGACCGCCACCACCCCGGGAGCCTTGCGGGCCGCCGCGGTGTCGATGCCCTTGATCATGGCGTGGGCGTGGGGGCTGCGGACCATGGCGGCGTGGAGCATGCCGGGCAGGATGAGGTTGTCGGTCCAGCGGGTGCGACCCGTGATCAGGCGCTGGTCCTCCTTGCGGAGGCGCCGGCTGCCGATCTCGGCGGCCGGACGGGTGTCGACGGCGGTCATGCCTGGCCTCCGTTCGAGCCTGAGCTCCCCGCGGCGGAGGCCCCCGCGACCTGCTGCACCGCCCTGACGATGTTGACGTAGCCGGTGCAGCGGCACAGGTTGCCCTCGAGCCCGACCCGGATCTCCTGCTCGGTGGGGTTCGGGTTCTCGTTGAGCACGTCGATGGCCTGCATGATCATCCCCGGGGTGCAGTAGCCGCACTGCAGCGCGTGGCACTGGTGGAACGCCTCCTGCATCGGGTGCAGCTCGCCGTTGGTGGCCAGTCCCTCGATGGTCGTCACGTCGTGACCGTCGGCCTGGACCGCGAGCACGTTGCACGACTTCACGCTGCGCCCGTCGAGGTGCACGGTGCAGGCTCCGCAGTTGCTCGTGTCGCACCCGACGACGGTGCCGGTCTTGCCCAGCTGTTCCCTCAGGTAGTGGACGAGGAGCGTTCTCGGCTCCACCTCGTCCGAGTACTCGACTCCATCGACCGTGACGCTGATGCGGGTCATTCGCTCACCTCTCTGTGACGAAAACACGTGACGAAACACCTGTGACGAAAACGCTGGCTGGGTAGGCCCGGCACTTCGGATACTTGTCGCCAACACGGGTGGTGGCAACGGTCAATCCGGGTAGTTTCCCACGGCCTCCTCCGGTCCCGTGGTGGCGCCCACCAGCCCTGTCGCGTGGTGGTGGATGGGCCCCTCGCGGTGGCCCAGGCGGTCGCCCCGGCCTCCCCACTGCAGCGCGATGATCTCGGCCGCGATGCTCACCGCGGTCTCCTCAGGGGTGCGCGCCCCGAGGTCGAGCCCGACCGGGCTCGAGAGTCGGGCCAGCTCGGCCTCGGTGAGACCGGCCTCCCGCAGCCGGGCCATCCGGTCGTCGTGCGTGCGGCGCGAGCCCATGGCACCGACGTAGCCCACCTCAGGGAGACGCAGGGCGAGCTCGAGGACCGGCACGTCGAACTTGGGGTCGTGGGTCAGCACGCAGATCACCGTCCGGGCGTCGATCCGGCCCGCGTCCCGCTCGGCCGCGAGATATCGGTGCGGCCAGTCCACGACGACCTCGTCGGCCGACGGGAACCGCGAGGCCGTCGCGAAGACGGGTCGGGCGTCACAGACCGTCACCTGGTAGCCGAGGAAGTGGCCTTGGTGCGCCACCGCAGCCGCGAAGTCGATGGCTCCGAAGACCAGCATCCGGGGCCTGGGCGCGAAGGAGGACACGAACACCCGCATGCCCTCGCCGCGGCGCTCCCCGTCGGGGCCGTAGGTGAGGGTCTCGGTGCGACCAGAGGCGAGCAGGCCGCGGGCGTCGTCGGTGACGGCGTCGTCGGCTCGCGACGACCCCAGCGACCCGGTGCCCGCAGGGTCCTCGCCAGGCCGGGAGGCACCGGAACCGGGGGCGCCGGACTCCGGGCGGACGACCAGCCGGCGCCCCAGCCAGGTCCGGTCGGGGTGCTCGATGACCGTCGCCACGGCCACCGGGCGACCGGCCTCGATGTCCTCGGCGACCGCCCCGAGCTCGGGGAAGGTCTCGCGGCTCACCTGCTCGACGAAGACGTCGAGGATGCCCCCACAGGTCAGCCCCACGGCATACGCGTCGTCGTCACTGACGCCGTAGCGCTGCAGGACGGGGACACCGTCGGCGACCACCCCCTGGGCGAGCTCGTAGACCGCGCCCTCGACGCACCCGCCGCTGACCGACCCGACGGCCTCGCCCCCCGGCCCCACGAGCATCGCCGCTCCGGCCGGTCGGGGCGCCGAGCGCCAGGTGGCGACGACGGTGCCGACACCGACCGTGGCACCGGCCCGCCACCAGCGGAGCAGCTCCGGGAGCACCTCACGCACGGGCAACCACCTCCACGAGCTCCTCGAAGGCGGCCATCGAGTGACCCGCCACGAAGTCGTCGACGTGCGGCAACGCGGCGACGATGCCTTGCTGGACGGGTTCGTAGCCCGGCTTGCCGCGATGCGGGTTGACCCAGACGACCCGGTGGGCGAGGGCCCGCAGACGACGCATCTGCTCGCCCAGCGCCGTGGGCTCGTCGCGTTCCCAGCCGTCACTGAACAGCACGACCACAGCACCCCGGGCCATGCCCCGTCGACCCCACCGGTCGAGGAAGGCGCCGATCCCCTCGGCGAGCCTGGTGCCGCCCGACCAGTCGGGTACGCAGGCCCCGCACGCGACGATCGCCCGCTCGGGGTCGCGCTGTCGCAGCGGGCGCGTGACGTGCGTCAGCCGAGTGCCGAGGGTGAACACCTCGACCGGCAGACCGCTGGCGGCGTAGGTGTGGGCCAGCCGTAACAAGGCGTCGGCGTAGGCGCTCATCGACCCGGAGACATCGACGAGGAGGACCACCCGTCGAGGGCGAGTTCCCTTGTGCCGCCACGCGATCGGGCCCGGCTCCCCCATCCGGCGCAGTTGTTCCCTGAGCGTGCGGCGGGCATCGACCCCACCTCGCCGCGACGGGGTGTGCCGGTGGGCCGGACGACGGGGCGCGCGTGGCCGCAGTGCCGCGAACATCGCTGCAAGCCGCGCGCGGTCGGCGTTGCTGAGGGACGCCACGTCACGGTGTCGGAGCACCTCGACGGCGCTCGCCGACGCCCGCACCACGTCCTGTGGCGACTCCGGGTCGTCACCGCCTCGTCCCGTGTCGAGGGGGGCGTGCGCGACCGTGGTCGTCGTGTCGCGCCGCGCGCGGCTCGTGGCGCGCTCGAGGCCGAACCACGCGGCATACACCAGGTCGTAGCGCTCGAGGTCGGCCGGCGAGGCGCACAGCGTCGCGCGCCCAGCCCAGTAGGCACCGGGCTCGTCCCCCACCCCGACGGCCGCCACCGCATCGAGGTAGGTGCGCTCGCGGTCGGCCGTCACGTTGACGCCCGCGGCACGCACGGCGCGGGCGAAGCCCAAGAGAATCTCGTCCGCGGCGTGCACCGGTGCGGCAGGTAGCGGCGGGGTGGGGGCACTCATCGGGGCAGTCATCGAGCCAGGATCCGGTCGAGCGCCGCGCGGACCCGCTCGGCGTCCTCGCGGTACTTCACGGCAACGCCCAGGCTCGCGGAGGCGGTGTCGAAGTCGAGGTCCGACGCTCCCAGCTCCTGCAGAGCGCGAGCCCAGTCGAGGGTCTCCGCCACGCCCGGTGGCTTGATCAGGTCCTGGTCGTTGCGCAGCCGCTGAACCGTCGAAACCACCTGTGCGGCAAGGGATTCGGAGACTTCCGGGGCCCGAGTCCGGACGATCTGGAGCTCGCGCTCGAGGCTGGGGTGGTCGATCCAGTGGTAGAGGCATCGACGCTTGAGGGCGTCGTGGAGCTCGCGGGTGCGGTTGGAGGTGAGGACGACGATCGGCGGCGTCGCGGCCGTCACGGTCCCCAGCTCGGGGATGGTCACCTGCCAGGTCGAGAGCACCTCGAGCAGGAACGCCTCGAACTCGTCGTCGGCCCGGTCGATCTCGTCCACGAGCAGCACCACCGGCGACTCGCGCAGCGCGCGCAGCACTGGTCGGGCGAGGAGGAACCGCTGGTCGAACAGCTGCTCCTCGACCTCGGCGAGGTCCTGCCCGCCCGCCGCCACCGCCTCGACGGCCCGCAGGTGGAGGATCTGGCGGGGGAAGTCCCAGTCATAGAGCGCCTGGGTCGCGTCGATGCCCTCGTAGCACTGCAGCCGGATCAGTGGCAGGTCGAGCGCGGCCGCGATGCCCTCCGCGAGGGCGGTCTTGCCGGTGCCGGGTTCGCCCTCGAGCAGCAGCGGGCGCTGCAGCCGGAGTGCGAGCCAGGCAACCGTGGCGAGGGCGTCGTCGGCGAGGTATCCCGTGTCGGCAAGCCCCTGCGTCAGCTCCCCCGCGGACTCAAAGGCCTCGCGTGGCTCCATGTCCACAGCATCACCCATGCTGGCGAGTAATTGAAGGGGCAACCCGCGTCACAGGTCGCCAGGAGTGTCGACGTCGCGTCCCGTGGCGAGGTGACCGGCCTCGACGACCGTGTGGGCGTGGGTCGCGAGGTAGTCGCGGGCGCCGCGGTCGCCGGTGGCGTCGCCGGCGATGGCCTCCCAGTGGTCGCGACCGATCACCACCGGGTGCCCGGGCACTCCTCGGTATGCCGCCCGCGCCAGGGCGCTGAGCCCGCCACCGGCGGCGGCGAGCACCGCGGCGACGACGTCGGGGCCCACGTCCGGGAGGTCGACGAGCAGGACGCACGCCACCTCGGCCTCCGTGGTGGCGAGGGTGGCAATGCCCCGGCGCAGCGAGGCGCTCTGGCCGTCTGCCCAGTCGCTCGCCTCCACCACGAGGTCCGCCCCCGCGCTGGCGGCCAGGGCTGACACGCGCTCGGCCTGCGCGCCGACAACCACCACGACCGGCGCACAGCCTCCGTCGCGCAGCACGCGAACGCCGCGCTCGACGAAGGTGCCCCCCGCGGGGTCCTCGACCAGCGCCTTGGGCGTGCCCATCCGACGACCACCGCCGGCCGCGAGCAGCAGCCCGACGGGAGGCCTTGCAGGGGTCTGTGGCGCGGGCCCTCGCGGCTCCGGCGGGCTCAGCGGCGCAGTCCCGCCTCGATGGCCCCGATGATGCGCGGGCGCAGCTCGTGCGGGTCGATGACGGCATCGACCGATCCGACGCTGACCGCGCGGTGGATGCTGTGCACCCCGTCGAACTCGGAGGCGACCTCACCGAGCTTCTCGCTGCGCACTGCCGTGCGCAGCTCGGCGAGCTCGGTGGACAGACGGGCGCGCTGTGCACCCGACGCCTCGCCGAGCCGCGCCTCGAGGTCCTTGACCCGCGCGTCGGCGGCGGTGCGGGCGTCGACGTCGCGGGAGAAGACGACCGCCGCTGCGGGGGCGCCACCGATGACGGAGGCGAACGACCCCTCGACGGCCAGGACCGTCATGTTCGGGTTGAGCGCCTTGGAGAACACCACGAAGGCACCACCGTGGTAGCGGCTCACGACGCAGAACACGATCGGACCCTCGAAGTTGACGATGGCCCTGCCGATCTCCGCGCCGTACTCGAGCTGCAGGCTGCGCATCGACTCGGGCGACCCGTCGAAGCCGGACAGGTTGGCGAGCACGACGACGGGGCGGTTGCCGCTCGCGGCGTTGATCGCCCGCGCGGTCTTCTTGGACGAACGCGGGAAGAGGGTGCCCGCGGTGTAGGTGTCGGGTCCGTCGGTGGGCGGGAAACCGCGTCGCGCAACGGTTTTGGACTCGATACCGATGAGGCAGACCGGTATGCCGCCGAGGTGGGCGTCCTGCACGACCGACGTCTCCGCGTCGGCCATGCCTGCCCAGCGCTCGAGGGTCCGGTGGTCCTGGTCGGCGACTGCCGCCATCAGGATGCGGATGTCGAAGGCCTTCTTGCGGTCCGGGTTCGTGGCGGCCGAGAAGATGTCGCCCACTGTCGTGAAGCCCGAGTCCGGCATGACGTGCGGGTATGCCGTGACGTCCCGAGCGACGTCGTCGGTGGACTTCGCACGACGTGGCCCGGCCTCACCCGGGTGCACGTACGTGTGGTCGTAGTGGGCCATCAGGACGCCATAGGCGCCCGCGAGGTCGCGCGCCCAGTACTGCGCCTGACCGTTCGGCCCCATCACCCGGTCGTAGCCGCCGATGCCGAAGTTGTCCTCTGCCGACACCCCGCCGGAGAAGTCGAGCGACTGCTTGCCGGTCAACACCATGGCGCTGTCCGGGGTCATCACGAGGATGCCCTTGGTGTGCATGAGCATCGTGGCTTCGGCGTTCCAGTAGGGCTGCGCGCCGACGTTGATCCCCGCGACGACGATGTTGATCTCGCCACCGCCCTGGGTGAACTCGATGATCCGCTTGAGGGCCTTGGCCACCCAGTCCATGTTCTCGGTGCCGGAGTCCATCGAGATCCGCGCGCCGGCGGACAGGGCGAACCACTCGACGGGGACGCGCATGCGCTCGGCCAGGTCGAGGGCTGCGATGACCCGCGCGCACTCGGCCTCGGAGACGGCGCCGAGGGCCTTGAGCGGGTCACCACAGAGGAGCACCCGCGTCATGCCCTCGGGATAGCGCTCGGTGGGGGTCGTGATGACGCCTGCGATGATCCCCGCCTTGTTGAGGCCGTAGGGCCGGTCGACGGGGACGAGCACGCCGCCGTCGTCCAGGTCGTACTCGGTGGCGGTACCACCGGGTCCTGCGATCATCGCCTGCAGCTCGTAGGGGTAGACGACCCCCCGACGACGGGCGCGAACGACCTTCTGGGCGTAGTCGTCCAGCGGCTTGAGGCGGGTGGTCGGCGGCTCCTCGACGGAGGTCACGACACCCGACCCGGGCTGGTAGTGGAACCGCGCGGCGAGAGGGGCGCTGGCACCGTCGGGCGTCGCGATCCGGCCCTGGACCAGGACCTCCTCGATGCCCGCGCCGGCGGTCAACGGGGCGATCCGGGCCTGGAGGGCGGTGAGCTGGTCGAGATCGGCCTCGACGGGGGGCCAGATGTGGACCCACACGTGGTTCATGTCGAGCCGGGCCCCGGCCGCTCCGCGAGCCGACCGCGCCCGGCGGATGGCCTCGAGGCAGTTGGCGATGGCGCGCTCGGCGTGGGGCAGGGCTGTCACCCGGCCCTGCTCGTCGCGGACGACGACGAGCTGACGGACCTGGGCCAGCGCGACGAGCCGCTGGTCGGCCTCGTTGCCGGGGGCGGTGCACAGGTAGAGCAGGACGTCCTCGGGGGCTTCCAGACGGGTCACGTCGAAGTCGCGCAGCCGCCAGAGGTTGAGGCGGCGCCCGACCATGGGGTGCACGCCGCGCACGAGCCGGTCCTCGACCATGGCGCCCGCGCCGTCGGGTCGGAAGGTGAAGTACGCCACCGGTCGTCGGGCACCCGGGCACACGGCGACGGCCACCCGGCGCACCCGCTGGGCGAACGGCATACCGGCAAGGAGGTGAGCCAGGCGGTCGGAGGCGTCCTCGGGGGACGCGGGCTCGTCGGGCCACGACAGGTAGAGGTCGACCACGCCGTCGGAGCCTGCGGAGCCCTGGTCCAGCTGGGCCGAAACGGCGACGCCGAGCTCGCCTTCAGCGGTCAGCTCGTCGACCCGGCCGACACTGGTCACCAGATGGGTGGGGCGGCCGTCGAGCGAGTAGTCGGCGATCGCGAATGGCCTTGCCCCGACTGAGATTTCGCGCAGGGCCGTCAGATCGTGCTCACGGTAGTGCCGCTTGATGAGGACGGCCAGCATCGGCTCGCGCTCCGGCACGCCTCTGTCCAACCGCTCGGCGAGGAACTGCACGATCTGCTCGGGGATGGCGGCAAGCGCGTCAATCCGGCGGGCGCGCTCCTCGCTCTCGGGCATGGCCTCCAGGGCGGTCAGCTCGTCACTGACGCCCCCGAGGATGCTGGCCCGGTCGGCGTCGACGAGGGGCTGGTCGAACCAGCGGAACCGCACGCTGCGGGCGAGGTCGCCGACGACCGGGAAGCGCAGCTGGGTGGCGACGACGAGCCGGTCGAGGACCTCGCGGGCGGCGCTGTCGAGAGGCGCTTCGGGGCAGGGCTCGACCATCCAGCGCTGCAGCAGAGACGTCGCGAGCGCGACATCCGGAGCCGACCGCTGCTGCGAGAGGAAGACCCGGAAGACGGCCTGCTCCAGCTCGGCGGTGCGGTCCAGGCTGTCGATGCCGTAGTGCCGCACGACGTTCGAGAGCTTGGCGCGGAACTGCTCGGGGAGCGCCCCGCGGTCCGGGTCGAGGCTCTGCAGGTAGGTGTGGAAGTGCTCGCGCGGGCTGTGCACCCGGTTTTCGACATGCGTCTCCTCGCCGGCCGGCCGGTTGCGGCTCAGCTCGGCGAAGTCGGCGAAGACCTCGAGCACGGCGACCTCGGCGCAGACCTGCGAGACACCCTGGGCCGTCAGCTCGTCACGCGCGGAGAGATAGGTCGCCAGGGTGCTGCCCTCGTCGCGCTGGTCCAGGTCGTAGCCGAGGAGCATCGCGGCCAGGGCGGATCGGGCGTGATCCGCAGAGGCGGCCGCACCGTCGCCGGTGGCTGAGTCTTCGGGCAGGTCGAGGTCGACCGCCTCGTCGGCGGCACCGACGTCAGCCGCCTCGTCGGCGTCACCCACCGGTTCCAGGCGGACGAGCGGTGTGCCGGTCTCGACCTGGCTGCCCGCCGACACCAGGAGCTCCTTGACCCGGCCGGCGAACGGCGCGGGCAGGACGGTCTCCATCTTCATCGACTCGAGCACGAGCACCGGGGCGCCCGCCGCGACCTCGGCGCCGACGGCGACAGGGGTGGCGACGACGAGGGCTGGAGCCGGCGAACGCAGCACGCCGCCCTCGTCCCGGCTGACGCGGTGCGTGACCCCGTCGACCTCCACGAGCTGGACGGGGCCGTGGGTGGCGGTGATGAGGCGGTGGGTGCGCCCGGAGATCGTGATGCGGCTGGTGTACTCGTCGAGACGGTCGAGGTCGGCGTCGACGGTCTGCTCGACCGCACCCGCGGCGAGGGCCACGCGGAACCTGTGCGGCCCTATCCGCCACACCGTGACCTTGTATGCCGTGCCGCGCAGCTTGAGGTCGATGGCGCGGCCGGTGCGGTGCTGCACCTGGGGTCGTCCACCGCGCGAGGTCTCGAGCAGCCGGGTGCGTTCGACCTCCTCCTCGTCCTCGTAGCCCTCGATGCCCGCGGCGACGAGGGCCACGCCGGAGTGGCGGTGGGAGACCAGGCGACCCTCGGCGCGGACCCGGTCGATCCACCCGGTGTCGGCGCTGCCGTCGATGACCTCGGGCTGGTCGAGCAGGTCGAGGATGAAGCTCTTGTTGGTCGAACCCCCCTCGATGACGACTGTGGTCTCGCCCATGGCGCGACGCAGGCGGGCCAGGGCCTCGTCCCGGTCACGTCCGACGGCGATGATCTTGGCGATCATCGAGTCGAAGTCGGCGGGGATCGAGTCCCCTTCTCCCACGCCGGTGTCGACCCGGATGCCGGGGCCGCTGGGGAGCTGGAGCAGCGCGATCCGACCCGGTGACGGTGCGAAGTCGCGGTCGGGGTCCTCGGCGTTGAGGCGCGCCTCCACGGCGTGCCCCTCCTCGCGCGGGCGCTCCCCCTCGAGGCGACCGCCGCCGGCCACGTGGATCTGCAGCTTGACCAGGTCGGTGTCGGTCGTGACCTCGGTGATGGGGTGCTCGACCTGCAGGCGGGTGTTGACCTCCAGGAAGGCGAAGAACTTGTCGCCCGGGTGGTAGAGGAACTCGACGGTGCCGGCACCGGCATACCCCACCGCGACGGCGAGGCGTTCGGCACTGGCCTTGACCTCTGCAACCTGCTCGGGCGCGAGGACGGGCGAGGCCGACTCCTCGATGACCTTCTGGTTGCGGCGCTGGATCGAGCAGTCGCGGACGCCGATGGCCCAGGCGGTGCCCTGGCCGTCGGCGATCACCTGCACCTCGACGTGGCGGGCGCCGGTCACCAGCCGCTCCAGGAAGACCACGCCGGAGCCGAACGCGCGCTGCGCCTCGTCGCGAGTGCGCTCGTAGGCGTCGGTGAGGTCGGCGTCGGACGCGACCATCCGGATGCCCCGCCCACCGCCGCCTGCGGTCGCCTTGAGCATGAGCGGGTAGCCGATCCGGGCAGCCGCCGCTTTCGCGTCCTCGAGGGTGTCGACGCCGCCGCCGCTCCATGGAGCCACCGGGACGCCGACCTCTTCGGCGATGATCTTGGACCCGATCTTGTCGCCGAGCTTGCGCATCGCCTCGGGGCTCGGGCCGATGAAGGTGACGCCGATCCGCGCGCAGACCTCGGCGAAGTTCGGGTCTTCCGCGACGAAGCCCCAGCCGACCCAGGCGGCGTCAGCACGGGTCTGGGTCAAGGCCTTCTCCAGGACGGCGTAGTCGAGGTAGGGGCGGTCGGCCGCAGGCCCGAGGTTGTAGGCGTGGTCGGCCTCGCGGACGAACATCGCCCGCTTCTCGCCCTCGGTGTGCAGCGCGATGGTCTCGATGCGGTGCCCGTCGGCCCCCGCCTGCGCGTTGAGGTCGCGCACGGCATGGATGAGCCGCATGGCGGCCTCGCCGCGGTTGACGATGGCGATGCGCGAGAACATCGGGTGGGCCTCCCAGCGACGACGGACTGCGGTCAGGTGACCAAGCCGCGGCATGGCGGAGCGCCGTGGCTCAGGTCACCGGCCCCGAGCCTGCCACCGATCACGGGTGACGCGCGAGTAATGCGACGCCCGGCCGCGCGGCATACCGTGGTTGCCACCTGCTTTCTTGCCAACACTGGACGGCACCTGCGACACTAATACAGACCGTTCGGTCAGTTATTCGCCTCACTGCGGAGGGTTGCATGACGGACACCACCACTGCCCCGGCCACGCCGGGCGGCGAGGCCGACCTGCTGGCCGGGTTCGAGGCGACGATCAGCCACAACGACCGCATCGAACCCCGCGACTGGATGCCCGACGGCTATCGCAAGACGCTCATCCGCCAGGTGGCCCAGCACGCGCACTCCGAGATCATCGGCATGCAGCCCGAGGGCAACTGGATCGGGCGCGCCCCCTCGCTGCGACGCAAGGCGATCCTGCTGGCCAAGGTTCAGGACGAGGCCGGCCATGGGCTCTACCTCTACTCCGCCTGCGAGACCCTCGGTGTGAGCCGCGGCCAGCTCACCGAGATGCTCATCGAGGGGCGCCAGAAGTACTCCTCGATCTTCAACTACCCGACGCTGTCCTACGCCGACGTCGGAACCATCGGCTGGCTCGTCGACGGCGCCGCGATCTGCAACCAGGTGCCCCTGTGCCGGACGTCGTTCGGGCCCTATGGCCGCGCGATGATCCGCATCTGCAAGGAGGAGTCCTTCCACCAGCGGCAGGGTTTCGAGCTGCTCATGACGATGATGCGCGGCACGGACGAGCAGCGCGCCATGGTGCAGGAGTCGGTCAACCGGTTCTGGTGGCCGGCGCTGATGATGTTCGGCCCGCCCGACGACGAGTCCCCCAACTCGGCGCAGTCGATGGCGTGGGGCATCAAGCGCAACACCAACGACGACCTGCGCCAGCGGTTCGTCGACATGTCCGTGCCCCAGGCGAAGGTGCTCGGTGTGACGTTCCCGGATCCCGACCTGCGCTGGAACGAAGAGCGCCAGGCGCACGACTTCGGCCAGCCCGACTGGGACGAGTTCATGCAGGTCGTCAAGGGCAACGGCCCGTGCAACACCCAGCGCATCGCCCACCGACGGGCCGCGCACGAGGACGGCGCCTGGGTCCGTGAGGCGGCGACCGCGTATGCCGCGCAACAGCTTTCGTTTGAGGCATCCCGCGCAGCCGAGGAAGGCACCGCATGAGTGACGCACCGTCCCCCACCCCGGACGCCACCGAGCGGGTGCGCGCCGAGTGGCCGCTGTACGAGGTCTTCGTCCGCGGCAAGCGCGGCCTCAACCACGTCCACGTGGGATCGCTGCACGCGGCCGACGACGAGATGGCGCTGCGGCACGCCCGCGACGTCTACACCCGTCGTAACGAGGGCGTGAGCATCTGGGTGGTGCAGTCCAAGGACATCGCCGCCTCGAGCCCGGACGAGAAGGACCCGCTGTTCGCCCCCAGCGGCGACAAGGTCTACCGGCACCCCACGTTCTACGAGATCCCCGACAACGTTCCCCACATGTGAGCTGCTGACCCATGCCTGAAGAGACAGCGCTGCCTGACCGGTCCGCGATGCCCGAGAGCGCGATGCCCGACGGGCTCGACGCCATCCAGTCGGTGGCCGACGACGTCGTCCACCAGCCGTCCCACCCGGCGCCCGACCCCAACGACGCGCACGGGTCGGTCTACGACGGACTCCTCGGTGGCGACCCGTCGCACTGGGCGTTCGGCACCGACTTCGAGGACCCCCTGGCCGGGGTCGACACGACGATGCCCGACGGCGTGGAGGCCGCGGACCTCGGCGCCTACTGCCTGATGCTCGCCGACGACGCCCTGATCGCGTCACAGCGGCTCTCGGAGTGGTGCAGCCGGGCGCCCGACCTCGAGGACGACATCGCGCTGTCCAACATCGCGCTCGACCTGCTCGGCCAGGCCAGGCTGCTCCTCGCCCGCGCCGCCGCGGCCGACCCCTCGCTCGTGCCCACGTTGCCCGAGGGGTCACCCGTTCCGCCCGAGGACGCCCTGGCGTTCTTCCGCGGCGCCGGCGACTTCCGCAACGTGCGGCTCGTCGAGCTCGACAACGGCGACTTCGCGGTGACCATCGTCAAGCTGCTGCTCCACTCCAGCGCGCGCATCGCGATCTTCGAGCAGCTCGTCGACAGCCGCGACCACGTGCTGGCAGCCGTCGCGGCCAAGGGCGTCAAGGAGCTGACCTACCACCGCGACTACGCCGGGCGCTGGTTCCTCACCCTGGCGCGGGGCACGCAGGAGTCGCGGCGCCGCCTCGCTGCCGCCCTCGACACGGTGTGGCCGTTGCACGCCGAGCTGTTCAGGACGCACGAGGTCGAGGCGCGAGTTGCCGCCGCGGGCGTCGGTGTCGACCCGGCCGCGGTCGCCGATGACGTCGCCGTCGTCCTCGCGCAGGTGTTCGCCCTCAGCGGCGTCGAGCAGCCGACCAAGGCTCCGCTCGCCGCGGTCCAGGGCCGGCAGGGGCGCGACGGCATGCACACCGAGGCACTGAGCCGGATCGTCGGTGAGCTGCAGGTCGTCGCCCGGGCCCACCCGATGGGTCAGTGGTGACGATGTCCGCGACCACGTCCGCGCCCTCCGTCCTGCAACCTGAGCACCCCCTGGGGCGCTCAGGTTGCAGGAAAGAGTCCCGGCGGGAGCGGGCGCTCGTCGCGGCGCGCACGGTCACCGACCCCGAGATGCCGATGCTCACCCTCGACGACCTCGGGGTGCTGCGCTGGGTCGAGGTGTCCGATGCCGGTGCCGTGACGGTCGCGATCACGCCGACCTACACCGGGTGCCCCGCCATGGCCACGATGCGTGACGACCTCGTCCGCGTGCTCCGTGCGGCCGGCTTTGCGGACGTGACGATCCAGGTGTCCCTGTCTCCCGCCTGGTCCAGCGACTGGATATCCGAGCGAGGTCGGCAGGCCCTCGCCGACCACGGGCTGTCCGCCCCCGGCCCGGTCCCCGCCCGCTCGGGACCGATCGCGCTGTCCCTCAAGCCGATCCGGCGCGCAATCCATTGCCCCCGGTGCGGCTCCGGTGCCGTCGAGCTGACCTCCGAGTTCGGCCCGACGGCCTGCAAGGCGTTGTACAGGTGCTCGACCTGCCTCGAGCCGTTCGAGCACGTGAAGGAGATCTGAGTGACCACCGCCACCGGCTCCCTGCTGCTCCCGAAGACCAAGCGGGCAGCGCCCACCTTCCACACCCTGACCGTCCACTCCGTCGAACAGCTCACTGACGACGCCGTCGCGGTGAGCTTCGACGTCCCGGCCGAGCTCGCCGCGGCATACGACTTCATTGCTGGTCAGTCGTTGACGCTGCGACGCACGATCGACGGGCAGGAGCACCGCCGCACCTACTCGATCTGCGCCGCTGTCAGCGAGCGCCCCCGGATCGGCGTGCGCGAGATCCCGGACGGGCTCTTTTCCCGCTGGCTGGTCCAAGAGGTGCAGCCGGGGACCGAGGTCGAGGTGCAGACGCCATCGGGGAGCTTCCGGGCCGACCCCGCCACCGGCGGTCGTCACCTGTGCATCGCCGCAGGCTCGGGCATCACGCCGATGCTGTCGATCGCCAGTACCATGCTCGGCAACCCTGCGGCCGAGGTGACCCTCATCTATGGCAACCGCACCACCGGCTCGGTGATGTTCGCCGAGGAGCTGGCCGACCTCAAGAACCGTTACGGCGCAAGGCTTCAGCTCATCCACGTGCTGTCCCGCGAACCCCGCGACGTCGAGCTGTTCTCCGGCCGCATCGACGCCGACCGGTTGCGGCGCCTGCTGGCCGTGCTGGTGCCGGTCGACGACGTCGACGACGTGTGGCTGTGCGGACCTTTCGCCATGATCGGCGCGGCGCGCGAGGTGCTGGCCGAGGTGGGCGTGGCTGAGGACCGCGTGCACTTCGAGCTCTTCTACGTCGACGAGCCGCCACCGGAGCTGCACCGCGCCGACGCCGTCGTCGAGGGTGAGACCAGCGACGTCACGGTGGTGCTCGACGGGCTGAGCTCGACCACGCCGATGCCGCGCGGCCAGTCGATCCTCGACGCCGCCCAGGCCTCACGCACCGACCTGCCCTTCGCGTGCAAGGGCGGCGTCTGCGGCACCTGTCGGGCACTGGTCCGCGACGGCGAGGTCGACATGCGGCGCAACTACGCACTGGAGAAGGCCGAGGTCGCCGAAGGCTTCGTCCTCACCTGCCAGTCCTACGCGGTCACCGACACCGTGACCGTCGACTTCGACGCCTGACCGCGAGAGACCCTGAACCGCACCAACCCTGAGGAGGACAGCATTTCCGCCACCCAGAGCATGGCCGAAGCCTTCATCGTCGACGGCGTGCGCACCCCGATCGGTCGGTATGCCGGTGGGCTGGCTTCCGTGCGCCCCGACGACCTAGCGGCCCTCGTGGTCCGCGAGGCCGTCACGCGCGCCGGTGTCGACTCCGAGCTCATCGACGAGGTGGTCTTCGGCGCGGCCAACCAGGCCGGTGAGGACAACCGCAACGTCGCCCGGATGGCGGTCCTGCTGGCCGGGCTCCCCCAGTCGGTGCCGGGCTTCACCGTCAACCGGCTCTGCGCCTCGGGCCTGACGGCCATCGCCACGGCCCGCCAGATGATCGCAGCGGGCGACGCCGACGTCGTGGTGGCCGGTGGGGTCGAGTCGATGACCAGGGCGCCGTGGGTCACCGAGAAGCCGACCAAGGCCTTCGCGCGCCCCGGTGCGACGTTCGACACCTCGATCGGGTGGCGCTTCACCAATCCGCGTTTCGACGCCGACACGACGCTGACCATGCCGCAAACCGCCGAACGCGTTGCGCAGCAGTGGAACCTGACGCGTGACGAGCTCGACGCCTATGCCCTGCGCTCCCACGAGCGGGCACTCGACGCGATCAAGAACGGCCGGTTCGAGGCCGAGACGGTCGCGGTGCCGCTGCGCGACGGCGAGTTCACGACCGACGAAGGACCACGGGCCGACACGAGCCTCGAGCGCCTCGCCGCGCTGCGCCCCTTGCACGGCCCCGGTGGGCTGGTCACGGCCGGCAACTCCAGCGGCCTGAACGACGGTGCCGCCGCGGTGGTCGTCGCGAGCGAGCGGTTCATCGCCGAGCACGGCCTGACACCGCGGGCGCGGATCGTCGCTGCAGCGAGCGCCGGGGTGGCCCCCGAGGTCATGGGCGTCGGCCCCGTCCCCGCGACCCGCAAGGCGCTGATCCGTGCGGGGTGGACCGTCGAAGACCTCGACGCCATCGAGCTCAACGAGGCCTTCGCCTCCCAGTCCCTCGCCTGCATCCGCGACCTCGGGCTCGACGAGGACCTGGTCAACGCCGACGGCGGCGCGATCGCCCTCGGCCACCCGCTCGGCTGTTCCGGCACCCGCATCGTCGTCACCCTGCTGGGTCGGCTGGAGCGCGCGAACGCCCGGCGTGGCCTGGCCACCATGTGCGTCGGCGTCGGCCAGGGCAGCGCGCTGCTCCTCGAGCGCCCGTGAGCACCCCGCCAGCCCGAGCTACCAAGCACAGGAGCCCACGATGACCGCGGCGCTTACCCCTGCAAAAGGCGAGTTAGCGCCGGCCCGCCCGCTCGCGAGTCCGACGCTAACTCGCCTTTTGCATGAAATAGCGACGGGTGGGGATGGATTCATGATCGGAGGAGAGCTGAGATGACCGACCGGCGCCAGAACGAGCTGCCGGACCGAGTCGGCGTCTATGGCGGCGGCCGGATGGGCGCCGGGATCGCGCACACGTTCCTCGCCGCGGGCTGCACCGTCGTGGTCGTCGAGAGCGACGAACCCACGGCAGTGGCCGCCCGGGAGCGAGTCGTGACCAGTCTGGGCAAGGCCGCCGAACGGGGACTGCTGGCTGACGTCGATGCCATCGCGGCGCGTCTCACCACGACCAGCGACACCGCCGACCTGGCCGACGTCGAGCTGGTCATCGAGGCGGTCCCCGAGGACGCCGCCCTCAAGCTGGCCGTCTTCCAACGGGTCGAGCAGGTCGCGCCGGACGCGGTCCTCGCCACCAACACCAGCTCGCTGTCGATCGACACCATCGCGGCGGCCCTGCGCGCGCCCGAGCGTTTCATCGGCCTGCACTTCTTCAACCCGGTCCCGGCCAGCGACCTGGTCGAGGTCGTGGTCGGCGAGCACACGGCATACCCCTTGGTGGAGCAGGCTCGCGGCTGGGTCGCGGCCCTGGGCAAGACGGCGATCACGGTCAGGGACTCACCCGGCTTCGCGAGCAGTCGGCTCGGTGTCGCCATCGCCCTCGAGGCGATGCGGATGGTGCAGGAGGGCGTGGCGTCCGCCGAAGACATCGACACCGCGATGACCCTGGGTTACCGCCACCCCGTGGGACCGCTCAAGACCACCGACATCGTCGGCCTCGACGTCCGGCTGGCCATCGCCGAACACCTGGCGCGCGAACTGGGACCACGGTTCGAACCGCCACAGCTGCTGCGCGACAAGGTGGCCGCCGGCGAGCTGGGCCGCAAGAGCGGGCGCGGCTTCTACGACTGGTGAGGCGGCGCGATCGCCAATCCGTCGAACGCGATCGTCGTGATCGCCTCGGACAGCTGCGCTCCGTCGACCCCGCCACCGGCGCGGTGCCACTCGACGAGTGAGTTGACCATGCCGAAGAGCAGCCTGCTCACGAGCGCCGGGGCCACGTCGGTGCGCAGCGAACCCTCGTCGATGGCTTCCTTGACCAGGGCGGCGAGCCGCGCGTCGATCTCGCGGCGGCGCCGCAACGCGGCCAGCTCGACCTCACTGTTGCCGCGCACCCGCAGCAGGAGCGTGACCGCCGGCTGGTGCTCGACCAGCACCTCGACGCTCTTGTGCACCGCCTGACGGAGCCTTTCGTATGCCGTGCGGCCGGCAGCGTCGCTGCTCGCCTCCTCGATCACCTGGGTCAGCCCGTCCAGGGCCTCGTCGAGGGCGAGGGAGAGCAGGTGGGTCTTGCTCGGGACGTGGTGGTAGATGGCGGACTTGGTGAAACCCAGCTCACGGGCGAGGTCACCCATGCTCGTGCCGTCGTAGCCCTGTTCGTTGAACAGCTCGATAGCGCGGCGCAGCACCGTCTCCTGGTCGTAGCCGGGACGACCCCTGCGGGGGGTCACCGGTGCCGGTTCGCTCACGCTGGCCAGACTCTCACGGCAGGGCCTCAGCCCAGCACTCGATCGAGGAAGTCGTTGCCGAACTTGCCCTGCGGGTCGACGCTGCCCCGCAGCCGCCGGAAGTCGTCCCACCGCGGGTACAACGGCGCGAGCTCGTCGCTCGTGGCCACGAAGCACTTGCCCCAGTGCGGGCGCGCGCCCAGCGGCAGCAGGGCGGCCTCGATCGTCGGCAGCACGGCATACACGCCTGGCTCGTCGAGCAGCCAGGTGAAGTGGAACCCCACCGTCGGCCGTTCGTAGGAGCTGCTGAGCCACAGGTCGTCGGCGGCCACCGTGCGGATCTCGACGCTCTGCAGGACCTGGGCGAGGAGTGGCTGGAGCCGCCGCAGGGCGGCGAGGGCCTCCAACGCCACGGACCTGTCGACGAGGTACTCGCTCTGCAGCTCCGCACCGCGGCTGGGGGTGACGTCGCGGCGAAAGTGTGGCAGCCGATCGAGCCACGCGCCGGCCAGGCCGCTCTGATCGGTGACCGAGTCGGTCGGGGCCCCGTCGAGCATGTGGAGGGGCCCGGTGGCCCGTGGCGACCCGAACAGGTCGTCGGGCGCCTCATGGGCCCGGCTCTTGCACCAGACCTGGAGCACGCCGCGGTCGTCGAGCCGCGTGAACAGGCTGACGCTGTCGGCGCTGGACGTGATGGCCTCGAACTCGGATTCGACCACGTGCCAAGGCATTTCGGTGTAGACGTCCTGGCGCATCGAGTAGCTGGGTTCGACGTCGAGGGTCAGCCGGGTCACGATGCCCAGGGCGCCCAGCGCGACCACGCTGCCCTCGAACCCGGCGTCGCCGCGCGCCACCGTGCGCAGGTCGCCGTCGGGACCAACCAGCTCGACGGCCGCCGTTGCGGCGGCCAGGGACCTGAGCCCGTCCCCCGACCCGTGGGTGCCCGTCGCGCCGSCCCCCGCGACGCTGATGTGCGGCAACGACGCAAGGTTGGCCAGCGCGCAGCCGCGCGCCTCGATGGCAGCCGCCACGGTGCCGTAGTCCCGGCCGGCGGCGACGGTGACGGTGCGGGCCGACTCGTCGAGGGCCAGCGCGTGGGGCGACTCGTACGGCGACTCGTGCGGCGACTCGTGGGACAGCTGGGCGAGCGAGACGAGGACGCCATCGGTGTCGGTCAGGTCGGTGAACGAGTGCCGCGACCCGAGGGCACGGACCCGCTGCGCCGCGGACACCAGCTCCTGCAGTTCCTCGACGCTGGCCGGCCGTGCGACCCGCTCTGCCCGGTAGGTGACGTTGCCCGCCCAGTTCCGCTCGACCATGGCTCCAGTCTGGTGTGGCGGGCCCGTTCGCGTCCCGGCGGGCCAGCTGGCGGAACGATGGACCAGACTCGGGGCATGTCGGTCTTCTCAGCCTCCAAGCGGTCCACCGCGGTCGTGCCCCACCCCCGGGACGCCGTGTGGGCAGTCCTGAGCGATGCGAAGCTCGTGGCGAAGCTGACCCCGATGGTCCGCTCGATCGAGGACCATGGCGAGACGTGGCTGTGGAAGCTCGCGCCCATCGAGGTCCTGGGCAAGAGCATCGGCCTGTCCTTCACGGAGCGCATGGAGTTCACGCCACAGGAGCGGATCACCTACACCCATGCGCCCAAGGGGGACGAGCGTGCGGGCGTCGAGGGCATCTACGTCCTGGCCGACAGCGGCGACGGGACCCGGCTGTCCATCGAGCTCGGCGTCGACGTCGACCTGCCCTTCCCGAGACTCGCCAAGCCAGCCGTCCAGGCCTCGATGCAGGCGGTCATCGCGGCGATGGGCGTCGGGTTCGCGCACAACCTCGAGCGACAGCTCAAGTCGCGGCGCTCCTGAGTCAGCGCTCCTGAGTCAGCGCTCCTGAGCCAGCGCTCCTGAGTCAGCCGGTCATCGAGCCGGCCCAGCTCGCATCGGAGGTCAGCGGTCCGATGACGTCGCGCTCGCGGTCGGGCACGACCTCGTCAGGCAACGCCAACGCGCGGTCGAGGGCCTCGGCGACGGGGGTCAGCACGTGCCCTGGAGGCATCAGGTGCACCACGAAGTCCTGCCGCCCGCAGACCATGTCGTGGTGCAGGCTCTCGACCAGCGACTGCACCGTCGAGGCGGGAGCCCGGGTCAGGATCGGAGCGAGCCTCGACACCAGGCCGGTCGGCAGCCCGGGCACGCTCACCTGGACCCGCCGCAGACCGGCGCGGTCCGCGTAGAGCCGCAGCAACGCGGCATACGCCATCCGCTCTCCGCTGCCGAGGTCGAAGGCGCGGCTGTGCCCCGGCGCGCAGAGCGCGCCGGCCAGGGCGGTGAGGACGTCGGTGACCGCCACCGGTTCGACCTGGCTGTCCATCCAGCGCGGGAGCACCTGGACGGGCAGGCGTTCGCTCATCTGGCGCATGATCTCGAAGGACGTCGAGCCGCTGCCGACGATCATCGCGGCGCGCAGCGCCAGGGTCGGCACGCCCGAGTCGGTGAGCACCTGCTCGACCTCGAGCCGCGACCTCAGGTGCGGTGACAGGTCGCGGTCCGGGACGTCCGGGACGAGGCCACCGAGATAGACGATGCGTTCCAGGCCGGCACGGACGGCTGCGTGCGCCGCGTTGTACGCGCCCTCGCGGTCGCTGGTCGCGAAGTCGTCACCGCCGAGGCCGTGAACGAGGTAGTAGAGCGCGTCGGCACCCTCGCACGCCGCCCGCACCGAGGGCCGGGCGAGGACGTCCATCCGGACGACGTGGACCTCGTCGGACCACCAGAAGCGCGCAGCCGACAGGGCATCGGTGAAGGTCGCCGTCACCTCGTGGCCGTGCGACAGGAGGGCCGGCACCAGGCGACTCCCGACATAGCCTCCCGCGCCCATCACGACGACGCGCACCAGCGACTCCCGGGTTTCGGACGGTTCGGACGGCTCGGACGGTGCCGCGGCGCGGTCGCCCACGGCGCTCCACGACGGTTCGAACCTACCGCCCGCCTCACCGCGACCGTCCCAGCCAGGCAACACCCAACTACGGCAAACGGTGGATCTCGGGGCCAACCCGGCGCCAATACCCTGCTTGTGGCTTCACCGCAGCGTTCGTCAGGCTGTGGCCGACTCTGGGAACGGGAGCGCGCTATGTCCGAGTGCCTGCGTCGGCGGGACATCTTCCTGAAGATCGAGCCGCTGGGCGGGTACAGCCCGCTGGCGCCCATCGTCGGCAGCCGGTGGTACGGGCGCGACGCGATGTACGGCATGGGTCACGAGATCGGGCGCGTCCAACCCACGGAGATCGCCGCGACCACCGTCAACGCGCTGGTCTACCGCGAGTACCTCGACGACCACTACACGACCCCGAACACGGCCAAGCTGGTCGACGCCGACGTCAACGAGCCGCCGTGGTACCGCCGGGTCCCAGGGGCCGTGCTGTATGCCGAGCCCGGCGAGCAGCTGCGTATCCACGTGCTCAACGGCGACGACGACTGTCACAGCCTGCACGTCCACGGGGTGAAGTACGGCATCGACTCCGACGGCGCCTGGCCGTTCGGGCTCGGCACCCGTCGCGGCCTGCGCAGCGACGAGATCCTCCCGGGTCAGAGCTGGACCTACACGTTCGACGTCACCAAGGAGACCATCGGGGTGTGGGCCTTCCACGACCACACCCACATGGTTCAGGCCAACGTCAACCGCGGGTTGTTCGGCGCCCTCGTCGTGCGCGATCCGTCCGCCCCGCGCGCGTTGGACGTCCCGCTGTTCCTGCACGCCATGCAGGCGCCCTCGACCGACGACGCGTTCGAGAGCCCCACCCTGCACAAGGCGACGCCGAAGCAGACCTTCGAACACACCTTCACCACCGCAGGCGTGGTCGCCTACCACTGCAAGATCCACGGCCCGACGATGTCGGGGACCGTCACGGTGGACCCGGGCGCCCCGGCCGGTGACCGCGCCGTCGACATCCGCGACAACACCTTCGTGCCGCAGGCGGTGTCGGTCCGCCCGGGCAAGAAGGTCATCTGGACCCTCGACCAGAACTTCGACCACATCGTGCTGGCGCCGGGCGGCGGGGCCCTGACCTACTGCCTCAACGGACGCGCGTTCGTCGGCAACACCCCGACCATCGAGGCGGACACCGGCGAGCGGCTGCGCTGGCACGTCGTCAACCTCGACCTCGGCTCGGTCTGGCACAACTTCCACCCGCACTCTGCCCGATGGGCGCTCCCGGCACCCCCGGCCGGCGCGGCCGACGTGCACGGGCTGAGTCCCGCCGAGGGCTTCTCCGCGGACACCATCGTGCCTGCGGCGCTGCGCTTGCCCTGCGACCTGGAGGCCCTGCAGTGCGACCCACCGGACGACGCCTGCCGGGTGAGGGTCAAGGGCGACTTCCTGTTCCACTGCCACCTTGAGGAACACATGATGGCCGGGCTGGCCGGGCTGGTCCGCGCCCGCGACTGGGTCTGGGTCGACCCCAAGACGGCGTGGTCAGCAGACCTGAGGCTGCCCCTCGACGACGGTCGCAACGACCTCGACTGGGTCGACCTCGTCCGATGCGGCGACTGTGCCACCGGCGAACACGACCACCCGCACCCGCACACCAAGCCGCACAACCCGTGCTGCGGCATACCCGACGACGACCACCACGACCATGGCGACCACGACGACGATGGCGACCACCACGAACCCAGGCACGCCCACGACGGCACCGACTGTGACCCCAAGCAGTGCACCCACGACCATGCCCACCCGCCGGGCAAGCCGGGCGGGCGCTGCTGCGGACACGACCACGGCACCACCCGCTGCTGCGGGCACGACGCCGACGAGCAGTGCGAGGTCTGCGAACGCGTCGGCGGCCACCACACCCATGGAGGCGGACACCACCACGGCGACGACCACACCGAGGGCGACAACACCGACGACGGTGACGACCACGAGGGCGGGCAGGAGGAGGGTTCGCCGCCCGGACACGGGCACCGACACCCCGCCCGCAGCGCTGCTCGGGGCGCCACCGCCGCGATGGCCTCCGACTCCCTCGTCGAAGCCATGCACCTGCCCCTGCACGGCGGGGCTGGGACGTCAGCGGGAACGGCTACGACGGCCACGACAGCCGTGATGACCATGCCCGGTATGCCGTCCGCGGAGCCGGTCGACGTGTGCGAGCTGGCTGAGACTGGGTACTGGGAACTGCTCCCGGTCGACTCCCACGTCCTCGCGGTGCACGCCGTCCTCATGCACACGGGTCAGGTGCTGTTCTTCGCCGGCTCCGGAAACAACGTCCCGAACTTCAACGCCCACCTCGTCAGGAGCGTCGTGTGGGACTACCAGGAGGGGACGTTCTACGACCCGGGCTGTCCGTTCGACGTGTTCTGCGCCAGCCAGACCGTGCTGCCCGACGGCAAGGTGCTGGTGGCCGGCGGGACGGACAAGTACGACGACTTCGTCGGCTCGCAGGCCACCTACCTGTTCGATCCGCAGCTGCGGCAATGGATCCGCGTCGACGACATGGACGCGCACCGGTGGTATCCGACGCTCGTCACCATGGGCGACGGCCGGGCCGTGGTCAGCTCCGGCATCCAGGCGCCCAACGAGGTCTTCGATCCCGCCATCGGGTGGCGTCCGCTGCCCAACACCACCAGCCTTCCGCTCTATCCCCACCTGTTGCTGCTGAAGGACGGCGAGCTGTTCTACACCGGTGGCCAGCTCGGCGGCGCCACCATCGAGGGCCGAGTCATCAACCCCTGGACGGGGGCTGAGCAGACCGTCTCAGGGCTGCGCGACAAGGCCAAACGGGACCAGGGCAACAGCATCCTGCTGCCACCGGCCCAGGACCAGCGGGTGATGGTCATCGGCGGCAATGGAGCGCCCGCCGCCACGAAGCGCACCGACATCATCGACCTGTCTGCCGGTCCTGGCGGGGCGGCCTTCCACCCCGGACCCGACCTCGCCAAGGCACGCGGGCTGTGCAACTCGGTGATCCTGCCCGACCGGACCGTCCTGGTCACCGGGGGTGGCCTGCACGGTGAGACGCGCGCCGATGCGGTCCACCTCGCGGAGATCTATGACCCGGCCACCAACACCCTCCGATCCGTGGCCGAGGCGACCGTGTCACGGCTCTACCACTCGATCGCCCTGCTGCTGCCCGACGGGCGGGTGGTCACGGCCGGGTCCAACCCGGACCGTGGCGACGACGAGCTGCGGCTCGAGCTCTACCACCCGCCCTACCTGTTCCGGGGACCGCGCCCGCTGGTGGATTCCGCTCCGACCGAGTGGCGGTACGGCAGCACGGTCGAGGTGAGCACCCCGTCGGCCATGAGCCTGAAGTGGGCCCACCTGGTGCGCCCCATGGCAACCACGCACTCGGACGACACCAGCCAGCGCCTCGTCGACCTGCCCATCGTGTGCCGCGACGCCTGCACCATCACCGTCGAGGTCACCAAGAACCCCAACCTCGCCCCACCCGGGTGGTACATGCTCTTCGTCGTCGACGACTGCGACATCCCCTCCGTCGCACTGTGGGTCCACCTCGACCGGCCTCGGCTCGCCCCGCCGAAGGTCCCCACAGGCACCCATCACCTGATGGGCGGGCACGAGCACCTTCCGGGCTTCGTCATCCCCGGGCTGCCCATCCGCAAACCACCGCGCAAGACCGCGACCAAGGCCGCCACCAAGGCGCCCAGCAAGCGGGCGACTCGCGCGACGAAGAAGAGCTGAACTGGCACGGCCGAGGGCGCCCGACTCGCGCTGCCGCCGGTCGGGCGCCCTCTCCTGCACGTGGTGGCGGTGATGACGGATTCGAGCCGACGAGACTCTCGCCACGGATTCACGGATCGCTGTATGCCGCCCGCTCACCTGCCGCCTCAGCGCTCGGCGGGGATCACGGCCGGGTCGCCGTGATCGGGGACGGCTTGAAACCCTTGACGGTCATGTAGATCCCGACCGACAGCTCCCAGACGAAGATCAGGGCGCCTCCGGGCGCGTACCAGACGGAGCCCTGCTCGGTGAGTCCGAGCACCGTGGCGACGGTTGCGCCGAGAAGCAGCGGCGCCGCGGTCAGACCCATGATGGGGAGCACCCGGGGCACGAGGCGTGACTTGTACAGGAGGGTGCCGAAGAGGAGCGCGTTGATGGCCGCGCTCATGTTGGGCCCGAACTGGAAGGTGTAGTCCCGCAGCGCAACGAGGGCCTGCCCGGTGGCGAGCAGGCTGCCCTCGTCGGCGCCAGCCGCGTCCTGGCGCAGGCTGACCACCGCGAGCAGGCTCACGACGCCCATCATGACAACCGCAGCCTCGAACATGCGCGAGGTCACGAAGCCGAGGGCGAGCGACTGGTTCTGCCGCTTGACGACCGGATACACCGCGACGGCGGTGCCGATACAGGTCAGCGCGTTGACGACGTCGAGCAGACACCCGATGACGACCCGGGTGTCCTGCCCCGCGCCGAGGACGTAGCGAGGGTCGTCGAGGATCGGTGAGAGGAAGTAGAACGCAGCGGGAATCGAGGAGGCGAAGGTGAGGATGTAGAAGATCCCCGCGACGCGGGCGTTGTTGCGGGTCCAGTCGGCAGGGGCGCGACGGGCGGTCGCGGCCTGGGCGGTCATGGTGGTCATGTCAGTCTCCAGTTCTTGCGTTGTCGTCGATCGGGTGGGTGGTGGAACGGCGGTCCGGGTGGACCTCGGTCACCGCGAGGAGCGGGAGACCGAGGTCTCCCAGGGCCCGCAACAAACCGTGCAGCGCGGCCTGGTCGGGGACCGGACCGGTGATGACCGTGGTGGCGTCAGGTCCGGGCGTGAGGGTCATCCCGTCGAACCGGTTGGCCCAGAGGGCCGCGAGCCGGCCCTGGACGCGGATCTCGTACCAGCCCATGGCGCTCCTCGATCGGTGCTGCCCCGCACATCCGGCGGTCGCCGGGTGGGTTGCCTTGCACGCTAGGAGCCGATCTGGTGAGTGGACATCACCGCGTCTGATGAGAGATCTGGTGAACTCGCGCCGAGGAATCGGACACCATGGCCCAAACCCGACCCATCCCACTCCTGTGAGCCATGGCCGCCGGCCACACCGGTCCCTACTGTGGGGGTGGGCCGGAGCCCAGGTGCCGATCACATCAATGGCTCCGTCCGCGAACTCGAGGGAGCTCGGCATGCAGCTCAGCGCGCACACCGAGGCCACTGCACGAGGCCCTGAACCATCCCGACCACACACCGTGGGGCCGGGCTTCGTCGCGCGGTACACCGCGGCATACCTGGGCACCTGCCTGGTGCTCATCGCCCCCGTCTCCATCACGCTGGCGCTGAAGGTCAATGCGCTGGTGGGCATCGACCGGGCGCCGGGCGCTCTGGCCCTCGTCGTCGGGACCGGGTCGCTCGTCGCCCTGGTCGGCAACCCGTTGGTGGGGAGGCTCAGCGACCGCACGGCCTCCCGGTTCGGCATGCGTCGGCCTTGGATGGTGGTCGGGGTCGTGGGGGGCACCGCGGCGATCCTCGTGGTGGCGACAGCGCCCTCCGTGCCGATCGTCCTCGTAGGTTGGTGCGCCGCCCAGCTGTTCTTCAACGCGCTGCTCGCGGTGCAGGCGGCGGTCCTGCCCGACCAGGTGCCGACGACGCAGCGTGGGGTCGTCTCCGGCATCCTCGGCATCTGCCTGCCCATCGCGTCGGTGGGCGCGACGTTCCTCGTCAAGGTCTTCAGCGGGAGCCACCTGGCGATGTTCCTGGCGCCGTGCCTCATCGGCGGCGTCCTCGTGCTGGCCTTCGCCACCACGCTCGACGACCGTCACCTCCGGCGCGAGGACAGGCCCGCGTGGTCCTTGCGCGAGCTCGCGGGCACGTTCTACTTCGACCCTCGCCGCAGCCCCGACTTCGCGTGGGTCTTCGCGAGCAGGTTCATGCTCGTGCTCGCCTTCGCGTTCCTGACGACGTACCAGGTCTACTTCCTGATCGACCACCTCGGAAGCGCGGAAGACGCTGTGCCACAACAGGTCTTCGTCGCGACCCTGGTCCAGTCGGCCGTCGTCGTCACCACGTCCCTGGTCAGCGGCCGGGTGTCGGACCGGCTGGGTCGGCGCAAGCCCTTCGTCTTCGCGGCCGCCCTGGTGTATGCCGTGGCGATGGTGCTCGTCGCCGTCGCGGACAGCTTCAGCGCCTTCCTCGTCGGCATCGCCGTCAGCGGTCTGGGCTTCGGCATGTACTTCGCCGTCGACCTCGCGCTGGTCGCCGACGTGCTGCCCGACCCGAGCCGCGCTGCCAAGGACCTCGGCGTCCTCAACTACGCAGGAGCGCTGCCGTTCGCCGTTGCACCAGTGCTCGCGCCGGTCATCCTCACCGTCGGGGGTGGCGGCTACCCGCTCCTGTATGCCGTGGCTGCCGGGTGCGCCGTCGTGGGCGCCGTCGCGATCGTGCCCGTCAGGGCTGCCCGCTGAGGAGGCCGAGCTCGCCGGCCCGACGTACCGCTGCGCGCCGACTGGTGACGCCGAGCTTCGCGTAGATGTTCCGGGTGTGGGTGCGCACCGTGTTGACCGACACCACCAGCTCGCCGGCGATGTCCGGACCGCTGAGGTCGCTGGCGAGCAGCCGCAGGATGTCACGCTCGCGCCGGCTCAGCGGCTCGATGGGCGACCCGGGTCGGGGCCCATCCGCTGCGGCGGGCGGTGGGAGAACGCCCTGTGACGCGCCGACGAGCGGGGTGGTCTGCAGCTCCACCTCCCTGCGCCGCTCGCAGGACTCGGAGAAGTCGAGCGCCCGCTGGGGATAGGGCCATTCCGGCCGGTCGCTGACGAGGCCACGCAGGAGGGCGCGCATGGGTTCTCCCTCGCGGGCGAAGACCCACAGGTACCCCTCCGGCTCGGCCATGGCGAGGGCACGCGCGAGGGACTCCAGACCGGCGGAGCGATCGCCAGCGCTCTGGTGTCCCACAGCTTGCAGCGTGAGGATCTCGACCACGCTGCCTCTACGCTCCCCCAGCTCCGCGGCAGCCAGGAGACGCTGCAAGAGGTCCAGGGCTTGCCCCATGTCGGCCTTTGACCCGCCCTCTTGGGACCGGGTGATGAGCACCCTGGCCAGCGCAAGGTGCTCGCACTCGCGCAGGTAGGACACCTCGTCGTCCGCCGACAACCCGCTGCGCCGTGCCCAGTCCGCAGCCTCGGCCACCCGTCCAAGGGCAACCAGCAGGCGAGCCCGCAGAGCCGGCACGGGCCGCACGTTGGGGTTGAAGTCGCCCAGGTAGACCCGCTCCGCGTCGCCCAGCAGGGCGCAGGCACCCGCCAAGTCGCCTTGTGCCTCACGGATACCAGCCAACGCGACGCGCCACCGGTAGGGGTGCTGTGGCAGGCCGGACGCCTCACCCAGTGCCCGCGCCTCCTCGAGGTGATGGACAGCCCGATCGAGGTCGCCGCGCTCGAGCGCCACCTGGCTGAGCCCCACGAGCATGTCGGCCGTTCCTCGCAAGGCCGTTCCCCGCAACGCCGTGCCCCGCAACGCCGCAGGTTGATGCGCCGGCGGTTGATGCGCCGACACTTCGAGGGCTCGCTCGAAGGTCGCCTGGGCGTCGCCGAGCCTGCCCTGCGCGCGTCGGAGCTCGGCCAGGGTGATCGAGCAGCCCAGCACGTCGGACAGGTGCCTCGCCCGCAACAGCCCGTCAGCGCTGGCGGTGTAGTCACGGTGCGCAGTGACCAGGTCACCCGCCGCCCAGTGCGCGAGCCCGGAGAGCGCCACGGCAGAGGCGCGCGTGACGTGGTCGTCGTCGGGCGCGAGGTCGACGGCTGCACGGGTGTGGCGGTGGATGGCCTCCACGTCACCGGCGACGAGGGCGAGCGCTCCCCGGTACAGCTCGATGGTCGCGGGGAGCCGAGCAAACTCGGCCTGGTCGACCACCGTGACAGGCGAACCGGCTGCGAGCAGTCGCTCGACGTCGTCGAGCCGCGCGGGCACGGACTCGAACTCGTTCCTGGCCATGAGGGCGCTGACGAAACCGATGGCGAGCACCGGTCGCGTCCTGACCACCTCAGGAGGGATGACGTCGAGCCACCCGACGACCCGGGCCTCCCGCCGCTCGCGGCGTTCCTCGGGGATGGCGAGCTCCACCAGGTCGGCGGCCCGGTCCACTGCGCCTGCTGCGAGCGCATGACGGACGGCGGGCACAGCCTCCCCCGCCCCCTCGTACCAGTCGCTCGCCCTGCGGTGCAGAGTCACGATCTCGCCCGGCCGTTCGTCCCGCAGGTGCATCTGCAGCACGTCGGCGAACAGGTGGTGGTACCGGTACCAGCGTCGGGTGTCGTCCAGTGGCACCACGAAGAGATTGGCTCGCTCCAACGACTCCAGCACCACCCGGCCGTCTGCGCGGCCAGTGACCGCGTCGCACAGCGGTCCGGTGAGCCGGTCCAGCATCGAGGTCTGGAGCAGGAACGTGCGGACGTCCTCCTGCTGGCGACCCAGCACCTCGTCGACAAGGTAGTCGACGACATAGCGGTCGTCGCCCGTGAAGCCCGCGATGAACGCAGTGGGCTCGGCCCGTCCCTCGATCGACAACGCGGCCAGCTGCAGTGCCGCGATCCAGCCCTCGGTGCGCTGCTCCAGGGCCGCGACGTCTCCGACGTCCAGCTCCAGTCCAGTTGCCACCCTGAGGTATGCCGTGACCTCCTCGAGCGTGAACCTCAGGTCCTCGGCGCGGACTTCCAGCAACTCACCCCTCGCGCGCATCCGGGCCAGCGGAAGGGCAGGATCCACCCGGGTGCTCACAACGAGACGTACATTCGGCGGCAGGTGTTCCAGCAGGTACTGCATCCCGGCTGCGACCTCCGGACTGTCGGCGAGGTGGTAGTCGTCGAGAATGAGGTCGAGGTCGTTCGGCAGTGCTGCGAGGTCGTTGACCAGCGTCACCACGACGGACTCGAGGGGCGCCTGCGCTGACTCCAGCAGCGGCTGCGCATCTGCGCCCACGGTCGGCTCGATGCTCTGCAGGGTGTTCACGACGTACGACCAGAAGACCGTGGCCTTCTGGTCTCCTTCTTCGCAGGACAGCCACGCGACGGACCTGCCGTCGGCCCGCGCCCCTGACACCCAGGCCGACAGCGCCGTCGTCTTACCGAAGCCGGCGGGCGCGGAGACGAGGGTCAACCGCGCGTCGCGCCCCAGCCGGGCACCCAGCCGTGGCCGCGCTACGAACGTACTGCGTAGCGGCGGCACGAACCGTTTGGTGCCGACCAGTGGGCTCGTCATGACCGCTCAGCCTCACGGTGGGGGAAGGGAGTTCCCTCGAAGCGTAGGTCAGGGGGTCGACGTCACTGGCTTCTTTTCGCCCCTTGCCACCGGCGCAGGACCGGCCTTGGCGTGGACGCGTTCACCCTGCGGACCGAACAGGCTGAGCACCTCGGCCGCCTGGGTCCCGTCGCTGCCGAACCAGTGCGGAACCCGGGTGTCGAACTCAGCCACCTCGCCCGGACCAAGAACGAGGTCGTGGTCGCCGAGGACGAGCCGCATGCGACCAGAGAGCACGAACAGCCACTCGTACCCCTCATGGACCTTCGGTCGGGGGGTGCTGTTGCTCGTCGGGACGATGATCTTCCACGCCTGCACCCCGCCCGGCTGACGGGTCAGCGGCAGCACGGTGCGCCCGTTGCGTTTACTGGCCTTCAGCCGCACCCTCGGGTCCCCCACCTCGGGGGCGCCGACGAGGTCGTCAAGCGGCACCCGGTAGGCCTGCGCCAGTGGCAGCAGCAGCTCCAGGCTGGCGCGCCGCTGCCCCGTCTCCAGCCGCGACAACGTGCTCTTGGAGATGCCAGTCGACTCGGACAGCGCCGCCAGCGTGACTCCACGATGGGCTCGGAGCTGTTTGAGTCGCGGACCCACCTGGTCAAGGGCCCGGGCGATGGCTGCCCCCGTGTCGTCCATGTCGCTCACTGTCGCAACCTTTCCCGGAAACGGCAACGAACGTTGCCCCAACGCGGCAGCAGGGTCACAGTTCACGCATGAGAACCCACGAGGCACCGCACCCAGCCCCACCACGAAGTGGCCCTCCGACCAAGCACCAGCTCGCCGTGATGATCTGGCTCTGCGTCTTCCCGACGCTCACGGTCATCAACCTCGCCCTGGGCGACTGGCTTCGCCCCATGTCGCCCGTGCTGCGCACGTTCGTCCTGGCCACCATCGCCGTGCCGATCGTCATCTACGGCCTCATGCCCCAGCTGCACAAGGCGCGAGCCCGCTTCCTCACCCGGCCCGCAGCACAGTAGGACCACGCCGCCATGACCACTCACCACGCGCCCGTCGGCGTGAGTCGTCCGCCGGCTGGGGCGGTACGACTCGCGAGGCTGGCAGGCCTGCTGTACCTCGTCGTCGCGATCTTCGGCGGATTCGCCCAAGCCGTGCGGGTCAGCGTGTACGAACCCGGTGACGCCGCGGCGACCGCAGCGAACCTGGTCGCCAACGCGACGCTGGTCCGGCTGAGCTTCGCCGCCGACCTGGTCCAGGCCCTGGTCTGGATCGTCATGGCCGTGACCCTCCATCGGCTCTTCGCGCACGCCGGGAGGAGCGTCGCCCGCGGCATGGTCGTCTTCGTCGCAGTCTCGGCCGCCATCGCCTCCCTCAACATGGTCAACCAGCTCGGCGCCCTGCTGGTCGCGACGAACGACGCCTACAGCTCCGCGTTCGGCGTCGCCGGCTCGAACGCACTGGTCCTGCTCCTCATGGATCTACAGCACTACGGCTACCTGGTCGCGCAGCTCGGCTGGCTGTGGCTCTTTGCCCTGGGAGTACTCGGCCATCGCTCCGGCATGTTCCCGAGATGGCTCTCGTTCCTGCTGATGCTCGGCACGGTCTGCTACGTCACCGACGCTCTCAGCCGGTTTCTCGCCCCGACCTTCGCAGACACGTCGGCCGTCATCTTCGTCGGGCCCGAGATCCTCTGCGAGGTCGCCCTGTTGGCCTATCTGCTCATCAAGGGCGTCAGGACAACTCATCCCCCAGCCCCCGGGTCCGCCCCTGCGTGAGAAGGCCACCGGCACGAGAAGAGCCTGGGACTAGGGGCGGATCTCGCCCGACCCGCGAGCGACGAGCTCGGGCTTGAGCACGACGTGGCGCGGAGCCGAGGTGTCTCCGTCGATGCGGGCGAACAACCGCGCGGCGACCTCGGCCCCGATGGCTGCGACGTCCTGCCGGATCACCGTGAGCGGCGGGTCGACGATGTCGGCCAGAGGGAAGTCGTCGAAACCAACCAGGGCAATCCGTCCGGCCAGTCCGCGATGATGCAGTGCACGAATCGCACCCACTGCCAACGAGTTGCGCGCCGCGAAGATCGCGGTCGGCGGGTCCTCGAGGTCGAGCAGGCGGCCCAGTCCGTCCACCGCGTCCTCGGACGACCGCAGCGAGGTGGCGGCGAGTCGGGGATCTGGCTCGATACCGGCATCCCTGAGCGCGGACAGGTAGCCCTCGTGCCGGGCCCGAGCGGTTTGGATCGTCGTCATGTCGCTGAGCAGCGCGATGCGGCGGTGGCCGTGCGCAACGAGGTGGTTCACCGCCAGCCGTGCGCCGAGGTCGTTGTCGATGGTGACGGAGTCGGTGTCGACCCCGTTCGGCTGGCGGTCCACGAACACCACGGGCAGCCCGGTGCGCAGGTCGTCGGCGAGGTACTCCTGGCGTTCGGTCGCCGGCATGAGGAGCAGCCCGTCCACCCTGCGCCGCACGAGGCTCTCCACCAGGGCCTGCTCGCGCTCGGGCTCCTCGTCCAGGCTTGATGCGACGATCGCGACGCCCCGGTCGCGGCCTGCGTCCTCGAGGCTGCGCAGCAGGCTGGCCGAGAAGCTGTTGCTCACGTCCTGCAGCAGCGCGCCCACCATCGCGCTGCGCCCGTCGCCACGACGCAGGTTGCTCGCAGCCAGGTTGTGGCGGTAGCCCAGCTGCGCAACGGCCCGCTCCACACGGGTGGTCACGTCGGAGGACACGCCACCCTCGCGGTTCACCACCCGGGACACGGACTTGAGACTCACGCCGGCCAGAGCCGCTACCTCACGCATGGTTGCGCGGGGCCTTCGCCCGGCGTCTGACATCGATGTCATCGTCACGGTGCTAGTTGTACAGGAACCGTTGACAAATATACAAGACGCGCGCTACTAATGGTCTCGACAACGTTGTCAACGCGGTTTCCCGCCGCAGAAGAAGGAGCCGTCCATGTCCCGCATCACCCCCTCCCTGCGCAGGACCGTCGCAGTCGCTGCCGTGGCGTCCACCGCCCTCGCCCTCACCGCGTGCAACCGCGGTGGCTCCACCGACACCGGTAGCGGTGGCGGTGGCGGCGAGTCCACCGTCGGCGTCACCCTGATCACCAAGGACTCCACCAACCCGTTCTTCGTCGCCATGCAGAAGGGCGCCAAGGCCGATGCCGGCAAGAACAACGTCAAGCTGACGGTCGCCTCCGGCAAGCAGGAGGGCGACGACCAGGGCCAGATCACGGCCATCGAGGACGCCATCGCGCGTGGCGACAAGGGCATCCTCATCACCCCGATGAGCGACGGCGTCAACGCCGCCATCAAGAAGGCCCGCGACGCCAAGCTCTTCGTCATCGCCCTCGACACCCCGCCCGACCCGGCCGACACCGTGGACATCACGTTCGCGACCAACAACCGCAATGCGGGCAAGCTCGACGGCCAGTGGGCCGCGGCCCAGCTCGACGGCAAGCCGGCGGTCATCGCCCTGCTCGACCTCTTCGACGACAAGATCGTCTCCGTGGACTACAACCGCGACCAGGGCTTCCTCGAGGGCCTGGGCGTTCCCGTGGCCGACGGCAAGAAGAACGGTGACGAGGCCAAGACCGGGAAGTACACCGGCGGCAAGGGCGGCGACTACACGATCGTCTGCAACGAAGCCGGACAGGGCGCGGAGGACGGCGGGCGTTCTGCCATGGAGAAGTGCCTGGCCAAGAACCCCAACATCAACCTCGTCTACACCATCAACGAGCCCACGGCGGTCGGCGCCAACGCGGCCCTCAAGGCGGCGAACAAGACCGCTCTGATCGTCTCGGTCGACGGTGGCTGCGCGGGCGTCGGCAGCGTCAAGAGCGGCGTCATCGGCGCGACCGCCCAGCAGTACCCGCTGAAGATGGCCACGCTCGGCATGGAGGCCATCGCGAAGATCGCCCGCGGTGGCGAGAAGCCGAAGGTCACCGAGGGCCTCGACTTCTTCGACACCGGCGTGGCCCTGGTCACGGACAAGAAGTCGGACGGCGTCGAGAGCATCACGTCCGACGAGGGCACCAAGATCTGCTGGGGCAACTGACCATGAGCACCGAGGTCACCTCCGCTGCCGCCGAGTTCGCTCGGCGGCAGCAGTCCCCCGTTCAGCGCGTGCAGCATCAGCTGCACGGCAAACCGTGGCTGAGCCCGCTGTTTCTGCTCCTCATCGCGTTCATCGCCTTCTACATCGCGACGCCGACGTTCCTCACGGCCAGCTCGATGGGCATCCTGCTCCAACAGACGGCCGTCGTCGCCGCGCTCGCGGTGGGACAGACCCTCGTCATCCTCACCGCCGGCATCGACCTGTCGGTGGGGTCGATCATGGTGCTGTCGATGATGGTGATGGCCACCCTGTCCAAGGACGACAACATGCCCGGCATCCTCGGGCTGATCGCGGGACTCCTGCTCGCCACCGGGGCCGGTGCACTCAACGGCCTCCTGGTCACGCGGATCAACCTCCCGCCGTTCATCGTCACCCTCGGCACGCTGAGCATCTTCGGCGCCATCGCGCTGCTCTACTCGGGTGGCTCCAGCATCCAGGCCAGCCACCTGCCCGACCTGATCAACTTCCTCGGCGACGGGTTCGGCATCGGTTCGTTCCGGCTTACCTATGGGATCGTCGTCGTGGCTCTCATCTACGTGGTGATGGCCTTCGTCCTGTCCCAGACGGCCTGGGGCCGCTACGTGTATGCCGTGGGTGACGACCCCGAGTCGGCCCGCCTGTCCGGCGTCCCCAGCAAGCGCATCCTGTTGACCGTCTACACCGTGGCCGGACTCATCTACGGCATTGCCGCCTGGATCCTCATCGGCAGGGCCGGGGCCGCGACCCCCAACGCCATCCCGGACGCCAACCTCCAGAGCATCACCGCCGTCGTCATCGGCGGCACGAGCCTGTTCGGTGGCCGTGGTCGCCTCGTCGGGACGCTCATCGGAGCGCTCATCGTCCAGACGTTCGCATTCGGACTCTCCCAGCTCGGCGTCGACCAGCAGTGGCGCTACCTGTCCATCGGCATCCTCGTCGTGGTCGCCGTCGCTGTGGACCAGTGGATCAGGAAGGTGAAGGCATGAGCACCACCACGCTCGAGGTCGCCCACGGCGGTGTGCCCGAAGGCAAGGAGCACATCTACGCGCAGGACCCCGTTCTCTCGGCCCGCAAGCTCGTCATCACCTTCGGCCGTGTCGTCGGGCTCGACGGGGTCGACCTCGACCTCTACCCGGGCGAGGTGCTCGCCGTGATCGGCGACAACGGTGCCGGCAAGTCGACCCTGATCAAGTGCCTCACGGGGGCATATGTCCCCGACTCGGGTGCGATCACGCTCAACGGCCAGCCGGTCCACTTCAAGAAGCCCCAGGATGCCCGTGAAGCGGGGATCGAGACGGTCTACCAGCAGCTGGCCGTCATTCCCGCCCTCGACATCGCGAGCAACCTCTACCTCGCCCGTGAGGAGCGTCGCAAAGGCCCCCTGGGCTCGGTGCTGCGGATGCTCGACAAGAAGGGCATGGAGAAGCGCGCCGGAGAGTCGGTGAAGAACCTCGGCATCCAGACGATCCAGAACATGAACCAGGCCGTCGAGACCCTCTCCGGCGGGCAGCGCCAAGCCGTCGCAGTCGCCCGTGCCGCGGCGTTCGGGAGCAGGCTCGTGGTCCTCGACGAGCCGACTGCGGCGCTCGGTGTCAAGGAGTCCGGCATGGTGCTCGACATGGTCAAGCAGCTGCGGGACAAGGGCCTGTCGATCATCCTCATCAGCCACAACATGCCCCACGTGTGGGAGGTCGCCGACCGCATCCACATCCAGCGGCTCGGTGGCCGGGCCGGGGTCATCACGCCCCAGTCGCACGACATGGGTGAGGGCGTGGCCATCATGACGGGCGCCACCCGCCTCGAGGGCTCCTCGTGACCGGCACGGTGGTGGTCGGCTACATCCCGACGCCCGAGGGGATTGCTGCCTTCGAGCGAGCCAAGGACGAGGCGCTGCTCCGAGACTGCAGGCTCCTGGTCGTCAACACCGGCCAGAACGGTGACTTCGCCACCCCGAGCTTCGCCACCGCAGAGGACATCGACGCGATCTCGAAGGAACTGCAGGAGGCGGGCCTGGTCCACGAGGTCCTCCAGGCCACCACCGGGCTCGCGGCAGCCGAGGAGATCCTGCGCGTGGCGCAGGCCGAGTCGGCGGACCTCATCGTCATCGGCATTCGCCACCGCACGCCCGTGGGCAAGCTCTTCCTGGGCAGCACCTCACAACAGGTCCTGCTCGACGCGCCCTGCGCGGTGCTGGCGGTCAAGGCCAGAAGGAGCGCCTGAGCCGGCCCCCCAAAGACCTCGGCCTGGGCTCAGCTTCGCGCTGGCCCAGGCCGAGCCTCAATGCGGGGTGATGAGCGGGCGCTGGGTCGCCTTGGACTTCCCGTAGGCCGCGTGCGCGGACCTCGTGCTGTCGAGCTCGCTCACCTGCGAGACCGGCACGTCCCACCACGACTCGCTGTCGGGCGCGTGGACGAGCGGGTCCGTCTCGACGTGGATGACGACGGGGCCGCCGTCGGCCGGGGCGGCCTTGGCCTCCCCGATCGCCGCCGCGAGCTCGGCGCGCGAGTGGACCTCGATGACGTGTGCGCCCAGGCTTCGGGCGTTCGCCGCCAGGTCGACGGGGAGCGGCGTGCCGTCGAGCCGGCCGGACTCCTCGGAGCGGTAGCGGTAGGACGTGCCGAACCGCTGCGACCCGAGCGACTCCGAGAGGGAGCCGATCGAGTGGAAGCCGTGGTTCTGGACGAGGACGACGACGACCTTGATCCGCTCCTGCACCGCGGTGACGAGCTCGGTCGGCATCATCAGGTAGCCCCCGTCGCCCACCATCGCGAACACGTCGCGGGTCGGATCGGCCAGTCGGACGCCCAAGGAGGCGGGCACCTCGTAACCCATGCAGGAGTAGCCGTACTCGACGTGGTAGCCCTTGCGGTCCCGGACCCGCCACAGCTTGTGCAGGTCGCCGGGCATCGAACCCGCGGCGCAGAGGACGACGTCGCGCGGGTCGGACAGCTCGTTGACCGCCCCGAGCACCTCAGCCTGGGTCAGCAGGCCTTCCGCCAGCTTCGAGGTCACCTCGGCCGGCGGGTCGTAGGCCGCCTCCACCTGCTCATCCCATGCCCGCCAGAGTTCGCCCTGGCGTTCGCGGTAGGCGGGTTCCACGGCATACCCGTCCAGGGCCGAGGTGAGCGCGGTCAGGGCCTCGCGGGCGTCGGCGACCACGGAGAGGCCCGCGTGCTTGCCGGCATCGAGTCCGGCGACGTTGACGTTGACGAAGCGGACTCCGTTGTCCTGGAAGGCAGTTCGCGACGCGGTCGTGAAGTCCGACCATCGCGTCCCGACGCCGATGACCACATCGGCGTCCCGGGCGACGGCGTTCGCCGCGGTGGTGCCGGTGGCACCCACAGCCCCGAGCAGCTGCGGGTGGCCGTGCGGCAGCGACCCCTTGCCGGCCTGGGTCTCCCCCACTGGGATGCCGGTCGCCTCGCAGAACGCCGCCAGCGCCTGCTCCGCACCGGAGTAGTGCACCCCACCGCCCGCAACCACCATCGGTCGCTCCGCGCTCCGGATCACCTCCGCCGCGTCCGCGACTCGTGCCGCCTCGGCCGGTGGGCGGGCAACGTGCCACACGCGCCGGGCGAACAGCGCGACGGGGAAGTCGAACGCCTCGGCCTGGACGTCCTGGGGCAGGGCGACGGTCACCGCCCCCGTCTCGACCGGGTCCGTGAGGACCCTCATCGCCCCCAACAGTGCCGACGCCAGCTGCTCCGGGCGGGTGACCCGGTCGAAGAAGCGTGACAGGGGGCGGAACGCGTCGTTGACGGTCACGTCCGCGGCATACGGGACCTCGAGCTCCTGGAGCACGGGAGCAGACACTCGGGTGGCGAACGTCCCCGAGGGCAGCAGCAGGACCGGGATCCGGTTGATCGTGGCGAGGGCAGCCCCGGTCAGCATGTTCGTCGAGCCCGGGCCGACCGAAGCCGTGCACGCCCAGGTCTGCAGCCGGTCCTTCTGTCGCGCGTAGCCGACCGCGGTGTGCACCATCGCCTGCTCGTTGCGCGCCAGCACGTACGGAAGGTGCTCCTCGCCATCGGCGAGCTCGTTCTGGAGCAAAGCCTGGCCGAGTCCCGCGACGTTGCCGTGCCCGAAGATCCCGAAGCAGCCCGCGAACAGCTTCTGGCACTCGCCGTCGCGCTCGCTCCACTGGTTGGCGAGAAACCGGACCACGGCCTGTGCCACGGTGAGCCGCACCGTCGCGCTGTCGTTCGCACCCATGTCAGCTGCCTCCCTCGACCAGTCGGGGGTCGACGTCCTGCGTCGTCCAGGTCTCGCGCACCCCGGCGTGCGCCGGGTCGTCGCGAATGAGCCAGGCCCGGTGCTCCCCCGGTCCGGCCATGACGTTGAGGTAGTAGAGGTCGGCGTCCGGCGCGGCCGTCGCGGGGCCGTGCCAGCCGTGCGGGACGAGCACCACGTCGCCGCTGCGCACCTCGGCCAGCACGTCGATCGGGCGCTCCTCGCTGCCGTAGACCCGTTGGTAGCCAACGGGATCCGGCGTGTCGCCACCGGCGGTTGCCTGCGTCTCGAAGTAGTAGATCTCCTCGAGCTCCGTCTCCTCGCCGGGGCGCTCCTCGTCGTGCTTGTGCGGCGGGTAGGAGCTCCAGTTGCCGGCCGGGGTGATCACCTCGCACGCGATGATCGAGTCCGCGTCGAGCACCTCGGGGATGCCGAAGTTGCGGACCTCGCGCGAGCAGCGCCCGGCGCCCCGCAGCTCGACCGGCACCTCGGCTGCCGACACGTGCCGCACCGCAGGGGTATGCCGCGTGGTCGCCCTCGCGGCGCACACCGCGACCCGCGCGGGGCCGCCCTCGGCGGTCACCGTCAACGCGGAGTCGCGCGCCACGTAGGCGACATCGGTCGGTCCGGCGAAGACCGAATCGCGGCCGAGGAGCAGCACATCCGGCGCCCCGGGGACCGCCACGCGCACCGAGCCGGACAGCGGTACCACCACGTGCTCTCGCTCGCCGGCCTCGACGGCGCGGCTCTCACCCTCACCGAGCGACCCGGCATACAGCCCGGTGTGCCGCCATCCCGGGACCGTGTCGTCGATGACGACGTCCCAGCCGTCCCTCTTCGCCGTACCGGCCAGACGCACCCAGGTGTCGTTGTCACGACCGAGGCTCATCCGACCTCCCCGTGCACCAGCCCGGCGGCGATGTCGACCGCGCCGGCGACGTCGCCATCTGGCGGGTAGAGCAAGGCCCTGCCGACGACCAGGCCGCGCACCGACGGCAGTTCCAGTGCCCGACCCCACGAGGCATAGGTCTCGTCGGGGTGGGTCTGCGGGTCGCCTCCCAGCAACAGCGTCGGCAGCGTGGTCGCGTCCATGACGCGCTCGAGCTCGTCGACGACCGGCAGCTTGAGCCACGTGTGCGCGCTGGTCGCTCCGAGACCAGCGGCGATGTGCATCGACAGGATGGTCGAGTCAGGGTCGAGCTGGTTGACGACGCGCCCCCCCTCCCGCACCGAGATGAATGGCTCCACCATGGCCATCCGCCCGTGCTCCGCGAGCTCGGTGACCGCCTGGGCGCTGGCCTCGAGGGTGGGCAGGCTGCCCGGGTCACCGTAGGCGATGCGCGTCAGCATCTTGCCGCCGTCGAGGCCGTTGGCGACGATGTCCTTGGCGCGATAGGCGGTGAACCGGTCGTCGAGCTCGAACGTCGCCCCCTGCAGGCCGCCACGGTTCATCGAACCGATCACGACCTTGCCCTCCAGGGCGCCGAGCAGCAGCAGGTCCTCGAGGATGTCCGGGGTGCCGAGCACGCCGTCCACTCCCGGCCGCGAGATCGCCTCGACGAGCCGGCCGATCAAGTCGCTCCGGCTCGCCATCGCGTGCCCGTCGCCGCGCACGCCGAGCGCGCCACGGGCGGGGTGGTCGGCCGCCACGATGAGCAGTCGCCCGTCCGGGCCGACGAGCTCGCGCAGCACCCGGTCCTCCCACCGCTCGGCGATCGCCCGGGGAGTCCTCACCCGGGTCTCAGTGAGCATCGCCAGCTCCTCGCGTCCGAGTCTCGGTCCAGTGGCCGTGGTAGCGCTCATTGCTCCCCCTCCTGGGTGCGACCGGGCGCGCCGATCCGTACCGGCACCGTGCCGGTCGCGATCGCCTCTCGCACCTCGGCCTCGGTCGGCATGGCCGTCGAGCACTCGAGCCGCGAGGCGACGATCGCCCCGGCGACGTTGCAGAACTCGAGCACGTCACGCAGCGGCCAGCCCGAGATGAGCCCGTGCACCAACGCACCACCGAAGGCATCGCCGGCCCCGAGGCCGTTGACGACGTCGACGGGGAACGGCGGGACCTCGATACGCTCGTCGCGCGTTGCCGCCAGGACGCCGCGAGGGCCCTGCTTGACGATCGCGAGCTCGAGCCCGCGATCGAGGAGGGCGTCGGCCGCGCGCTGCGGGTCGGTCTCACCGACCGCGACCTCGCACTCCTCGCGGTTGCCCACCGCGACGGTCACGTGCTGGAGAGCCTTGTCGACCTGTTCGCTCGCCTCGGCGGGGTCGGCCCAGAACATCGGCCGGTAGTCGAGGTCGAGGATCGTGTGCTCGCGCCTGCCGCGGTGCTCCCAGGCGGTGAAGTGGGCGGCCCGGCTGGGTTCCTGCGACAACCCGGTGACGGTGCTCCAGTACACCCGAGCGTCCCGGATCGCGTGGAGGGGCAAGGTGTCCGGCTCGATGAGCAGGTCCGGGGCAGTCGGGTAGCGGTAGAAGTACAGAGGGAAGTCGTCCGGCGGGAAGATCTCGCAGAACGTCACCGGGGTGGGGGGCCCGTCCACCTCGCTGATGTATGCCGGGTCGACGCCGAGGCGTTCGGCCTCCTGCCGTACGTAGCGGCCGAAGGCGTCGTGCCCGGTGCGGGTGATCAGCGCACAGTGACGGTTGTAGCGGGCTGCCGCGACGGCCACGTTGGTGGCACTGCCGCCGAGGAACTTCTCGAAGGTGCGCACCTCCTCCAGCCCGACGCCGACCTGCAGCGGGTAGATGTCGGCGCTCACTCGACCGATGGAGACGAGGTCGTAGGTCTGGGACGTGTCAGGGGTCCGGGACAAGTCAGACCCCGACGCCGGAGTGCTGCGCGGCCAGGGCCAGGAGGTAGTTGAGGCTCGTCTCGACGTCTCCGAGGGGGCCCTGGGCTCCGGGGTCCTCCGGCAGGATGGTGTCCTGCTCGAGGACGTACCACCCGGCATACCCGCTGTCCTCGAGGGCGCCGACGATGGCGGCGATGTCGACGTCGCCCTGCCCGAGCGGCACGTAGAGGCCCTCACGCACCCCTTCGGTGTAGGAGAGCTCGCCGGCTCGCACGCGCCTGGCCACCGCCTCGCTGACGTCCTTGAGGTGCACGTGGGCGATTCGCTGGGGATGGCTGCGCACGACCGCGACCGGGTCGCCACCCCCGATGAGGAGGTGTCCGGTGTCGAGGCAGAGCCCGATCGTGGAGCCCGCGAGGACCCTGTCGGTCTCCTCGCCGGACTCGACCATGGTGCCGACGTGCGGGTGGAGCGTGGCGGTGATGCCACGTGCCCCCGCAGCGGTGTCGAGGCGGTCGAGGTTGGCCAGCAGGGTCGCCCAGCCGGCGTCGTCGAGAACGGGCCGCTCGTCGTAGCCCTCCGCACCGGTTGCCGCGGCGAGCACGACGGTGGAGGCGCCCGCGGCGACGAGGCCGTCCAGAGCCCGCTCGACCTCGGGCACCGGGTCGTGCCCCGAGTCGTGGAGGACGACCGGCACGAACTGGCCGACCGCCTCGAGGTCCCCCTCGGCGAGCACGCGCGCCTTGTCCTGCGGCTCGTCGGGCAGGAACCCGTCGGGTCCGAACTCGGTCGCAGCGAGCCCCACGTCTGCCATCTGCCTCAACACGGTCGCGGGGTCGTACTGCCACCCCCAGCCGGGCACCTCGCAGACGCCCCACGAGATCGGGGCGCCGGCGATGCGGTCGGACAGTGGCGGTGTCTGGTTGGTCATGGGTCAGGCTCCCTTGATCTCGGAGAGGTCGACCGGGCGGCGCTCGCTGCGCGACAGTTCGCACGCCTCTGCGACGCGGAAGGCCTGCAGTGCGTCGTCGACGGTGCAGGGAGTCGGCAGCCTGCCCGCGGCGACCTCGCAGAAGGCAGCGAGCTCGGCGCGGTAGGCCGGCAGGAAGCGCTCCATGAACGACGACCTCTGCGGCCCCCGGGGGAAGTCGACGTCGCCCTCGGCCGACCGGAAGGCCAGCGAGTCGTCGAGCCCGACCGCGATGGCGCCCAGCTCTCCGTGGACCTCCATGCGGACGTCGTGGCCCGCGCCGTTGTAGCGGGTGGAGCTCACGAGCACGAGCGTGCCGTCGTCCAGGGTGAGGACGGCGGCACCGGTGTCGACATCGCCCGCGTCCCGGAAGAACGGCGCACCCTTGTTGCCGCCCGTCGCGTAGACGGTGGCGACCTCGCGGCCCGTGACGAACCTGATGATGTCGAAGTCGTGGACGTTGCAGTCGCGGAAGATCCCGCCCGAGGTGGGGATGTAGGCCGCGTGCGGCGGAGCCTGGTCGTGCGTCGCCGCCCGGATGGTGTGGACGAAGCCGAGCTCCCCAGAAGCCACGGCCGCCCTGGCGTTGCGGTAGCCGGTGTCGAAGCGGCGCTGGAACCCGATGTGGACGGGGGTGTCCGAGTCGGCCGCGAGGCGGGACAGGTCGATGGTCTCCTCGAGAGTGGCAGCGACCGGCTTCTCGCAGAACGTCGGGATGCCACGCTCGATGCCTTGGCGCAGCAGGGGCGCGTGGCCGGGAGTCGCCGTCGCGATCACCAGACCGTCGATTCCCGAGCCGAGCAGCTCTTCGGTGTCTGCGGCATGGGCGAGCCCGAGCTCCTCGGCGACCCGTCGGGCGGACTCCCCGTCGACATCGGCGAGCACGACCTCATCGACCGCGTCGAGGCTCTTGAGCGTCGAGGCGTGAAAGGCCCCGATCCGTCCTGTACCTGCTAGTCCGATGCGCATCAGCGGAACTCTTCCCATCCGGTGTCGAAGCCTATCGCCGTTGTCAGGACCCGGGAGGGGAAGTTGGCACGCGGCGGTTGCAGAGACAGCGTGCCGAGGGGCGGATGCCGTGTCAACCATTTGTTAGGACATTCTCACGTAAGGAACGAAGAGCACCCGCTAGAGTGTGCGAATGACCAAACCGGTGGGCGTGCTGATCGATCGGGCATCACCCGTGCCGCTCTACCACCAGCTCGCCGAGCAGCTCGGCGAGGCGATCAACAGCGGCGAGCTGCAGCCGGGTGATCCCTTCGAGAACGAGGTGGCCATAGTGGCTCGCCTCAACCTCTCGCGACCCACGGTGCGCAGGGCGATCCAGGAGCTGGTCGACCAGGGCCTGTTGCTTCGTCGACGTGGTCTCGGCACGACAGTCGCGGCGCGCAAGGTGCACCGTCGCGCCGAGCTCACCAGCCTCTGGGACGACCTCGCCCGCACTGGTGCCAGGCCCACGACGCACGTGCTGAGCCACGAGCTGGTGCAGGACGAAAGGGTCGCCACTGCTCTCGACCTCCCCGCCGAGACGGTGTTCCTGTCCATCGTGCGCCTGCGGTGCTCGGGCGACACGCCGCTGGCCGTCTTGCAGAACTGGCTCCCACCAGGACTCGACGACATCAGCCGCGAGGAGCTGGAGGAGCAGGGGCTCTACGCCCTGCTCCGCGAACGCGGAGTCAGGCCGGTCGTCGCGCACCAGAGCATCGGCGCCCGGACTCCCACGACTCGGGAGCGCAAGCACCTCGGCATCCGCGGGAGCGAACCAGTGCTGACCATGTCGCGCAGCGCCTTCGACGCGGTCGGCAAGGCGGTGGAGTTCGGCGACCACTGCTACCGCGCGTCGACGTACAGCATCGAGGTCATGATCGACGAACGCTGAGCGGCCGGGCTTGCCGCGGCGCCCGACCCCTGACCCGGGTCGGGCGCCGCCGACCTACCCGGCTAACAGGCCGAGGGCTGGGGTTTCGGTGCAGCACCGCTCTCCGCGATGCCAGTGTGCGAGCGGCTGGCGTTGCGGAAGCCGGTGCCCTCCTCCCCCTCGGCCACCGGGGTCGACGGCCCGGCGCCCCCGCTGGGGCCGCTGGGGCCGTCGCCTCCTCGGCCACGCTGCATACCCTTGAGGATCATCCCGATGAAGCTGGGCTTGCCCTGGCTCTTCGAGTACACGTCGAACGCGACGGCGCCGAGGAGCACCAGGCCCTTGATGATCTGGACGAAGTTGCTGTCCACGCTCAGGTTGGCAAGGCCCAGGTTGAGCACGCCCATGACGAGGCCGCCAATCATCGACCCCGTGACGGTGCCGACACCACCGGCCACCGCCGCGCCACCGACGAAGACGGCCGCGATCGCGTCGAGCTCGAAGTTGACGCCGTCCTTGGGGTTCGCGGCATTGAGGTATGCCGTGAACACCATGCCCGCGACCGCGGCCAGGAAGCCCATGTTGACCATGACGAACAGGTCGATCCGTCGCGTGTCCACGCCGGAGAGGCGTGCGGCGTTGGAGTTGCCACCGACAGCGTAGATGTGACGGCCGAGCACGGTGCGCTGGGTGATGAACGTGTAGAGCACGACGAGGCCGCCGAGGATCAGGCCCACGACTGGGACGCCCTTGTAGGACGCGAGCAGGAGGCCGAAGCCCAGCAGCAGCCCGCAGATGACGACCAGCTTGATGATGCTCAGGGTCAGGCGAGGCACGTCCATGCCGTAGCGCCGAAGGTCGGACCGGCGGCGCAGCTCGAGGTAGACGATCACGGCGACAGCCAGCAGAGTCAGGACGAGGGTGGGGTTGTGGTAGCCGGTCACCGGACCGACCTCGGGCAGGTAGCCGTTCGCGATCTTCTGGAAACTCTCCGGCACCGGGATGGACTCGGCGTTGAGGATCATCAGGTCGAGGCCGCGGAAGAGCAGCATGCCGGCCAGCGTCACGATGAAGGCGGGGATCCCCACGTAGGCGACCCAGAAGCCCTGCCAGATCCCCACGAGGATGCCGAGCGCGAGCCCGAGCAGGATGGCGGCAGGCCAGGGCAGGTCCAGCTTGGCCATCGAGAGCGCCACCGTGGCACCGACGAAGGCGCTCACCGAGCCGACCGAGAGGTCGATGTGGCCGGCGATGATCACCATGACCATGCCGATCGCGAGGATGAGGATGTAGCCGTTCTGCACCAGCAGCGACGTGACGTTGCGCGGCTGGAGGAACAGGCCGTCGGTCAGCACCTGGAACATGAGAACCAGCAGCAGCAGCGCGATCATCATCCCGTACTGGCGGATGTTGCCGCTGAGGGCCTTGCGCATCTCGCTCACCAGTGACTCGGTGGGCGGCGGCGCGGGGGCCGTGGGCGCGGGGGCGATGTCGGTCGCCATGTCAGTCTGCCTTTCGCTGGGTCATGTAACGCATGAGGACTTCCTGGTCTGCCTGGGCTCGGGCGACGTCGGCCGTGATGACACCGGCGCTGAGGGTGTAGATGCGGTCGCACAGCCCCAGCAGCTCGGGCAGCTCGGAGGAGATCACGAGCACGCCGCGTCCACTGTCGGCGAGGCGGTTGATGATCTCGTAGATCTCGTACTTGGCACCGACGTCGATGCCACGGGTGGGCTCGTCGAGGATGAGCACGTCCGGCTCGGTGAACATCCACTTGCCGAGGACGACCTTCTGCTGGTTGCCGCCTGACAGCTTGGCGACGCCCTCTTCGATGCTCGGGGTCTTGATGTTCATGCTCTTGCGGTAGCGCTCGGCGGCGAGGACCTCCTCGCGCTCGTCGACGACGCCCCGCCGCCGGATCTTCCTGAGCCCGGCCGCCGTGATGGACACCTTGATCGTGTCGAGCAGGTTCAGGCCAAGGCTCTTGCGGTCCTCGGTGACGTAGGCGAGCCCGGCGTCGATGGCCTTCTGGACGGTGTTCGCCTTGAGCGTCCGGCCGTCCTTGACCAGCTCGCCGCCGACCTTGTGGCCGTAGGACTCACCGAAGACGCTACGGGCCAGCTCGGTGCGACCCGCGCCCATCAGGCCGGCCAGACCGACGATCTCGCCGCGGCGGATGCTGAGGTTGGCGTTCTTGACGACGATCCGGGATGCGTCGTGGGGGTGCCCGACGGTCCAGTCACGGATCTCCAGGAGGACGTCACCGATCGTCGGCTCGTGCGGGGGGAACCGGTGGTCGAGGTCGCGGCCGACCATGCCGCGGATGATCCGGTCCTCGTTCACCTCACCCTTGGTGATGTCCAGCGTTTCGATGGTGCGGCCGTCGCGGATGATGGTGATCGAGTCGGACACCTCCTCGATCTCGCCCAGCTTGTGGCTGATCATGATCGAGGTGATGCCCTTGGCCTTGAGGCCCAGGAGCAGGTCCAGGAGGTGTCGGCTGTCGGTGTCGTTGAGGGCGGCCGTCGGCTCGTCGAGGATCAGCAGCTTGACGTCCTTGGCCAGCGCCTTGGCGATCTCGACGAGCTGCTGCTTGCCGATGCCGATGTTCTTGACCTGGCTGTTCGGGTCCTCGTCCAGCCCCACCCGGGCGAGCAGGTCGAGGGCGCGCTGTCGCGCGACCGGCCAGTTGATGACGCCGGCCCTGCCCTGCTCGTTGCCGAGGAAGAGGTTCTCCACGATCGAGAGCTCGGGGATGAGGGCGAGCTCCTGGTGGATGATGACGATGCCCGCGGACTCGCTGTCGCGAATCCCCTTGAACTGCATCTCGTTGCCCTCGAAGACGATGTCTCCGAGGTAGGTGCCGTGCGGGTAGACACCGGAGAGCACCTTCATGAGGGTCGACTTCCCGGCGCCGTTCTCACCACAGATGCTGTGGATCTCGCCGCGCTGCACCGACAGGTTCACGTCCGAGAGCGCCTTGACGCCAGGGAACTCCTTGGTGATGTCACGCATCGTGAGGATCGGGGTGGACATCCGCTCAGCCTCCGTGGGTCTTCTGGGTCCCGTTGGTCGTGGTTCATCGTGCGGTACGTGCAGGGTCCAGCGGTACTGGCTCTGCGTGGTGTCCGTGGCGGSGGRCGGTCATCCGTCCGCCGCCACGGAGCTGGTGGGGCGACTAGGAGAAGTCGGCCTCGCTGTAGTACTTCGCCTTGAGCAGGATGTCCTTGACGTTGGACTTGTCGGCGGCCACCGGCTCGAGGAGCTGGGTCGGGACCTTCTTGACGCCGTTGTCGTAGGACTCGGTGTCGTTGACCGTCACGGTCTTCTTGCCGGCGATCTCGGTGATCATCGTGACGGTGGCCTGGGCCAGGTCACGCGTGTTCTTGAAGACGGTCGAGTACTGCTCGTCCGCGAGGATCGACTTGACCGACTCGAGCTCGGCGTCCTGGCCGGTGACGACCGGCAGCTTCTTGCCACCGGTGCCGTAACCGCTGCCCTTGAGGGCGGCGAGGATGCCACGGGACAGACCGTCGTAGGGCGACAGGACGCCGTTGACGTCAGCCTTGGAGTACGACTTCGTCAGCACGTTCTCCATGCGCTTCTTGGCCACGGCCGCGTCCCAACGCAGGGTCGCCACGGTCTTGAAGTTGGTCTCGCCGGACGCGATCTTGATGTCACCGGCGTCGATCTTCGGCTGGAGCACCTCCATGGCCCCGTTGAAGAAGAAGGTGGCGTTGTTGTCGTCCGGGGACCCGGCGAAGAGCTCGACGTTCCACGGCTTGGGGGCACCGCTGGCCTCGAGGCCGGCGAGCAGGGACTCGGCCTGCAGCTTGCCCACCTTCAGGTTGTCGAAGGTCGTGTAGTAGTCGACGGCGTCGGTGTCACGAAGCAGGCGGTCGTAGGCGATCACGGGGATCCCGGCGTCCTTGGCCTCCTTGAGGGCGCCCTTGAGGGCGGTGCCGTCGATGGAGGCGATCACCAGGACCTGGTTCTGCTTGGTCACCATGTCGTTGACCTGGGTGACCTGGGTCGGGATGTCGTCGTTGGCGTACTGGAGGTTGACCTTGTAGCCGGCGGCCTCGAGCTGCTGCTTGATGTAGTTGCCGTCCTTGATCCACCGCTCGGAGGTCTTGGTCGGCATGGCCACCCCGATGGTGCCCTTGACATTGGCGGCAGCGCCGCTGCCGGACGAGGCGTTGTCCGTCTGGCGACCGCAGGCGCTGAGGCCGACTGCGAGGAGGCCGACGGCAGCTGCCGCGATGATTCTGCGCACTGTGTGCTCCATTCCATGGAAGTCAACCTGCGAAGGCGCTGGCTGAAGGTACTGATGGGTGTGTGCTATTCAGTTGTGCGCCAAGGGCGCGGCGCCTCACAGGCCTTGGGCCAGCCGGTGGTAAGCGTTGTTCCACCGCAGCTCGCGAACGAAGCCGCGGGTGGTCGTGTGGGCGTCGATGAGGGCCAGCTCGAGGCCCGTCATCTCGGCGAAGTCGTGCAGGTGCTCGGCCGTCAGGGCGGTCGACAGCACCGTGTGGTGCGGGCCTCCCGCCACCAGCCAGGACTCGGTGGCGGTGCGCAGGTCGGGACGCGGGCTCCAGACCGCTCGCGCCACCGGGAGGTTGGGCAGGTCGGCCAGCGGCGGGACGACGTCGATCTCGTTGGCAGTCAGCCGGAACCGGTCGCCCATGTCGGAGATCCCGACCACGACGGCTTCGCCGGCAGCGGCGGTGAACACCAGCCGCACCGGGTCCTCACGACCCCCGATACCGAGGGGGTGGATCTCGAGGCTGGGGCGCTCGGCCGCGATGGAGGGACAAACCTCGAGCATGTGCGCGCCGAGGATCAGCTCGCGACCGGGCTCGAGGTGGTAGGTGTAGTCCTCCATGAACGAGGTGCCGCCGGGCAGTCCCTGCGCCATCACCTTGAGGGTGCGGAGCATGACCGCGGTCTTCCAGTCCCCCTCGCCACCGAAGCCGTAGCCGTCGGCCATGAGGCGCTGCACGGCAAGCCCGGGAAGTTGGCGCAGTCCGCCGAGGTCTTCGAAGTTGGTCGTGAAGGCGGCGTAGCCGCCCTCCTCCAAGAAGCTCCGCAGCCCGAGCTCGATCCGCGCTCCGTAGCGCAGGGACTCGTGCCGCCCGCCGTCCGAGCGCAGTTCCGGCGCCACGTCGTACAGGTCCTCGTACTCCTTCACGAGCGTCGCGAGATCACCGTCGGACACGCGGTCCACGACGGCCACGAGGTCGTTCACGCCGTAGGTGTTGACCGAGACCCCGAGGCGCAGCTCGGCCTCGACCTTGTCGCCGTCCGTGACGGCGACGTCGCGCATGTTGTCACCGAAGCGCACCACCCGCATCGTGCGCAGGGAGGCCCGGGCGACCGCGGCACGGGCCCACGTCGCGATGCGCTCGATCGTGGTGGGGTCGCTGACGTGCCCGGTCACCGTCTTGCGCGTGACCCCGACCCTGGTCTGGATGTAGCCGAATTCGCGGTCGCCGTGGGCGGCCTGGTTGAGGTTCATGAAGTCCATGTCGATCGTGGCCCACGGGAGGTCGCGCCCCGCCTGCGTGTGCAGGTGCAGCAGCGGCTTCGCCAGGGCATCGAGCCCGGAGATCCACATCTTCGCCGGGGAGAAGGTGTGCATCCACGCGATGACGCCGACGACGTCGTCATCGCTGTTGGCGTCGAGCATGACGCGGCGAATCGACGCGGCGTCGGTCAGGATGGGCTTGGCCACGACCTCGGCGGTGAGGGTCCCTGCAGCCTGCAGCGCATCAGAGATCACTGCGGACTGTGCGGCGACCTGGCGCAACACGTCCTCGCCATAGAGACCCTGGCTGCCGGTGAGGAACCAGATCTTCGGCTGAATGCTCATGAGGCGGGAGTTCCCTTCTGCCCGTATACGTTCTGGTATCGGTCGTAGAGCCGGTCGATGTCTGCCTGGTCCAGCCGCCAGGGGTTGCCGAGCTGGCTCGCGAGGTGCACGGTGCGGGCGACGTCCTCGAGCATCACGGCCGTCTTGACGGCTGCTCGGGCATCCGCGCCCACCGTGAACGGGCCGTGCCCGCCCATGAGGACTGCCCTGGACCTGCTGCCCGCCAGGGTCTGGACCAGGCCGCGACCGATCGAGTCGTCGCCGATCAGGGCGAACGGGCCGACGGGGATGTCCCCGCCGAACTCGTCGGCGATCATCGTGAGCACGCAGGGGATCGACTCGCGGCGCGCGCACCAGGCCGTGGCGTAGGTGGAGTGCGTGTGCACGACTCCCCCGACCTCGGGCAGGTGGGCGTAGACGTAGGCGTGCGCTGCCGTGTCGGACGAGGGAGCGTGGGACCCCTCGACCAGCCGGCCCTCGAAGTCGGTCACGACCATCGCGTCTGCGGTGAGCTCGTCGTAGGACACCCCGGAGGGCTTGATGACCAGCAGCTCCTCCCCCGGGACCCGGGCGGAGACGTTGCCTGCGGTCCAGGCGACGAGAGCGTTGCGCGTGAGCTCCGCGTGCAGGTCGGCCACCGAGGCGCGCAGCTCGTCGACGGCTTCCCGGACGGCGGGCAGGGCCAGGGCGCTCATGACAGGGCCTTGCGGCGGATGGCCTTGAGCCGGCGCATGACGTCGTTGCCGCCTCGTCCGAAGTGGTCGTGGAGCGCGAGGTACTCGGCATACAGCTCGTCGTAGGCGGCCACGTTCTCCGGCACCGGGACGAAGGCAGCGACGGTGCGGCCGCCCATCGCCTGCGCGGCCTTGCGGATGTCGGGGTACGCCCCTGCCGCCACGGCCGCGTGGATGGCCGAGCCGAGCGCCGGGCCCTGCTCCGACCGAACCGCCGACAACGGGAGGTTCAGGACATCTGCATAGATCTGCATCAACAGGGGGTTGCGCAGCAGGCCACCCGCGACGATGAACTCCGTGACCGGCACACCGGACCCCGTGAAGGCCTCGACGATGACCCGCGCGCCGAACGCGGTGGACTCGAGCAGAGCGCGGTAGGTGTCCTCAGGGGCGGTCGCGAGCGTCTGGCCCACGATGAGACCGGACAGCTCGTGATCCACGAGGGTCGACCGGTTGCCGCTGTGCCAGTCGAGCACCACCAGGCCGTGCGCGCCGATCGGCTGGGCCGCACCCAGGTCGGTGAGGTGCTCGTGGACCGAGAGCCCCGCCTTGGCCGCCGCGGCGTGGTACTCCGGCGGGACGCACGAGTTCACGAACCAGCCGAAGATGTCACCCACGCCCGACTGACCGGCCTCGTAACCCCAGAGGCCGGGGATGATGCCCCCGTCGACGACACCGCACATCCCGGGGACGTCGCGCAGGACGGCACTGCTGAGGACGTGGCAGGTCGACGTACCCATGATCGCGACGAGCTGCCCCGGCTCGACGGCCTGGGCTGCGGGAGCCGAGACGTGCGCATCGACGTTGCCGACCGCCACCACGATGCCCTCCGGCAGTCCGGTCCACGAGGCCGCCTGCGCCGTCAGCCGTCCGGCAGGGTCACCGAGCTGTCCGATGCGGTGGGCGAGCTTGTCCTCGACGAAGCCGGCAAACCCCGGGTTGAGCGCCGCCAGGAACTCGGGACTCGGATACTCGCCGTCCTGGTAGATCCCCTTGTACCCGGCCGTGCAGGCGTTCCGCACGTACTCCCCGCACAGCTGCCACACGATCCAGTCCGCGAGCTCCACGAAGTGAGCCATCGCGGCATACACCTCGGGGGCCTCCTCGAGGATCTGCAGGCCCTTGGCGAACTCCCACTCCGAGGAGACGAGGCCGCCATAGCGACCAAGCCACGGCTCAGCGCGCTCGGCGGCGAGGGCGTTGATGCGATCGGCCTGTCCCTGGGCCGCGTGATGGCGCCACAGCTTGACGTAGGCGTGCGGCGAGGAGGCGAAGTCGGAGGTCTCGCTGAGCGGGGTGCCGTCCGCGAGGGTGGGCACCATCGTGCACGCCGTGAAGTCGGTCGCGATGCCGACGATCCGGTCTGGGGCGATCCCCGCGGCGCGGATGGCTTCGGGGACCGCGGTGCGCAGGACGTGGACGTAGTCCGTGGGGACCTGAAGCGCCCACTCCGGGGGAAGTCGCTCGCCCGTCCCGGGGAGCACCTCGTCGATGACCGCGTGGGGGTAGACCGAGACCGCGCTGCCCAGCTCGGTCCCGTCGCTGACGCGGACCACCACGGCCCGGCCGGACAAGGTCCCGAAGTCGACGCCGACGACACAGATGTCGTCGCGGTCCTCGTTCGTCATCGAACGCTCCTCGTGCTGTTGGTTCGCCAGTGAGCCAGCGCGCCTTCCACGGTGTGTTAGCGCTAACCATGGATGTTAGCGCTAACATCCTCCCTGTCAAGGGATCGCCGAAAGAAAACTGACGAAAGAAGACTCCGGGGCCGGCGGGGCCGAGCTTCCAATCGGCGGGTGGTCAGGCTCGACTCAGCCGGGAGGACGCCCAGGACGCCCGGTCGAGGCACGCACCACGAGCTTGGGCGGAACGGTGACGGTGCCTTCCTCCAGCTCGCCACGGATCGCTGAGGTGAGCAGGCCCATGGCCCCGCGACCCAGGGCCACGAAGTTCTGCCGGATGGTCGTGAGCGGGGGCGTGAAGTACTCGGACTCCGGAAGGTCGTCGAAACCCACGATGCTGACGTCGCCGGGCACCGTGCGCCCGGCCTCGGCCAGGGCGCGCAGCAAGCCGATGGCCATCTGGTCGTTGGCGACGAAGATCCCCGTCACCTCCGACTCCGCGGCCAGCTGACGCCCGAGGCGATAGCCACTCGAGGCGGTCCAGTCCCCCACCAGGGGTTCGTGGATCGGCAGCCCGGCCGCCTCCAGCGCCCTGCGCCAGCCGAACGTACGGGCTTCGGCCTGGTACCAGTCGGACGGACCACTGAGGTGGGCGATGTGGCGGTGCCCGAGGTCGATGAGGTGCTGGGTGGCCAACCGGGCCCCGGCCTCGTGGTCCACCCCCACCGACAGGCGCGCGCGCAGGGGGTTCGCGTCGAGCACCACGACAGGGACCGGCAGCCGTGACCGGACCCCCAGATCGAGGCCGGTGTCGACGGGTGCGATCAGCACGATGGCCTCGACCGACTCGCCCACCAGGTGGTCCAGGGCGTCCTGGGTCGCCTCCTGGGTCACCTCTGGCAGGGAGGCGAGCACCATGCCGTAGCCCTCGGCGCGAGCCGCCAGCTCCAGGCCCACCACGGTGCTGGACGGGCCGAAGAAGCCCAGCCCTGCGACGACCACCCCGACCACGCCGCTCTTCTGGGTGGCGAGCGCCTTGGCCGCGCTGTTGCCGCGGTAGCCGAGCTCGGCGACCGCCTCGAGCACCCGGGCCCGAGTGGCCGGCGCCACCCGGGAGGACCCGTTCACGACTCGCGAGACCGTCTGGTGCGACACCCCGGCAACGCGGGCGACGTCCTCCAGACGAGGGGCTGTCCGAGGCGCCGAGCTCGTCGAGGGGTTCACGTCTCGGATTGTGCCATCCGCCCGGCGGGCGATCGCGCCCCAGGGAGCGACGCGCCCGACGATGTCAGTCGAGCCAGCGCAGGTCTGCTCCTTCCGCGCGGTCATCCCACCACGTCGGGGCGGGGAGTGCGTGGGCGAAGGCGCCGCCGGAGGTCAGCACTTCGATGCACGGGCCGTCGACGAGGACCTGCACCTGCCGGGGTGAGGCGACTATGGCAACCGTCTCGGTGCCGGCTTCCACGATCACCTCGCCGTCTTGGTGAGAGATCGTCAGCACCGGCCTGCCGCCGGACGTGAGCCGCACGGCGCCGTTGGTCAGGTCAGCGGGCTCGACGATGGCGGCGTTTGCTCCCTCACGACCCGACCGACCCCTGGAGGTCAGGGCCGGGTGCAGCCGCAGGAGGAGCTGGCCGTCGACCAGGTCGAGGCGGTGGATGACACTCAGCGCGCCGGCCCGTCCTGCCCCCTGGTCGAGGAAGCCGCGGATCCAGAAGACCAGGCAGGGCTGACCGTCGGCGTCGCGGAAGGCAGCCGGGGCGTAGTAGCCCTGACCGAACGTCAGCTGTTGCCACTGCTGTGGGGTGAACGTCGGGCCGTCAGTGGTACCGATGGCTGCGACGACGTGGTGAAGCACGTCGTGGTCCCACACCGAGGCGACGAACGCCTCCGCGCCGGCGACCTCGACCAGTTGCGGGCACTCCCACATGCCGCCGGACCAGACCGGATCGGTGACGGTCGTGTGGCGCGAGGCCGCGATCCCGGCATAGCTCCAGTGGGACAGGTCCTGCGAGGAGAAGGCTGTCGCGGCCGCCCTGTCGCGGCCGATGGACGTTCCCACGAGCATCCGCCACAGCTGTCCGTCCCGGTAGACGAAGGGGTCGCGGAAAGTGGTCACGTCCAGATCTGGTGGGGCAGTGACGACGACCTCACCCTTTGTCCACGACCCCGAGTTGAGGTCTGAGCAGTCCGCCCAGCGCACCCGACTCATCGGCAGGTTGTCGGCGGTGGCCGCCGTGTAGAAGATCCGGTATCCCTTGTCGTGTCGCACCATCGACCCCGACCACACGCCGTCGTCATCCTCGCCGGGCGCAAGGGCTGTCCCCCGGTGCTCCCAGTGCACGAGATCGGCTGAGACGGCGTGGCCCCAGTGACAGTTCAGCGCCCACTCGACCGAGTCCGGAAACGTACTGGAAGAACAGGTGGTACCTCTCCCCGTCCCACGTGGGGGCGAGCGGGTCGTTCACCCAGCCGCGGTCTGCCGTCAGGTGCAAGCCGGGCCGTCGGCCCTCGGCCTCCACCTCAGGACTCCGGGACCACGACGGTTTCAGGCTTCACCCAGCCAGCATGCCAGCCCACTCAGGTTGGGCCTGCGCCGGGCGCCTGCCGCCCGCCCCACTCGCGGCCTGCCTGCGGACTTCCCGGGTTGGGACGGTTTCTGCCGCGAGCCCGATCTGGCTACCTTCGTGGAGTCCTGACCGAGGCGATGTTGGAGTAGGCGGACGCCCCCGCGTCGTTCCAGGCCGCGACGCGGTAGCGGTAGTTCGTGTTGGCCTTCAGCCCGGTGTTTGTGTATGCCGTGCTGCCAGCTGGGAGTGCGGCCACGACACCGAACGCCGTGCAGTTCCCACCCGTGCACCTCTCGAGGCGGAAACCGTTCTCGTTGGTGGAGGTGTCGGTCCAGGCCAGCCGGACCTGCGTCGCCGACGCGGCAACGGCCGTCAGCCCAGTGGGCGCCGACGGCACGGCGGGGGCTGGCGGTGGCGGCGGGCTCGATCCGAAAGGCCCGCCGAAGACGTCTGCGCGGTAGCTCCCAGCGCCGGCGAACGACTCCACGCGCAGCGTCCACGTGCCGGCCTCGGCGTTCGAGACACCGATGGTCTCGAAGCGGCCTGGCGCCGCACAGTTCCCGTTCGTGGCCTCGAGCATGCAGCGGCTCTGTGCCACGACGCTGCCAGAAGGGTTGATGAGGTGGGCGTCGAGGTCCGGGGACCACTCGTACCCATACAGGCAGGTTGTGCCGATCGGCAGCACGCAGGTCGCTGCGCCAGTAGTGATCTGCAGGGTCACGCCGAGGGGCCGTCCCGCACTGGACACGCTGATCGCGGTGTCACGAATCGCGTTCGCACCGACCGAGCCCGTCAGCACTTGGTGGCCCGGCCACGCGGCGGTGCCGGCCGGCCCGGCGCCCAACTCCGCGATGAAGGCACGCGCATCGACCAGGCCGAAACCCCACTCGTTGTCCGCGCCGGTCGCGCCGGCGTCCTGGGCGCTGGCCTGCAGGGCAGCCTTCACGGCCGCCGGAGTGCTGGCTGGCGCGGCCTCGAGGCCGAGGGCCACGATCCCGGCAACGAATGGTGTCGCCATCGAGGTGCCGGAGAAGGCGACATAGGAGCTGGTCGTGTTGGCCTTCGCCGCCACGACGCTCAGACCCGGGGCGACCACATCCGGCTTGAGGGGCGCAGCCGGGTTGGCGGTGGGTCCACGCCCGGAGAACCCTGCGAGGTAGAGCCCGGTGTCGGTGTCGAGTCCACCGGGCAGGGTCGTCTCGTCCGACGCCGCACCAACGGTGATGACGTTGGTCGCGACGCCGGGCGATGTGATCGTGGCGGGTGCGTCACCGGAGTTGCCAGCCGCCACGACGACGACCTTTCCCGCCGCGACGGCGGCGTTGGCCATCTGGCTGCCGAGGTCGGAGCCGTCACCGCCTGGGCTTCCGAGCGACATCGAGATGACCCGCACGTCACTGCGGGTGGCACACCAGTCGATCGCGGCGGCGACGTCGGCGTCCGAACCGGAGCCCGACGAGTTGAGTACCTTGGCGCCGACGAGCAGCGCGCCCCTGGCCACCCCGCCATAGCGGTCAGCATCCGCAGACCCCGTGCCGTCACCGGCCGCGATGCTGGCGACGTGTGTCCCGTGGCCGTGGTCGTCATAGGGCGTGACACGGCCGTTCACCCAGTCCCGCCACCCGACGACCCGGTCAACGAGCTGCTCGTGGTTGGGGTCGATGCCGGTATCGATGATGCAGATGCCAACGCCCCCGCCGTCAAGGGCGCCGGCGGTTGGGCTGTATGCCGCGCGGGCGGCAGTCACGCCGTAGCCGTCGTCGCCCGCGGCGTCCATCACCCGGACGATCCCGTCGAGCTCCACTCTCGTCACCGAAGGCATCGCGGCCAGGGCCGAGACCTGTCCTGCGGTGACCGATCCGCTGAACGCGCGGACAAGTCCGTAGCTGTGGCTGACAAGCAGTGATGGCGCAGCACGGCGGCCCTCACCGGGGAACAGGCCCTGGACGATGACCCGCACGCGGTCGCCTGCTGCCCTCCCGACGAGGGCTGCCTCGAGGTCGTCGGCCACCTTGTCGTGGTCGCGATCGCCCTTGCCCACGGATGCACCGTCGGGGCGGGGCGATGGGCCGTCCAACGGCGGCGCCGCGGTAGCGGCCGCGACTGACAGGGCTGGTGCCACTGCGACGAGTGCCACCACAGACCCTCTGACGAGCTGACGAAACAACGTGGACATCGCAGCACCCTTCGACAGGTACAAGACCCGCTCAGCGCAGCCCCGTGGCCGCCCTCTTCAGCATCGTCCCCCGGGCGGGGATCGGCATCGCCTGTATGGAGTACCGGCCATCGGCCGCTCGGTCGAGGGCATATCGGGATCGCCCGACATCCGGGACACCTTTCACGCACCACGGGCAGCGGCGACCAGCCCCTCACCTCGTCGTGTCGGTGCTGCGGCGGCGGGCGAGGTGGGCGCGCCAGCTCCCGGCCGTGCTGATGTCGGCGGCGCGGCGGGCGCTCGCGTTCGCCGTGAAGCCAGCGACCGTCGAGCCGTCCCACAGCCGGACCAGCCCGATCTCGAGTGGCGGCTCCACGTCGACCGCGAGCTGCCGCACCAGCTCGGCCGGCGCCTCCCACAGCTCGACCTCGATGCCTTCGCTCGGGCCGTGGCCGTCATCGAGCAGGCCAGGGCGCGGCATCGTGCCCTCCAGTCGGACCATCCGGTAGCCCGTGGCCGTCCGCCCTCGCTGGTAGAGGCGTGCCCCCGCATCGGTCAGGACCGAGTTCAGGGGCTGTCCGGACAGGTGGGCACCACACACGGCGAGCAGGCGCCGCCCGGGCGGGATGGGTGGTGAGGCGTCGGGCAGTCGCTCCCCGGTCAATACCGAGGCCAGGTCGAGCAGCTGTTGATCGGCGAAGGCCGGCGCCAGCAGCTGGACTCCAAAAGGGAGCCCGTCGGGTCGGCGCCCGGCCGGGAAGGCGACCGCACAGAGGTCCAGCAGGTTGGCCATGTTCGTGTAGGTCCCCAGCCGGCTGTTGACACCCACGGGGTCGGCAGCCACGTCAGCGAGGGTCGGGTGGAACGGTGTCGTCGGGAGGAGCACGGCGTCGACGCCGGCCGTCGCGGCGGCGACCTGCCGGGCTAGCCGAGCCAACCGGTGCTGGGCGGTGAAGAGCTGCTCCGCCTCGAGCCCACGAGCACCCAGGACGATCCGCCGCACGATCGGATCGAGGTGCGGCCCGTCCGGTTCCAGGAAGTGACCGAAGGAGGCCAGTCTCTCGGCCACGAAGGGACCTTCGTACAACATCGTCGCCACTTCGAGCATGGCGGACACGTCCACCGGCACCAGGCGCACCAGCCCTGAGAGCTGCGCCAGGGCCACCTTCCAGGCTGCGCGGTGCTGCGCGTCGAGATCGATCGGAGCTGCTGGTATGCCGACAACGCCCATGACCCGTGCGACCCCGGCAGGCAGGGGGCTGGGTCGCTGACGCGACCAGGGGTCCTCAGGGTCGAAACGCGCGAGGACGTCGTGGACGTTACGAACCACGGAAACCGTTGGTGCAAATACGGATACGCAATCGAGGGACGGGCAGGCGGGGAGCACCCCTCGGGTGCTGACGACGCCGCGGGTTGGTTTGAAGCCGACGATCCCGTTGAGCGCTGCCGGGACCCGCCCGCTGCCCGCGGTGTCCGTGCCGAGGGCGAACGGCACCACGCCAGCAGCCACCGCGACGGCACTGCCGGAGCTGCTCCCGCCGCTGATGTGGTTGTCGGAGTCGACGCAGTGGCACGCGCCGTACGGGGAGCGCGTGCCCACCAGGCCGGTGGCGAACTGGTCCATGTTCGTCTTGCCGATGGGGATCGCGCCCGCAGCCATCAGCTGGTCGACCACGCGCGCATTGCGAGCGGCGGGTGTCGTCAGCGTCGGGCAGCCGCCGGTGGTGGGGACGCCGGCAACGTCGATGTTGTCCTTGACGGCGAACGGCAGACCGCTCAGCCGGGAAGGGGTGGCGGTCGTGTGGGCGTCGCCGCCCTTCCTTCGGCGACCATCGAAGACGTTGATGAATGCCGGGTTGTCGAGGCGCCGCGCGGCCGCACGGGCCGCGCCAACATCCCAGGATCCGTTGCGGGGAAACGTCATCGGCTCAGGTTCGCTCGGAGACGTGTGCGTGGATGATGCGCCAGCCTGCCTCGGTCCTCAACCAGGTCTGGCTCTGACGGCCGACGGAGCGTGACGACGGATAGGCGAAGCGGGTCGTGACGACCGCGAGGCTCTCGGACCAGACGTCGACCCGGGTGTCAGTGAGGTGGCGACCGGCGGGAACCGTGGCGGCACTGCTGCGCCACCGCCGGACCTCGTCGGCACCCCACTGCTCCTCGGCGATCCCGAAGCGGACGGTCCGGATGTCGTCGGCGAACCACCAGTCCGTCGCGGCTGCATTCCCGGCCACCAGAGCCGCCTCGTAGGCCGTGAAGCAGTCCATGACCTCCTGGGCGAGCCCTGCGGCAGCAGCCATCATCACGTCGCGGATCGTGCCGCACGGGTCGGCTCTGGCTCGGTCACGACGGGAGCCCGCTGCACCATCGCCTCTTCCGCGTCGAGGGCCAGCTCGTCGGCTTCCTTCTCACGTCGCGGGAGCTTCATGGTCGCGAACGCGACGCACACGGCCGCTGCGAGCAGGTAGCCGATCGTGACCTGTGAGCTGGCGTTGAGCTGGACTTTCTCCGCGTTGATGATCCCGACGAAACTGAGCGCGGCGGCGACCACGAGGTAGCCCGCTGCCCACACGAAGTTGCGGTCGATGATGAACGCGACTACCGCTCCGATCATCATGCCTGCGAGCACGGCGCCGCTGCCCAGGACCAGGATCCCGTGGTAGAGCACGCTGTTGCCCTCGAGAGCGGCTTCGCCGACCTTTGCCGCGGACGTCCCCGCCGCGCCGAGGGCGTTGTCGATGAGGGTCTGGGCCCAGGCTGCGATGTTGGGGATGATCGCGATCACGACGGCGACGAAGTGGGCCCTCGGCACGGCGCGGAACGCCTGGGCGCCGATCACGAGGCCGATGTAGAGCAGGATCGGGACGATCGCCGGGGTGGGAAGGAGCGTGTTGATCAGACCGAACAGTCCGAGGAAACAGAGCAACGCGATCACGACGCCGCTGGCGAGCGAGTAGCCGGTCCGTCCGCCTGCGGCCTTCCACCCCGGGTGCCCGATGTAGACGGCGGGCGGGAACGGCGAACCCAGGGCCGAGCCCACGATGGCACCGGCGCCGTCCGCGAGCAGGACGCTCCGGAGGTTGTAGTCGTCACCGGCCGCGGCGGCACTCTCGACGTTGCTCATGCCCTCGGTGAAGTTGTAGATGCCCAGCGGGATCGCCGTGGCGAGCAGCGGGCCGATGTCCTTGAGCCCGCCCAGGAGCAGGTCGAGCTGGAATGTCGGGATGCCGATGGCGATGTCCTTCGCGGCCGACGTCACGTCGGGGACGGACATGAAACCTCCCGCCCAGCCGACTGCTGTGCCCACCAGCAGGGCGACGAGCCCGACGGGGAGACCGAAGGGCATCTTCACGCCTGCGAAGAACCCGGCCAGGATGATGACGAACACCGGGAGGGCGATCCACGCCGCATCCCACATCTGCGCGGCCGGGCGCATCGAGATGAACGCGAGCGAGATGCCTGCGAGCGTCCCGAGCATCGCCGCCCGTGGCGTGAACCGGCGGATGTAGGGCCCGACGAACGCTCCGAGGACCACGATGACACCGATGATGAAGGCCCAGGCCAACCCGGTCTCCCACGCCTTGAGTGGGTCCTTGGTGGCGAGGAAGACCGGCAGCATGATCAGGAAGACCACGATGAACATGTGCGGGACGCTCGGCCCGTACGGCATCGCCGTCACCGTCTCGCGGTTCTCCCGCTGCGCCAGTCGCCGGGCCAGGTAGGTGTAGTAGACGTTGCCGATCAGCAGCTGGATGCCGAGCGCCGGCACGATCGTCCCGTAGACGTTGTCCTGGGACAGCCCGAGGACGCCGATGCAGAGCGAGCTGAGGACGAGCACGTTGACGAGGACGTTGAATCCGAGGCCGAAGGCGGCGTTGGTGTCGCCGGGTGTCCACCACGGGAGGCGCAGGCCGGGAGACGGCCGAGGTGACGGGCGGAAGGGGCGGGTGAGCACAGACATGGGGGGCTCCTTGGACGGGGGACGTCAGAGAGATGTCAGGCGGTGATGGTGGCGTCGGCCGTGGCGAGGGCCGAGAGATATGCCGTTGACGGGGCGACCCAACCGAAGATGCCGCCCTGTGCGCTGATCATGGCCAGAGCTGCCTGTTGGAACGCGGGAAAGTAGGACCCGACGCAGTCGGACAGGACCAGGCACTCGTAGCCGCGGTCGTTCGCCTCGCGCACCGTGGTGTGCACGCAGACCTCGGTCGTGACGCCGGTGACGATCAGCGACGTGATTCCGGCCTCGACCAGGTGGTCGTGCAGGTCGGTCGCGTAGAACGAGCCCTTGCCGGGCTTGTCGATCACGAGCTCGCCCGGCGACGGTGCGAGGTCGTCGATGATGTCGTGGCCGTACTCGCCACGAATCAGAATCCGGCCCTTGGGGCCGGGGTCGCCGATGCGCATCGACGGCGCGCCACGGTGCAGCTTTGCTGGCGGGCAGTCGGAGAGGTCGGGCAGGTGCCCCTCGCGGGTGTGGATGACCATGAGTCCGCGCTGCCGGGCGTCGGCGAGCACGGCCTGCAGCGGAGGGACGACGGCTTGCAGGATCGAGACGTCGTTGCCGAGCGTCTCGCCGAAACCTCCGGGCTCCACGAAGTCCCGCTGCATGTCGATGAGCACCAGGGCGGTGCGGGACGGCTCGAAGCGGAACGGTGAGGGTGCCGCCTCGACGGTGATGGGCTCGCTCATTGCTGTTGCCCTTCATAGGTGGCGGCCTGGTGGGGGGCGGCCTGGTAGGTGGCGGCGATGACGGCGCCCGATTCGGCGACCGCTCCGAACACGCCGCCCTGCATGGTGACCATGTGCAGTGCCGCGTCATGGTTGGACCGGTCGGTCGCCCCGGTGCAGTCGGAGAGGATGAGGCACTCGTAACCCCGGTCGTTGGCCTCCCGCATCGTGGTGTGGACGCAGACGTCCGTCGTGATGCCGGTCAGCACGATGTGGGTGATCTGGTTGGTCCTCAGCAGGAGGTCGAGGTTGGTCGCATAGAAGGCGCCCTTGCCCGGTTTGTCGACGATGAACTCGCCGGCGACCGGCGCCACCTCCGGGACGATCTCCCACCCGGGCTCGCCCCGGACGAGGATGCGACCGCAGGGGCCGTCCGACCCGATCTCGGCGCCGATCTGTGCAGAGCGCCACCGCTTGTTCGCGGGGAGGTCACCCAGATCCGGCGCATGACCCTCACGGGTGTGGATCACCGTCATCCCGGTGTCCCTGGCGTGCTGAAGGAGCCTTGCCGTTGCTGGGAGGCCCGCACGGGTGAGGCCGACGTCATACCCCATGCGGTCGACGTATCCCCCGAAACCGCAGAAGTCGACCTGCCAGTCGATGCAGATCACGGCCACGTGCCGCGCGTCGACCGAGTGGTCGTACGGCCACGGGTAGGGGCGGGCGTCGACCGGTCCGACGAACCATGAGGCGTCACGGCTCGTCACGACGGGGAGCCGGGTCAACGGGGAGATCTCGGTGTCAGTCACGCTCGCCTCCTGGGCATCGCTACTGAATGTCGATTGTCGACCGTTTGGCGATGGCCATAGGTTGCGCTGACGTGAAAGTCAGGTTTCGAAGTCCGGCAATCAGGCCCAAACCACCTGAAGCGACTAGTGGAAGTACCGCCGCGATCCGTGGCGGTCGAGCTCCTCGCCGATGCGGACGCGATCGCCGCTGAGCACGGCGTCGAGCAGGCGCTGATGGCGACGCACACCCTCGGCGGGTGAGCTGGTGTCCGCCTCCCGCCGCAGGTTCGCGGCCATGTAGATCTGGAGCTTGACGATCAGCGGTTCGTAGGCGATGAGCAGCTGACGGCTGTCGGCCATCGCGACGAGGGCAAGGTGGAAGGCCCTGTGGGCGTTGCTCGCGGCCAGCCTGTCGCCGCGATCGGCGGCGTCGGCGAGCGTCGTCAGGGCGGCCTCGACGGCTCGCGTGTCGAGCTCTGCCGCTTCCTGCTCCTGGACCAGCGACAGGGCGAACCGCTCGAGCGCGTCACGGACCGCGAAGAGCTCGTCGAAGTCACGAGCCGAGTACGTGGTGACCCTGGCGCCTCGGCGCGGTAGGTGCTCGACAAGTCCCTGCTCGACCAGCAGGCGCAGCGCCTCGCGCAGGGGCGCGCGGCTGATCATGAACCGCTGGGTCAGCTGCCCCTCGACGAGCCGCTCTCCGGGTTCGAGCGCGCCGGAAAGGATGTCGCCCCTGAGCTGGTCTGTGACCAGCTCCACGAGGCTCTGTGACCGCAGCATCCCGCCCGTCGACCCGTCGGTCTCCACGTCCCTGCTCCTCACCCAGGCTGACTTCCTGCAGGAAGTATGACGTCCACGCGTGGGTCGGTTGGGGAGGCCGCGGGCGTGAGAGAGGGCGCCTGACTCGCGTTTCCGCGGGTGAGGCGCCCTCTCGTGCACGTGGTGGCAGGTGAAGGACTCGAACTTCGAAGCCTTCGCGATGGATCTACAGGCCGACGTATGCTGCCCGCCCACCTGCCGCTCAACGGCGTCGTCACGGGTGCCGGTCGAGTCGCACCCGGAAGGTGCGGACGTCGAAGGCCTTGAGCGACAACGAGATCGTGCCCATGGCGTCGAGCGCGAGGCTTGGCGCGGTCTCGAGCTCCTCCTCGAGCAGGTTGACCTCGACCACCTCGACCACGTCGACTACCCCGCCCGCCCCGCCCACTGGAATGCCGAACGTCAGCTCGGCCCTGGTGCGGGCACCCTGCGACTCGAAGACGCGCACGACCAGGTCGCCCGACCGGTCCGCCGCAAGCTTCACACTGGACAGCACGACACCGGTCCCCGTGACGACGACCAGCGGGTCGACGCCCTGGCTGCCGGTGACGGTCCGCTCGTCGGTGTTGAGCAGAGCCCCGGCCTCGGTCGCGGAAGCGATGTCGGCTCCCACCACCAGGCCGTACCGGTGGGTCTGCACCCCCTGGTCGGTCTCGGGATCGGGGAACCGCGGCGCCCGCAGCAGTGAGAGCCGCACCGTGGTCGTCACGTCGCCGTCATCGGCGGCCCTGGTGACGTCGAAGCCATAGGTCGAGTCGTTGACCAGCGCGACCCCGAACCCCGGCTCCTCCAGCAGGACGTAACGGTGCATGGAGGTCTCGAACTTCGCGGCCTCCCAGCTGGTGTTGGTGTGCGTGACGCGCTTGTGGTGGCCGAACTGGGTCTCGGCGACGCTGTGCTCGGCCCGCACGTCGAGCGGGAAGGCGACCTTGAGGAACTTCTCCGTCTCGTGCCAGTCGGTCGTCTGGGCGAACTCCAGCACCCGAGATCCGGGCTCGAGCGAGATCACCTGTCGCACAGTCGAATCCGCGGAGATGCTGCGTTCGACCACCAGCTGGGCCACACCGTCCACCAGATCGGCCGTGAGGGAGGACACCGAGCGCAGGTCCGTCACCCGGTTGCGATAGAACCGGTCGACGTCCCAGGCGTCCCACTTGTTCGGGAAGTCCTGGTGCAGCTGGAGCAGGTTCCCCCTCGCTCCGGGTGCGATGGCCTCACGACCGGTCGCCAGGTCGACGGCCGAGGCGATCAGGCCGTCGGCGTCGAAGGTGACGGACACGAGCCCGTTTTGCAGCACGTGGCCACCGTCGCGCTCCTCCACCTGCGCGGGCGCCGGTGAGTCCGCACCGGCGGCGAGGGCCGCGACGCCGGCCGGCAGGGCGGCATACGCCGGTATGCCGTGCCGAGCGAACGGCGCGCCGTTCACGGTGATGGGCTGGTCGCCGTCTCCGACCAGCGCCCTCAGCACACGCTCGACCAGCGCCTGGGCCGCTGCGGTGACCCGCTCGTACTCGGCGACGGCCTCTCGGTGCACCCAGGCGATGGAGGTGCCGGGGAGGATGTCGTGGAACTGCTGGAGCAGCACCTGCTTCCACAACGCGTCGAGCTCGTCGTAGGGGTAGTCGACCAGACCACGGACGGCCGCGGTCGCCGACCACAGCTCCGCCTCGACGAGCAGGTGCTCGGTGCGCCGGTTGCCCTGCTTGGTCTGGTGCTGCGAGGTCAGGGTCGCGCGGTGGAGCTCGAGGTAGAGCTCGCCGACCCAGACCGGCGGGTGCGGCAGCTCGGCCCGCACCTGCTCGAAGAAGTCGTCCGGGTGACGCCACCGCACCCTGGCGCTCCCCTCGAGGTCGGCGACACGCGCCGCGACGCCGGTCATCTCGCGGGTGGTGCCGCCGCCCCCGTCACCCCAACCGACCGGCGCGATCGACCCGGTCGCCAGGCGGCTCTCGCGGAACTGCCGCGATGCCGTGGCCAGCTCCGCGCCCGACAGCTGCGCGTTGTAGGTGTCCATGGGCGGAAAGTGGCTGAGGACACGCGAGCCGTCGATGCCCTCCCAGAGAAACGTGTGGTGGGGGAACGTGTTGACCTGGTTCCACGAGATCTTCTGGGTGAAGAACCAGTCGAACCCCGCCCGACGGATCAGCCCCGGCAGGGCCGGCGAGTAGCCGAAGCTGTCGGGCAACCAGACGCCGCGGCAGCGGACACCGAACTCCTGCTCGAAGAAGCGCTGGCCGTAGAGGAACTGCCGGACGAGAGACTCACCGGAGGGCATGACGGTGTCACTCTCGACCCACATGCCGCCGAGCGGGACGAAGCGGCCGTCGGCCACGGCCTGCTTGACCCGCTCGAACACCTCGGGCCGGTGCTCCTTGATCCACTCGTACTGCTGGGCGCTCGACATGCCGTAGAGGAAGTCGTCGGTCTGGTCGAGGAGCTCGGTCATCGATGCAGCCGTGCGCGCCACCTTGCGGATGGTCTCCCGGACCGGCCACAGCCAGGCCGAGTCGATGTGGGCGTGCCCGATGGCCCAGATCTCGTGCGCACTCTCGTCGGCGCGACGGGCCAAGGCGGGGGCGAGCGCTTCCCTTGCGTCGAGCGCGGTGTCCGCGATGTGTTGCAGGTCAAGCACATCCAGGGCCTCGTCGAGCGCCTGGAGGACCTTCATCCGGCGTGGCCCCTCCGGCAGCTCAGCCTGCAGCTGGAGCAGCACCTGGAGGTCGAGGGCCAGCTCGTGCACCTGCTCCTCGAAGACCGCGAGCTCGATCCGCCGCGTCGTGTAGAGCCGGCGCGACGACGAGGTCTGGATGTCGCCCTCCTGCGTCGGCAGGAACGGGTGGTGGTCGAGCAGGACCGGGTTCGCCGCCGCCTCGAGGTAGAGCTCGACGGGTTCGTCACCCGCTGCCGACTCGGCAACCAGGACCCACTGGTTGCGCGGGTTGACCGACTTCACGGGCGACCCGTCCGGCCGGTACACCAGCCCCTCGCACTGGAAGCCCGGCATGTCCGTGTCGAAGCCGAGGTCGACGAGCAGCTCAACGCGCCGTCGCGCCCACTCGGCGGGCACCTGCCCGGTGAACCGGAACCATGTCGTCCCCCACGCGGCACCCCACGGCGTCCCCACCTCATGCGGCGAGTACTCCAGGCCCAGGCCTCGCGCCACCCGCACGGGCTCACCCGGTAGCTCGTGCCATTCGACGGTCACCGGAGCCGTCACGGCGTGCACTGCCGGGAGGATGCGCTCCTCCAGGACACGCGTGGCGCGGCCGACGGTCAGGGGGATGTCATCGTGCATGGCTGCCTCTCATCGATGCGCCGTGGTCGTCGACTGGTATGCCGTGGCGTGGCCTTGCCGTGGCGTGGCCTTGCCGTGGCACCACCTTGCCGTGGCTTGGCCTTGCCGTGGCACCACCTTGCCGGAGAAGGCTCGCCACCGTCTGCCGGAACGTACTCGATCTGGGCCGGACCGCAGGAAGCCACTCGTAATCGCGCCGCAAGGTGGCGGACCGCCGAGACTGCGATGCGCGCTGGCAGGGTGGGCGGCATGAAGATCGTCGTCACCGGCGGAGCCGGGTTCATCGGTGCTGCCCTGGTGCGCACCCTTGCGAGCTCGGCGCACGACGTGCTCGTCGTCGACTCCCTCCGTGCAGACGTCCACCGTGACGGTGGGGTTGCGGCCCGGGCCCGGCTGTCCGCCCTGGGCGTGCACCTGGTGGAGGCCGATGTCCGGGACCTCCAGGCGGTCCGCGCACACCTCGACGGCGCGGACGCGGTCGTGCACCTCGCTGCCAAGGTCGGGCTCGGCGTGAACCTGGACGACATTGACGACTACGTCTCGAGCAACGCGCTCGGCACGGCAACGGTGCTGCGGGCCTGCCACGCCGCCGGCGTCCCGCGCTTCGTCCAGGCCAGCTCCATGGTCGTCTACGGCGAGGGCTCCTACACGTGCGGCCGTGACGGTCGGGTCTCCCCCGCTCCGCGAGAGGAGGAGCGGCTGGCGCGCGGACTGTTCGAGCCGACGTGCCCCGCCTGTGGTGACGACCTCGACCCCACCCTCGTCTCGGAGGACGCCGCGATGGATCCGCGGAACACCTACGCAGCCACGAAGGTCACGCAGGAGCAGCTCGCCTCGGTCTGGGCGCGTGAGACCGGTGCGGCTGCCATGTCGCTTCGCCTGCACAACGTCTACGGGCCGGGTATGCCGCGGCACACGCCCTACGCCGGTGTCGCCGCGATCTTCTGGTCAGCCGCGGCCATGGGGGTGCCGCCGCAGGTCTTCGAGGACGGTGGCCAGCGTCGCGACTTCATCCACGTCAACGACGTCGCCAGCGCGTTCGTGGCGGCGCTGGGCCGGGACACGTCGGGCCACGGACCCGGACGCTCGGCATACAACGTCGGCTCCGGCGTCGTGCACACGATCGGTGACGTGGCGACCGAGCTGGCCGCACTGGCCGGCGGCCCCGCGCCCGAGGTGACGGGGCAGTACCGCCTCGGCGACGTGCGTCACATCACGGCCTCCAGCGACCTGGCTGCCCGCGAGATCGGTTGGGCTGCAACGACTCCCCTGCGAGAAGGGCTCAGCGGACTGTCCTTCGGCTGAACGACGCGCAGCCGGCTCGACGACGCTCGTTCAGCTAACCGGCACGTCGGCGGCAGGCAGCGCCACCTCGAACCTGCACCCTCCGTCGACGTTGGCGACCGAGATCGACCCCGCGTGCGACTCGACGATGCCCTTGGCGATGGCCAGACCCAAGCCAGCACCCGCGTCATGTCCACTGCGCTCCGGGTCGGCTCGCCATCCCGCCTCGAAGACACGGTGCAGGTCGGGCTCCGCGATGCCCCCGCACTGGTCCAGCACCGAGACCTGGGTGCGACCGTCCGCGCTGCGCTCTGCGCGGACCACGACCGACCCACCTGGCGCCGTGTGGCGCACAGCGTTGCCGACGAGGTTGCCGAGCAACCGGGTGAGCTCGTCGCCATTGCCTGTGACGGCCAGCCGGTCATCGTCTCCGCGGGTCCGCAGCTGCAGGGAGACCTCACGCTGCTGGGCGTGCTGCTGGAGCTCTCCGACGACGTCGTGGGCCACCTCGACCAGGCTCACCAGAGCGGTGTTCTCGCGTGCGCGGGCTTCGGTGGAGCTGACCCGGGACAGCTCGAACAGGTCACCCACGAGGCCGTCCAGCCGGCCCACCGTCTGCCGCATCTGGCGCAGTGCCGGCTCGGGTTCGATGACACCGTCCTCGAGGCCCTCGGCGAGCGCTCGAAGCCCCGCCAGGGGGGTGCGCAGGTCGTGCGACATGAAAGCCACGAGCTCGCGTCGGGAGCGCTCCAGGGCCCGCTCGCGCTGCTCCGATGCCGCCAGCCGGCTCCTGGTGGTGTCGAGCTCGCGACCCAGCTCCGAGAGCTCGGACGACACCGCCGCGCTCCGCGTCCGCGAGTGCTGGTGGTCGGAGCCGTCGCCCAGCGAACGCAGGGAGTGTGCCAGGGCGCTGGACCCGGCAGCCACCTGCCGGCCCAGGACCAGCGAGAGCAGCACCCCGATGAGGCCGGCGCAGCCGAGGGCCACCAGGACGACGGTGGAGTCGTGCGTCGAGATGAACATCCGCTGGACGTTGACGAAGACGGCCAGCGACACTGCGAGCAAGGGCACCAGCGACGCGACGACGACGAGGGTGGCCGTGGACCGACCCCGCATCGAGGAGAGCAGGACACCTCCGCCGACCCCGGCGGCCAGGCAGACGAGGGTGGTCACGGCGATGATCTGCTGCATGTCGCTCACGGCTGCTCCTCGGCGTCACCGAACCGGTAGCCGGCCCCCCGCACGGTGACGATCCGCCGGGGGTCGGACGGGTCGTCCTCGATCTTCTCGCGCACGCGGCGCACATGGACAGTGACCGTCGAGGTGTCGCCGAAGTCCCAGCCCCAGACGCGATGCATCAGCTGTTCCTTGGTGAAGGTCAGCCCCGGGTGGGCGATCAGGTAGGCCAGCAGGTCGAACTCGCGTGCGGTCAGCTCGGTGCCCCGGCCGTCGACCGTCGCGGACCGCACGCCGGTGTCCACGCGGACGCCGAGCCGCTCGGTGACCCTGGGCAGCAACGCCGTGGCGCCGAGTCGCTCGCCTCGACGCAGCAACGCCTCCACGCGGCCGAGCGCCTCCCGCGGGCTGAACGGCTTGACCATGTAGTCGTCGGCGCCGAGCTCGAGTCCGAGCAGCCGGTCGTCCTCCTCGCCGCGGGCGCTCAGGACGATGACGGCGGCGTGGTCGTCCTCTGCCCGGCGGCGGCGCAGCACCTCGAGGCCCGACATCATCGGCAGCATGACGTCGAGGATCACCACGTCCGGCCGGCGCTCGCGCCAGGCTTGCAGCGCAGTCAGCCCGTCTGCGGCCAGAACCGACTCGAAGCCCGCCCGGCGCAGGTAGGCCGAGAGGACGCTGGAGACGGTGGGGTCGTCCTCGACGACCAGCACAGTTGCGACCATCTCCGCAGCGTATGCCGCGTGGGCGCCTCCCCGGGGTCCGCGCGGTCCGTCGCGCCCACCCGTAAGGGTTTCGTCATCGACGCGAAGCTCGGACGTGGCCACCTGCGCCCTAGCGTCGGCTCCATGGCCCACCGATCCCCGGAAGTCGATGTCGTGCTCCCCTGCCTCAACGAGGCGAAGGCGCTGCCCTGGGTGCTCGACCGGATGCCGGACTGGGCCCGGCCGATCGTCGCGGACAACGGCTCGACGGACGCATCGGTGGCCATCGCGCAAGGTCGTGGGATCCAGGTCGTCGAGGTCCTCCAGCGGGGATACGGCGCGGCCTGTCATGCCGGGCTGCGGGCCGCGACAGCGCCCCTCGTCGCCTTCATGGACGCCGATGCCAGCCTCGACCCACGGTCGCTGGAGGCCCTGCTCGCCGAACACCGAGGCACTCTCGACCACGGGCGGTCCCACCTCGTCGTGGGTGCGCGGCGCCCGGTGTCTGGAGCGGCGTGGCCCGGGCGACTTCGGTTGGCCAACAGGGTCCTTGCCCAGCAGGTCCGGCGAGCGACCGGTGTCGACCTCGAGGACATCGGGCCACTGCGGTTGGCCCCCACCGCAGCCCTGCAGGGGCTGCCCATCGACGACCGGCGCTCGGGTTACCCCCTCGAGACGGTGCTCCGCGCCGCGCGCGCGGGATGGTCGGTCACCGGGGTGCCGATCCCCTACCTCCCTCGGTCCGGCCGATCCAAGGTCACCGGAACCTGGCTGGGCGCCGCCCGCGCCGTACATGACATGAGCCGGGTGCTGGCATCGTGACGGCCTCGGCCGGGGCCCGCTCGAACGAGCTTCGCACGGTGCTGATTCTCGCCAAGTCGCCCCAGCCCGGCCGGGTCAAGACTCGGCTGACCCCCGACTTCTCCCCCCGCGAGGCCGCCGCACTCGCCGCGGCTGCGATCCGCGACACCCTTGCCGCAGCCCGGGCCACTGGGGCTCGGACCGTCCTGTCGTGGGACGGCCCGCGCACGCCCTGGATTCCGGACGACGTGCCCGTGCACCCCCAGCGAGGTGGCGGCCTCGGCGAGCGACTCGACCACGCCTTCCGCGAGGCGTTGCCCCCCGACGGCGACGAGCCGACGCTGCTCATCGGCATGGACACGCCGCAAGTCGGCGCCGCAGACCTCCTCGCCGGCTGGCAGGGCGCAGACGCGGTGCTCGGGTTGAGCGAGGACGGCGGCTACTGGGCGATCGGGTTGCGTCGCTACCAGCCGGGCCTGTTTGTCGGCGTGCCGATGTCGACGGCCCGGACGGGTCTGGCGCAGCTCGAACGCCTTGTCTCCCAAGGGCTGTCGGTGCACCTGCTGCCGACCCAACGGGACGTCGACGAACCCGCGGACGCCGCAGCCGCAGCGACCATCGCTCCTGACACGCGCTTCGCGCGGACCTTCCGCCGGATTGTGCAGACACCCTGCGACCCGACGCTGATGTTCGACACCGCGCTCGTCCGGGGCAGCGTCCACGTCGAGGGAGAGTCGGCGGCCTTTGGGGTTCCACGACCGCTGCCAGTGGCCCAGTGGCTCACGATGTCCGACGTCGACGACCTCATCGTGAGCAGGTGTTCGGGCGCGGTGATCGACGTGGGTTGCGGGCCCGGACGATTCGTCGAGGCCCTTGCCGCGCGCGGCCTGCCCACCCTCGGGATCGACGTGTCCGGCAGCTCGGTCGGCCACACCCGCGCGCGTGGCGGAAGCGCGCTGCGTCGCAGCGTCTTCGAGCGGGTCCCGGGCGAAGGGCGCTGGCAGACGCTGCTGCTCGCCGATGGCAACGTCGGCATCGGCGGTGACCCGTTGCAGCTGCTGCACCGGTGCCGACAGCTGCTGAGTCCGGAGGGCTGGGCGCTCGTCGAGGTCGACGCCGTCGAGCACGTGGATGTGCGCACCACGGTGACCCTCACCGGCCCATGGGGTCGCCGCTCCACCCCCATCCCGTGGGCCCTGGTGGGTGCGTCTGCCCTGGTTCGGTACGCCGGGCAGGCCGGCCTGCTCGCGGTCGAGGACTGGCGTGCGGACGGCCGCGCATTCGTCACCCTGCGCCGGGCCGCCTGAGCCGATCGGCGCAGGCCTGAGCCGACCGGCGAAGGCGCAACTCCGGCCGGACCTCCCTCAGCCCGGCCAGGCCGATCACTGGCGGAGGCCGCCGGTGGCGAGCAGTGGCACGGCGAGCAGCACCACGGTCAGGACAGCCAGCCCGGCGAAGCGCGCCACGGGTCTGGACCGGGCCGGCACCCGGCGAACGAACACCCACCCCGTCACGACACCGAGGGGTGCCAGCATGCCGTCGTGGACCGCGATCCCCGCACCGATCCAGAGGACGACGCGCACCCAGCCGGTCGCAGGCACGTGGGCGAAGAACTGCCAGGCGCCCACCATGACGAGCGCCGCCCCGGCTGCTCCCCACGAGAGGCGACCCGCCCCGGCGCCGCGCAACCCGGCATACGCCTCCCTCACGACTGCACCTCCAGCTGGGTGACCCACTTGGTCTGGAGCACACCTGGACGGTTCGGCGCGATCAGTCGCACCGGAAACCCATGATCACGGGTGAGCCGAGATCCGTTGAGCCGCAAGGCCAGCAGCGTGCTCGGGTGGTCCGCGTACGCGCGCGGGAGGACGCTCTCGCGATAGGTGCCCCTGCGTTCGGCCGACACGACGCGGACGTCGCCCACCGGTCCGCCGACCAGGGCCAGCACGTCCCTGAGCCGCACTCCTTCCCACTTCGCCTGGGCGCTCCAGCCTTCGACGCAGGAGATGGGCAGGGAGACGGTGCGCTGCGTGAGAGCGCGGAGCTGTGCCGCGGTGACCGTGCGTTCACCACCCGGGCCGCGCACCACCACGTCCCAGTCGTCGTCCCCGGACGCCGGGTCGAGGGCCTCGGCGATACCGGCCTGAGCGGCGGTCCGGTTCACGGGGACCCCCATCGGGCTGGTGCCCGGGCGCCGCGAACGGAGCACCGAGACGGGTTCGAGGGCGGGCACGGACGAGCCGACCGTCAGGACCACGGCGCCGGCGGCCACACCCACGGCGCCGACGACGAAGGCGCGACGCCCCTGCTCACCCGCGACCGCGACGCCCTCGGGGGAGAGCGCGTCCCTGATCGCGGGCAGCTTCACCGCGATGTGCACCGCCAGGGCCCCGATGGCCACCCAGGCGAACGCCCAGTGCACCCTGGTGAACCCGAACCCGAAGACGTACCAACCCGCGACGTTGGCGATGCCCGTGGTCACCATCAGCAGTGACGACCCCACCAGGACGGCGATCGAGGCCCGCTCGAGCATCTGGGCCGGCGAGCCGACGACGGGCCGGGTGAACAGTCGGGGGTAGGCAGCATAGAGCTTGGCCAGCAGGAGCGGCACCGACGCCGTGCCGGATGCAACGTGCAGCCCCTGGGACACGCGATAGCCCCACGACGGACCGGTGGGGATCGGCAGCCTGGCCACCGGATACTGATGGACATGGCTCACCAGACCGGTGAGGAAGCAGACCGTGAAGGCGGCTCCCAGCCAGAGACCCATCCGGGCCACGACGGTGCGGTCGTGCACGGGAGATGCGAAGTCCTCGGGTGCAGGTGGAGCGGGCAGTCTGGGCATGCCAGCAACGCTAGGCACGCAACGACGGCTGAAACGGGCCACGCCTCTTACGGGCCGATGACGAACGGCCTCCCCTTACGGGCCGATGACGGATCGCCCGGCGCACAACCTGCAGACCCCTCCGGTCGCCGTCGTCGGACACAGTGGGTGGCATGCGCAGACTCCTCGCGGGCACGGCGGTCCTGACCGCCTGCTCCACCGCCTATGCGCTGTCCGGCGACCTGGACACCCATCGCCTGCGGCTGGCCGTCGTCATGGTCCTCTGGTGGGTGGTGGCCGTCGTGACGACCCGGTGGGTCCTTCGTCCCCGCGGGAGGGTCGCGAGTGGCGGCGTGACGTCCCCACTCCCGTTGCGGCACACGGCATTGCTGGTCTTCGTCGTTGCCCTCGCCGTTCAGCTACCGGGGCTGATCAGCCCACCGCGGTCCAGCTCCGACGCCTACCGCTATGTCTGGGACGGACGGGTCCAGCTGTCCGGAACCTCGCCCTACAGGTACGCGCCACTCGACGACCGGCTCTCCGGGCTGCGCGATCCGATCCTGTTTCCCTGGCTCCGGCCGGAAGACCACTCGGGCTATGCGACCCAACCGCTGCCGACGGACCGCAGCGAGGTGCTGGCCCGCTCGGCGAACGACCCTCGCACCGTGATCAACCGTCCGCAGGTGCCGACGATCTATCCGCCCGTCGCGCAGGCCTGGTTCGCCGCGGTCGCTGCGGTGACGCCGTGGTCCTGGGGGACGCGTGGCCTCCAAGCAGGATCGAGCCTGCTCGCGGCAGGGGTCGCCGCCGCCCTGGCGGCACTCCTTCGCCGCCGCGTTCGCGACCCGTGGGGTGCGCTGTGGTGGGCGTGGTGCCCGGCCGTGGTGGCCGAGGCCGGCAACGGCGCCCACGTGGACGTGTTGGCTGCCGGGTTCGTGGTGGCGGCACTGGCCGCGACGATGTCCGTCGGAGCCGGACGTCGAGGTCGAGTGGCGGGTCTGGCCGGCCTCTTGTCGGGCCTGGCAATCGCAGTCAAGCTCTACCCGGCCGTCATGCTGGCGCCGTTGTTCTCGTTGCGGCAGAACGCCTCCCGCGCGTTCATGGCGGTGGCTGCCGCGACCCTGACAGTTGCCCTGGCCTACCTTCCGCATTGGCTTGCGGCAGGACACCTCGTCCTGGGCTACCTGCCCGCGTACCTCCTCGAGGAGTCCGGCCCGAACCGCTCCGGCGTCCTGTCGCTGGCCCTGCCGACTGTCGCCGTGACTCCCGTTGCCGTCCTGCTTCTCGCGTTCGTGGCGGGCCTGGCCGCGTGGCGGGGCGCGCCGCATCCGGGCCGCGATCCAGCGGCGGGCACGGCGCTCGTCCTGGGTTCGCTGCTGCTGCTCACCACGCCGAGCTACCCCTGGTACGCCCTGCCCCTGGTCGCCTGCGCCGTCCTGGCAGAACGCCTCGAGTGGCTGGCGGTCGCCGCCGCCGGCGTCCTGGCCTACGCATCGGTGTCCGTCCACCCACTGCCCGCCGTGGCGTATGCCGCGTCCGCGGTCTTCGTGCTCCTCGTCGCCGCGCAGCGCTGGAGTGATCGCCCGCAGCGGCGATGACGCGCACGGCAATTCGCCTTCGGTCAACCCCTTGGGTCAGCACGTTGGATCAGCCCCTTGGGGTCAGCGCGGGGATCCCACAGAAGGGTGCCCGCCCCGTGGAGCGGACACCCATCCTGCTTCCGACCGCGGGTCAGTCCGCGACGAGGCCGGAGGTGCCGTAGGCCGTACCGGCAGCCGTGCCGATGGCCGTCAGGCCTCCTTCGGTGCCGATCTCGAAAGAGGACACCGAACCGTCACCGAGGCGCACGGACAGGGTTCGCCGGTCGGCGGACACAGCCGCGTCGGTCGGGCCTGCACCGGTGGTCGCAGCGACTGCCGCTTCGAGCGTGAGGGAGCCGTCGTGGGCGATGCGGTAGGCAGAGATCGACGTGCTCGCCGCGTTGACGACGTAGGCCCAGTCGCCAGCGACGACGAGCCAGCAGGCGGCTCTCTGGGTGTCGGCGAGGGCGTTGGTGATGGCACCGAAAGGTTGGACGCGGTACGAGGAAGCGGACCCCGTGGCTGCCTCCGAGACGACGAGGTGGCCACGCCGATCGAAGTCGAACCCGTATGGCGTCGTGCCCGCCGAGGGGTGCGGTCGTGCGTCCCGGGCGTAGCCGCCGACGACGCTGAACGTCTCGAGGCGGTTGGCTGCCTTCTCGGTCACGACGAGTGAGCGCCCGTCGGGGGTGAAGGAGACCTGGGCGGCATCAGTCGTGCCGCCTGCCGGGTTGGGGGTGAGAGCCCGCGTGGAACCGGGCAGGCTGTGCAGATGTCCTCTCGCGTCGTAGCGGAAGCCGCGGATGGTGTCATCGCCCTGGTTGAGCACGTAGCCGACCCCGTTCCGCACGGTGACGCTCACGGGGAAGTCGCCGCCGCTGCTGATCTGATCGCGAAGGACGAGGCCCTGCGACGTTGACGCCAGGGCTGACACCGAGTCATCCCCGGCGTTGACCACGAACAGGATCCGGCCATCACGGACCAGACCTCCTTGGGAGTGGAGCGAGGAACCGGCGCCGAGGCCTCCGGTGGCGACGGTTCCGGCGGGGTGCAGCGAGCCGTCCGAGCGGCGGTCGAACACGGCGACGGCGTTTCCTGTCGCCGCGTTGGTGGCTTCGTAGACGTGGCCCACGGCGGTCGGTCCAGCGGCGGGCTCTTGGGCGGAAGCGGTTCCGGTGGCGGCGACCAGAATGGCGGCAGCTGCCGTGGCCGTGGCTGCGACGAGGACCGTTGAGCGGGTGGTGGTCATGAGAGTCATCCCTTTCGGTTGGTGGTTCGCGATGACTCGGTCAACCTCCGCGGGAGTGGTTGCCCTTCCCGATTTCGCGGCTCGTAAGAGCGCCGTAAGAGCGGCCTTGCGCGACAAGGCATTTCGGGCGTGAAGTGGCGCAGACTTTCTTCGCCGTCGGCGTAGTGCAGCTCATGGCGCTAGCCGCGGAACCACCGCTTCTTGGTGCGCGGGGCATCGGTCTCGTCGGGAGACCGGGTCTGGAAGTCTGCGCTGCTCTGGAAGTCTGCGCTGCCCTCGAAGTCTTCGGTGCTGCCCTCGATGGCTATCAGCTGGAGACTGAGGAAGAAGCCGGACTCCTGGTCTCCGGTGACGGACTCGAGCTCGACGTGCCCGTCCTCGGCGAGGAAGTTGAACACATCCAGGCCGGGGAGACGCAGCTCCGAGATCCACACCGCCTCGAGGAAGCTGGACACCTGACGCTCGGGCGTGCCGGGCCGGTAGCGGACCATGGCGACCAGCAGACGCTGGGGGTCCTCCGTGACCTCCACCTCGACCTGACTGAACATCACGCTCGACGCCAGTCGTTGACGGAGCCTGGACGCGGCGGCGTCGAGCAGGGCACCAGACGCGGGCGGCAGGTTCATCGTCAGCGCGGCCCTGAGTCGCACGAATTCGACGCGGTCCACGCCGGTGAGACTGCCCGACTAGAGTCGAATGGGCAACTGCCAGATCGCCGGCGGTGCGAGTCGAGCCGCCCGGGAGGGACCAGCCATGAAGGTTCTCGTCGTGGAAGACGACGTAGACATCCAGGACATCGTCATCAGCGTGCTGAGTCGCGCTGGCTACGACGTGCTCACCGAGGGCAACGGTGACGCAGGACTGGCCGCCGCGCTGGCGCAGCAACCCGACCTGGTGATCCTGGACTGGATGATGCCGGGTCTGACCGGGGTCGAGGTCTGCCGGGCCATGCGTGCGGACCCTCGGGCCAAGGACATCGCGATCCTGCTGCTCACGTCTCGAGCCCAGGAGGCCGACATCGACCAAGCCTTCACCGCGGGAGCCGATGACTACATGGTCAAGCCGTTTCGGGGCCGCGAGCTGCTCAGTCGGGTGCAGTCCCTGACGGCCAAGGATGTCAGTTCAACCTAGGCAGCAGTCCGGGTGTCACGCCCGACGATCTACTACGAGACGCCCCCTACGCCCCTTGTCGGCAGCAGCGTTGACCCGGCCCGGCACTTGCCCAGGTCACCTGGTCAGCCGAACCCATCAGGGCACGTCGAAGGGGGGACGCCAAGCGCAGGCCAGCGGCGTAGCGTCTGATCAGGGTCGTGACCACGTTCCCGGCCGGCCCGGAGGTAGAGGCAGTGAGCGCCGAAATAGGAGGTTGGGAAATGTTCGAAGCACTGAGGGCGACTCCGACCATCGCGGTGTCAGACATCGAGAGGGCCAAGAAGTTCTACGGCGAGACGTTGGGCCTGAAGGTCAACGACGAGAGGGCCGATGGAGTCCGGTACGACGCGGGCGGAGGGTCACTGGTGCTCGTCTATCCGTCCCAGTTCGCCGGAACTGCCAAGAGCACCTACATGGGCTTCGACGTGGACGACGTCGAGAAGGCGGTGGGTGAGCTCCGCGAGCGCGGGGTGGTCTTCGAGGAGTACGACATGCCGGGGTTGAAGACGGTGGGTGGCATCGCCGAGATCGAGGGCGTCAAGGGCGCCTGGTTCAAGGACCCTGACGGCAACATCCTGTCGATCGGCCAGGAGACCTGACACCGGCCCCCGTGGGGCCATGGGTAAGACGCGAGAAGGGACGTCATGCGGTACCTGGGGGCTGCGCCGTCCTGCGGGACCGGGCGCTCAGGCTCCGCTGTGCCATGTCGAACGTCGACAGCACCTCCAGCAGGAACTCGGCCGCGGCCGACATGACCCGGCGCACGTCCTCTTCGCGACTGTCTTCGAGCACCTCGGCGAGAACGAGGTGGTGGACGTGGACCAGGTCGAGCAGGCTCACGCGCCGGACGATGGCTTGTCGCCCCAGCTCGTAACCCAGGGTCAGCGCCGCCTCGCTGCGTTGCGGCAGGTAGCGCTGGAACGCGGCTCGATAGTCAAGGGTCAGGTCCCCGACGTCACTCACGTCTGTTCCCGTGTCCACGGATTCTCGAGAGGAAGTCGAGGCCCTCCTCCAGGTCCAGCGCAGTCGGCACTTCGCCCATCCCCATGCCCAGGCGCACCATGGCATACGCCACCTCGGGCTGGATGCCCACGATGACGGTGACCGCTCCCCGAAGGCGGGCGATGTCGGCGATCGACTGCAGCGTGCGCGACCCGAAGCTGTCGATCACGTCCAGAGCCGCGACGTCGATGATGACGCCGCGCGCCCTGTGCTCACCGATCTGGCGGACGAGGTCGTGTTGGAACCGGACCATCTCGGAGTCGTCCAGGGCAGTGTGGACCGACGCGACGAGGGTGTCACCCTGACGCAGGATGGAGACGAGGGCCGGTCCTGAGTTCACGAGCCGTCCGTCACCGCCTTGCGGGTCACCGCGTATCCGAGCAGCCGCTCGGCCTCCTCCAGACCGCCCTGCAGGTCGCCGATGGTGTTCATCTTGCTCAGGTCCACACCGATGGTGACCAGGGTCTGCGCAATCGTGGGCGAAAGGCCCGTGATGATGACGCTGGCGCCCATGAGCCGCGAGGCGTCCACGGTCTGCACCAGGTGGTTGGCGACGGTCTCGTCGACATCTGGGGCACCGGTGATGTCGATGACCACCACCTTGGCGCGGTGGGTGCGTATGCCGCTCAGCAGCTGTTCGGTCAGCTGCCTGGCTCGCTCGCTGTCCAGAACGCCGATGATCGGCAGGATGAGCAGCCTCTCCCGGACCGGAAGCACTGGCGTGGAGAGCTCCTTGATGGCGTCCTGCTGCTGGCGGATGACGCGCTCACGCTCGTCGACGAAGCTGACGGCCACCGTGTTGGCGATCCGGTTTGCGGCCGGCTCGTAGGCGTCGAGGATCTGGTTGAGTAGGGCGAAGTCCCGCTGGTACTTCTCGAACAGTGACCGAGCCAGGACGTCCCTCAGCAGCAGGACGATGCCGACCACTTCATGAGTCTCCACCCCCCGCGGGATGATCCGCTCTGAGAGGTCGCGGGCGTAGTGCTGCAACGCCTCCACACTGCCGGTCTCGAGCACCTCTACGTAGTTGTCGTACACCGACGTGGTCTCGGCGATCATCTCCTGCGGTGTCATGGCCTCGAGCAGATGCGCATCCCTGATGCGGGACGCCCACTCGTTGCGCAGCTTCGCCCGGTGCTCCCTGAGGTGGGCCACCAGCTGGGGAAGCAGCTGGTTGCCGGACAGCGACAGGTCTTGCTCTGAAGGATTCTCCGTGTTCTGGGCGTTCATGCTCATCCCTTCTTGTCGAACCATTTGGTCATGCTGACGGTGGTGCCGTGCCCTGCCTCCGAGACGATGTTGAACTCGTCCATCAGGCGCCTGGCGCCGGGAAGCCCAAGGCCGAGTCCGCTGTAGGTGCTGTAGCCGTCCTCCATGGCCAGCTCGACGTCCGGTATGCCGGGTCCGGCGTCCCGGGCGACGACGCGAATGCCTGTTCGTGGTTGCTCGAGCAGCTCGATCGTCACCTCCCCGTGCGAGGCGAACCGAACGATGTTGCGGGCCACCTCGGACACAGCCGTGGCGAGCAGTGTCAGGTCGGTCCCGGTGAAGCCGGCGCGCACCGCGAGCTCCCGAGCCGCTTGACGAACCGCCACGATGTCCGGGTCGCCGCTGATGAGCACGTGCACCTCGTCGTCGCGCACCGGCCCTCTGCCAAGCAGAGGCTGGCTGAGCCGGGCGCAGAGCTCGCATTCGAGCAGGTGGCGAGCCGCGTCGACCTCCCGCTGACGTCGTCGGTCCGCACTCGAGAGCGCCAACAGCACCGGTCGGCAGCGGTCCGTCGGAGGTTCAGCGCGCTCCAGCGCCAGGAGGTACTCGACCCGTAACCGGGCCCGGGTGCGCTTCAGCTGGGCGGCAACAGCGCCAGCGGTGCTGCCTGTCTCGTCCGCGAGCGACTGGGTGGGTCGACCGCTCACCTCGTGGGCCAGCAAGACCTCTCGTTCGCGATCGGTCAATCGGCGGAGCGCCTCCGTGATTGCGGATTGCTCCTCAGACGCGACGACGACCTCTTCCGCCTCGTCGGGCTCGCTGGGGTCGTGGACCCTGTGCCTGTTGCGGGCCTCTCGGTCGTCGTTGCGCCACATGGTCGCCATGACGTTGCGAACGGTGGCGATCGCATACGGCTCGATCATCCCGGGCTCGATCCGGTCCTCAGCCGCCAGCACCCGGAGCAGTGTCTCCTGGACCAGGTCCTCGGCCGCGGGGTGCTGACCCACACGGGCCGCAACGATTCGCCGCAGCATGGGGATCAGGGCGGCGACGTCTGCCGCCCCTCCAGACTCCTGCGGCTCGTCGGTCGCCCGGGCCGTGCTCACGGGAGCGACCCTACGCCTCGACGCGCAGTTCCACCTCTCTGACCTGCGGCTTTGCCCGAACGCCACACCACCCGGCACGTCGAGGCGCCGGTGCATGGGGGCGGGTCCCGGGTGGAGGCCGCATGGCGCCAGGAGAGGAACCTCGCATCCCGGCGCCATGCGGCTGGCCCTGCCCCCGCCATCACGTGGTGCACGCGCTGCTAACGCGCGTCGGCGTCCGTTTGCTGTAGCGGTGGCGCTTGAGACCCTGACGCCTGAGGCGGTTCCGGTGGCTGCATGGCCGACGGTGTCCTCGGGGAAGCGGACTCGGGTCTCCCCGCGATGGGTCTGCCGTGGGAGACCGGAAGGCTGTCCCCCACCGTCCAGGTCTCCAGCTTCTGGAGAACGTGCAGCAGCCCCAGCACCAGGACCGGCGCGACCAAAGCGACGGCCTTCATACCGGTTCGACGCGAGCTCGCCCGGAGCGGGCTCTGCGTATCCTCCGTCCGTTGCGGCTCTCCCCGCGCGGAAAGGCAAGCCATGGTTCGATGGCGAAGCTGTTGACGTCGATGGCGATCCCCATGAGATCCAGCTGCAGCGGTCGGACCACAGGCCGCAGACCGCTGTCGAAGGGCACCAGATCTGCCGGAGCGCTGGCACGACGGCTGTCGACGCCGACCAGGGTCCCGTCCGGCTCGCGAAGCTCCCCGGTGAAGACCCCGGTCACGAAAGCACCACGCGGCACGATCACCAGTCGCTGGAGCCGCAAGGAGCCGGTCATGGTCCCCGAGCGCCCACGGGGAGATCGGAACGTCCCCGTGATCGCGATGCCGTCACTGTCCGGAGGACGCGGCGCACCACGACTGGGTCGGGGTCTGAAGGCGATCACGGTCATGACGGGTCTCCAACTAGATCGGGCGGGGGACGCTTTTCGGTTTGGCGGGGTGGCAGTGGCGCCCCTGCCGTGAGGGGTGACGCAGGGACGCCACTGCCGCTTGGGGTGCTGACGCCGCCTCAGAGACCGAGACCGGTCAGCAGGCGGTTGAGCAGCGCGGCGATTCCGCCCAAGGGGTTACCCGGCCCGTCGAGCAGACCGGCCACGGCACACAGCAGGTTGCCCAGCAGGTTGCCTGCACCCGGGACTGCGGTGATGTCCAAGTTGACGGGGGCAAGGTCGATCACCAGGCCCAACACGTCGAGGTGGAGCGGGCCGAGGTCAAGGGTCAAGATGGTGCACCCCTGCGTCACCGCCACGTCCTGCAGCGGGGCCGTGAAGGCTGTACCGCCCACCGGCAGGCCGGTGCCGGTGATGGTCCCGGAGAGCTGCACCACCCCATCGGCGACCGATGTCGTCAGGTTGCTCAGGGCACCGGTGAACGCCGTGCCGTCGGGCAGGGCTCCCGTCACGGGCAGCGTGGTGGTCGCGGGCTGTGCAGCCGGAGCCACAGCCTTCGCCATGGGCGCTGCACTGGCGGACGCGGCGGCGGGAACGAGTCCGACTGCGCCGGCCAGGAGGATCGCGGTGCCGGTTCCGACAACTTTGGTCTTCAACATGACTTGCTCCTTCGGTGGAGCCCGGTAAAAGCTCCGTAGGGGCTTGCACTCCGTCGGCGAGGCGTGGACCTGTGGGTCCAACTGGTTCCTGGCCACACAGATGAAGACTCCGGTCACCAGCCACATGACGCGGGATTTCCCGCTCGGTCGACCCTGGGGCGCCAACATTCCGGCGTGGCGAAGACCGCTATCCATGGACAGCCGCGTCATGCGTGACCAGCGAAGGCGTCCGCGCGACGTGATGGTGAGGAAGAACTTCGCGATCGACCCTGCCCAGACTCTCGGCGTCAGATACCCCTAGCGGGTACAGACAGAGGGCGCCCAACTTGCGTTTCCGCAGGTCAGGCGCCCTCTGTGCACGTGGTGGCAGGTGAAGGATTCGAACCTTCGAAGCTTTCGCGATGGATTTACAGCCCGCCGTATGCCGCCCGCTCACCTGCCGCTTCACGGCTCGCGCGCGAACTTCGCCGCGATTTCCCCACAGCCACTCGACGCCAACCGAAGCCAGACGACATCAGTCGGACACCTCAAGCATGGGAATGTCATGGCAGGTGGCGCGCTGCAGGTCTCTCAGGGAAGGTCGGGTACGTGCCTTAGCTGGATTCGCTCTCGCCGTTCGACGTAGGCCGGGAGGATCTCCACTTCGTCGTCAGCAAACCAGGCGAACGGGTCGGTGCTGGCGACCAAGGAGAAGTTGGCCCACGGCTCGAAGGAGCCCGACCTGATCACGAACTTGGCCCGAGGGGCGTAGTCGCTGCAGAGGAGCTCGTGGCTGGCCGAGCTGAACATCGCGCCGGATCCCGTGAAGATCTCCTGCACCTCTCGGTAGAGCCTCGGATGGTGCGACTTGAGCTCCGGCGCGAAGACCGCCTCCTCGACGTAGACCTGGTCGAGGACGACCCGCAGCACGTCACGCACGTCGATCAACCCGGGACGTACGCCGAGGTCGATCCGGTGGGCATCGGCCGGGATCGGGAACCCGGCGTCGGTGACGAGGATGGTGTCGGTGTGACCGAGAGTCGCCAGCGCCTGCGCCAGCTCCGGGTGGAGGAGCGTTCCGCCCTTCATCGCCGCACTCCGGCCTCGGCGAGGAAGGCGTCGACCGTTGTCCGGTCGCGGTAGGACGGCACGGTTTCCCAGCCCTCACAGCACAGGGCCGCGACAGCATTGGCGAATCGCACCGACTCGACGAGCTCCCGGCCCTCGGCGAGGGCAACGGCGAGTCCAGCGTTGAAGCTGTCGCCTGCTCCGTTGGAGTCGACAACGTCCACCTGGTGCGGCGCCACGTGGACCTGGTCGTCAGGGGTGAACAGATCGACGCCGTGCTCACCCCTGGTGATCACCACGGCACCCGCTCCCATGGCGAGCAGCCGGTCTGCGATGAGCCGGTTGTCTTCGTTGCTGTCGGGGTCCAGTCCGAGTAGCACCCGCGCCTCCGTCTGGTTCGGCGTGATGACGTCCACGCCCGCCAGCCCATCGGGGGGTAGGACCGCGACCAAGGGCACGGCAGGTGCCGGGTTGAGCACGGTGAGGCCACCCGCCTGCTTGGCGGCCGCCAGGCCGGCGAGGGCTGTTGCCAGCGGGATCTCCAGCTGCGCCAGGGCGACCCGTGCCTCGCGAAGCGAAGCCGTAGCCGCCGCCACGTCGTCGGTCGAGAAGAGGGCATTCGCGCCGGGGTCGATGACGATGATGTTGTGCCCCGCCTCGTCCTTGATGATCAGGCCGACACCCGTGGGCTGGTCCGGCGTCACCCTGACATGTGTGGTCGTGACCCCCTCCTCAGCCAGCAGCTCGAGGAACTCCCGCCCGAAGGGATCGTCGCCCACGACTCCGATGAAATCGACGGCTGCCCCTAGTCGCGCCGCCTGCACCGCCATGTCAGATCCCTTGCCACCAAAGGTCTGTCGGTAGTCCCTGCCCACCAAGGTCTCGCCAGTCGTGGGGATCCGGTCGGCGGTGATGACGATCGCCTTGGCATAGCTCCCGACCACGGTCACCCGGGCGCCCTTGGCATCCTCAGTAGGCATTGGCATCACCCACCAGCCCGTCGACGATCTGCGGTGCCGAGCTGGTGCCGACCAGCTCGGCTCCCGCCTCGAACATGGCCTGCATCTTCTCGAGCGAGTTGACCTTGCCGGAGACCTTGACGCGACAGGGCGGTTCGATGTTCGCCTTGAGGAGGGCCACGTCTTCGACGGTGGCGGCGCAGCCGCCCACACCCCAGCCACTGGACTGCTTCACCCAGTCGATGCCGGCCTCGTAGGCGATTCGCGTCGCTAGCACCTTCTGCTCCTCGTCGAGGTAGCCGAACTCGAGCATCGCCTTGACCTTCATGCCCTCGTCATGCGCGGCCTTGACGATCTCGTTCATGTCGCGCGTGTACTCGTCGATCTGGCCACCCAGCAGGTAGCCGGGGTGAGGCGGGAAGTCGAACTCGTCAGCTCCGGCCTTGGCCAGCTCCCGCAGGGCCGCAAGCCGCATACCAAGGGTGTCGTTGGCCATGGGGAAGTTCAGGGTCGAGGCAACCTTGACGTCGGAACCGGCCAGCACCTCCTTGCCCAGAGAGACCCAGACCGGTGCGATCATGGCGGCGTCGAACCCGTACTCTCGCGCGGTCCGCAGGTGTTCGAGCACTCCGTCGCGGGTGAGGTCGGGGTTGACGTTGGTGTACTGGATGGCGTTGGCGACGGCCTTGGGGTCGGCAAAGTCGATCATGAGTGGTCCTTTTCGGTGATGGATTGAGTCACGTGGGCTGGGTCAGTCGGAGGCCGGCCCGGTCGGAGCGGACGTGGGGGCCGTTGGCGGTGGACCAGGGGACGCCTGCGGGGGCGCCGATGGCGGCCTCGTCAACGACGAGTCCGCTTCCCGGCTGGTCGCCGAGAACCAGGCCCCCGTCGGCAACGGTGTGGTCGACGCTGAGGCCGAGTGGCTCTTCGAGGTTCTGCACCTCGATGGCGATGACGTTGGGAAGGGCGGTCGATGCTGCCGCCAGGGGATTCGTGTGGTAGCCCACCGGACTGACTGGGAGGTCGTACGCGTGGGCGATGGCGGCCACCCGCAGGAAGTGGGTGATCCCCCAGACACTGCCGGCTTGGACGACGTCGACCCCCTGGGCCGTGAGCAGTGATCGATACTGCTCGAGCCCGGTGAGGTTCTCTCCGGTCGCGACCGCGGCCTTGATGCCACGACGGACCAGGTGATGACCCTCGGCGTCCCAGCGCCGCACGGGCTCCTCGACCCAGGTGAGGTCGAGGTGTTCCTCGAGCATGGCGACGTGGCGGATCGCTTCCTTGGGCTGCCAGACCTCGTTGGCGTCGAGCATGAGGGCGGGCGAGGCGTTGCCTCGTGCCAGGACATCGCGCACCAGTCGCAGCCGGGCGAGGTCGCGAGTCGGATCGAGCCCCCCCTTGACCTTCGCGGCCGTGAAGCCTCGGGCAGCGAAAGACTCGTACACCTCGACCAGCTCGTCGTCGCCCAGACCCGCGTCGAGCCCCGAGGCGTAGCCCGGAACGAACCGATCCCTGCCCCCGAGCAGGCGCCACAACGGTTCTCCGGCAAGCTTGGCCTTGAGGTCCCACAGCGCCATGTCGAGAGCGCCGACGGCTCCGAACGTCGCGCCCTGGTGCCCGGTCTTGAACACCTGCCGCAGCATCCGGTCGTAGAGGGAGACCACCGCGCGCGGGTCCTCGCCTTCGACGGCCGCGAACACGCGGTCCACATCGCGATGTGCCCCGAGGCCGACACCCTCGACCCCTTCGTCGGTCTCGACGATCAAGATGGGCACCTCGGTCACCGCGTCCGGGATGAACCCGTTGGCGTCACCGACGGAGCGCCCCCACCGGTGGTAGGTCGTGAGGCTGCGGTATCCAGTGATCTTCATGTCAGCCCTTCGTCGCGCCGGCGGTCAGGCCGGTGACGAGGAACCGCTGAGCGATCAGGAAGACCACGAGCACCGGCGCGACGGACACGAGCGTGGCCAGCACGAGCTCTGGGGGGCTCACGGCGGCGTTGGCACCCACGACAGGGTTGAAGTTGGGTGTCGAGGCGAGCATCTGCGTCAGGCCGACCTGCATGGGGTAGGCATCGCTGCCTGGCAGCATCACGTAGGGCAGGAAGAAGTTGTTCCAGTTCTGCACGAAGCTGAAGAAGCCCACCAAGGCCACCACCGGCGTGGAGAGGGGTAGCACGATCGACGTGAAGGTCCGCAGTTCCCCACAGCCGTCGATCTTGGCCGCCTCGAGTAGCTCGCTGGGCATGGCCGTGGAGAAGTAGATGTAGGCCAGGTAGACGCCGAACGGGAAGAACGAGTACGGCAGGACGACCGACAGGGGTGTGTTGACGAGGCTGACGTAGTTGATCTCGAGGAAGATGGGCAGCACGAGCGAGGTCGCAGGCATGAGCATCACGACGAGGGTCGCGACCAGGAGCAGCCGCCGGCCGCGAAACCGCATCTTTGCCAAGGCGTAGCCGGCGGGGACGCTCACGAACAGGGTCAGGACCAGGGCCAAGCCCGCGTAGAGAACCGAGTTGGTCATCCAGGTGCGGATGGCTCCGTCCTGGAACGACATCAAGGCGTTCCAGTTGTCGCGCAGCGCGGACAGGCTCCCGAGGCTGAAGGGTCCGTCGTTCACCAGTTCGCCCGAGTCCTTGGTGGCCGCCAGGAAGAGCCAGATGACGGGCACGAGGAAGAACAGGGCGAACACGCCGAGCACGATCGCCATCAGCGCCCGGCCGGCGAACGTGCCGGAGGTGGGTGAGTTGCCTGATCTCCGGTATGCCACACGGCGGGCTTGGAGTCGGTTGGGCCGTGTCGTGGTGGTTGTCATGACGTCTCCCTCAGTCCGTCTCGAAGAGTCGACCGCGGGCGACGAAGAGCCCCGCTGCGAGTGCCGCGACGACGAGCAACATGATCGAGATGGCCGCTGATCCGTTGAAGTCGTTCTGACCGAAGGCGTAGATGTAGGCGAGCTGGTTGACGCTGTAGTCGTTGGGAACGACGCCGAAGCTGGCCTGCGAGACGAGCTGGGGTTCCACGAACAGCTGGGTTCCCGCGGCCAGGGAGAGGATCAGCATGTAGACGATGGACTTGCGGATCATCGGCAGCTCGATCTGCAATGCGCTCCGGACGGGACCGCACCCGTCGACCTTGGCGGCCTCGATGACCTCGGTGGGAATCGTGTTCAGGGCGCCGTAGAGCACCAGGATCCAGCCGCCAGCACCCGTCCAGAAGGCGATGAGGGCGAAGATCACCGGCAGGTGTCCGGGCGCCACGACCTGCTGGAACGTGTCGGAACCCGTGGCCTTGAGCACCCAGGCCACCGGGCTCACCGTGGGGTCCAGGAGGAACAGCCACAGCAGGACACTCGAGGCACCCGCCAGGGCGCCTGGGATGTAGTAGGCGAACCGGACGAAGGTCTTGGTCCGACGTCGCACCAAACGGTTCATGACCAAGGTCAGAGTCACGACGAAGACGGAGAGGAGCAGAAGCCAGATTGCGACGAACGCTGCCACGTGGCCCACGGCCGGGAGGAACCGGAAGTCGGTGGCGGCCTTGGTGAAGTTGGACAGGCCCGCGAAACCCCCCGACCCGGTGGTGAACGCAAGGTAGAGCGAGTAGAGCACCGGGATGACCCCGAAGAACAGGAACAGGATGGCGAACGGCGTCACGAAAAGGTACCCGGCCTTGCCGTTCCCCCGGGAGCCGGCGGCGGGCCGGCTCCCGGGGATCGTTGCAGTGGGGATTGCCATGATGTCAGCTGGTCTTGACCTGGTAGCCGAGGATCTTGCCTTCGTTCTCGATCTGCTTCTGCCATGCGGGGAGCAGGGACTCGATGGTCTCGCCCTTGGTCATACCCGCTTGGACGACCTTGGCCCAGATCGCTTCCTGGCTGAAGGACGGCGAGCCCCAGCCGGACCAAACCTGCCCGGCTGCCTGCTGGAGGGCAGGAGCGATGTCACCGGCGTAGTACCCGCTCTTCTGCGTCTCGGCCAGCCACGCTGTGGCCGCCTGACTGTATGCCGGGTACGTGGGCAGGAGCGTTCCCCCGACGGCGGACTGGCTCGTGACCCAGGTTGCGAAGTCGGCCGCCGCCTTGAGGTTCTTGCTGTGGGCCGAGACCCACCACGCGCCGCCGCCGACGTTGCCGGTCGCCGCAGTAGCGGCGTCCCATGCCAGCGGAGGGGCAACTGCCAGCTGACCCTTCGGCGTCTTGAGCGTGCCTTGGAAGACGGCGCCGCCGTACCACGACGGGCCGGGCAGCATGAGCACCTTGTCGGCCTTGGTCTTGGCGAACTCGGGGCCGAACAGCGACAGGGTCGACATGGACTTGTTGGCGATCAGGCCGTCGAGGAGCTTGGCTGCCTTCACACAGTTGGGGTCGCCCGTGTTGACCGTGAGCTTGGTGGGCCCGTCGACCTGGTTGGCGGGGCACTGCGCGGCCCACATGTAGATCTCTGGCGCCCAGGCGTCACCGGCCGTGCCGACCAGGTATCCCGGGTGCTCCGCAGACACCTTGTTCCCGAGCTGCTCGTACTCCGCCCACGTCTTGGGGACGGAGTAGCCCCACTCGTCCATCAGCTTCTTGTTGTACCAGAGCACATTCTGAGCCAGATCATTGCGGAGGCAGTAGGCCACCCCGTCAAGGGTGCACACATCCAGCGCGCCCTTGGAGTACCCGTCGAGCGTCGCGGTGGGCACCATCCCCTTGTTGACGGGGGCGAGGGCGCCAGTGCCGCCCTGTGAACCCCAGGCAGCTGAGCTGTTGTCCGTTGTGAAGGCGACGTCGGGCCAGCCGGAGCCGGCGCGGTCGAACAACTGCGTCTTGGTCTTGAACGAGTTCGACCCGTTGGCATTGCCGTCGTACGCGACGATCTTGACCTTGACGTCCGGGTGAGCCGCGACATACGCCTCAGCGACCGGCTGGCGCGTCGAGTCGACCCACACGGTGATCTCGGCCTTCTCGTCCTGCGCTGCGGTCTTGAAGCCGAAAGGACTTCCGGCATCCGCGCTGTTCTTGGTTCCGCCAACGCTTTGCCCGCCAGCGCACGCGGCCAGGGCCAGCGCGCAGGCAAGGGCGGTTGCTGCGACCACGGCCCGCTGCGTCCGAGCGGCCGCTGATGCGGCGCCGGCTGGGGTGTTCCGCATTCCGATACCCATGGGATGACTCCTTCGTCGAGCAGGTCTTCAGCGGCCTGGTGCCGCGTTGGCTGACTCTTAACATGTCATACATATGATGATCATGCAATAGGCTGATGCTACTACTATCCCGCCAGGCAGTACTTGCGATCAGGAGGAGGCTGCACGATGACAACCGCTGAAGGGAGATGGACCGCTCCGGCCCGAGCTCAGCGCTCCAGCCTGGGCACCGTGGTCATCGCGACCCTGGTGGACCAGATCGTCAGCGGCGCCCTGCAGGTAGGCACGATCCTCCCCTCCGAGGCCGAGCTCGGGGAGCAGCTCGGCGTCTCGCGGACGGTGATCCGCGAGTCGGTGAAGACGCTGCAGTCCAAGGGACTTCTTTCGAGCCGCCAGGGGGTCGGGACGGTCGTGCGAGCCATGGACTCGTGGGACCTCATCGACGAGGTCGTCCTGAGCGCCATGGTCAAGTACGACGAGTCGCTGGGCATCCTCGATGACCTCGTGTCAGTCCGGGCGGCGCTGGAGATGGCCATGGCGGAGGAGGCTTGCAGAGGTCAGCAGGCTGCCGATCTGAGCGAACTGCGGCTGACCTACGCCGAGATGACCGAGAGCTCCAGCGATGCCCAGGCGTTCGCCCGGGCCGACGTGCAGTTTCACGATGCCGTCATGGCCCTGTCCGGAAACCGGCTGGGGCGCGCCATCGTCACCAGCATCCACGACCAGGCCCGCACCACCGGTCGGTACCACGGCTCGGCAACCCAGGCCAACATCGACATCACGCTGGCCGAGCATCGGGCCATCCTTGATGCCCTTGAGCACCGGGACGGCGCTCGCGCGGGGCTGGCGATGCGGGCGCACATCCTCGGGTCGTGGGAGCGACGCCGTCCGGCCGCCGCGGACGCCCGCGGCGCCAACTGACGGACTCAGAGAAGCCCTTCGACGATGGCGTCGGCGTCGTCCCAGAACGCCTCGGGCACGGGCTGTGACAGCCACCGGACGGCAGATTCGGCGTGGTCGGGTTTGCCGATTCCGGCGACGACGCTCGCGACAGCAGCGTGCCTGAGGGGGAACTGCAGGGCGACCTGGGGAAGGGTGCAGCCGTGTTCCCGGGCGAGGGTGGCGAGGTCACGAGCTGCCTGCAGGAGGCCTGCATCAGGGGTTTCGTAGTTGAAGTGCGATTCTGCGTGGGGATCGGCTCTCGCCAGCAGGCCGGAGTTGAACGGCGCAGCAGCCACGACGCTGACCCCTCGCCCTAGGCAGGCCTCGAGCAGCGGTGCACCCGTGCGGTCGAGCAAGGTCCATCTGCCCGCCACCATGACGACGTCCAGGTCGCTCTCCTGCACGAACCGCAGCGGCCCCTGCCACTGGTTCATGCCTACGCCGACCGCCCTCACGATGCCTTCGTCGCGCATGCGCACCAGTTCGGGCAGCGCTCCGTCGAGAACTTCTTGCGTGAAGTCGTCGGGGTCGTGCACGTACGCGACATCGACGTGGTCGACGCCCAGGCGCTCGAGGCTCTCCTCCAGGCTGCGGCGTACTCCTGGGCCCGAGTAGTCCAGTTCGCGGCGCAGGTCGTCGGCGACGTCGAACTGGTGGGCCATGTCAGACCCCGTGGCGTTCACGTTGGAGACCAGCAGCCGACCGACCTTGGTGGAGAGAACGTACTCGGCGCGCGGCCGATCAACCAACGCCGCTCCCAGTCGGCGCTCAGAGAGTCCGAGGCCGTAGTGGGGGGCAGTGTCGAAGTAGCGAATTCCGTTGTCCCACGACGTATTCACCACCGCGCCGGCCTGCTCGTCCGCGACCGCTCGATACAAGTTCCCGAGGTTGGCACCCCCGAAGCCCAGTGTGGTCACCTCGACGTCGGTCGCCCCCAGCCGTCGCCTTTCGAGGTTGGTCATGGCAGGCCGTACCAGGTCGAGGCGGTACCCCCGAGGACCGACCGCTGCTCAGATGGCGATAGCTGGGAGACAAGCTCCTCGTTGGCTCTCCACACCGTCGCATAGTCGGCGCGAATGAGGCAGACGGGCCAGTCGGAGCCCGCCATCATCCGGTCAGGACCGAAGACCGCGAGGGCGTGGGCGGCATACGGCTCGAGGTCGGCGACCGACCAGGTCGGGGACGCCTCCGTGACCATCCCGGACAGTTTGCAGGCCACGTTCTCGGATGTCGCGAGGTCGGCCAGGTGGGTGGACCAGGGCTCGAGGTCACCCGTCGCGATCGACGGCTTGCCGAGGTGGCTCAGGACGAACCGGACCTCCGGGGCCTGGCGTGCAGTCTCGATTGCGGCGGGGAGCTGGTTCTCGTGGATGAGGAAGTCGAAGGCGAGCCCCGCCCCACCCACGGCCGCCAGCCCTCGCCGCACGTCCTTGCGGTTCAGCCACAGGGGGTCGGCCTCGAGCTGCGCCTGGTGTCGCAGACCCACCAGGTGCTCCCCGCCCGGCGAGGACGTGAGCTCGGCGATCCGCTCCGACACATCCGGCGCGGTCAGGTCGACCCAACCGACGACGCCGCGGACGACTGGGGTCGTGGCGGCGAGGGCCAGCAACTCGGCGGTCTCTGCCGCGACGTTGATCGTCTCGACGAGGACGGTCCCGCTGACGCGGGCGGCAACCAGTTGCGGCTCGAGCTGACCGATCGTGAAGGTTCGGTCGATCTCGGGAAATGCCGTCGTCCATCCCTGGGGCCGAACGTCGAGGTCCCAGACGTGGTGGTGGGCGTCGATGCGATCGGCGGTCGCTGTGGTCACGATCTGGGTCGCAGTCGAAGCCGGTCCATCCCGCCGTCCACGGCCAATGTGGTGCCGGTCGTGGAGCCGGCAAGAGGGGAGGCGAAGTATGCGACGGCGTGCGCGATCTCCTCCGGGGTGACCAGTCGCCCGTGGGGCTGCCTGGCCTCCAGCGCTGCTCGCTCTGCGGCAGGGTCATCTGCGGCGTTGAGCAGGCGTTGCACCCACGGGGTGTCGGCCGTGCCGGGGTTCACCGCGTTGACCCGGATGCCCTCGGGCAACAGGTCCGCCGCCATGGCGAGCGTCAGCGACAGGACGGCGCCCTTGCTGGCTGAGTAGACCGCCCGGTTGGGCAGGCCGGCCGTCGCGGCGATGGAGCAGATGTTGACGATGGCGGCGTGGGCCGACTCGCGCAGACTCGGCAGGGCAGCGCGAGTCACGCGCACGATGCCGAGGACGTTGATGTCCAGCACCTTGAGCCACTCCGCGTCGTCGTTGGCGTCGACGCCGCCCTGCGCCCCGATGCCGGCGTTGTTGGCGACGATGTCGAGTCCCCCAAGGGTAGTGACGGCCTCAGTGACGGCAGCGCGGACCGCGGTGTCGTCACTGACGTCGGCTGCGACAGCGAGGTGCCTGCCACCAACGACCGGGCTGACATCGCGGTCCAGCACCGCGACCGCCGCACCGCGGTCAGCCAACAGGTCGGCGATCGCCAGACCGATACCCGAGGCGCCACCCGTGACGAGCGCTTTGAGACCTGCGAACTCTGCAGTGGCACTCATCACGCGGCTCCGAAGGTCTGGCGCTGGCGGCCGAGCCCGTCGATCTCGAGCTCGACGACGTCCCCGGCCTTGAGGTAGGGAGTGCCCGGCACGCCGAGGGCGACCCCGGCGGGGGTGCCGGTGTTGATCACGTCACCGGGGTAGAGCGTCATGAACTGGCTGATGTAGTGGACGAGGAAGTGGGCTCCGTAGACCATGTCTGAGGTCTTGCCGTCCTGCTTGAGTTCGCCGTTGACCCAGAGGCGGAGGGTGAGCGCCTGCGGATCGGCCACCTCGTCGGGGGTCACCAGCCAGGGGCCGAACGGGTTGAAGGTCGCGCAGTTCTTGCCCTTGTCCCACTGCCCGCCGCGTTCGATCTGGAACTCGCGCTCGGAGACGTCGTGGCTGATGGCGTAGCCGCCGATGTGCGCTGCCGCAGCGGCAGGACTCTCGAGGTAGGCCGCCTCGCGGCCGATCACCACAGCGAGCTCCACCTCCCAGTCGGTCTTCGCCGAGGCTCGCGGGACGAGGACCTCGTCGTCCGGCCCCACCACCGTGTCGGGAGCCTTCATGAACAGCACGGGCTCGCTCGGGACGGCGGCACCGGTCTCGGCGGCGTGGTCGCGGTAGTTGAGCCCGACACAGACGATCTTGCCGATCTTGGCCAGCGGGGGACCGAACCGAGTGGACCCGTCGATCACCGGCAGGTCGCCGGCGGACAGTGCCCGCCCCACGGTCGTGTCGAGGCCCCCGGACAGGACCGTGCCATCCAGGTCGCCGATGACGCTGCTGAGGTCGCGCCACGCCCCCGACTCGTCCTGGACAGCGGGACGCTCTGCGCCAGCGGCCCCGATGCGTGCCAACTTCATGGGTACTGCCTTCCTTGCCCACCAAGTGGCACAGGCCGCGCGGTGGGTGTGCTGGTGCGGGTCGCGGGGGACCCTGCGGATGACACGCTCTCGACGGCCTAATCATTATTCGTCATACGTATTCTGTCAAGACGCTTTTCTGGTTATGCTGCGGCCATGAGCGCAAACCTGTCCTCGCCGTGGCCACGCCGGCCGCGTCGTCTCGCCACCGCCGTGGTCGAGGAGCTGGTCGACCGGATCGTGAGCGACGAACTGGTCACCGGCGACAGCCTGCCCACCGAACCGGTGCTGTGCCAGACCTTCGGTGTGAGCCGCACCGTCGTGCGCGAAGCGGTGAAGGCACTCGAGGCAATGCGCCTGGTCACGGTCCAGCAGGGTCAGGGGACGCGGGTCCGCCCCCTGGCCGACTGGGACCTGCTGAACCCCACAGTGCTGTCGGCCGTTGTTCGCCACGACGCTGGCAACTCGATCCTGGAGGACCTGGTCGACGTTCGCCGGGCGTTGGAAGCCCAGATGGCTGGTCAGGCCGCCACCAACGCCACGGAAGCCGACCGAGCTGCAATCACCGAGTGCATGATTGCGCTCGACGGCAGCATCGACGACGCCTCGGCCTACCTGACCGCTGATGTGGCCTTCCATGACGCGATCATGGCCGCCTCACGAAATCGTCTGGGGCGAGCCATGATCCACACCGTGACCGTCGAGGCCTATCGCAGCATGCGTTTCGTCGGCGACCCCTCCAGGGAGCACATCCAGTTGACCCACGAGGCCCACCAACGGGTTCACGAGGCAGTCCTGGCCGGTGACGCAAAAGCAGCCGAGCAGGCGATGGACGAACACATCCTTGAATCGTGGCAGCGCAGGCGCCCCGCTAAGGAGAAGCCGTGAAGGTCGCCCCGCACGGACCTCAGCCGCGGGCACACATCTGGCAGCAACCTCACTGGTTCAGTCGTCCTCGCCCTATCTGACGGCGGGCGGCCGCATCCACCTCGGAACGCAGATTTCTCCGCCCATTCCCCGCGCGCCCAAACAGACCCAGCATTTGCGCAGGTTACGCCAGGCGACAAGGCCGTAAATCTTCCGGCCTCAGATACCCCTAGCGGGTAGAGACAGAGGGCGCCCAACTTGCGCTTCCGCAGGTCAGGCGCCCTCTGTGCACGTGGTGGCAGGTGAAGGATTCGAACCTTCGAAGCTTTCGCGATGGATTTACAGTCCACTCCCATTGGCCGCTCGGGCAACCTGCCGTGGTGCGCGTGGAAGGATAGCAAGGACACCCACGAATGCCGAAACCGGTAGTCGCCTGACCCGGCGACTACCGCGTGACGCCCAGGAAGGACACGCCACCATGGCCGACAGCTCGTTCGACATCGTCAGCAAGATCGACCACCAGGAGGTCGCCAACGCCCTCAACAGCGCCTCGCGCGAGGTGGCGACGCGCTACGACTTCAAGAACGTCGGCGCCTCCATCGAGGCCAGCGGCGAGGACAAGGTGATCATCAAGGCCAACACCGAGGAGCGCGCCAACGCCGTCCTCGACGTCTTCCAGACCTGGCTGGTCAAGCGCAAGGTCTCGCTCAAGCACCTCGACGTCCCCGAGCGCGGCCCCCAGCTCTCCGGCAAGGAGTACCGCCTCGAGCTCGGCCTGCAGGAGGGCATCTCGCAGGAGAACGCCAAGAAGGTCGGCAAGATCATCCGCGACGAGGGGCCCAAGTCGGTCAAGTCCCAGATCCAGGGCGACGAGCTGCGCGTCACCAGCAAGTCGCGCGACGACCTCCAGGCAGTGCAGGCGCTGCTCAAGGGCAAGGACGACCTCGACTTCGCGATCCAGTTCACCAACTACCGCTGAGTCCTAGGCGCTGCCGGGCTCGGCCTCCATGGCCATGGTCGGACCACCCAGGTCGGGGAAGCGGATGACCGAGCCGTCGGTGTTGGGCGAGTCGTCCTCGGACCAGCTGTCGAGTGCGCTCGCCAGACCCAGCGCCAGCCCGGCCATCTCGTGGTCGCCGATGCCCACCCGGGAGGCGACCTCGCGAGCGTTGGCGGGACGGTCCGCGGGGTCCTTCGCCAGGCAGTCCCTCACGAGAGACGCGAGGTCCTCGGGGACACCGTCGGGCAGTGGCGGTGGCGGTTCGTTGACGTGGCTGAGGGCCGTCGCGACGGGGGTCCCCCTGTCGAACGGCCTGCTCCCCGAGAGCATCTCGTGCGCGACCACTCCGAGGGCGTAGAGGTCGCTGGCCCCCGTCGCGGCCTGGCCCAGGGCCTGCTCCGGGCTGAGGTAGTCCGGGGTGCCGAGCATCTCGCCGGCCCGGGTGTGGCCCGCGGCGTCGAGGGCCCGCGCGATCCCGAAGTCCGTCAGCTTCACGAGCCCGTCGGGGCGGACGAGGATGTTGGCCGGCTTCACGTCGCGGTGGATCACCCGCGCCTCGTGGGCGACGCCGAGCGCGAGGGCGGCCTGTCCGATGAGGGAGCGCACCTCCGCCGGGTCGAGCGGGGCGCGCCGCTTGAGGAGCAGGGACAGCGGTTCACCCTTGACGAGTTCCATGACGAGGAAGGCCAGACCGTCGTCCTCGCCGTAGTCGAACAAGGTCGCGATGTTGGTGTGCAGCAAGGCAGCCGAGTGCACGGCCTCGTCACGGAACCGGAGGGCGAAGAGCTCCTCGTGTCCGGTGTCGGGACGCATGACCTTCACTGCCACGGTGCGCTGCAGCACGGTGTCGGTGCCGGCCCAGACGTCGGCCATCCCGCCGGACGCGATCCGTGCACCGAGCACGTAACGACCGCCGAGCGTGTCACCCTCGTCGAGTCGGTTCATCCTGGGATGTCCATTCGTACCTCCGCAGACGGAGGTGAACGTCAACTGACATCGCAAAAGCCCTCGCCACCTGCGATGGTAGCCCCGAAACGGTCGGCATGGGCCACTGAGCGTCCGGCAATCAGCCCCCTGACCTGCGCAGACGCGCGACGAGCCGCGCTTCTCCAGGCCGAGCCTTGCCCCCAGACAGAGGTATGCCGCCGTGCCCCAGTGGGGCACGGCGGCATACCTGGCGGGGTGTTCCCCTCAGGGGAGGTGGATCGTGATCTCTCGCTGCTCACCGCGGCTCAGCGACACCGTGGTGGCGTCGGCCTCGGAGGTGGCCGAGTCGTACCAGGCCGTCTCGCCCTGGCCGTCCTCGGTGTACCGGGTCAACGCCAGGGTGAAGTCGCCCGGTGGCAGGTACGTCGAGCTGAAGGTGTTCCCGTTGTAGACGTCGAAGTCACCGATGTAGTCGCCCGACGTGGTGCGGATGATGCCCACCCAGTAGTCGGTCGTGGGCTGGCCATCGGCCGTGACGACGCTGCCGTTGATCCGGGCGCCGGGCTGCAGGACCGCGTCGTACGACGCCGTCCTGGTCGCCTTGACCCGCAGCGGGACAGCATCCTCCCGCTGGTCGGCGTTGCCCGACCACAGTGGCGCCAGCCCACCCCACTGGTTGGGCTCCACGAAGACCGTGTGATCGCCGGCTGGCACGCCGTAGATCGTGTACCTGCCGTCCGCATCGGTCTGCGCGTAGGTCGGCCCGTTCGGCCCACCGGCGCGCCCGCTATAGCCGCCGTCGATGCTGACGTAGGCACCCTCGACCGGCTGCCCCTGGTAGTCGGTGATCCGGCCCGAGATACGGCCGCCCGGCTTCAGCTGGACGTTGCGGACCTTCTTGGTCTGGCCCGCGCCGACGGTGATGAGGTCGGCTGATGCCTGTGAGGTCGCCTTGAACGCCCACGTGTCGCTGTAGGTGCGTGGCTGGGTGTAGACGCTCAGGACCACGGCGAAGTCACCCGCCGCGAGACCCTTGATGGTCCAGCGGCCGTCGGCGCCGCTGCACACCGGAACGGAGAACTCGGCGTACCGGCCCGCGTGGCCGGCGTACGCACCCGGACAGGCCTCCGGGATCGCAGCGCCCGACTTGGCGTCGACCGCGAGCCCGGTGATGACGGCACCCTTGGCGATTGACGCGTTGACAGTCGCCGGCGCACCCCTGTCGACGACAAAGGTCTGCGCTGAGCCGATGACCTGGGTGTCACCGGTGTACTCGCCGGCGTACCGCCCCTGCGGGTCGTAGATGGCGGCGATGTACTCGCCGGGCTCAGAGATGTCGATCGAGTACGTGCCGTCGGGGCCTGTGCAGCCCTCCCCTGCCTGCATCTTGTCGTCCGGGTTCTGCGTCGGCGTGAGCACCGCGACACAGGCACCCTCGACGGGACCGCCCGTCGCGTCGCTGGTCACTGTGCCCTGGACCTTGGCCGCGGCGAGGAACTGGTCGTCCACCCTGACGGAGTCACCCGCCGCGACCGTGAAGCGTGCCGCGTCTTCGCGCGACGTCTTGCCGTAGGCCCACTGGTACGCGGGCCATGAGTCGAAGTTGACGACATACTCGCCGGGCCGCACCAACGCGGTCCAGGCGCCGTCCTGGTCGGTATACGCGAACGCGGCGGTGGAGCCGTCGTCGGTGGAGCTCGAGATCGAGACGCTGGCCCCCTCCGCGGGCTGCCCGTCCGCACGGGTGAGTGTCCCCTGCAGGTGCCCGCCGGTGGCGAGGGCTGCGTCCACCGTGGCGGGTGCGGTGATGAGGTCTGCGTCCGCGTAGGACGTGGCGTCGTTGGCCCACTCGCCCACGTGCACGTCGTCATAGGCCTCGAACTCGACCTTGTAGCCGGCACCGGCGACCAGGCCGCCCACCGTCCAGGTGCCGTCCTCTGCCGTGCACGTCGAGGCGATGTAGGTGTCGGCCTCGTCGGTCATCGACACACAGGCCTGGAGCGGGGCTCCGGTGTCCTCGGCCGTGATCGTCCCGGACAGGCTCGAGTCACCGACCTCGTGGGCGTACTCGAGCGGGAAGTCGAGGTGGGCCGGGGCCTCGACGACTGCGGCCTCCTCGAACGAGCCGGCTCCGCCGCTCCACTGCCCCTTGTAGAGCGAGTCGAACGCGTAGGCCTCGACCTTGTAGCCGACGCCCGTGTCCACTCCCTCGGCGGTCCACTGACCGCTGTCGTCGGTGCAGCCCGACGCGATGAAGGAGTACCCGAGGTCGTAGACGCTCACGCACCCCTGCAGGCCCTCCCCCGTGGCTGCCGCCGTGATGGTCCCCGAGATGGTCGATGGTTCTGCTTGCGCGGGTGCGGCAAGGACCCCGGTTGCCAGCGCAGCCGCCAGCACGATCCCCCCGACCCGCCCGAATGCTGCGCGCATGAGCCGCTTGCCTTCCGCCGGTGTCTGTATGAACAAATCGGGCGGAACATAGCAGCGACCGTGGGCCGTCCGGTGGGTTCTAGACCAACTCCTTACCTGCCCACCGCCCGGCCCTGAGCAGGCGGCATACCTGCACTCTCGAACGGCAGCGGCCGGGCTCAGCCGAAGGTGGCCCGCGAGCGCAGCGCCTCGCGGAGCTCGGACTCGGCGTCGACCACGCTGCGTCGCACCCCCACGCTGAGTCCGCCGCCCTCCACTGCCGCAGCACTGAGCGCAGCCGTCGCCTCCTCCACGATCCGCGCGGGATAGGCGAGCGTCGCGACGCGGGCGATCGCGTCCTCCCCGACCCAGGCGGTCATGGCAGGGACCTCCGTGAAATAGCGCTCGGCATAGGGCCGCACGACGTCGAGGTCGTCGGCGAGCCAGAACCCCTGGGCCAGGGCGTTGAGCTCGTAGTTGGAGCGCGACCGGTTGGTCGTCAGCTCGTCCCAGGCCCAGGCCTTCGCGTCGGCCGACGGCATCGACGCGCTGGCGAACAGCGCGTTGAGGCGGCCCTGGAGCGTGTCGTCCTCGGCGCGCCGGCCCTCGACGAAGTCGCGGTCGACCAGGCCTCGGGAGGCGAGGTTGCGCACCGCGATCCAGCCGAAGTCCGAGTCCTCCTCCAGTCCCGCTGGTCGGTCCTTGCCCGCGGCCCAGGCGCGGAGCAGGGACTCGTCTGCCGTGGACCGGGCGACCGTGCGGGCCGCGACGAGGGCACGGGTCGATCCCGGGTCCGCCGATCTCAGCAGCTGTCCGGCGGCGTCGGCGACCACCTGCTCGGCCCAGGCGTGTTCGTCGGGCGGCAGGAAGGTCGGGACGAACCGGGCCAGGAGCGCCAGTGCGGTCCGGCTCAGCACCGAGTCGTTGTCCTCGGCCGGCCAGGCGTTTCCGAACGTCCGGACGAGGACCCGTGGGTCGACCGTGCCGAGGCAGACCCCGTCGAGGAGGGCGATCCACACCACGGCCCGGGCCTGCGTGTCGGGCACCGCCGCCAAGGCAGTCGGCACGGCGGCGACGGAAGCCGGGTCGAGGGTCACCGTGGCCCAGGTCAGGTCGGAGGCGTTCGGCACGACCAGCTCGGCAGCCGGCGCCTCGCGCAGCGCCTCGACGGTCGTGCGGTCCTGCGTCACGGTCACCGGGACGCGGAACACCTCGACGCCACGGGTGAACCCTGCGACATCCATCGTGTGCGGCCGGTCCGCCGCAAACCGTGGTGGCACGGCCCGGTCGACGACGCCCGTGCCCGGGTCGACCGAGAGCACGTCGAGGCCGGCCGTGAGCAGCCAGGCCCGGCTCCACGCCGAGAGCGACTGACCGGACGCCCGCTCCATGAAGCCCATGAAGTCCGCCAGCGTCCCGTTGCCGAACGAGTGCTCACGCAGGTAGGCCGACACCCCGGCGATGAACGCATCGTCACCGATGTGGGCGATCAGCTGGCGCAGCGTGGCCGCTCCCTTGGCGTACGAGATCCCGTCGAAGTCCTGCAGCGCCGCCTGGGTGTCCAGCGCGGCGGACCCGGCCACGGGGTGCGTCGAGGGGGTTCGCTCCGCGGCATACCCCCAGCCCTTGCGGGCCATCGTCGAGTCGATCCAGGCGTCGGTGAACTCCGTGGCCTCCACGCAGGTGCGGTGCGACATGTACTCGGCGAACGACTCGTTGAGCCAGAGGTCGTCCCACCACTGCATGGTGACGAGGTCGCCGAACCACATGTGCGCCATCTCGTGGGTGATCGTGTTGGTGCGGGACAGCACCTCGTCGCGCGCGGCAGCCCCCCGGAAGATCATCGTGTCCCGGAAGGTCACACAGCCCGGGTTCTCCATGGCTCCGGCGTTGAACTCCGGCACGAACACCTGGTGGTACTCCCCGAACGGATAGCGGATCCCGAAGAGCGAGTGGTAGTAGTCGAAGCTCGCCTTGGTCACCTCGAGCATCTGTGGCGCCTCTCGCTCGAGGTGCTCCCTGAGCGAGGCCCGCGCATGGATCCCGAGCGGTATGCCGTCGTGCTCGTCGCGCACGGAGGCGTAGGGACCAGCGCAGACCGTCACGAAATACGTTGCCAGTGGCTGGGTTTCGGCCAGCTCCCACCTCCCCGGACCCACCCGCGTGGCCGCACCGTTGCCGAGCACGATCCAGTGCTCGGGCGCGGTGACGGTGACGACGTAGGGCGCCTTGAGGTCGGGCTGGTCGAAGCAGGCGAACACCCGCGGGCCTGCGTCGAGGAACAGGTGGCCATAGACGTAGTGCTCACCGTCGGCCGGGTCGACCGCCCGGTGCAGCCCCTGACCGTCACGACTGAAGGCCATCAGCGTCTCTACCTCGAGGACGTTCTCGGCCGCGAGACCCGCGAGCTCGATGCGCCCGTCCCGGAGGCCTTCACCATCGACAGGGGTGCCGTTGAGCGTCAGCGACCGCAACTCCGAGGGATGGACGTCGAGGAAGGTGGAGCGCCCAGGAGTGTTGCAGGAGAACGAGATCCGAACTCGCGACTCGAAGCTTTCCTCCCCGCGGTCGAGGTCGAGATCGACCTCCATCCGCGTCACGTCGATGAGGGCAGAACGCTCTCGGGCGTCAGCCCGGGTGAGGGAAGGCATGTGACCGATTCAACCAGCAGCGCTTCTTGCCTGGTTCGGCCCTGTGCTGCCAATTTCCTACCGTTGAGTAACTTACCCACAGTAACAACAAAGGAGTTGTTTCGATGCGTTCTACCTTGAGCCGGGGACTGGCTGGGGCTGCCGCCCTTGCCACCGCTCTCACTGTTGTCGCCACCGCCGCACCGGCGAGCGCGGCCACCTCCCTCACCGCCGACACCCTCAACGACGGCCCCTTCAACTACGTAGCCCTGGGCGACAGCTACTCCGCCGGGGCGGGCATCCTGCCCATCGACTACTCGGCGTCGCCGCTCTGCGTCCGCACGACCAAGAACTACCCACGACTCATCGCGTCGGCCACGGGGGCATACCTCAAGGACGTCACGTGCACCGCGGCCGAGACCCGGCACTTCTACACCTCGCAGTACCTCGGCGTGCCGGCGCAGCTCAACGCCGTGAGGTCCGACGCCGACCTGGTCACCCTCACCATCGGTGGGAACGACAGCCAGGTCTTCCTCGGCGCGATCGTGACCTGCGGGACCAAGGGCATGCTGACCTTCGGCTTCGGCAGCCCGTGCAAGAACTGGTTCGGCAGCTACTACGACAACCTGATCGACACCAAGACCTACCCGGCCGTGAAGAAGGCCCTGCGCGACATCCACGCCAAGGCTCCCAACGCCGAGGTGGCCATCCTGGGATACCCCAACATCCTGCCGCCCACTCGGGGATGCTTCGCCCAGATGCCCATCGCCTACGGCGACGTTCCCTACGTCTACAACATCCAGGCGCACGTCAACGCGGTCATCAAGCGGGCTGCCGCCGAGACCGGCACCACCTTCGTCGACATGTCGGCGACCGGCCGTGACGCGTGCCAGCCGATCGGCACGCGCTGGGTCGAGCCGGTCCTGTTCGGCACCAACACCGTGCCGGTGCACCCGAACGCCCTCGGCGAGGCGGCGATGGCCCTGCGCGCGATGGCGGCCCTGGGTCTCTGACACTGCTGGGCCTCTGACACTGCACCGACCAACACCGTCGGTATGCCGCGTGGCCCGTGCGGGTGACCACGCGGCATACCGTCCCCGCCGCTCTCTCATGCAAAAGGCGAGTTAGCGCCGCGATCCGGCGGCGCTAACTTCCGCCTGGGGACCCTTCGGGCCCTGCGTGATGTCGAACTCCACGCGCTGTGCCTCGTCGAGCGAGCGGTAGCCGCCGGACTCGATCGCGCTGTAGTGCACGAAGACGTCGGCGCCGCCGCCGTCCTGCTCGATGAAGCCGAAGCCCTTCTCAGCGTTGAACCACTTCACTGTTCCCTGTGCCATGGGATAACTCTTTTCCTAATTGGCCGATGTGGCCGCGGATGCGGACCACCAGCTGCGACATCACCACGACACGGAATACACCGCTTAAAGAAAAGGCCCGCGCTTGGCGGGCCCACTCACACGAGGAACTGCAACTGCAGCCATCGTAACGCGTATCGGCCAGACTTTCATTCCCAGCCCCCCGCGAGTCTTGCGAAGAGGTCGTCCAGACCCCGTCGCCGAGCACGCGGAGGGCCTTCTCTCAGCGCTGACGGAACCCGGAGGCCTGGGCCTCGAGCCGGGCGATCCGCTCGGTCATCGGGGGGTGGGTGGAGAAGAAGCGCGACACGTCCTGGGGGCGGAACGGGTTGGCGATCATCATGTGGCTGGAGTTCTGGATGGCCGGGGTCGGCTGCAGCGGGGCGTTGGCGACCCCCGTCTCGAGCTTGCGCAGTGCCGACGCGAGCGCCAGCGGGTCGCCGGTGAGGGTGGCGCCGTCCTCGTCCGCGTCGTACTCGCGGGTCCGGCTGATCGCCATCTGGATCATCATCGCGGCGAACGGCGCGAGCAGGGCCATGGCCAGCATCGCGATCGGGTTGGGACGATCCTCGTCGTTGCCGCCACCGCCGAACATGCCTGCGAACATGAGCATCTGGGCCACCGAGGTGATCACACCGGCGACCGCGGCAGCCACCGAGCCGGTGAGGATGTCGCGGTTGTAGACGTGCATCAGCTCGTGCCCGAGGACCCCGCGCAGCTCACGCTCGTCGAGCAGTCCCAGGATGCCCTCAGTGCAGCACACGGCGGCGTTCTCGGGGTTGCGGCCGGTGGCGAAGGCGTTGGGCGCCGCGGTGGGGCTGATGTAGAGCTTGGGCATCGGCTTGCCTGCGGCGGTGGAGAGCTCGCGGACGATGCGGTACATCCCGGGCGCCTGGGCCTCACTGACCGGGTAGGCGTGCATCGCCTTGATCGCGAGCTTGTCGGAGTTCCAGTAGCCGTAGGCGGTCATGCCGACGCCGAGCAGGGCGAACAGCCAGATGAAGGCGGGACTGCCGGTAGAACTGGCGATGACGCCGCCGATGGCCAGGAGGAGGGCGAAGATGCCGCCGAAGAGGGCTGCGGTCTTGAGCCCGTTGAAATGGTTGTGCATGTCTGCCTCAACGCTCCCTTCCGTGCTCGCGTTCCCGATCCAGCGCCGTCCCGGCGCCATCCCAGCGCTGCTCCAGCGCTGCTCCAGCGCTGTCGGCGTGGCCCTCAGCCCAGCAGGCCGAACAGCAGCTGGGGCATCACGCTGGTGGCCACGAGCGCGAGTCCGGCCAGCACCAGGGCGGCGAGCGCGGGACGCGGGATCCTGCGGATGACGGGCCGGGCAGGGCCCTCCTCGGGGTCGCGCAGCAGCACGGCGAACCAGCGCAGGTAGACCGCGACGCCGATCACCGCGTTGAGGACGGCGACCACGGCCAGCGCCCACTGCCCCTCCCCGACCACGGGCCGCAGGGCCACCACCTTGGCGATGAGGCCGACCACCCCCGGCGGGAGGCCGGCCAGCGAGAGCAGCGCGAGACCCAGCGCTCCACCCAGCAGCGGGTGGGCCCGCAGCAAACCGGTGTATGCCGTGAGCGTGCGTCCGAGGTCCACGGCGCCACGAAGGCGCGGGGTCGAGGTCACGACGTGCACCACGACGAACGCGACCAGCGTGGCAATCACATAGGCCAGCAGGTAGCCACCTGACGCGGCCGCGGCCCGATCGTTGAGGGCAGACAGCGGCAGCACCACCCACCCCGCCTGGGCGACCGTGGACCACGCCAGCAGTCGCACGGGGTCGTCCTGGACGAGGGCGAGGACGTTGCCGAGGGTCATCGACACCGCGGTGAGAATGCCGACGCCCACGATGACCGGGGCACCGGCCCCCACGAGGGCCTGGACGACGACCAGCAGAGCGGCCAGCGCCGCCACCTTGGAGGTGGCTGCGAGGAAGGCTGCCACCGGCTCGGTGGACCCGGCGTAGGCCTGCGGCGTCCAGACGTGGAAGGGCACGAGGCTGAGCTTGAAGCCCAGACCTGCGAGCAGCAGCAGGGCCGCGAGGAGCAGTACGACCCGTCGCTCCGGCTCGGCGAGCGCATCGGCGGCGGCACCCGGCGCGAACACCGCCTCGCCGGTCGACACCAGCCACAGGGCGGCGCCGAGGACGACCATCGCGAACGACACCAGGGACGTGGTCAGCAGGGCGAGGGCCCCGCGCCCGGCCGGTGCGTCGCCGCGCAGCGCGACCAGTGCGATGGCGGGCAGGGTCGCGAGCTCGAGGCAGACCAGCCAGGAGCCGAGGTCGTGGGCCGCGGCCACCCCTGCGGCGCCGGCCGTGGCCGCCAGGACCAGGGACACGAGGACAGCCGGGCCGCCCCGCAGGTGCTCTCGCGGATCGGTGCCCGGCCAGCTCAGCAGGAGCACTACGAGCGCGGACCCGAGGGCGCCGAGCTGCAGGGCGCTGGCGAGCGGCCCGGCTTCGAAGAGGCAGGCGCCGTCGGGGGCCGGCAGGCAGAGCGTGCGGAGTGGGTCGTCGCCCGCCCGCAGGGCGCCGGGGACGGCCAGGGCGATGCCTGCAGCGAGGGCCAGCAGGCCCATGGCGGCGTGCAACCGGACCAGGCGCGGGGCGATGACGTCCAGGACCAGCACGGCCACCGCACCGAGGGCCGGGACGAGCACCGGCCCGAGCACCGACCAGTCGAAGCTCACCAGGCTGGTCGCGGCGGGCATCGTCGTGGACACGGCCGCCACCGCTACGGTCGTGGCGATCATGGTGCGGCCCCGATGATCGTGGTCACCGCGTCGCCCGTCATGGCCAGCAGGGGTCCGGGTGCGATCCCGAGCACCAGCACCCCCAGCACGAGGACGGCGATGACGTCCCACTCGCTGTCGCGGCTGTCGTCGATGACGGGCGTCGTGCGCTCCCCCGCCCACACGGTGCGCGCGACGCGCAGCGCGTAGGCGGCCGCGAGGACCGTGCCGACCGCGGCGACGACGGCCAGGGTGCGGAACAGCCCTTCGGGACGGTCGGCGGCGGGCGACCACGCGGCATACACGCTGAGGAACTCGCCCCAGAAACCCGCCAGGCCGGGCAGGCCGAGAGAGGCGGCCAGTCCGAGGAGGAGGGCGAACCCGAGCCGCGGGGTGACCTCGCGCAGGGCGGCGCGGGCGGTCTCGAGGTCGGCGCTTCCCCACCGCTCCTTGAGCCCGCCGACGACGACGAACAGGAGGGCCGAGATGACGCCGTGGGCGACGTTGGCGAACAGGGCCGCCTGAAGCCCGGTGCGGGTGCCGCTGGACAGGCCGAGGACGACGAACCCCATGTGGGCGACCGAGGAGTAGGCGATGAGCCGCTTGAGGTCGCGTTCGACGAGGCAGGCCAGCCCTCCCCAGAGGATGCCGACGGCCCCGAGGACGGCCAGCACCGGCGCGACCCTGGCGAAGCCGTCGGGGACCGAGGCGAGTGGCAGCCGGACCAGGCCGTAGGTGCCCATCTTGAGCAGGACGGCCGCCAGCAGGACCGACCCGGCGGTCGGAGCCGTGGTGTGCGCCGGTGGGAGCCAGGTGTGCACCGGGAAGACCGGCACCTTGACCGCGAGCCCGGCGACGAGGAGAGCCGCAACGAGGGTCTGGGTGCCGACGGGTATGCCGTGGCCGCCACCTTGGGCGAGGACGTCGAGGTCGGACGTGCCCGCCTTGGCGACCAGCGCCAGGATGCCGACGAGCATCAGGGTCGAGCCGAACGCGGTGTAGAGGACGAACCGGCCCCCGGCGTCGGCGCGGGCGTCGGCGTCGTGGGCGTCGCCGAACCGGGTGATGAGGACCCACATGGGCACGAGGACGAGCTCGAAGGCGACGAAGAACAGGACCGCGTCGCGGGCGTAGAAGGTCGCCAGCGCGCCGAACTCGACGAGGAGCAGGCAGGCGTGGAAGGCGGCGGTCGTGCCGCCCTGGGGCGGCCGGTCGAGGGTGTGGAGCACCACGCCGACACCGAGGATCGCGGTGAGCAGCAACAGCGGTGCACTGATGCCGTCGACGGCGAGCTGCCAGCGCAGACCGAGCGAGGGGACCCAGGCGCGGTCGACCGTGGGACGCACGATCACGGCCACGATCACCGCGGCCAGCGTGACCACGCTCGCGGCGCTGGCCAGGAGGTTGGCGGAGCGGTGGGAGACGGCGCGGCCACCGGCGAGCAGCCAGACGGCGACCGCTGCCGGGACGACGAGGCTGACCAGGATCACCACAGCGTCACCCCCGCGAGGGCGACGGCAACCACACCGGCGACGACCCAGGCCAACCCGGAGGCCGCGCGTTCGGCGCGGTGGGCCCGCTGTCCACCCGTGCCGCCGAGCCGGGTTGCCGCGGCCGCACCGCGCACGTAGGCGTCGACGACCTCGCGGTCGAGGAAGACCACGAGGTGCGCGAGCGCGACGACGGGCCGGGCGACGTAGTCGACATAGAGCCGGTCGACCCCAAAACCGTTGTCGAACGACGGGATCCGGGCACCGACGACCCGCACGGCCGGATCCGCACCGCCGGCGAGCGAACGCACGGCCAGCCCGGCTCCGACGATCAGCAGGACGCTGAGCAGCGCCACGAGCCACCCGATGTGACCGCCGAGGTCCAGCAGCGGCGTGAAGACGACCAGCCCACCGACGACGGTCAGGATGGTCAGGACCGTCACCGCCGCGCTCACGGGGAAGCTGGCGGTGTCGGCCTCGTGGCGCGCGATGTCGGCGGAGGCGAGGTCGTCCAGGACGATCCACGCGCGCATGCAGTAGGCCGCGGTGAGGACGACGGTCATAAGGCCCGCGAGCAGGACGATCCACGCGCGCGCCTGTCCGTCGGCCGCCCCTGCCTCGGCCGCAGCGAGGACGTGCTCCTTGGAGACGAACCCGACGAGCGGAGGCACCCCGGCGAGGGCCAGCAGCCCGACGAACATCGCCGGGCGGATGAACAGGTGACCGCGCAGGCCGCCGCGCATCGTCGCGGCCGCCGTGCCCCCGACCGTCACGCTCAGCCAGCCGATCGCGAGGAAGAGCAGGGCCTTGAAGAACGCGTGCGAGTAGAGGTGCAACACGCCGGCGCCCGGACCCTCGTCGACGGGGGCGACCGCCAGGGCGGAGAGCATCAGGGCAACCTGGCTGAGGGTCGAGTAGGCGAGCAGCCGCTTGAGGTCGCTTTGCCCGAACGCCAGCCCGGCGGCATACACCATCGTCACGGCGGTGCTGAGCGCGAGGACCCAGCGCGCGCCCTCACTGGCCGCGAGGACGTCGAACAGCTGTGCGAGGACGAACGTGCCGGCCGCGACCATGGTCGCCGCGTGGATGAGGGCGGACGCGGGGGTCGGGCCCTCCATCGCGTCGGGGAGCCAGTCGTGGAACGGCACCATGCCGGACTTGCCGAGGATGCCGATCACGAGCAGCACCATGGCAGCGGTGCGCAGGGTCGCGTTCGGTGCGAGGCACGCGCCCCCGTCCGGGCAGTCCGTCGCGGCCCAGGCCTGGAGCACCTGGGGGTATGCCGTGGAGCCGGCTCCCGCCGCGAGGATCACCACCCCGAGCACGAAGCCGACGTCCGCGAGGCGGGTGACGAGGAAGGCCTTGAGCGCGGCGCGACGGGCGGACTCCTTGCGGCTCCAGTGACCGATGAGCAGGTAGGAGCACCAGCCCATCACCTCCCAGCCCACGAGGGTGAGCACGAGGTCGGCGGACTGGACGGATAGGAGCATGCCTGCCGTGAACAGTGAGACCGTGGCGGCGAAGATGCCGTAGCGGTCGTCCTCGCGCAGGTACCAGCCGGCGAAGGCCTGCACCGCCCAGCCGACGATCGCCACGACCAGCGCGATGAGGGCGGTCGCGGCAGTTGCCTGCAGCTGCAACGGGATTCGCAGCTCCCCCGCGTCGAGGGCGGGGATCGTGTGGACGATGGTCACCCTCGACGAGCCGTGCACGGCGACCACTTGGAGCAGGGCCGCGACGACCGCGAGCAGGGAGGCCCCGACGGCGACGAGGCGGGCCGCGCGGGGGTCGGCACGGCGGGCCAGCAGCAGCACGACGAGGGCCGTGACGGCCGGGATGAGGACGACGAACCGGGCAGCCGCGGCGCTCATGACCTCACCTCGTCCGCCCCGTCGCTGATCGGCTCGTTGAGATCGATGTCGCCGCGCAGCCGGTAGACCGCGAGGACCACGGCGAGCGCCACGACGACCTCCGCGGCCGCGATCGTGATCACGAACAGCGTAAGCACGTTGCCCGCGGCCCAGCGGTCGCCACCCGCGGCGGCGACGGAGACGAGGAGCACGTTGGCGGCATTGAGGATGAGCTCGACCCCGATCAGGACGAGCACGGCGTTGCGCCGCGCCAACACGCCGTACGCCCCGATGCCGGCGAGCACGGCGGCGAGCAGGTAGGGCCCCGCGAGGTGGATCATGCGGACTCCTGAGCGGCCTGGTCGGAGCCTGCCTGGTCTCCGGCACGGTCGGCGGCACTGTCGGCGGCACGGTCGGGGCGGGTCATCCGCGACACCGCCATGGCGGCGATCAGGGCGACCAGCAGCAGGAGGGACAGGACCTCGAAGGGCCACACCCAGGTGCCGAAGAGCTGCTCAGCGACCTGCGTGGTCGAGCTCTCCTGGCGCTCGACGGCCGGACCCGCGATGGGGAGGAGGGCGGCAGCCAGCAGCGCGGTGATGCCGGCCCCCAGCACTGCCGCGAGCACCCGGTGCAGGCGGCTGGTGCTGATCTCGCGGTTGGGCCCGATGGGCGCGCGGGTCAGCATGAGGGCGAACAGCACGAGCACGACGATCGCGCCGACATAGACCAGCAGCTGCACGAGCGCCACGAACTCCGCGCCCAGGACGAGGTAGCAGCCGGCCACGGCTCCGAGGCAGACCACCAGCCACAGGGCGGCATGGACGACGTGGCGCGTCGTCACGGCGAGCAGCGCGCTGGCGGCGGTGATCAGCCCGACCGCGGCAAAGGCCAGGTCCAGAGCCGTCATTCCCCGGTCTCCGGCGCTGACTCCGACCCAGTCGGAGTGACCCGGGCGGGGGCAGGGCGGGTCGGCGTGGAGCGCACCAGCCGACCGGGTCGGGTCGTGGCTCCGATCTCCGCGGGTTCGGCCGAGTGCTCGTCGAGCGCCGAGGGTGGCGGCACGGTGGGCATCCACTGGCCGAGCCGGTCCTTCTCATGCAGGAGGTCACGGATGTCCAGCTCGGCGTACTCGAACTCCGGGCTCCAGTGCAGCGCGTCGAACGGGCAGACCTCGATGCAGATGCCGCAGTACATGCAGAGGCTGAAGTCGATGGCGAACCGGTCGAGGACGTTGCGCTGGCGCTCACGCCCACCGGGGGTCGTGGCGGGAATCGTCTCCTTGTGCGAGTCGATGTAGATGCACCAGTCGGGGCACTCGCGGGCGCAGAGCATGCACGAGGTGCAGTTCTCCTCCAGGAGCGCGATGACGCCGCGGCTGCGGGGCGGCAGGTGCGGCTGCGCGTCGGGGTACTCAGCGGTGTGGGTCGGCCTGGCCATGGTCCGGGCCGTGACGGCCAGGCCCTTGAGGATGCCGGGTATGCCGATCCCGCCCGGCTTCTTCGCCTCTTCACTCATGACCATGGCTCGCTTCCGCGCTTGCTCCGGGCCTCGCTCGTACCTCGCTCGTACCTCGCTCGTGTCCTCGCCTCGCTGTCCGCTTCACGTCGTGGTCACCACCCAGACACCAGTGATGGCAAGTTGGGCCAGCGCCAGCGGGACCAGGACCAGCCAGGCCAGCCGCTGCAGCTGGTCCTCGCGCAGGCGGGGCCAGGCGACCCGCAGCCAGATCACGACCACCGCGATGCAGAACCCCTTGAGCAGGGTCCACAGCCAGCCGAGCTGGTCGCTGAAGAGCCCCTGCCAGCCGCCGAGGTAGAGCACCGCGAAGAGGAGCGACATCACGACGATCCCGGCGTACTCACCCAGCAGGAAGAACGCGAACCGCAGGCCGGTGTACTCGGTGTAGGCGCCGAAGACGATCTCCGAGTCGGCCACCGGCATGTCGAACGGCGGCCGCTGGAGCTCGGCGACGGCCGACACGAGGAACACGATGGCTCCCGGCAGCTGGAAGACCAGCCACCAGGGAGACCAGGCGGCAGCGATCCCGGACAGCGACAGCGAACCGGCCGCGAGGCAGACGCTGGCGACGGCGAGCACCATCGGCAGCTCGTAGGAGAGCAGCTGCGCCGCGGCACGCATCGCGCCCAGCAGCGAGTACTTGTTGGCGCTGGCCCAGCCAGCCATGAGGGTGCCGAGGATGCCCACCGCGGTCACCGCGAGGACGAACACCGCCGACGCTGGAAGGTCTGCGGCGACCAGGTCGGGGCTGAGCGGAATCGCTGCCAGCGCAACGAGATAGGGCACCAGGGCGACTGCCGGCGCGAACCGGAAGATCCGCTTGTCCGCAGCGGCAGGCGTGATGTCCTCTTTCTGCACGAACTTGAGCCCGTCGGCCACCAGCTGCGCCCACCCGTGGAAGCCACCGGCATACATCGGGCCGAGCCGGCCCTGCATGTGGGCCATCACCTTGTGCTCGGTCTGGCCCACGAGGAGCGGCAGCACGAGGAAGGCAGCCAGCACCCCCACCGCCCGCAACGTCACCTCGACGGCGTCGCTCATCGCGGCCCCCACTCGGGGTCGGGCACGCCGGGGGCGGACACCCGGCGCCGACCAGTCGGCCTGGCGTGCTCGGACTCGCCCGGCTCCTTGGCCCCCGGCCACGGCTTGGAGGCCCGAGCCGCGAGCACGAACGACTTGCGCAGGGGCGTGCCCTCGAACCCGTCGGGAAGCAGCAGCGGGCGCAGACCCAGGCCGGTGCCGTCGTCGAAACCCTCGAAGTCGAGACCGAACATCTCGTGCGTCTCGCGCTCGTGCCACGCCACCCCGCGGAACACGCCGGTCAGGCTGCCCAGGCTGGCGCCATTCGGAACGCGAGTGCGAAACAGCTTGCGCCGCAACGCCCCTGGCGAGGACCCGTCCATGAGGTGACACACGACGTCGAGGCCCGGGGCCAGCGCGTCGTCGCTCTGGTCGACCGCCGTGAGCCAGTCGAAGAAGGTGTAGGCCGCGTCGCGGGCCGCGGCGATCGTCGCCACCCAGTCGGCGGGGTCGACCTCGGCGCGCTCGAGGGCACTGGGGTCGCTCGCGGGCTTTGGGTCGCTCACGCGGCTCGGGCCGCTCACGAGGCGTCCTTGGTCGGGGGCTGCACCAACGGTCGCTTGACCTCGCCCGCTGACGCGAGGCGGTGCCCGGCATACTTCGCGCGAATTCCTTTGGTGGACAGGGTCTCTGCTGCGATCTTCTCCTGCAGCTTGAGGATGCCCTGGAGGAGCGCCTCGGGTCGGGGCGGGCAGCCGGGGACGTAGACGTCCACCGGGATGATGGTGTCGACACCCTTGGTGACGGAGTAGGAGTCCCAGTAGGGGCCGCCGGAGTTGGAGCAGGCACCGAAAGAGATGACGTACTTGGGCTCGGGCATCTGGTCGTAGAGCCGTCGGACGGCCGGAGCCATCTTGTCGGTCACGGTGCCCGACACGACCATGAGATCGGCCTGCCGCGGACCGGGGGCAAACGGGATGACACCGAGCCTGATGAAGTCGTGCCGGGCCATCGAGGCGGCGATGAACTCGATCGCACAGCACGCGAGGCCGAAGTTGAAGACCCAGAGCGAGTAGCGGCGTCCCCAGTTGAGCACCACCCGGATCGGCTGCGGCGCGAGGTCGGTGGCGGGACCGACCCGGGGCATGGGCAGGGGGGTCGTCGCCATCACAGCCACCTCAGCAGGCCGCGCCGTGCCGCGTGGACGAGTCCCACGAGCAGGATCCCGATGAACACCGCGATCTCGAGCAGCGACACCGCCCCCAGGTTGCTCCGGACGACGAGGGCCCAGGGAAACAGGTAGACGGCGTCGACCGCGAAGATGACGTAGAGGAAGGCGTAGACGAAGTAGCGCACCTGGGTCTGGGCCCAGTCCCGACCGACCGGATCGACCCCGGACTCGTAGGTCGTCAGCTTCGCCCGGGTCGGGGCCTTCGGAGCCAGCAGTGCCCGGGCGCCCATCGCGGCCACGAAGAGCAGCAGGCCGACGGCGACCACTGCGGCGATGACGACGTAGGGCGACACGGTTGGCAGCCTAGTGGCCCTCCTCTGCGAGGGGGTGTTGCGCCGGGTCGTGGGCATTTACCGTGACGATATGGCGCGGGTTCCGCTCTTTCCCCTCGGCACCGTCCTGGTGCCGGGCGCCGGGTTGCCGCTCCAGGTCTTCGAGCCGCGCTACGTCGAGCTGCTCAGCGACCTCGTGAACGCCATGGAGGTTCCCGAGTTCGGCGTCGTGGCGATCCGCCAGGGCCATGAGGTCGGCCCCGACTCGGTGCACGACCTGCACGACGTCGGCTGCCTGGCCCGGCTGACGAATGCCGCCCCGGTCGGAGACGGTCGCTACGTCGTGCTCAGCAGGGGGGTCCGGCGCTTCCGCCTGGACGCGATCGTGGCAGGTGCCGGCACGGCATACCTGATGGGTGAGGTGACCCTGCTGGAGGAGCCCATCGGGGACGCCGAGGAGGTCGCACGCCTGGCCCGGCGGCTGCGGCGGGCCTTGCACGGGTACGCACGGACCGTGGGTGCCGAGGAGCCCGAGTGGCCCACCGACCCCGTGGAGCTCTCGTATGCCGTGGGCGCAGCGGTGGGGCTCGACCTCGGCGAGCGCCAACAGCTGCTCGCGGCCGACGACGCCGAGACGCGGCTCCGGCTCGGCCTCCGACTGGTCAGGCGCGAAGGACAGCTGGCGGCCAGGCTCGGTGTGGTGCCGCCGTCGCCGGAGCACGGGTTCAACCTCAACTAGCCCCCACCCGCCGCCCCCTTTATCGGGTTTAGCAGGAAAGTTGCGCTTGACCCGAGAACCGTTCTCGGGGGACGAGCGCTCGACGCTGCTGGCGATGCTCCAGTACACCCGCGACACCGCTGCCGAGAAGTGCCGAGACCTCGCCCAGGAGCACGTGGGCCGGGCCGCGTTGCCCACGTCGCCCCTGATGACGCTCGGCGGGGTCGTCAACCACCTGCGCTGGGTCGAGCACTCGTGGATCGAGAACCGCTTCGTCGGCGGTCCCGACCTCGGCCCGTGGACCGATGAGGAGCCCGACCGCGAGTTCAGCCTCGGTGCCACGACTCCCCTTGCCCAGACCCTGGCGGAGTACGCCGAGCAGGCGGTGCGCACCGACGCCCTCATCGCGGGGCTGGACCTCGACGACCGCTCGGCGACAGCGTTCCGGTCCGGTGAGCACCCCACGCTTCGGTGGGTGATCCTGCACCTGATCGAGGAGAACTCACGCCACAACGGCCACCTCGACATCCTGCGCGAGCTCGCCGACGGCCGCACCGGAGACTGACCCGCCACCGCCTCTCGCCCCCTGCCGCCGCCCGCCCTGGACAACGCGCCACGGGGTCAGTCGTCGAGTCGCTCGAAGGCCGGCGCGTAGCGGAACGCCCCGGTGAGGCCGTCGCCCCAGGCGCCCAACGTGCGCAGCATGAAGTAGGCCGGACCCCAGTCCCGGGGCGGGGTGATGCCGTGGTCGACGGCAGGCCCGAACCCGAACCGCGGGTAGTACGTCGGGTGGCCGAGCAGGATGATCGCGCGCTCGCCGAGTGCGTCGGCCGCGGCGATGGATGCGTGCATCAGCGCCGACCCGACGCCTGCGTTCTGGACGACGGGGAGCACTCCAAGGGGACCGATGGCGACCACTCTCGCGGGGGCATCGTCCACCGTCCCGCGACTGACGGCGACGTGGCCGACGACGACTCCGTCGCGTTCGGCGACCAGGCACAGCGCGGGGACGAGGTCGCCCTCGGCCCGCAGCTCATCGACCAGGTTGGCCTCGACCTGTCCGTCACGGGCCGGCGCCTCGTCGGTCGCCGGCGTTGCAAAGGCGAGGCGGTGCAGCGCCCGGATGGCATCGGCGTCGGAGGGGCGTTCCTGGCGGATGAACATGCTGGCGACCCTAGACACGGCCGCACCCCCGCGCCCCCGATTTTCCTGGGGCAGCCAACGGTATGCCGCGAAGCCGGCTCGGCCACGCGGCATACCTCCGGGTGTGGTCAGTGGGCGACGAGGTAGCCGTCGGCGTCGAGGGTGACCGGGACGGGGTCGATGATCTCGAACGCGTCGATGCCCTTGGGTTCGAGGTTGCGGAACCCGACGAGCACCCACGACCCGTCGCGCTGCTGCACCAGCGGCGCCGCGAACAGGTCGGGCTCCGCGGTGAACGGCCGAGCGGCGTCGATGTCCCACGGTCCGAGCGGTCCGGGGCCGGGCACCGACCAGGTGCAGTAGTTGCCGCTGCGGGCGATGCGTTCTGCCGTCATCTCCTGCGGGTGGCAGGTGAAGACGAGGACCCAGCGCCCGTCGATCTGCTTGTTCTGCAGCACTTCGAGCTGTCCGAAGCCCGCACCGGGCTCACACAGCGGCGGGCCGAGCGTCCAGGTCTCGAGGTCGGGACTGGTCGCGTGGGCGACGACCCCGTCGTCGTTTCGCGCAGCGTCGCGGGCCCGCGCGCTGACGAACATGTGCCAGCCGTCGCCACCCGGATCGGCGAAGACGAGGGGGTCGCGCCAGGTCTCGCTGGATCCCTCGAGGTCGGGACCCTCGGTGGGTGCCGGGGTGTTGGCCAGGTTCTTGTACCAGCGCCCATCGACCCGCACGACCGGCTCCGGGCCACCGCGCTGCCAGTGCTGCAGGTCGTTGGAGACGGCGCACCCGACCCGCTGGTCGTAGACGTGGTGCCCGGTCGTGGAGACGGCGGTGTAGTACATCCGCCATCGCTCGCCGTCGTGGACCACCGATCCCGTCCAGATCGCGAGGTCGTCGAACCGTGGCGTGCCACTGCGATCGGGTCCGAAGCACTCGCCGAGGTCGGTCCAGTTCACGAGGTCTGGCGAGGTGGCGTGCCCCACCCGCGCCGCCGTATGCCGTTTGCCCGGGTCCCCGAGTGCGCGCGGCGCCTGGAGGAAGAACAGGTGGTAGAGGTCGCCGTCGTCGGCGATCCAAGAGTCCCAGACCCACAGGTCATCCAGCCTCAGCATGACCAGAGTCTGGCAGCAGGTGGGTCGGCCCACCCGCTGAACCGACTGGTGGGACGGGACTGCCTTCACGCATCGGTCGTACCGCCTCCGGGAGACTTGGCACATGAAGCCGCGACTCGCCGAAGCCCTGGACCTCGAGCCACATCCGGAGGGTGGGTGGTACCGCCAGACGTGGGTCTCACCCGCCACGGTCTCGCTCGCCGACGGGCGCACCAGGTCGGCCGCGACGCTGATCTATTTCCTGCTCCCTGCCGGCGCGGAGTCGGCCTGGCACCGGGTCAGGTCCGACGAGATCTGGCTGGCCCACACCGGTGCCGTCACGCTCGAGCTGGGCGGCTCGGGAGAGGCCCCTGCCGACCATGGTGCGCGCCAGCGGCGCCTACTCGCGGCCACCGGTGAGGCACAGGTCCGCGTCCCCGCCGATTGCTGGCAACGGACCGTGGCTGCCGACCACGACGCCCTCGTCAGCTGTCTCGTGTCGCCGGGGTTCGACTTCGAGGACTTCGAGCTGACCGCAGGTTAGGCCCCGATCAACCTGGGGTGTCGATCGTGCCGGGCGCCGCTTGCGGATCTTGGTGGGATGGCCGAGAGCCTCCCGTCCCTCGTGAAGAACGCCCGCAGAATGGCGTCGCGGTCCTTCAGCGCGTCGTCGAGCAGGGGCCGGTCCATCCAACTACCGCAACCCGAAGACCTCTGCCTTCCCACGGGATTGGGTGGCGTGGTTGGTGGCGCATGGCTGTCCAGTCGCTGTCAGTGGCGTTCGCTACGATCGAACACATGTTCGAAAGCGTGCAAACCGTGGAGGCGACCGATCCCGCCGCCCTCGCGAGCGCGCTCTTCACGCTCACCGACGACGACATCGAGGGCATGAGCCTGGAGCAGGCCGAGGCGCTGACGGTCGCCACTCAGCGCGTCGTGAGCGCAGTCACGGCGCGACAGCGTTCGGCCATGGAGACGGTCGCCCGACGCTGCGACGAGCAGGTCGAGCGCGACGTGACCGATGGGGTGGCCGTGGGAATGCGCCGGCACCACGTGTCAGGACATGCGGTCGCCACAGGCTCGCTGGCTGCCGTCCTCCATGTCTCACCGCGCAGCATGTCGACCCGCATCAGCCACGCACGGCGCGTCGTCTGCTCGCTGCCCGAGATCCAGGCGCTTGCGTGGTCCGGCGACCTCGAGCCCTACCGCGTGGATGCGGTCGTGTCGGAGTCCCTTGCCGCACCGACGGACCGGTTGCACGAGTTCGAGGCCCGGGTGCTGGAGGGTGACGTGACCCAGCTCTCCTGTGCCGCCCTCAGGCGGCGGGCGCGTCGCAGCGCCGAGCGGTGCAACCGAGAGGAGGCGGCACAAGCAGCCGAGCGGGCCAGGGGTCGGCGTGACGTCAGCATCCGTCCGGGCGAATGTGCCGGCATGACCCGGCTCGTGGTCGACCTGCCGACTCCGACCGCACTGCGGCTGTGGAGCGCCGTGGACGGGCTCGCCGCCGAGTACGCACGGGCTCAGCCTGGCCTGCGGATCGGCGCCGCTCGTGCCGACGCGCTGTCCGACCTCATCGAGGCCAACGCGACGATCAGCACCACGGTCGAGCTGGTCGCGCCGATCGACTGCGAGCGGCCCGGCTCCGTCCGACCTCCGGTCTCGACGCCTTGCCTGGGCGTCCGCGACGAAGCCCTCGACTCAACGGACGCCGACTCAACGGACGCCGACTCAACCGACACCGACGCGACTGAGCCCGTCGCTGAGGTGTCGGGTTGGTACCACGACCTCGGCGGCTGCGAGGAGCTCGACGACGGCGTCCTGCACGACCACGAGGAGCACCTGTGGTTCGTGTCCTCGCACACCGAGGTGCCGGTGCTCGGCTCGCTGCTCCCGTCCGACGTGGTCACCCTCCTGAACGATCCGGACGTCGTCCTGCGCCTGGCCCGCAGCGACTCGGTCACCGGAGCCGTGCGATGGCAGGACCCCACCAAGTACAGACCCGGCGACGCGACGGCGCGCGCCGTCCGCTCGCGGGACGGGACCTGCCGGTTCCCCGGCTGTGCCACCGCCGCCAGGCGGTGCCAGCTCGACCACGTCATCCGTCACCCCGACGGCCCCACCTCCGTCCCCAACCTGCAGTCCCTCTGTGCCACCCACCATGGGTTCAAGCACCATGCCGGGTGGCGGGTCGAGATGGACCCGCTCGGCGTCTGCACCTGGACGGCCCCGGACGGCCGCACCCACACGACGTGGCCACTGGACCGCCACGGCTTCCGAGCCGCCTGACCCACCACACCCCTTCTCCTGGCACCGTCAGAACAGTGGGCGGCGCTGGCGTAAGCCCCTCGACTATCGGCAGATCCGAGCGATCAGTTCCAGCGCACCACTCGCGTGGGAGCAGATTCCCGGGCCGACTTCGGAGGAAGCGTCCATGCTACGTAGCGGCCGGCTGCACGCACGATGCTCACGCCCGGCGACTCTCCCAGCTTCACCAGCGAGTCAGCACCAGCGGCGAGGAGGTACTGGGACGGGTCACCACCGCCGCTGCCGTTGCCCCACGCGACGAAGTCGTCGCCGCATCCCAGCGACGTGGAGCGGGCGCTGTCGTGGAGTTGAACCGTCCTCGTGGTTGCGTTCCTCCAGTCCATGACGACGAGCTTGCCACCGAGGTCGTCCTGCTCGGCCGCCACCGCCCACGCGAGCACCTCAGCGCCAGCGCACATGGCGGACACGAACTCACCCTGGCTGAGCTTGCCCTCACCCAACGTGCGGTCGCGACCGTCCTTGAGTGCGTGGATCTCGTACGAGCTTCCGTCCAACGTCGACTGCGGGTCGCGGACGTACACGAGTCCGAGTTGCGCATGGGCGGTCGGTAGCTCGCCGCCCCTGACGACCGTTCGGGGAGGCTGCTTGCCGGCAGTGTCCACGGTCGCGATGTCTGTCCGCCTCCGATTTGTCCCGGGCGTGGTGTAGGCCCACCAGACCTCGGTGTCGGTCGCGGCGAGGAGGTGCTCGCCGCCAGCGGCCGGGGGAAGCGGGTGTCCCTTGACGAAGGCGTCCGAGGTCGCGAGAGTTCGGACGGTCCCGTTGGACCACCCGAAAACACTCCAGTCGACGTCGAACAGGTCCGTGGACCGGGTCTCCGTCCACACTGCCGAGGACGCCGCGGGAACTGCCCCTTCGAAGGCCTGTCGAGGTCGGTCGCCGCGGGCTGTCGTGGGCAACCGGCGCGCCTTCCCGTTGGTGACCAGCTCGAGTCGGGCTTGGCCGATGAGAGCGCCGCCGGTCGGCGGCGGGTTGACACTGACCAGTGCCTGACCGGTGCTGGAGATGGCCAGGACGAACCGGGTGTCTGCGGTGGACGTACTCGCGCCCACGATTGTCTGCACGTCCGTCTCGTCCGCGGCGCGAAGCGCCCTGGCCGTGTCGACACTGAGCTCGCGGGGGACGCCGGTGGTAGTTGAGGCGGAGGAGGGCGTGGTGCTGCTGGTCGTGGACCTGATTCCATCGGGACGCTCGGTGGAACCCGTGCCGGGGTCGCCCTGGCAGCCTGCAAGGAGCAGGGCAGTCAGGGCGACCCCGATGGCATTGGCGCGCTTCACCTCAGTACGCGATCCCGTTGCTCTGGAGGAAGGTCGCGAACGAGGACGAGCTGTACGAGAAATACCTCGCTGTGGTTGGGTAGACGGTAGTTGACGAGTCGGCCCAGCTGATGGTTGACCCGCTGCCGGAGTAGGCGTAGGCGGCGATCCAGTGGCCGATCGTCCGTGACGCCGGGTGCCCGTTGTAGTGGGCGCCCCCTCCGAACTCGACGGTGTCACCCGAGAACGGCATGCCGTTGCCACCGATGCTCTGCGCGGCCACCGACTTCAGCAGTGACCCGCTCGGTGCGTGCACCTGCACGTACCAGTTGACTCCACGCCAGCGGTTCACCCCTCTCGTCCAGTCGGCGCGGGCCCGTCGACTTGCGGAATTGGTGTGGTCACCGCCGCACTCACCTGCGCGGAACCAACCAACAGGCCACACGCGACTAACGCCGCGGTCAAGAGTCGCGGTCTCAAGCTGAACCCCTCCTGCTCCCCTCGAGCCGGCCGAGCCTGATGGCTCAATCCCATCCGCACGGTTGACCATGGAGACGCTCCACATGCTTCGAGGTGACGTCGCGGTGGTGTCACCACTCTCACGGAGGCGTGTAGGCCTTCCGCGCGCGTTGGTGCGGTATGTGTGGTGGCCGAGGGTGGCGGCGGCCTCAGGTGCCGACGTGCATCTCCGAGCAGAGCTCGACGACGACCTGCGCAACGTGCTCGGGCTCGGTGAGGTGCCTGAGGTGGTGACCACCCTCCTGCCGCGCCACCCAACCGGCGCGCCGCGCGAAGGCCAGCTCGGCGGCATACGTGTCGCCGAAGGCCAGGTATGCCGCGGGCCGCGGCTCCCAGCCGGGCGGCACCGGAACCGGCGTCGTGAAGTACGCGGGCGCCAGGCGTGGCGCCTCGCGGATCACCAGGTCGAGCCAGTCGTCACTGGGAAAGAGCGGAGCAAGGTCAGCGCGATCCCACCAGAGCGGCCACGGCGGGAGCAGTCCGTCGCGGAGCGGGAGCGAGCCGATGAACTCGGCGAAGGCTGCCGGCGCCAACAGGGTCTCGGTTTCACCCTCACCGGGTAGCGCCGCGTCCATGAAGATCGTCGGCAGGCCGGCCTCGAACGCCACCGTGGGCGCGTAGTAGCCGGCGTTGCTGTGGGCGAGGACCACCGTCGCGCCCTGGTCCGCGACCTGGGACCGGAAGCAGGTCAACACCTGTGACGGGGAGAAATCACCATCCGGGAGCTCGGCCACGGTGGTCGTCGTCGCGCGAGCGGTCAACGCGGCAGCCAGTGGCTCATACGTCGCAGGGCCGAGCAGCGGACTGGGCAGGATGACAAGGCGCGGCGACACCCTCGGCACGCTAGCCCGCCGAAGGCACCCCGGCGCCAGGAGCTCGTCGCAGTCACGGGTGGCGGTGATGAAACGCCCGCGAAACACTGCCTTGGTCTACTGGGCCCGCACCCGCCAAGGAGGCCGCATGCACCTGTCGCCCGCGGACACCGAGAAGCTCCTGCTCTCGGTGGCCGGGATGGTCGCCCGTGACCGGTTGTCGCGCGGCGTGAAGCTCAACCACCCCGAGGCCGTCGCGCTGCTCTCCACCTGGGTCATCGAACGTGCCCGCGAAGGCTCCACCGTCGCCGACCTGATGGAGCAGGGCCGCGCCGTCCTGCACCGCGACCAGGTCATGGAGGGAGTGGCCGAGATGGTCAGCGACGTCCAGGTCGAGGCCACCTTTCCCGACGGTCGCAAGCTCGTCACCCTCCACCACCCGATCGCCTGAGAGGACGTGGTCCGTTGAGCAGCAACAGTTCTGGCCCCGGCGCGATCAGGGTCATGCCTGGCACCGTGACCATCAACGCCAACCGCACCGAGGCCGAGCGACTCACCCTCGTCATCGTGAACACCGGCGACCGGCCGGTGCAGATCGGCTCGCACCTGCACCTGCCCGACGGCAACTCAGCGCTGGACTTCGATCGCGACGCGGCGCACGGCTTCCGGCTCGACATCCCCAGTGGGACGTCGGTCCGGTTCGAGCCGGGCGTCAGTCGGGAGGTGGCCGCCGTGGCGCTGCGCGGGCGTCGCCGCGTCCCCGGCCTGCAGGTGCCAGCGCACCGGCCCACGCCGCACGGGCCGGACGGTGAGCTCGATGGCTGACCTCGACCGCGAGCGCTACGCAGCCATCTACGGCCCCACCACGGGCGACCAGGTGCGCCTCGGCGACACCGACCTGTGGATCGAGATCGAGGACGACCTCACCTTCGGGGGCGAGGAAGCCGTCTTCGGTGGCGGCAAGTCCATCCGGGAGTCGATGGCCCAGGGCACCCGCGCCAGCGCCGGCGGCGCGCTCGACACCGTCATCACCAACGTCATCGTGCTCGACCACTGGGGCGTCATCCGCGCCGACGTCGGCCTCCGCCACGGGCGCATCGTCGCGCTCGGCCGCAGCGGCAACCCCGACATCGCCGACGGAGTGCACCCCGACCTCGAGATCGGCCCCGGCACCGACGTGATCTCCGGCGAGGGCCGGATCCTCACGGCTGGTGGCGTCGACCTGCACGTCCACTTCCTGTCCACCAGCCAGGTGCACGAGGCGCTAGCCTCGGGCGTCACCACCCTCGGCGGGGGCGGCACGGGACCCTCCACGGGTTCGAAGGCGACCACCGTCACGCCCGGCCCGTGGCACCTCCAGTCGGTCCTGCGAGGGCTCGACCACCTCCCGGCCAACCTGCTCCTGATGGGCAAGGGCAACACCGTCAGCGCGGAAGCCCTGCGCGAGCAGGCGCTGGGCGGCGCCGCGGCCTACAAGGTGCACGAGGACTGGGGCAGCACCCCGGCGGCCATCGACGCGGCCCTGCGCGCGGCGGACGAGTTCGGGCTCCAAGTGGCGCTGCACAGCGACAGCCTCAACGAGGCGGGCTTCGTCGACTCGACCCTGCGCGCGATCGGTGGGCGCAGCATCCACGCGTTCCACACCGAAGGCGCCGGCGGCGGCCACGCCCCCGACATCATCACCATCGCCGGGCACGCCAACGTGCTGCCCGGCTCGACGAACCCGACCCTCCCGCACACCGTCAACACCGTCGCCGAGCACCTCGACATGTTGATGGTCTGTCACCACCTCAACCCGTCCGTGCCCGAGGACCTTGCCTTCGCCGAGAGCCGGATCCGGGCGAGCACCATTGCGGCAGAAGACATCCTGCACGACCTCGGCGCGCTGTCGATGACGAGCTCGGACGCCCAGGCGATGGGACGGATCGGCGAGGTCGTCACCCGCACCTGGCAGGTGGCGCACGTCATGAAGGTGCGCCTGGGCCACCTCGGCGACACCCTGCCCGCCGACAACGAGCGCGCCCGCCGCTACGTCGCCAAGTACACGATCAACCCCGCCATCGCCCACGGCATCGACCACGAGGTCGGCTCGGTCGAGGCGGGCAAGCTCGCCGACCTCGTGCTCTGGGACGCGAAGTTCTTCGGCTGGCGCCCCGACGTCGTCCTCAAGGGAGGAGCGATCGTGTATGCCGCGCTCGGCGACCCGAACGCGTCGATCCCCACGCCGCAGCCGGTCCTCATGCGCCCCGCCCTCGTCGGCGAGGGAGGTGCCGGTGCCGACCACTCGCTGGCGTTCGTGGCCCCAGCCGCACTCCAGGACGGGCTGGGCCAGCGCCTCGGCCTGCGGCGCACCCTCTCCCCGGTCCGGCCCACCCGGGAGGTCACGAAGGCGGACATGATCAACAACGACGCCCTGCCGCTGATCGAGGTGGACCCCGAGTCGTTCGCGATCCGCATCGACGGCGAGCTCGTCGAGCCGGCGCCCGCCACGGAACTCCCGCTCGCCCAACGCTATTCACTCTTCTGACGGTCGTCTGACAATGCTCCCTCACCCCGAGTTCGCGGCCATGCTGCTGGCCGACGGACGACTCCCCGTCGGCGCTCACACCCAGTCCTCCGGACTCGAGCCAGCGCTCCTCGGCGGGCTCGAGCCGCGGGACGTCCCCGGACTCATCTCCACCAGGCTGCGCACCGTCGTGCTCGTCGACGCGGCGACGGCCGTCGTGGCGCGCCACCACACGCTCGCCGGCCTGCCCCTCGACCTCGTCCAGCTCGCCTGGGCCGCTCGCAACCCGAGCGAGGTGACGCGTGCCGCCTCGGTCGCCGTCGGCCGCGGACAGCGCCGTCTGGCGCAGCGACTCTGGCCCGGCACGGCGACCGCTTCCGCACTGGCGACGATGCCTGCCCCCGCGCGACCCGTGGCCGTGGGTTCGATGGCTGCCGCGGCAGGTCTGGACGGCGTGCGGACCGCCCGGCTGGTCGCCTACGACGACGTGCAGTCGCTGTGCGCCGCCGCCCTGAAGCTCTGCCCGCTCGACCCCGTCGAGACGACGGAGTGGCTGCTGCACGCAGGCCCCGAGATCGAGGAGGTCGTCAGGGCGGTCGCGCACCTCACCGAGCCGGACGCCATACCCGCCCCGTCATCGCCGCTGCTGGAGCAGTGGCAGCACGCCCACCCCACCCATCCACGGAGGCTGTTCAGTGCCTGAGACCACCCCCCAGACGACCCGCGACACCCCACGCGTGCCGACCCGCGCGTTCCGACTCGGCGTGGCCGGGCCGGTCGGCACCGGCAAGTCCTCGCTCATCGCCATGGTCTGCCGCGAGCTCAGCGACGAGCTCGAGCTCGGAGTCGTCACCAACGACATCTACACCGACGAGGACGCCCGCATGCTGCGGGCCGCCGGCGTCCTCGACCCCGCCCGGATCCGCGCCGTCGAGACCGGCGCGTGTCCGCACACGGCGATCCGCGACGACGTGACGGCCAACCTCCTCGCGGTGGAGGACCTCGAAGCCGACTTCGCCCCGCTCGACGTCGTCCTGGTCGAGTCCGGCGGTGACAACCTCACGGCGACCTTCTCCCCTGCCCTGGTCGACGCGCAGATCTTCGTGCTCGACGTGGCCGGCGGCGGGGACGTCGTCCGCAAGGGTGGCCCCGGCATCTCGCGTGCCGACCTGCTGGTGGTCAACAAGACCGACCTCGCGCCCCACGTCGGCGTCGACGCCGACCTGATGCAGCGCGAGGGCCGGGACGCCCGCGACGGACGCCCCGTCATCGGCCTGTCGCGCACGGACGCCGAGTCGGTGGCCGCGCTGCGCGAGTGGGTGCTCGCCATGGTCGCCTCGCACCGCGGAGGTCGGCATACCCCGGTCGACCCCGGGCCGATGGCCCCTCACAGTCATGGTGGTGGCCCTACCCACAGTCATGTCGGCGGTGGCGGTGTCCACGCACGCTGACGTCCGCACCGCCCGGGTGGCCCTGTGGCCACAGGCCGGAGGCTGCCGGCTCGAGCTCGCCAGCGGCCTGGTCTCCCCGCGAGTCCTTCGCCACGACAGCGGCGGCGCCGAGGTCGCCCTCATCGCCACCACCGCCACCCTCCTCGGCGGCGACGCGCTGCACCTCACCGTCGAGGTGGGCCCCGGCCTGCGCCTCGACCTGCGCGACGTCGCCGGCACCGTGGCCTACCACGGTCGTGGCCTCGGCTGCGTCGTCGACGTGTCCCTGCGCGTGCACGAGGGCGCGACGCTCACCTGGGCCTGCGAACCCCTCGTCGTCACCGACGGCGCCGAGGTCACCCGCCACCTGCGCGTGGACACCGCCGACGACGGCCGACTCCTGCTGCACGACCAGGTGTCGCTGGGGCGCAGCGGCCAGGAGGGCGGTCGTCTCGACTGCCACACGACCATGACGTATGCCGGCCGGCCGGCCCTCGTGGAGCACCTCGAGGTGCGTTCGGGGCTGGGGCCGGGGGCGCTCGGCACCGCCCGGGTGGTCGACTCGGTGACCGCGATCGGATGGCGACCGGAGACCCCTGCCGACCACGCGGCATACCGGCTGCACGAACCGGGGACGGTGAGCAGGCAGCTGCTCGCGCGGGCCCACGACTCGACCGTGCCAGCCCTGTGGGCCGACTGGAAACGCCAGCTGTGACTCCCTGACGGGCGCCCGCCGCCAATAACGACATGCCCGGGTGTCCGAAATGCGGGTTGCCCGCATGCGGCGAGGGCGGCCGTCCTACCATGGAAGAACGTCCGCAGGAGGAGCGCGACGCGCAAGAAACAGCAGATGAACAGGTGGCGGAAACACGTAGTGACGCAGACACAGTCGAGCAGCAAGTCCGTCAAGCGCCTCGATCGAGTCGTGATCCGGTTTGCGGGTGACTCTGGCGACGGCATGCAGCTCACGGGAGACCGCTTCACGTCGGAGACCGCCGCGCTGGGCAACGACCTGTCCACGCTGCCCAACTTCCCGGCCGAGATCCGCGCGCCCCAGGGCACCCTCCCCGGCGTCTCCAGCTTCCAGCTGCACTTCGCCGACCACGACGTGCTCACCCCCGGCGACGCCCCAGACGTGCTCGTCGCCATGAACCCCGCCGCGCTCAGGGCCAACCTGCGCGACCTGCCCCGCGGCGCGACGATCATCGCCAACACCGACGAGTTCACCAAGCGCAACCTCGCCAAGGTCGGCTACGACACCAACCCGATTGAGGACGGCAGCCTCGAGTCCTGGCACGTGCACCCGGTGGCGCTGACCTCGATCACCGTGGAGGCGCTCGCGGCGTTCGACACCCTGTCCCGCAAGGACAAGGAGCGCGCCAAGAACATGTTCGCGCTCGGGCTGCTGTCGTGGATGTACCACCGGCCGACCACCGGCACGGAGTCGTTCCTGGAGAAGAAGTTCGGCTCCAAGCCCGACATCCTGGCCGCCAACCTCACGGCGCTGAAGGCAGGTCTGAACTACGGCGAGACCACCGAGGACTTCGTCGTGTCCTACGAGATCGCGCCCGCGAAGATGGCTCCCGGCACCTACCGCAACATCACCGGCAACGCCGCCCTCGCGCTCGGCCTGGTCACCGCGGCCCACCGCGCCGGCATCCCGCTGGTGCTCGGGTCGTACCCCATCACCCCCGCCTCCGACATCCTGCACACCCTGTCGGGACTCAAGCGCTACGGCGTGACGACCCTCCAGGCCGAGGACGAGATCGCCGGCATCGGGGCCGCCCTGGGCGCCTCGTTCGGCGGTGCCATCGGGGTCACCACGACCTCCGGACCCGGCGTCGCCCTCAAGTCCGAGACGATCGGCCTGGGGGTCTCGCTCGAGCTGCCCCTCGTCATCGTGGACGTGCAGCGCGGCGGCCCCTCGACGGGGCTGCCGACCAAGACCGAGCAGTCCGACCTGCTGCAGGCGATGTTCGGCCGCAACGGCGAGTCGCCGGTGCCGATCATCGCCCCGAAGTCGCCGGCGGACTGCTTCGACGCCGCCCTCGAGGCGGTGCGCATCGCGACGGCCTACCGCACCCCGGTCTTCGTGCTGTCCGACGGCTACCTCGCCAACGGCTCCGAGCCGTGGTCCATCCCGTCGGTCGCCGAGCTCCCAGACCTCACCGTCGAGTTTGCCACGGAGCCCAACGACACCGACGACTCCGGCCAGCCGGTCTTCCACCCGTTCCTGCGCGACGAGGTGACCCTCGCCCGGCCGTGGGCGGTCCCCGGCACACCCGGTCTCGAACACCGCATCGGTGGCATCGAGAAGGCCAACATCACCGGCAACATCTCCTACGACCCCGACAACCACGACCTGATGACCCGCCTACGGGCGGCCAAGGTCGATCGAATCGCCGACACGATCGGCGACCTCGAGGTCGACGACCCGAGCGGCGAGGCGCGCGTGCTCGTCCTCGGCTGGGGCTCGACCTACGGTCCGATCGCCGCAGCGGCCCGCAGCGTCCGCAACGCCGGCACCGACGTCGCGACCGCCCACCTGCGTCACCTCAATCCGTTCCCGGCCAACACCGGCGAGGTGCTGCGACGCTACGACAAGGTGCTCGTCCCCGAGATGAACATGGGACAGCTCGCCCTGCTGCTGCGCGCGAAGTTCCTCGTCGACGTGCACTCCTTCACCCAGGTCCGGGGCCTGCCGTTCACCACCATCGAGCTCGCCGACGCCATCGTGTCGCTCGCCTCCGGCGACGACACCATGGCTTCTGACAGCAAGGCCGCCGACGCGGTGGCTGCCAAGGGAGGAATTGCATGAGCACCGACCTCGGTATGCCGTCCATCGGCGTTCGCAGCGGCACCGCCGGTGTGCCGCGCCTCGCCGACGACGCCGCCAAGCAGACCAAGAAGGAGTTCACCTCCGACCAGGAGGTGCGCTGGTGCCCGGGCTGCGGCGACTACGCGATCCTCGCCGCCGTTCAGGGCTTCCTGCCCGAGCTCGGTCTCAAGCGCGAGAACACCGTCTTCGTCTCCGGCATCGGCTGCTCGTCGCGGTTCCCCTACTACCTCGACACCTACGGCCTGCACTCGATCCACGGCCGGGCCCCCGCCATCGCCACCGGCCTCGCCACCAGCCGTCCGGACCTGTCGGTGTGGGTCGTCACCGGCGACGGCGACGCCCTGTCGATCGGTGGCAACCACCTCATCCACGCGCTGCGCCGCAACGTCAACCTCACGATCCTGTTGTTCAACAACCAGATCTACGGACTGACCAAGGGCCAGTACTCGCCCACCTCCGAGGTCGGCAAGATCACCAAGTCCACTCCGATGGGCTCGGTCGACCACCCGTTCAACCCGGTGTCCCTGGCCCTCGGCGCCGAGGCCAGCTTCGTCGCCCGCACGACCGACACGGACCGCAAGCACCTCACCGAGATCCTCCGCGCCGCCGCCGAGCACCGCGGCACGTCGCTGGTCGAGATCTACCAGAACTGCCCGATCTTCAACGACGGCGCGTTCGACCTGATCAAGGACCGCTCCGAGCAGGAAGCCCGCATCGTCCACCTCGTCGACGGCCAGCCCGTCGGCGTCGGGCCCGAGGCCGACCGCCAGATCCTGGTGCGTGGCGAGGCCGGGTCGATGGAGTTCGTCCCCGAGTCCCAGGCGCAGGGCCGTGACGTGGTGGTCCACGACGCCGCCGCGCCCGACCCGACGCAGGCGTTCGCCCTGTCCCGGCTCGACTCCCCGCAGATGACGCACGTCCCGATGGGCATCTTCCGCAGCGTCACCCGACCGACCTACGACGACCTCGTCCGGGCCCAGGTGGACGCCGCGATCGACACCGCGGGGCGTCGGCCCACGGACGCGGACATCGACGAGCTCATCCACGGACGAGACACCTGGACCGTGGCGTGACGCGCCCCGCGACCACGGCCTGAGGTGCCGCGGGACGACGAACGGCGCGGCGCGGCATACGGGCTGCTCGCCTATGCCATCTGGGGGACCTTCCCCCTGTACTTCGCGGCGCTGAAACCCGCCGGCGCGTGGGAGATCCTGTCGCACCGCATTCTGTGGACGCTGCTGCTCTGCGCCCTCGTGCTCGTCGTGCGCCGCGACCTCGGCTGGACCCGACAGCTGTGGCAGCGGCCGCGGCTTGGGCTCGGTGTCACCGCGGCCGCGCTGCTCATCGCCGCCAACTGGGTGATCTACGTGGCGGCGGTGCTGGGCGGCAAGACGACCGAGGCCGCGCTGGGCTACTTCCTCAACCCCATCGTCACCGTCGCCCTGGGCGTCGTCGTCCTGCGCGAACGCCTGCGGCCCCTGCAGTGGGTGGCCGTCGCGATCGGGGCGCTCGCCGGCATCTACCTGAGCATTGCCGCGGGCTCCGTGCCGCTCATCGCCATCAGTCTCGCGATGTCGTTCGGGCTGTACGGACTGGTGAAGAAGAAGGTCGGCGCGTCCCTGGAGGCGATGCACTCGCTCGCCGCCGAGACCGCCGTGCTCGCCCCGGTCGCCGTGGTGATGCTCGCGGTGCTCACCGCCCGAGCAGACACCACCTTCACGACCGACGGCGGCTGGCACACCACGCTGCTCGTCGCGGCCGGCGTCGCGACGGCAACACCGCTGCTGCTCTTCGCCGCCGCCGCCCGGCGGGTCCCGCTGGTGACGATCGGCCTGCTGCAGTTCATCACGCCGGTGCTCCAGCTGCTCTGTGGCGTGCTACTCCTCGACGAGCACATGTCAGGCACCCGGTGGATCGGTTTCGGGATCGTGTGGATTGCGTTGGCAGTGCTGAGTTTTGACTCGCTGCGCAATCTGCCGCGACGCGGTCGCCCGGACGTCGACGCCGTGCTCCCCTGACCGCGCTTGGACGCCTGTTGGTAGTGGAACTTCCGGATATCCGGAGGTTTCACTACCAACAGGGCGAGATCACGCTGGCGCCTCAGTGGGCGAAGATATCCGCCAGTCCGGTGGACCACGCCACTGCCCGCGCGTAGACGGGGACGACGTCGACCGGCACTGCCCGCTCGACGACCTGTCCGCCGCCGACGGTCGCTCCTGTCCACACGTCGACCCAGTCGCCCTCGGGCAGATAGGTCGCCCACGAGTCCTGTCCTGGCTCCGTCACCGGGTTGACCAGCAAGTCAGCCCCGAGCATCCACTGTCGCGGGTGCTGCCACACCTGCGGGTCGTCCGGGTGGTCGAAGAACAGCGGACGCATGAGCGGCCGGTCGGTGGCGACCGTCAGGGCGGCCTGCGTCGCGAGGTAGGACACCAGGCGCTCCCGGAGCTGGGCGAACCTGCGGAAGACCGGCACGACGCGGTCGTCCCCGGTCTGGTCGGCGACGTGCCAGGGAGTGCGGTCGCGCAGCGGGAGCTGGTGGTGGTTGAACTCGGAGTGGTACTGCATGATCGGCATGAACGTCGAAGCGCCCGCAGCCCGCAGATAGAGCTCGGCATCGGGCACCGGTCCGGAGAAGCCGGCGAGGTCCCAGCCCCAGTAGACGATCCCGCACGATGCGGCCGTCAGACCGGCCGTGACCGAGTTTCCAAAGGCCTCCCACGTCGAGTCCTCGTCCCCGGCCCAGAACACTCCGTGCGCCTGCGAGCCGGTGAATCCGCTGCGGGAGAACGTCACCGGAGCTTTGCCGTGCTTGCGCAGGAGGTCGCCGAACGCCTTGGCGTAGTGCACCGGATAGAGATTGTTCCCCTCGTCGCCACGGCGTCCGTCGGCGTACTCCAGGTCGTGTCCCCAGGCGTGTTCGCCGCCGTCGGTCTTGAACCCGTCGATCCCTAGCCCCTCGACGAGGTAGTCCCGCTTCGCGGTCCACCAGTCGCGGGTGCGCTGGGTGGACAGGTCTGGCATCAGGGACTGGGGGAACCACCAGCCCCGGTTGAGGTATGCCGTGCCGTCGGCTTCGCGGACCGCGTGACCGCCGTCGACCATCGCCGATCCCTCGGCCAGCACCTGCTCGTGCAGGCCGTCCTCGGACCGTGCCGTCTTGAGCAGGGGAATCTGCCAGAACAGGACCTTGATGTCCCTGCTGTGGAGCTCGTCCACCATGGCCTTGGGATCCGACCACGCGCCGCCTTCTGGATACGTGAAATCCGTTGCGGCGAAGGGCGTTCCGTCAGCGCGGACGTCGTACGTCGCATCGCGCGGGATCATGATGCCCTCCTCGTCGCTCCACGCCTCGATCACCACGGCACCGACCGGGATGTCGAGCTCACGATGGGTGTCCATCCGCGCCATGACCAGGTCCTGGGTGTTCCACTCGTTCCCCGAGGCCCAGAGCCGGAAGACCCAGTCGGGGAGCTCCTCGGCTCGGCCAGCGTCGTCCAGGAAGGCCGAGAGCACCTCGGTCGGCGAGCCGTCATAGGTGCCCAGGTCGACCTGTGCCACGCGGCCACCCCCCACCTCGACCTCGACGCGCAACCGGTCCGGTGCGCTCGCTCCGACGTCATACCAGGAGCGCCGGGTCGTGCGGACGTGGAAGCCCCAGGCCACCCCATCCGCCCCGACCACGTGCGCGAACGGCATGGGCAGGTAGGTGCGCCCGTGAGCGCCCTGGGACTTGTACTGCTCGAAGACGACAGCGTCGAGACGACGGCCCTGCTGGTCGAGGTGGTCGAACCGCTCGCCGAACCCGACGACGTGGTCCCCTGGTGCCAGCGACAGGGCGAACCTGGCCCGATGCACGCCGGTCGCCGTGACCAGCCACTCGACCGAGTCAGCCACCAGTCGCGTGCCACCGCCTGTGAACGTTGCCTCGAGCCCGTCGGGAAGGGTGCGGGTCCAGTGGGCCGGTCGCACCTCGAACCACTCGGTGGTGGCACCGGTGGCATCCGTGTCGCCATCCGTGGCGGCCGAGCCGACGCCATCACCACGAACCGCCGTGAAGCGATAGGTGTAGCCGGCCTCGTCGACGACGGGCGGGCTCTGTACGGCCCAGCCACCGTCGCCTCCCAACGACGCGGCCTGGGCTTCGGCGAGGTGTCCCTCGCCGCCCGCCAGGGCCGCCGCCGACGCCGCGTCAGCACGACGCGGGGACAGCTGCAGCCTCTGGACGTGACCGGTCGCGTCCCGCCACTCGCAGGTGACACTGACGATGCCGGGATCGGCGACGACTCCCAGGAGCACGCTCTGGCCGGTCTCGGGCAGCACGGGGATGCGCTGGTCGAGCGAGGTGGCGTACGGGTGCTCGATCCCGTAGGGGCGGTGGGTGAGCAGCGGGCCGGAGGTGGTCACGGGTGGAGCCCTTCGAGGAGGCCGAGATCGTCGGCGAGGATCAGGTACATGCCGTGCGACCACAGCAGCGGGGTCGCGACCGGGCCCCAGCGGTCGAGCCACTCCTGGCGGGACTCGGGGTGTCGCAGGTCGTCGGGGACCTGCTCCGGGAGGTCGCCCTCGGCAGTCGCGTGGTCGGCGATCCACCGCAGGTGACGCCAGGCGCCGTCGAGGTCTCCCGCGGCGGCTTTGTTCCAGCCGAGCAGGGCACTGAGCAGGAGCCACTGCCCACCGCCGTAGAAGACGTCGGTACGGAAGCGGTGGACGCCACCGTCGACGTCGAGATCGGCCGCGACGGTGGCCAGGGTCGCGACCGCGATCGGGTCGTCGACCGCGACGACCCCGAACGGCACGATGCAGGCCGGCAGCGACCCGTCGACCGCGCGGGAGCCGAACCATTTCGCCAGGTGGCCGTCGACGACGCCCTCGCCCAGGATGAGGGCCCGCGCCTCCGCCGCCTTGGCCCGTGCCACGAGGGCGCGGCCAGCGTCGAGGACCTCTGCGTCGGCGATCGCCACAAGGCCGCCATGGATGGCTCCCAGGGTCGAGGTGTGTCGGTGCTCGACGTGCTCCTCCCACCAGTCGTAACAAGGGAGGTCCCAGAACGCCGTGGTGAAGTCGAGGGCGACCTCGACGCCGGTCAGCCATCGCCGCAGGTCGCGACCGTGCCGCTGCGCGTGCGTGACCACCGACCAGAGCCACATCCCGTAGCCGTCGGTCTGGAAGTCCCACCAGGGGTCCGACCCGTCCTTGCCCGCGAAGGTGAACCGCGTGGGCAGCATCTGGTCCAGCGGGACCGTGCCACCGGCGGCCTTGAGGGCGAGGAGGTCGTCCACCTGGCCACGCCGGTTGGTGAGCACGCGGCATACCCAGTCGTGGAACCGGTCGGCGGAGGCGACGTCGCCGTAGCGCGAGATCCCCTCGGCCGTAAAGGATCCGTCGCGCAACCAGGCGTAGCCGCGATAGGCGGAGAAGGTGGGCGAGGCCGGGTAGGCGCCGCCCTCGTCCTGGTGGGCAGTGATCACGGCGTGGCTGTGACGGGCCAGGTCCTGCAGGCGACTGCGCTCAGCGGGCGTCGGGAGCGCATTGGCGGCCTGGACGGTGGCGGCCTGGACGGTGGCGTCGTGGAGAAAGGTCATGGGTCTCTCGTGGTCGAGGTGCTGCCGGGGCCTCGTGGGGGGCGAGGCCCCGGCAGCGAAGAGCGGGCTACTTGAGCAGCGCGTCGACGGCCTTCTGCGCGTCGGTCAGCGCAGCCGACACGTCCTTGCGTCCTGCAGCGGCGGCCGTGAGCTCCTTGTTGACCGCGTCCTGCATCTCCTGCTGCCGCTCGATGACGGGCGGGAGCGCGGTGGCCTCGAGGGACTCGAAGACCGCCTTGCGGTTGGCCGGCTTGCCTGCGTCGAGGTAGCTCCCCAGCTTGGCCTGGTCGGCGACCGGCGGCAGCTCCCAGCTCGTGGCCAGGCGCGCGGAGACCATGTCGTCGGACGACGTCAGGAAGGTCACCCACTTCTGGGCCGCGGCCTGGTTCTTGCTCTTGGCCGAGACGACTGCCCCGTTGGTGAACATCGCGGAGGCCTTGGTGGTGTTGCCCGGCTCGACGGCGATGTCCCAGCCGAACTTGGCATCTGCCATGCCGGAGAACATCCAGATCCCGGAGTGCCACATCGCCAGCTTGCCGTCCTTGAACAGCTTCGAGTCGAAGTCTGGCGTGCCGGCGCCCTGGGCCTCCGTCGGCATCGTGGTCCCCGACTTGGACACCAGGAAGGTCGCAGCCTGCTTGCCCGCGTCGGAGTTGAAGGTCGCGGACTTCTTGTCAGCAGAGAGGAACTCGCCACCGGACTGCGCCAGCGCCTTGTAGAACTCGAAGAACGAGACGGGCTGGTAGTCGCCCCAGACACCCTTTGACTTGTTGGTCAGCTTCTTCGCCGCTGCCTGCTCGTCGACCCAGGTCCACGCCGACGTGGGCTCGGCGACCCCGGCTGCCTTGAAGAGGTCCTTGTTGTAGAACAGCACGACGTTGGAGAAGGACTCCGGCAGGCCGTACTGCTTGCCGTCCGCGCTGAACGCGTCGAGCAGGGACTTCTTGTAGGCCGCACCCTTGACGCCCTTCAGCTCCGCGAGCGAGCCGTTGGAGGAGTACGTCACGAAGTTCTCGTAGTTGAGCTCGAAGGCGTCGCCTGCCGTCCCACCCGCCACGGCGGTCTGCAGCTTGGTGAAGTAGGCGTCGTACGGCGTGGTCTCGAGCTGCACGGTGATGTCGGGGTTGGCCTTCTCGAAGGCTGCCTTGATCGCGTCGAGGTCCTTCTCGTGGCCGCCGTTGGCCGAGAAGTTCATGTAGCGGATGGTGGTCTTCCCACCGGACGCCGCCGCGTCGACCGACTTCGTGGCCGACCCCTGCGCGCAGGCGCCGAGCGCCAGCGCCAGACCGGCAGCGATGACAGGCGCGACGCTGCGCCTGGCGATGTTCCTCATGGTGTTCCTTTCGGGCCTGCCGCGTTCCGGTTGGCGCGCGGTCGGGACTGCTGTGGGGGGTGCGGGTGGCTACTTGATGCCGGTGTGGGCGACACCGGCGATGATGTGCCGCTGGGCCAGGAGGTAGACCACGGCGATGGGGAGGATGGAGAAGACCGAGCCAGCCATGACGACGTCCCACTGCGTCGTGAACTGGCCCTGCAGGGTCGCGAGCCCGAGCGGCAGGGTCATGAACTCGGGAGAGCGGATGACGACCAGCGGCCACAGGAAGCTGTTCCAGCTGCCCATGAAGGCGAACACCGCGACCGTCGCCAGGGCGGGTCGGATGAGCGGCAGGATGATCGTGACGAAGATGCGCAGGTGACCGGCACCGTCGATCGTGGCTGCCTCGTCCAGCTCACGCGGCACCGACTCCACTGCCTGTCGCAGCAGGAAGACCCCGAACGCCGAGGCGATCGACGGCGCGAGCAGCGCCATGTAGGTGTCCTGCAGGTTGAGCGACTTCATCTCGATGAACAGCGGCACGACCAGGACCTGCATGGGCACCATCAGCGTGGCGAGGTACAGCGCGAAGACGACGCTCTTGCCGCGGAACTTCAGCCGTGCGAAGCCATAGGCAGCCATCGACCCCGTCACGAGCTGCAGCAGCGTCGACACCACCGCGACCCACAGCGAGTTGGCGACGATCCGCCACATCGGCAAGGCGTCCAACAGTGTGCGGTATGCCGCCAGCGTCGGGTTCTCGACGAACAGCTTCGGCCCGCCCGCGAGACTTCCCTCCGGCGTGATCGAGGTGACCACGGTCCACAGGAACGGGAAGAGCATGACGACCGCGCCGGCCAGCACCGCGGCATACCGAAGGGCGGTCCAGGCCGACAGCGGTCGGCGCGGTCGCGATGGTGCAGCGGCCGGGGCGGCAGGCGGGGCCAGCGGCGTCAGCGTGTCAGGCATAGTTCACCCACCGGCGCTGGCCGCGGATCTGGACCACGGTGATGAGCAGGATGACCGCGAACAGGATCCACGAGAGCGCGCTCGCCTCGCCGGCCCGGCCGTAGCGGAAGGTGAGGTCGTAGACCTGACCGACGACCACCTGGCTGGAGCCGGACGGACCGCCCCCCGTCATGACGTAGACCTGGTCGAAGACCTGGAAGCCGTTGATCAGGGAGATGACGACGACGAAGAAGGTGGACGGGGACAGCAGCGGCAGGGTGATCCGCCAGAAGCGCTGCCAGGCGTTCGCGCCGTCGGCCCAGGCGGCCTCGAGGACGTCCTGGGGGATCGCCTGCAGCCCGGCCAGCATGATGACCATGACGAAACCCAGGTCCTTCCACGCCGAGGAGAGGATGACCGCGGGCAGCGCCCAGTTCGGGTCGGTCCACCACCCCGGTTGCGGCGCGCCGACGGCCCCGAGCAGCGTGTTGACCAGGCCGTTGGTGGGATTGAGCAGCCACTTCCAGACCAGCGCCACGACCACCCAGCTCGTCACGACCGGTAGGAAGTAGGCCGCCCTGAAGAACGACCGACCGGCGAGCTTCTGGTTGAGCGCCAGGGCGAGCGCCAGCCCGCCCGTGAACACCAACGGCAGGTAGCCGGCGCAGTAGATCAGGGTGTGCAGGAAGACGCTGCGCGTGCCGGGGTCGGCCAGCAGGCTGCGGTAGTTGTCCAGGCCCACCCAGCGCATCGGGGAGATGAGATTCCACTCGTGCAGGCTGACCCAGATCGACGAGGCCATCGGGGTCGCCGTGAACAGGACGAGCGGGATGGCGCTGGGCGCCAGGAAGAACACCACCCAGCCCAGGTTGCGCCACCTGGCCCGGCCGGTCACGAGGCACCGCCCACGGCAGCCGTCTGCATGCGCTCCCGCACCAGTTCGCCCTGCGACCCGGCCGTCTCGGCATCGAACGGTGCTGCGAGGACGAGCGATGCGGCGCCGACCGCCCACTGGTCCTCGGTCCAGGACTCGACGGCACAACGGATTCCGCGACGAGTCGGCATCAGGCAGGCCCGGAACGAATCCTCGAACCCGTCCTCCCAGAACCCCCACTCGGTCATGCCCTCGCCCATGAGGAGGACCAGCTCGGGATCGAGGATGTTCACGACGCCAGCCAGGGCGCTGCCGAGCATCCGACCCGCCTCGCGGTAGACGGCAAGGGCGTCGGAGTTGCCCCCGCGCGCCTCGCGGACGAGGTCCTTGATGGTGCCGCCGGCGGCGATCACACCGCGGTCCACGGCCGCGGCAACCAGTCCGGACTCGCCGATGTGCGCCTCGAGGCAGCCGGTGTTGCCACAACCGCACCGCGGGCCGTCGACCGTCACGGGGAGGTGGCCCATCTCGCCGGCGCCACCGTGGGCCCCGCGGCTGACCGAGCCCTGCTGGACGATGCCGAGCCCGACCCCGAAGCCGATCGTCACCACGAGGTAGGACTCGTGCGACCGACCGATGCCATAGACGCTCTCCGCCGCCGCGAGCGTGTTGACGTCGTTGTCCACGAGGACGGGCACGCCCAGCGCCTCACGCAGCCGAGGGCCCACCGGCGCCCGGTCCCATCCCAGCGTGGGGGCGTCGACGATGCCCGACGCCTGGGAGTCGACCGCGCCGGGCAAGCCGACACCGACCCCGAGCAGCCGGCCCTCGTGCTGCGCCACGGCCTCGCGCAAGATGTCCGCCAAGGCGTCCAGTGCGGCCGGGCGGGCCGCATCGAAGGGCACGGCCCTCGACGAACGCACGGTGCCGTCGAGGTCGATGGACACCAGCGCGACGTGGTTCGGGGTGACCTTGGCGCCGATGGCGCCGCCCGCACTGCGCACCAGTCCCAGGAGCGTGGCCGGACGACCGCCCTGGCTCGGGACCGACTCGAGCTCGGTCACCAGCTCGCGGGCGAGGAGCTCCTTGATGGTCTGGGTGACCGTCGCGGGGCTGACCCCCAGCACCCGGGCGATGTCGGCCCGGGACGACGGACCACGGGTGCCGAGGAGACCGAGCACGGCGGCGCGCACGAGGTTGCCACGTGTGGCAACAGGTCCGGTCGGAGACATCGTCGGCTCACCCTTTGTTTGATACTAAATTTAGGGTGAACCTAAGTCGGGATCGCTCACCTGTCAACCCCTTGGGCGAAACCGACGTCGGGGCAACCGACGTCGGGGCGCAACCGGCGGCCCGGGGTGGCAGGTGCGTCCGGCGTGGCCGTCAGCGCGGGACGTGGTGGCCGGTGCCGCCGTCGATCAGCTCGCGCAGGATGTCGGCGTGGCCGGCGTGGCGGACCGTGTCCTCGATCATGTGGACCAAGACCCATCGCAGGCTGACGGTTCGACCGGTGTAGGCCGTGCCGGTGTCCTCGAGCGACAGCTCGTGGATCGCGGCGTCCGCTGCCGCCCAGGCCCGCCGGTAGAACGCCACGATCTCCTCCGTGGCCTCCCCCTCGGCGGCGCGCATGTCGGCCTCGGGGTCACCGGAGATGTCGGTGAGCGGCTCGGTGGGCCGCCCGAACGTCTCACCGAACCAGCCGTACTCGGCATTGGCGAGGTGCTTGACCAGCCCCACGAGGTTGGTGCCACTGGGCACCATCGGACGGCGGATGTCCTGGTCCGACAAGCCCTCCAGCTTCCACAGCATCACGTCGCGGTGGCTCTGCAGAGCCGCCAGGAGGACGGCCTTCTCGTCGGCGACGTAGGGCGACATGACGGGATCCGGAGTCATCCTCCGAGGCTAGCGACAGCCGGTGTCACCGGCCCAGGACGTGGTCCAGGTGCGCGTTGGCGAACAACCGCTGCGGGTCGAGGCGGTCTCGCACGGCCAGGAAGTCACCGAACCGTGGATACAGCGCACCCAGGCGCTCTGCGCCGAGGGTGTGCAGCTTGCCCCAGTGCGGGCGACCGGCATGCTCGGCCACGATCGCCTCGAACGCGGCGAAGGCGCCGTAGTCGTCCATCCGGTGGTACTGGTGGATCGCGATGTAGGCGTTCTCCCGCTCGTAGGCGGTGGACAGCCAGATGTCGTCAGCGCCGATGAATCTGATCTCCAACGGAAAGGTCAGTGGGGTCCTGTGGTGCTCGAGCCAGTTCCGCACTGCCACAACGACATCCGCGACGGCGGCCCGAGGCACGGCATACTCGCTCTCCCTGAAGCGCACGGCGCGCTCGGCGACGAAGACGCGCCACGAGTCGTCGGTGTACTCGTGCGCGCCGAGCAGGCGCGCGCTCACGGCGTTGAGTCGCGGGACCACCCCCGGCCAGCGCGTCGCGCCGCGGTTGGTGAGCTCGAACAGCCGGTTGGACAGCAGGTCGTCGTCGAGGACCGCGCGCCATCGTGGCAGTGGGGCGCCCGGGTGGTCGGCGTCGACGCGGTCGTTGTGCTTGACGAGGACCCGGTCGGTCAACGGGAACCAGTGCATGTCGACGTGGTCGTGGTGCTCGACGTCGTCGTCGATGCGCTCGAGGACCTCGAACAGGTGGGCGCCGAACTCCTTGGCGTGCAAACGAAAAGCGGGCACGCACTGCAGCTCGACCTCCGTGATCACGCCGAGCGCCCCCAGGCCCACCCGCGCAGCCTGGAAGACCTCGGGCTCGACCTGCGCCGAGCACTCCAGCAGCGAACCATCGGCCAGCGCCAGGACGAGTCCCGAGACCGCGGCGGCGATTCCCTGCAGGCGCAGGCCGGTGCCGTGCGTGCCTGTCGAGATCGCCCCTGCGACCGACTGCCGGTCGATGTCACCGAGGTTGGGCAGTGCCAGCCCCAGAGCCTGCAGCGCCGGGTTCAGGACGTGCAGGGGCGTCCCTGCGAGCACTCGGACCCGGCGTCGCTCCCGGTCCACCTGGGTGATCCCGCTCAGCCGGTCGAGGCACAGCTGGAGCCCGTCGGTGGCCGCCACCGCCGTGAACGAGTGCCCCGCACCCACCGCCTTGACGGGTATGCCGCGTGCCTGCGCACGCAGGATCGCCGCCGTCACCTCCTCGGGGCGTCGAGGGGCGGCGACCTCGGCCGGGTGGCTGGTCTGGTTGCCGGCCCAGTTGGTCCAGGTCGTCATCCGAAGTTCTTTCCCTCACCGCGGTAGGTCGGGACCGTCTCGACCAGCTGGTCTCCACTCAGCAGGTGCAGCGCGTCGAACCGCTCGCACATCTCCCCTGCCTTGGCGTAGCGGAACCACACCCGATCTCCCAGCTCGAGGTCACGAACTCCCTTGCCCTGCAATGGAGTCTGCACCTCACCAACCCCCTCCGACTTGACCAGCTTGACACCGCGGCGACCGAACGGGGCCGGCACGCGCGCCCACCCGGGCGGCCCCGAGGCGACGTAGCCGCCACCGAAGGCCGTGACGAACCCCGGTCCGGGGTGTCGCACGACGGGCAGGGCGAAGGCCGCCGCCGCTTGCGGAGTGAAGTCGTCGTACCCGTCGAACAGGGTCGGGCCGTACAGCCCCGACCCGGCCGCCAGCTCCGTCACCGCAGGGTCCTGGCCCGTGACGTGCAACGAACCAGTCCCGCCACCGTTGACGAACTCGAGGTCTGCCACCTCCCGCACGGCGGCGACGACCTCGCCGCGACGCTGGGCGAGGGACTCGGCGGAGCGCTTCTTGACCAACCGCACCACGGGCGAGGAGTCGGGCAGCCCGGCGATCTGGGCGTCGTAGAACATCAGCCCCACGACCGACAGACCAGCAGCTGCGGCGGCTCTCGCCACGGCCACGACATCCCCGGGCTCTCGCAGCGGCGACCGCCGGACACCGAGGTGCACGCGACCTATCCGCAGTGAGGCATCGACGTCCACGGCCACCCGAAGCCCATGAGGCCGGTCCAGCCCCGCGAGGAGCTCCACGTGCTCGACGGAGTCGACCGTGAGGGTGACCTGCGCAGCCTCCCGCCTGTCAGACGCCACGGCCGCGAGCGCAGCCCGGTCGACGCTGGGGTAGGCGACGAAGACGTCCTCGAAGCCCGAGGCGACCAGCCAACGGGCTTCCGGCACGGCATACGCCATCACACCGGCGTAGCCGGGCTGCCCGAGCGCCCGCGACAAGAGGGCACGACAACGCACCGACTTGGACGCCACCCGGATCGGCGTCCCGGCAGCGCGCCGCACCAGGTCTGCCGCATTGGCGTCGAAGGCGTCGAGGTCGACGACGGCGAACGGAGGCTGCACGGCCGCGGTCGCCGCGTCCCACAAGAGGGTCACACACCCGACCCTATCGACGGCATACCTCCTGTTCACCGGAAGTCACCCGACCTTCACCTGCGCGCCCCCGGCAGTCGGCCCCGCGTTCCTAGGTTGGCGGGTGACCGCGCCTCCCGCGCGAGCCCGCGCCCCGTGCGCGGCCCGAGACCCGAGATCCGAGACCCGGAGGATTCAATGTCAGCAGTTTCGCCCGAGCGCACGGCCCTCCCCCTGCTCACCGTCCACCAGGGCGGTCGCAGCGCGATGACCTGCCACTTCAAGTGCGACGACGCGTGCAGCAAACCCATCCCCAACGAGACCGGCAACGGCTACTTCGGCGACCTGGTCGCTGCCGGGGCGTCCCGTCGCGCAGTCCTCAAGGGCAGCAGCGTGATTGCCGCCGTCGTCGGGCTCGGCACCCTGGCCGGAGTGCAGTCCGCAGCTGCCGCGCCCGCGTCGACCCCCGCCGCGCCCTCCACCTCCGGTGGCACTAAGTCCCCCTTCGGCTTCACGGCCATCGCTCCCCAGCCCGCGGGCACCGACAAGGTCGTGATCCCCGACGGTTTCGAGTGGTCGACGATCGTCGCGTGGGGCGACCCGATCCTGGCCGACGCCCCCGACTTCGACTTCGAGCACCAGAGCGCGGCCGCGCAGGAGGGCCAGTTCGGCTACAACAACGACTACACGACCCTGGTCCGTGGACGCGACGAGAACCACGCGACCCTGGTGTGCAACAACGAGTACACCAACGACGAGCTGATGTTCCGGGGCTACGCCGGGTCGGCGTCGCTGACGCCCGAGCAGATCCGGATCATCATGGCCGCCCACGGGATGTCGGTCGTCGAGCTGCGTCGCAAGATCGCCACCGCACCGTGGAGCTACGTCAAGGGCGGCGCGGCGAACCGCCGGGTCACCGCCACCACGCCGTTCCACCTCGACGGCCCGGCGGCCGGCCACCGGCTGCTGCAGACGAGCAAGGATGCCTCCGGTACCCGCGTGCTCGGCACGTTCGGCAACTGCTCGGGCGGCCTCACCCCCTGGGGCACGGTGCTGTCGGGTGAGGAGAACTTCAACGGCTACTTCTCCGCCGCCACCGCCCCGGCCGACCAGGCCGACGCCTACAAGCGCTACGGCCTCACCGGCTCCAAGGGCCGCGGCTGGGAGCGGGTGGACGGCCGCTTCGACGCGACTCAGGAACCCAATGAGGTCAACAGGTTCGGCTGGATCGTCGAGCTCGACCCCTCGGACCCGTCCTCGACCCCGGTCAAGCACACCGCCATGGGCCGCCTCAAGCACGAGGGAGCCAACGTCACAGTGGCGCCCGACGGTCGGGTGGTCGCCTACCTCGGCGACGACGAGCGGTTCGACTACCTCTACAAGTTCGTCTCGCACGGCACCTTCCGCCCGGGCAGCTCCGACAAGGCACGGGCCCACAACCTGACCCTGCTGTCCTCGGGCGACCTCTATGTCGCCAAGTTCACGGGCGACGGGTTCGAGGACGGGATCAGCGACGGCTCCGGCCAGTGGCTGCCCCTCGTGGTGGACAACGAGAGCAAGGTCGCCGGGTTCACGCACGAGGAGGTCCTCATCTGGACCCGGCTCGCCGCCGACAAGGTCGGCCCCACCAAGATGGACCGGCCCGAGGACGTCGAGCCCAACCTGGTCAACGGCCGCACCTATGTCGTGTGCACGAACAACACCAGCCGCCAGCCCAGCCAGATCGACGAGGCCAACCCGCGCGCCAACAACAAGCACGGGCACATCATCGAGATCACGCCGAGCGGTGGCGACGACGCGGCGACCACCTTCACCTGGAAGATCGTCCTCATCGCCGGTGACCCGAACGACCCGACGACGTACTTCAACGGCTACGACCGGTCCGAGGTCTCGCCCATCTCCTGCCCCGACAACATCGCCTTCGACAACGACGGCAACATGTGGATCGCCACCGACGGCAACGCCCTCGGCGCGTGCGACGGCATGTACCTCTTCCCCCTCGCCGGGCCCCACAAGGGCCACCTGCAGCAGTTCCTGTCGGTACCCGCCTACTCCGAGTGCTGCGGACCACTCGTCACCTGGGACCAAAGGACGGTGCTGGCTGCCATCCAGCACCCCGGTGAGACGAGCGGTGCGTCACCTGCCGCCCCGCGCAGCCAGTTCCCCTACCTCGGCGGCGGCCAGCCCCGACCGGCAGTCATCCAGATCCACCACGCCTGACTCCGCCGCCACCTCGCCGAGGTGGCGGGGTCACCCCACGCACGAGGAGGCATGCCGCGGACTCACCCCCGCGGCATACCTAATCTGCCGTCGCCATCTCATGCAAAAGGCGAGTTGGCGCCGGACCAGGCGGCGCCACTTCATGCAAAAGGCGAGTTAGCGCCGGGCCACGCGGCGCCAACTCGCCTTTTGCATGAGAACGCGACGTGGTTCGGGTGGACGGGTGGGTCAGCCGACTGGACGGGTCGGGGTCAGCCGACGCGGGTGACGACGCTGGTCGCCAGGGCCCGCAGGGCGGCCTTGGCCTCGCTGTCGGGCAGCGGGTCGAGGACGTCCTGGGCCGCCCTGGCCACGGCGGCCGTGTGCTCGCGGGCCTGCTCCATGGCCGGGTGGGCACGCAGCAGCGCGAGGGCCTCGTCGAGCAGCGCCTGGTCGCGGACCTCGGTCTGCACCAGTTCGCGGAGCCGGGCGTCTGCCGGGTCGGTCGAGGCCAGGGCGTAGAGCACCGGGAGCGTTCGCTTGCCCTCGCGCAGGTCCGTGCCGGGGGTCTTGCCCAGGTCCTGCGCCTCCGACGAGACGTCGATGAGGTCGTCGGCGAGCTGGAAGGCCATGCCGAGCCGCTCGCCGTACTCGCGCATGATCTCGACGGTCTGTGCGTCGCAGCCGGAGAACATCGCGCCATAGCGTGCGGCCGTCGCGATCAGGACGCCGGTCTTGTCAGCGAGCACGCCGAGGTAGTAGTCGACCGGGTCCTGCCCGCTGGGGCTGGGGCGGTCGTCACGGATCTGCCCGGCGCACAGCCGCACGAAGGTCTCGGCCTGGATCTTGACGGCGTCGGCGCCGAGGTCGGCGATGATCGACGACGCGGTGCCGAAGAGCATGTCGCCGACCAGGATGGCGGTGGAGTTGCCGTACTTCGCATTGGCGCTGGGGGCGCCACGGCGGACCTCGGCCTCGTCCATGACGTCGTCGTGGCACAGCGACGCGACGTGGGTCAGCTCGACCCCGGCGGCCGCGGCGACGACGTCGGCGTTGATACCGGTCCCGAGCTCGGAGGCCAGCAGGGTCAGCAGCGGGCGGAAGCGCTTGCCGCCTGCCTCGATGAGGTGGGTGTTCGCCTCGGCGATGAACGGGTCGTCGTGGTCGACCTCGCGGCGCAGCAGCGCGTCGACCTCGTCGAGCCCGGCCTGCAGGCGCGCGGACAGCTGCTCCGACGTGCCGGGCAGGACGATGACCGGAGGAGTCGAACTCGCCTGACGAGGTTGCGGCGTCTCGGCAGGGTGCGTCATTTCACCAGGAACTGAGACGACCGCTCGGCGAGGTCGAGGGCCTGCGACGGGAGCACCCCGAGGGCGAGCGTCACGAGCGTGCCGATGGTGATCGCGATCGTGGTGAACGGCGACGCCGTCTCGGCCACGACGGCCTCCCCTGCCGGCGGGTCGGTGAAGTACATGAGCACGATCAGGCGGACGTAGACGAACGCGGTGATCACGCTGCAGAGGACGCCGATGATGACCAGGGCCAGCCCGGAACGGCCGCCGAAGGTGATCGCCGGCGAGAACGCGGCATACTTCGCGGCGAAGCCGGACGTCAGGGGGATGCCCGCGAACGCCAGCAGCAGGAAGGCGAAGACGCCCGCCACCACGGGGTGGTTGCGGCCCAGGCCCGCCCACTGCGACAGGTGTGACGCCTCGGAGCCGCCCTGACGCACGAGGGAGACCACGGCGAAGCCCGCGATCGTCATGAAGCCGTAGGCGACGAGGTAGAACATCGTGCCCGAGACGCCGGTGCGGTCGAAGGACAGCACCGCGACGAGGATGAAGCCGGCGTGCGCGATCGACGAGTAGGCCAGCAGTCGCTTGACGTCGGTCTGGGTCACGGACAGGACCGCACCCACGACCATGGTCAGGGCGGCGACGGCGATGACGCCACCGCGCCAGTCCCACCTGTTGGCCTCGATGCCGACGTAGACCACGCGCAGGATCGCGCCGAAGGCGGCCACCTTGGTGCAGGCGGCCATGAAGCCGGTCACCGGCGTGGGGGCACCCTGGTAGACGTCGGGGGTCCAGGAGTGGAACGGCACCGCGCCGACCTTGAACAGCAGACCGATCAGGACCAGCAGCACGCCGGGCAGGAGCAGGCCCTCGAGCGCCCCGTTGGCCGCGCTGACCGCCGTGGCGATGTCGGCGAGGTAGAGCGAGCCGGCGTAGCCGTAGAGCAGGGCCGCGCCGAACAGGAAGAACGCCGAGCTGAAGGCACCGAGCAGGAAGTACTTGAGCGAGGCCTCCTGCGACAGGAGCCGGCGACGACGCGCCAACCCGCACAGCAGGTAGAGCGGGAGGGACAGCACCTCGAGCGCGACGAACATCGTCAGCAGGTCACCCGCCGCTGGGAACAGCAGCATCCCGACCACGGAGAACAGGGTCAGCGGGAAGACCTCGCTGGTTGCGAGCCCGGCGCGCAGTGCGGCCGCCTCGTGGGGCGACCCGGGCACGGCAGCACCCATCGGGGTGAAGGCGTCGGCGCCCTGGCCACCGAACTTCTCGGCCATGGTGAGGATGCCGAGCGCAGCCATCGCCAGGATCGCGCCCTGGAGAAACAGCGCCGGGCCGTCGATGATGACCGCCTGGGCGAGCGTGCCGCCGCGGTGGCTCGCGTCGGTCGACACCGTCACGAGGACGACGAACGCCGCCACGAGGGTCACGAGGGCCAGGCTCACCTGGATCGCGTGCCGCAGCCGACGCGGGGCGAAGGCCTCGACGAGGACCCCGACCATGGCGCCTCCGACCACGATGAGCATCGGGGCGATGGCGCCGTAGTCGACGTCAGCGGCCTTGAAGGCGGTGGTCAGCGCCGGCGTGGACAGGACCGTCATGGCGGGCATTACTTCGTGCTCCCGTCAGCAGCGGAGGTGGGGGCTGGGTCGGTGGCGCCGACGAACTTCAGCGTGGCGGTCACCGCCGGGTTGAGCAGGTCGAGAGCGGGCTTGGGGTAGAACCCGAGGACGAGGAACGCCGCGATCAGCGGGGCCACGACGAGCTTCTCCCGCAGCGTGATGTCGCGGACCGGGCCGTCGAGCTCCGGCTTGGGCCCGGTCATCATCCGCTTGTACATCAGCAGGATGTACAGCGCCGCCAGGACGATGCCTGCCGTCGCGATGACCGCGGGCACCGGGTAACGCTGGTACGTCCCGACGAGCACCATGATCTCGGAGATGAAGGAGCTGAGTCCGGGCAGCGCCAGACCGGAGAGGCCGGCCACCAGGAAGACACCGGCCAACCCGGGCGTGACGCGTTGCCAGCCACCGAAGTCGGGGATCCGCTTGCTGCCACGACGGGCGACGAGCATGGCCCCGATGAGGAACAGTGCGGCGGTCGAGAACCCGTGGTTGAGCATGTAGAGCGTGGAGCCCGCCCCACCGGTCGTCGTCAGGGCGAAGATGCCCAGCACGATGAAGCCGAAGTGGCTGATCGAGGTGTAGGCGATCAGTCGCATGATGTCGGTCTGGCCGATCGCGAGCAGCGCACCGTAGAGGATCGAGATGACCGCGAGGGTCAGCACCACCGGCGTGGCCCACTTGGAGGCCTCCGGGAACAGCTGCAGACAGAACCGGATCATCCCGTAGGTGCCGACCTTGTCGAGGACGCCGACGAGCAGCACGGCCGTCGCGGGCCGTGCCTCGGTGGCGGCGTCGGGCAGCCAGGTGTGGACGGGCCACATCGGAGCCTTGACGGCGAACGCGATGAAGAACGCCACGAACATCAGCCGCTCGGGCGTCGCACCCAGCGACAGACCGGTGAGCTTCGACACGAGGAAGCCGTCTGCCCCACCCGGGCCGTAGTGGTAGAGCGCGATGACGCCGACCAGCATGACCAGCCCGCCCGCGAGCGAGAAGAGCAGGAACTTCACCGCGGCATACTGCCTGCGCGATCCCCCGAAGGAGCCGATGAGGAAGTACACCGGGATCAGCATCGCCTCGAAGAAGACGTAGAAGAGGAAGACGTCGGTGGCCGCGAAGACGCCGACCATGAACGTGGCCAGCACGAGCATGAGCGCGAAGTAGTTCTTCTCGCGCTTGCCGCCCTCGGGCACGTCGTTCCAGGCGGCCAGGATGCAGACAGGCGTCAGCACCAGGGCCATCAGGATCATGACCAGCGCGATGCCGTCGACGCCGACCGCGTAGGACACCCCGAACTGCGGGATCCACTCGTGCTGCTCGGTGAGCTGGAACTGCTCGCCGGAACCGTTCTCGAACTGCAGCGCCGCGGCGATGCCGAAGACCAGCGTCACCAGCGAGAAGCCCAGGGCGACGTGCTTGGCCCGATCGGTCAGGCCGGCCGGGAGTCCGGCCACGACGGCAGCACCGATGAGCGGGATCAGCCCGATCACGGTCAGCCAGGGGAAGTTCGTCATCACTGGATCACCCACATGGCACCGAGGATCACGACGACGCCGGCGAGCATCGTCAGGGCGTACGAGCGTGCGAAGCCGTTCTGGAGGCGACGCAGGCGGCTGGACGTGCCACCGACGAGGGCGGCCAGACCACCGACCGCGCCGTCGACGCCGCGGTTGTCGGCGAAGACCAGCGCCCGGGTGAGGTGGACACCGGGTCGCATGAAGACTCCTTCGTTGACGTCGTCCTGGTAGAGGTCGCGGCGCGCGGCGCGGGTGACGAGCGAGCCCGCGGGCTGGGCGTGCGGCACCTCGTCACGCCAGTAGCGCATCCACGCCAGCGCGATGCCGCCGGCCACCAGCAGCAGGGTCAGCGTCATGAGCGACCACACCGGCAGCACCGGGTGCTCGCCTTCCTCGTGACCTCCGACCACCGGCTCGAGCCAGGAGGTGAAGGTGCCACCGATCGACAGGACGAGGCCGAGCAGGGCCGAGCCCACCGCCAGCACCATCATCGGGACGGTCATGGTGAGGGGCGACTCGTGCGGGTGCACGTCCTCGGTCCAGCGCTTCTTGCCGTGGAAGGTCATGAAGAACAGGCGGGACATGTAGAAGGCCGTGATGCCGGCACCGATGAGCGCGGCCCCGCCGAACACCCACGGACGCCAGCCCTCACCGATGAAGGCTGCCTCGATGATCTTGTCCTTGGACCAGAAACCGGAGAACGGCGGGACACCGAGGATCGCGAGCCAGCCGAGCCCGAACGTGACCCAGGTGATCTTCATGGCACCGGACAGCCCACCGAAGCGGCGCATGTCGACCTGGTCGTTCATGCCGTGCATGACCGACCCGGCGCCGAGGAACATGCCGGCCTTGAAGAAGCCGTGGGTCAGCAGGTGGAAGATCGCGAAGGCGTAGCCGACCGGACCGAGCCCGGCCGCGAGCATCATGTAGCCGATCTGCGACATGGTCGAGGCGGCCAGCGCCTTCTTGATGTCGTCCTTGGCACAACCGACGATGGCCCCGAAGATCAGCGTCACCGCACCGACGGCGACGACCGCCAGCTGGGCGTTGGGCGCGTTGTCGAAGATGAAGCTGCTGCGCACCACGAGGTAGACCCCGGCGGTGACCATGGTCGCGGCGTGGATGAGCGCCGACACCGGGGTGGGGCCGGCCATGGCGTCGCCGAGCCAGCTCTGCAGCGGGAACTGCGCCGACTTGCCGCAGGCACCGAGCAGCAGCAGCAGGCCGATTGCCGTGAGCACACCCTCGCCCGCACCACCCTGCGCGGCTTCCTGGACGCCGGCGAAGGTGACCGTGCCGAAGGCCGCGAACATGACCATGATCCCGACGGACAGGCCGAAGTCACCGACGCGGTTGACGACGAACGCCTTGTTGGCCGCCGTGGCATAGGTGGGGTTGTGGTTCCAGAACCCGATGAGCAGGTAGGACGCCAGACCCACGCCTTCCCAGCCGACGTAGAGCAGCAGGTAGGAGTCGGCCAGCACCAGCAGCAGCATCGCGGCCACGAACAGGTTGAGGTAGGCGAAGAACCGGCGCTTGTCGGGGTCGTGCTCCATGTAGCCGAGCGAGTAGACGTGGATGAGCGACCCGACGAAGGTCACCAGCAGCACGAACGTCACCGACAGCTGGTCGACGAGCATCCCGGCGTCGAGGTTGAACGACCCCGCCGGCACCCAGTTGAACAGGTGCAGGTGGGCGGCCCGCTCCTCGGCGCCGCGGCCGAGCATCGAGATCCAGACGACGAGGCCGACGACGAAGGCTGCCCACGACATCGCGACGGCGAACAGCGGCCCCCACTTGTCGGTGGCGCGGCCCCCGAACAGGAGCACGGCAGCACCGAGCAGCGGCAGAGCCACGAGCAGCCACGCGTATGCCGTGACGCCGGTGGCCGCGGCGGCGGCGGTTTCTGACGTGGTGGCGGCGGTGGCGAGGTGGGCGAGGGAGGTCACCTGGTGGCTCCTTCTACAGCTTCAGCAGGTTGGCGTCGTCGACCGAGGCCGACCGGCGGGCACGGAAGATGGCCATGATGATGGCCAGGCCCACGACGACCTCGGCAGCGGCGACCACCATGACGAACAGGGCGATCACCTGGCCGTCGAGGTTGCCGCGCATCCGGGAGAACGTCACGAACATCAGGTTGGTCGAGTTGAGCATCAGCTCGACCCCCATGAACACGATGATGGCGTTGCGCCGCATGAGGACTGCGGCGCCACCGATCGCGAACAACAGGGTCGCGAGGTAGATGTAGTTGACGAGGTTCATCGCTGCGATCCCTCCTCGATCTCGTGCTCGATGCCGTGCTCGGACTCGATGTGGCGGGCTGGGGCGACGTTCTGCTCACGCGCGGTGAGCACCCGCGACACGGACAGCTCGCTGGGCGACCCGTCGGGCAGCAGCGCCGGGGTGTCGACCGCGTTGCTCCGGGCGTAGACACCGGGAGCCGGGAGGCCTGCGACGTTGCGGTTCTCCAGGACGCGGCGCTCGGACCACGCGCGCTGGCTCGGCTTGGCGCCGATCCGCTCGCGGTGGGCCAGCACCATGGCGCCCAGGGCTGCGGTGATGAGCAGGGCGGAGGTGATCTCGAACGTCCAGACGTACTTGCCGAAGATCAGCTCCGCGACCCCTGACACGTTGCCGGTGCTCTCGTTGACGGCCGACAGACCCTTCATCGGTCCGAACTCGGCCCGGCCGATGGCGGTGAAGAGCAGAGCGGCGAGCCCGAACGCGAGCAGCAGGCTCGCCCACTTCTGGCCCTTGAGGGTCTCGACGAGGGAGTCGGAGGAGTCGACGCCGACGAGCATCAGCACGAAGAGGAACAGCATCATGACCGCGCCGGTGTAGACGAAGATCTGGATGATGCCGAGGAACTCCGCCTCCTGCGCGATGTAGAAGATGCCGAGGTTGATCATCACCAGGGCCATGCCGAGCGCGGCGTGGACGGCCTTCTTGGCGAAGATGAGGCCGAGCGCACCGAGCACGCTGATCGGCGCGAGGATCCAGAACATGATCTGCTCGCCCAAGCCGGTCATGCGGACTCACCATCCTCGGCGGCGTGTGCGGCCACCCACTCCTCCTGGTCGGGCGTCGCCTTGGCGACCTTGCCCTGGTAGTAGTCGCGCTCCTCGAGGCCGTCGACCATCGGGTGCGGCGCCGGGAGCATGCCCTCGGAGAGCGGCGCGAGCAGCTGCTCCTTGGTGAAGATGAGGTCGGCGCGGTTGTTGTCGGCGAGCTCGTAGAAGTTGGTCATCGTCAGGGCCCGGGTCGGGCAGGCCTCGATGCACAGCCCACAGAAGATGCAGCGCAGGTAGTTGATCTGGTAGACGCGGCCGTAGCGCTCACCGGGAGAGAACCGGCCGGAGCCGCCCTCGGAGTCGTCGTTCGACGCACCCTCGACGAGGATCGCGTCGGCCGGGCAGGCCCAGGCGCACAGCTCGCACCCGACGCACTTCTCGAGTCCGTCGGCGTGCCGGTTGAGCTGGTGACGTCCGTGGAAGCGCGGCTGGGTCGGCCGCTTCTCCTCGGGGTACTCCTCGGTCTCCAGCTTGCGGAACATCGTGGCGAAGGTGACGCCGAACCCGCCGACGGGAGCGAAGAGGTCCGCGAGGAACCCGGGCTTCTTCTGGTCGTCAGCCACGAGTGGCCTCCTCCTTGTCGGTGGCGCGCTCGCCGATCGCGAGCGACGGCTCCTTGAGCCGCTGCCCCGGCAGCGGGGGCACCGGGTAGCCGCCGGCGAAGGGGTCGATCTCGTCCGGCGGTGGCGTGTTGCGGATGGCGGCCTGCTCGTTCTTGCGGGTGTCGCGCATCCAGGTCCCGATCAACACGGCCGCGGCGAGCACGACGATGAAGACGATGCTCAGGATCGGGTACTCGCGTCCCCGGACGGTGAGCTTCGGACCGTCGATGAAGCCGAGCTGGCTCGCCTTCATGAACGCGGCGATGACGACCCAGGTGAGGGTGGCCGGGATGAGGAACTTCCAGCCGAACCGCATGAACTGGTCGTAGCGCACACGGGGCAGGGAGCCGCGCAGCCAGACGAAGAAGAACATGAACAGCCAGAGCTTGATGACGAACCAGAGCAGGCCCCACCAGCCGTGGTTGAAGTAGCCATCGTTGAAGGCGGCGATGCCGGGAGGGGCCATCCAGCCACCGAGGAACATCGTCGTGGCCAGCGCGGAGACGGTGAACATGTTGACGTACTCACCGAGGAAGAACATCGCGAACTTCAGCGAGGAGTACTCGGTGTGGAAGCCGCCGGTCAGCTCGCCCTCTCCCTCGGCGAGGTCGAACGGCAGGCGGTTGGTCTCGCCGACCATGGTGACGACGTAGACCAGGAAGCTCGGCACCAGCGGCAGGATGTACCAGAGGCTCTTCTGGGCGCCGACGATCTGCGAGGTCGACATCGACCCGCTGTAGAGGAACACCGCGACGAGCGACAGGCCCATGGCGATCTCGTAGGAGATGACCTGGGCGGTCGAGCGCAGACCACCGAGCAGCGGGTAGGTCGAACCCGAGGACCAGCCGGCCAGCACGATGCCGTAGACCCCGACCCCGGCGACGGCGAGCACCAGCAGGACGGCGACGGGGATGTCGGTCAGCTGCAACGGCGTGCGGTGCCCGAACATCGAGACGGTCGGCCCCATCGGGATGATCGCGAACGACACGAAGGCCATCGCACCCGCGATGGCCGGGGCGAGCGCGAAGACGACCTTGTCGGCGTTCTTGGGCGTGAGGTCCTCCTTGAGGGCCAGCTTCACGCCGTCGGCGAGGGTCTGCAGGAGACCGAACGGGCCGGTGCGGTTCGGGCCAGGACGCTGCTGCATCCGGCCGATCACGCGGCGCTCGAACCAGATGACAACCAGCGTGTTGACCAAGAGGAAGACGAAGACGAGGAGCGCCTTCACCAGGTGCAGCCACCACGGGGTGTCGCTGAAGTCCGCGCTCGGGTTGTCGGCGAACGGCGCCGAGGCGCCGAGCCCGACAGCAAGGTGCGGTATGCCGGTGACGGCGTCCGCGGCATACGTCAGGGTGCTCACTGGGCGCCTCCCTTCGTGACGGTCACGACGTCACCGGAGACCGCCCCCAGGGCGGCACGGACGGTGGAGCCGTCGGAGTTGGTCGGCAGCCAGACGACGTGGTCGACCATGCCGGCGGTGACCGCGACCGGGGCCGACACCGAGCCGGCGGCGGTGGACACGGTGACCGTGTCGCCGTCGACGAGACCGAAGGACTCGGCGGTCGCGACGGACACGCGGGCGAAGGCCTTGGCGGCGGTGCCGGCGAGGAACGGCTCGCCGTCCTGCAGCGAACCACGGTCGAGCAGGTGGTGCCAGGTCGCCAGCACGAGCTGACCCGCTCCTGCGCTCGGTAGGTCACCGACCTGGACCGTGGGAGCAGCGGCACGCTCGCCGGTCGCCGGGCCGAGCGCGGTCATCTCGCGACGGACCTCGGCGAGGGTGCGGGTGCCGAGGAAGGCACCCATCTCGGAGGCGAGCATGTCCAGGACGCGGTAGTCGGACTGGGCGGCGCTGTCGAGCGCAGCCTCGAAGGTGCGCGGACGTCCCTCCCAGTCGACGAACGTCCCGCCCTTCTCAGCGTGCGGAGCGACGGGGAGCACGACGTCGGCCACGGCGGTCACCGACGACGGTCGGAAGTCGAGCGACACGACGAAGGTCTTGGCGAGGGCCTCCTCGGTGTGGGTGCTGGCCAGGTCGGCCGCGTCCACGCCACCGACGACCAGGGCGTTGATCGAGCCGGTCGTGGCGGCCCGGAGGATGCCGGCACCGTCGCGGCCGGGCACGTCGGGCAGCCCGACGACGTCCCACACCTCGGCGACCTGCTCACGGGCTGCTGCGTCGGCGACCAGGCGACCCCCGGGCAGCATGGTGGGCAGGGCGCCGGCCTCGAGCGCTCCGCGCTCACCGGCACGACGTGGCACCCAGGCGAGGCGGGCGTTGGCGGAGGTCGCCAGGGCCGCTGCCGCTGACAGTGCCCCCGGGACGGTGGCGAGGCGCTCGCCCACGATCACGATGGCGCCCGGCTCCTCGAGGGCCTGGGCCGCACGCGCGGCTGCCCCGTCACCGGTCACACCGTCGGCCAGGGCGCGCAGCACCTCGGCCTCGGTGCCCGGTGCGGACGGGATGAGCGTGCCGTTCAGCTTGGTGAGGCCGCGCGTCTCGAAGGGCGCCACGGCATACACGGCCGTCTTGGTGCGGCGCACGGCCTTGCGCAGCCGGAGGAAGACGATCGGGCTCTCCTCCTCGGGCTCGAAGCCCACGAGGACGACGGTCTTGGCGGCTTCGAGGTCGGCGTAGGTGACCGCGCCACCCTGTGCTCCATCGACAGAGGGACCGGTGGCGACGACGGACGACGCGAGGAAGTCGGCCTCCTCCGCCGAGTGCGGGCGGGCGCGGAAGTCGATGTCGTTGGTGGCGAGCACGGCGCGGGCGAACTTGCCGTAGGCGTAGGCGTCCTCGACGGACACGCGTCCACCGGTCAGCACGCCGACACCCTTGGAGCCGCGGAGTCCGGCGGCAGCGGCGGCCAGCGCCTCGGGCCACGAGGCGACCTGGAGCTCGCCGTCCTCGTCGCGCACCATCGGGTAGTCGAAGCGGTCACCGGTGCTGGCGTACTGGAAGGCCCAGCGACCCTTGTCGCAGTTCCACTCCTCGTTGACCGCCACGTCGTTGATGGCCATCCGCCGCAGGACCGCGCCGCGGCGGTGGTCGGTGCGGATGGAGCAGCCGGAGGCGCAGTGCTCGCAGACGCTCTTGGTCGACATCAGGTCGAACGGGCGGCTGCGGAAGCGGTAGGCCGCACCGGTCAGGGCGCCCACCGGGCAGATCTGGACGGTGTTGCCCGAGAAGTAGGACTCGAACGGCTGCTCCTGGTAGATGCCGACCTGCTGCAGGGCGCCGCGCTCGACCAGGGCGATGAACGGGTCACCGGCGATCTGGTCGGAGAAGCGGGTGCAGCGGGCGCACAGGACGCAGCGCTCGCGGTCGAGCAGCACCTGCGAGGAGATGTTGATCGGCTTGGGGTAGGTGCGCTTGACGTCCTCGAAGCGGGACGTGGCGCGACCGTTGCTCATGGCCTGGTTCTGCAGGGGGCACTCGCCGCCCTTGTCGCAGACCGGGCAGTCCAGCGGGTGGTTGATGAGCAGCAGTTCCATCACGCCCTGCTGCGCCTTGTCGGCGACCGGGGAGGTCACCTGCGTCTTGACCTCCATGCCCTCGGTCGCCGTGATGGTGCAGGAGGCCTGCGGCTTGGGCATCGCCCGCAGCGTGCCGTCGGGACCGGGGGTGGCGATGTCCACGAGGCACTGGCGGCAGGCGCCGACCGGCTCGAGGAGGGGGTGGTCGCAGAACCGCGGGATCTGGACGCCGACCTCTTCGGCGGCGCGGATCACCAGCGTGTTCTTGGGAACCGACACCGAGACGCCGTCGATGGTGAGGGTCACCAGGTCGACCGACGGGGGTGTCGAGGCGTTGCCCCCGGTGCTGACGGCGTTGCCGCCGGCGCTGGGGCTCGTGGTCACGCTCATGCGGACACCGCATCCTTTGCGAACAGGGTGGAGTCTCGTGGGTCGAACGGGCAGCCGCCGTGCGTCAGGTGCGCGAGGTACTCCTCGCGGAAGTACTGGATGCTGCTGGTGATCGGGCTGGTCGCGCCGTCACCGAGCGCGCAGAAGCTGCGGCCGAGGATGTTGTCGCAGATGTCGAGCAGCTTCTCGAGGTCCTCCTCGGACCCCTGTCCGTGCTCGAGCCGGCCGAGGATCTGCTTGAGCCACCACGTGCCCTCACGACATGGGGTGCACTTGCCACAGGACTCGTGCTTGTAGAAGTCGGTCCAGCGGTCGACCGCGCGCACCACGCAGGTGGTCTCGTCGAAGATCTGCAGCGCGCGGGTGCCGAGCATCGAGCCCGCCGCCGCCACCGACTCGAAGTCGAGCGGGGTGTCGAGGTGCTCGTCGGTGAACAACGGCGTGGACGAACCACCGGGCGTCCAGAACTTGAGCTTCTTGTTGGGGTCGCGCATGCCACCGGCCAGGTCGAGCAGCTCGCGCAGCGTGATGCCGAGCGGTGCTTCGTACTGACCGGGTCGCTTGACGTGGCCAGAGAGGCTGAAGATGCCGAAGCCCTGCGACTTCTCCGTGCCCATGCCCGAGAACCAGTCCGCGCCGTGCAGCAGGATCGGCGGCACCGAGGCGATCGACTCGACGTTGTTGACCACGGTGGGGCGGGCGTACAGGCCCGCGACAGCGGGGAACGGCGGCTTGAGGCGCGGTTGTCCGCGACGACCCTCGAGGCTGTCGAGCAGCGCGGTCTCCTCGCCACAGATATAGGCGCCGGCGCCCGCGTGCACGGTGATGTCGAGGTCGAAGCCCGAGCCGTGGATGTTCTTGCCGAGGTGGCCCGCGGCATACGCCTCCTCCACCGCGCGCAGCAGGCGGCGGTAGACGTGCACGACCTCGCCACGCAGGTAGATGAAGGCGTGGTTGCAGCCGATCGCGAACGACGTGATGACACAGCCCTCGATGAGGAACTGCGGCGCCGCCATCATCAGCGGGATGTCCTTGCAGGTGCCCGGCTCGGACTCGTCGGCGTTGACCACGAGGTAGCGGGGGCCGCCGTCCGGCGGGGGCAGGAAGCCCCACTTCATGCCGGTCGGGAAGCCGGCGCCGCCACGACCGCGCAGCCCGGAGTCCTTGGTCATCTGGACGAGGTCGGCGGGCTTCATGCCCAGCGCCTTCTTCAGCGCCTGGTAGCCCTCGTTGCGCTCGTAGGTCTCGAGCGTCCACGACTGGGGGTCGTCCCAGAACTTCGTGAGGATCGGGGTCAGCGTGGTGCTCATGCCTCGTCCTTCCCGTCCGTCTTCTCAGCATCGGTCTCGTCACCGTCAAAGAGGGTGGCCGGCTTGTCGTCCACGACCTCGTCGGGCGCGTTGGCCGCGCTGTCGGTGGAGGTATGCCGTCCCGGCGCCATCTCGTCGGAGGTCGCCTCGGGGGCGTGCTCCTCCTGGGGCGCCTCGGCGGCGTTGCTGTCGGAGTCGCCGTGGGGGGCGCCGTTGGGGACGGTCCAGCCACGCTCGTTGGCGATCCTCAGGCCCTCCAGCGACGCGGGCCCGGCGCCGACGCCTTCGTCGGCGAGGCCGTCGTGGAAACCGGCCAGGACGCGCGAGACCTGCTTGAAGGAACACACCTTGTCGGGGCCGCGGCTGGGCTTGACGTCCTTGCCGGAGCGCAGGTCGTCCACCAGCTGCTTGGTCGACTCGGGCGTCTGGTTGTCGAAGAACTCCCAGTTGGCCATCACCACCGGCGCGAAGTCGCAGGCGGCGTTGCACTCGACCCGCTCGAGGGTGACCTTGCCGTCGGCCGTCGTCTCGTCGTGACCGATGCCGAGGTGCTCGGAGACCTCGTCCCAGATCTGGTCGCCGCCCATGATGGCGCAGAGGGTGTTGGTGCAGATGCCGACGGTGTACTCCCCGTTGGGGTGCCGCTTGTACTGCGTGTAGAACGTCGCGACGCCCGACACCTCGGCGGTGCTCAGGTCGAGGACCTCGGCGCAGAAGTCGATCCCGCGTCCGGTGACGTAGCCGTCGACCGACTGGACGAGGTGCAACAGCGGCAGCAGCGCAGAACGCTTCTGCGGGTACTTCGCGACGACGATCGCGGCGTCCTCGTGCAGGCCCGCCAGCACGTCGGCGGCATACGGCTCCTTGGACTCTGGAGCGACGGTCAGGTGCCCTGCCGCCGTCTGGATCCCGTAGTGCTCCATCAGCGGTCCACGCCTCCCATGACGGGGTCGATCGAGGCGACGGCGACGATGACGTCGGCGATCTGGCTGCCTTCGCACATCACGGCCGTGGCCTGCAGGTTGTTGAACGACGGGTCGCGGAAGTGCGCGCGGTAGGGGCGCGTGCCCCCGTCGGACACCACGTGGCAGCCGAGCTCGCCCTTGGGGCTCTCCACCGCGGCATACGCCTGGCCCGGGGGGACCCGGAAGCCCTCGGTCACCAGCTTGAAGTGGTGGATGAGGGACTCCATCGAGGTGCCCATGATCTCGCGGATGTGGTCGAGGCTGTTGCCCATGCCGTCGCCGCCGATGGCCAGCTGTGCCGGCCAGGCGATCTTCTTGTCCTCGACCATGACCGGACCGGAGCCGGCCTGCAGCCGGTCGATGCACTGCTCGGCGATCTTGAGCGACTCGTACATCTCGTCGATGCGGATCCGCAGCCGGGCGTAGGCGTCGGACTCGGTGCGGGTGATGACCTCGAAGTCGTAGGTCTCGTAGCCGCAGTAGGGGTCCAGCTTGCGAAGGTCGTGGGGCAGACCGGTCGAGCGCAGCATGGGGCCGGTGATGCCCAGTGCCATGCAGCCCGAGAGGTCGAGGTAGCCCACGTCGACGGTGCGGCCCTTGAGGATGGGGTTCTCGTTGAGGAGGAGCTCGAGCTCGCCAAGTCCCCTGCGCACCAACGGAATCGTGTCGCGCACCTTGTCGATGGCGCCCGGCGGCAGGTCCTGCGCGACGCCTCCGGGGCGGATGAACGCGTTGTTCATGCGCAGGCCGGTGACCATCTCGAAGATCGACAGGATCCGCTCGCGCTCGCGGAAGCCGACCGTCATGACGGTGGTGGCACCCATCTCCATGCCACCGGTCGCCAGGGCGACGAGGTGGGAGGTGATCCGGTTGAGCTCCATCATGAGGACGCGGATGACGCTGGCGCGCTCGGGGATCTGGTCGGTGATGCCAAGCAGCTTCTCGACGCCGAGGCAGAACACGGCCTCGTTGAAGAACGGCGTGAGGTAGTCCATGCGGGTGCAGAACGTCACGCCCTGGGTCCAGGTGCGGAACTCCATGTTCTTCTCGATGCCGGTGTGCAGGTAGCCGATCCCTGCGCGGGTCTCGGTCACCGTCTCGCCGTCGAGCTCGAGGATGAGCCGGAGCACGCCGTGCGTCGACGGGTGCTGCGGACCCATGTTGACGACGATCCGCTCCTCGTGGAGGGCCGCGGCTTCGTCGACGAGCTGGTCCCAGTCCCCGCCGGTGGCGTTGAAGACGTGGGCGCCCGCTGCGGCCGCCGTGTCGGCGCCCGAGGTGGCGTAGATGTCCTTGTCCTTGAGTGAGTTGGTCGTCATCAGCTGTAAGACCTCCGCTGGTCCGGCGGCGGGATGGTCGCACCCTTGTACTCGACGGGGATGCCGCCGAGGGGGTAGTCCTTCCGCTGCGGGTGGCCCGGCCAGTCGTCGGGCATGAGGATGCGGGTGAGCGACGGGTGACCGTCGAACTCGATGCCGAACATGTCCCACGTCTCGCGCTCGTGCCAGTCGTTCGCCGGGTAGATCTCGACGATGGACGGGATGTGCGGGTCGTCGTCGGGCGCGGTGACCTCGACGCGGACCCGGCGACCGCCGTGGGTGATGGACAGGAAGTGGTAGACGGCGTGCAGCTCGCGGCCGGACTCGTGCGGGTAGTGCACCCCGGAGACGCCAGTGCACATCTCGAAGCGCAGCGAGGGGTCGTCGCGCAGCGCGCGGGCCACCGCCGGCAGGTGCTCGCGTCGGACGAACAGGGTCATCTCACCGCGGTCGACCACGACCCGCTCGACAGCCTCGGCATAGGAGGCGGTGCCTCCGAGCAGGCCGCGCTCGAGCTGGTCGGCGATCGTGTCGAAGTAGCCGCCGTAGGGACGAACCGACGCACCGGGGAACAGGATCGGGCTGACCATGCCTCCGTAGCCGGAGGTGTCACCGGTGTCGGACGCACCGAACATGCCGCGACGCTCGCCGATCACGACGGGGTCGGGAGTGGTGCCGGGCGCCGCAGGCAGACGCTCGTCGTCCGCGCGGTCGATGACCTCACCGGGCTGCACACCCACCGTCGCCGCGGCCGCTTCGGGTGCCGGCTGGTCGGGTGCGTCCTGCTTGTCGCCGGGGTCCTTGTCGCTCATGCGACACCGCCCTGCGTCACGTCGGTGCCGTGCAGATGGCCGTGCGCGTGGGTGTGACCGCTGCCGGCACCCTGGGCGAGCAGGCCGGTCATCTGGTGGGTCGGCGTCGCGGAGAGGGCTGCCGCCTCGGCAGCGCGGGCGGCGGCAACGCGGTTGACGCCCAGCTTGGAGTTCTGGATCTGCTCGTGCAGCGTGATGATCGCGTTGAGCAGCATCTCGGGGCGGGGCGGACAGCCGGGCAGGTAGACGTCGACCGGGATGATGTGGTCAACGCCCTGGACGATCGCGTAGTTGTTGAACATGCCACCGGAGCTGGCGCACACACCCATCGAGATGACCCACTTGGGCTCGGGCATCTGGTCGTAGACCTGGCGGACGACCGGGGCCATCTTCTGGCTCACGCGACCGGCGACGATCATCAGGTCGGCCTGACGCGGGGTGGCGGAGAACCGCTCCATCCCGAACCGGGCGATGTCGTAGTCGGGCGTGCCGACGGCCATCATCTCGATGGCGCAGCAGGCCAGGCCGAACGTGGCCGGCCAGACCGAGCTCTTGCGCATGTAGCCGGCGACCTGCTCGACCGTGGTCAGCAGGAAGCCTGCGGGCAGCTTCTCTTCGATTCCCATTACTTGGTCCTAGTCCCTCGTCAGTCCCACTCGAGGCCGCCGCGGCGCCACACGTACGCGTAGGCCACGAACACGGTCAGGATGAACAGCACCATCTCCACGAGCGCGAACAGGCCGAGCTGGCTGAAGGCCACCGCGAACGGGTAGAGGAACACCGACTCGATGTCGAAGATGATGAAGAGCATCGCGGTCAGGTAGTACTTGATCGGCACGCGACCACCGCCGATGGCCTGGGGGGTCGGCTCGATGCCGCACTCGTAGGCGTCCAGCTTGGCGCGGTTGTAGCGCTTGGGGCCCGAGACCGCCGCGGCGCCGACCGAGAAGACGGCGAAACCGCCACCGATGGCCAACAGGAAAAGCAACGGGACGTAGGGGTTGCTCATCGCCGTGCCACTCCCTTTCTGTGATTGCTACTGCCGTGGGTGCTGCTGTCGTCGTCCCTGCCGACTGTGGCACCGGTCACATCCTTGCGGTGCGGCCCAATCCTAGGGGCGCGGCCAGAGAATGCACGCCGGGTCATGCGTCGGGGGCCATCTTGGACATGGCCGTGATCAGGCGGTCGCTCGCGTCGCCGCCGTGCGGCTCCGCGAGGTTGGCCATCACCTTCAGGAGGAACTTCATCAAGGTGGTGCGGGGCAGCCCGTACTTGGTGGCCAGCCGCATGATCTCGGGGTTGCCGATCATCTTCGCGAAGTAGCGGCCGAGGGTGTAGTAGCCGCCGAGGGCGTCCGCCATGACCTTGGGGTAGGACTGCAGCACCCGCTCGCGCTGCGCGTCGGTGCCGCGCGCGAACGCCTGCGCGATCACCTCGGCCGCCAGTCGCCCCGACTCCATGGCGTAGGCGATGCCCTCACCGTTGAACGGGTTGACCATGCCGCCGGCGTCACCGACGAGCAGCAGTCCGTTGTCGTAGTGCGGCTGCCGGTTGAAGCCCATCGGCAGCGCTGCGCCGCGGATCGGGCCGACCATCGTCGCGTCGCTGTAGGTCCAGTCCTCGGGCATCGTCGCGACCCAGCGACGCATGACGTCCTTGTAGTCGGTCTTGCCGAAGGCGCTGGAGGTGTTGAGGATCCCGAGGCCGACGTTCGAGGTGCCGTCGCCGACGCCGAAGATCCAGCCGTACCCGGGCAGCAGCACCTTCTTGCCGTTGTCGTCCGTGGACCACAGCTCGAGCCAGGACTCGAGGTAGTCGTCGTCGTGGCGGGGGCTCGTGTAGTAGGTGCGGACGGCCACGCCCATGGGGCGGTCCTCGCGCTTCTCGCGGCCCATCGCGAGGGACAACCTCGAGGAGTTGCCGTCCGCGGCGACGACCAGCGGCGCGGCATACCGGAGCTCGGGGCCAGTCGCACGGCCCTTCTCGTCCATGGCGCGGGCGGTGACGCCCACGATGGCGCCCTTGGAGTCGAGGATGGGGCCGGTGACGTTGGTGGCCTCCCGCAGTCGCGCGCCGTGCTTGACCGCGTGCTTGGCGAGGATGTCGTCGAAGTCCTGCCGCGTGCGGACCAGGCCGTAGGGCGGGAAGCTCGCGAGGTCGGGCCAGGGCAGCGACAGGCGCATGCCGCCGCCGATGATCCGCAGGCCGTGGTTCTTGATCCAGCCGTCGTCCTCGGGCGTGGGGATGCCGAGGGTGATGAGCTCCTTGACGGCGCGCGGGGTGAGCCCGTCGCCGCACACCTTCTCGCGCGGGAAGCTCGTCTTCTCGAGGACGAGGACGTCCAGCCCCGCCATGGCGAGGTATGCCGCCGTGGCCGATCCGGCGGGACCGGCACCGACGACGATGACGTCGGCGGTCTCCGTGGGAGCCCCGGCCGTGGAGCTGCCTCCGGCGGCCTCGCTGATGGTGTCTGTCACGCCTGCCTCACCCGCTTGTGAACGTCTTCACGAACTTCAACTGCGGAGTCTATTCCCGACCCGCAGTGCGGTCACCAGTAAGGCGACCCTTACCGCTGTCCTCCGGCTGAACCGGGGTGGCCAGGCTTGCTCGCCCGGTGCAAGGCGACGATGCCGCCGGTCAGGTTGCGCCAGCCCACCTCACCCCAGCCGGCCGCGGCGATGCGCTCCCCCAGCTCGCGCTGGGCCGGCCAGGCCTGGATCGACTCGGCGAGGTAGACGTAGGACTCGGGGTTGCTGCTGACCTTGCGGGCGATCGGGGGCAGCGACCGCATGAGGTACTCGCTGTAGACCTTGCGGAACGCGCCGTTCACCGGCTGGCTGAACTCGCAGACCACCAGACGACCCCCGGGTCTGGTCACCCGCAGGAACTCCCCCAGGGCCCCCTCGACCCCCGAGACGTTGCGCAGGCCGAAAGACATCGTGACCGCGTCAAAGCTGTTGTCCGCGAAGGGAAGCCGCATCGCGTCAGCCGCCGTGAAACCGAGGTCGGGACGCCGCCGGTTGCCCACCCGCAGCATGCCGAGGGAGAAGTCGGCCGGCACGACGTTGACCCCGTGGTCGGCGAACGGCTCACTGCTCGTGCCCGTGCCCGCGGCGATGTCGAGCACCGTCTCGCCGGGCTGGGCGGCCACCGCCCTGAGCACCGCCCGGCGCCACAACCGGTCCTGGCCGAGCGAGAGCACGTCGTTGGTGAGGTCGTACTTGCCGGCCACGTCGTCGAACATCGCGGCGACGTCGCGGGGATCCTTGTCGAGGCTGGCGCGGGTCATGGTCGTCATCCTCCCATCCGGCCCGCAGCCCTCTTGCCGCGGCTGCGCCCCGCCCAACCCGCGGTGCGCCGCGGCCACCTCCCGCCAGGTGGGGGTGGGCGCGCCGTAGGCTTTCCCCGACATGACCAGCCTTCCCACGTCCCAGCCTGCGAGTCGACCCCACGGCTCGCCCGTGGTCGCCCGCACCGTGGCACTGCACGACCCCGGCATGCTGCTCACCCTCCTGCCCGACCGCGCCGACCCGGCCGAGCTGTTCAGCTGGGTGCGTCGCGGCGAGGGTCTGGTCGGCTGGGGTCGCGCCCTGGAGTTCACTGCTGCGGGCCCGGACCGGTTCGAGCGGGCCGAGGCCTGGTGGCGCGACGTCGTCGACGGCGCGGTCGTGCGCAACGACGTCGCCCTGCCCGGCACGGGGCCGGTCGCCTTCGGGTCCATCTCGTATGCCGCGGACTCACCGTCCGGTGCCACCCTCGTCGTCCCCGAGGTGGTCGTGGGTGCGCGGGACGGTCGGTGGTGGGTGACCACCATCGGGACCGGCGACGAGCTGCCCACACCCGTCATACCCCAGCAGTCACAGCCACGTGAGCCGTCCGGGGTGGCGTTCGCGGACGGTGCGCTGCCTCCGGCCCAGTGGGCCGGCGCAGTGGAGCGCGCGGTCGAACGCATCACGGGAGGCAGCCTCGACAAGGTGGTCCTGGCGCGCGACCTCAGGGTCAGCGCCGACGCGCCGATCGACCCCCGCTGGCTGCTGACCCGGCTGGCCGAGCGCTACGACACGACCTGGGTCTTTGCCGTCGACGGGCTCGTGGGCGCGACACCCGAGATGCTCGTCCGTCTCGAGAAGGGCCTGGTCACGTCCCGCGTCCTCGCCGGGACGATCCGCCGCACCGGTGACGACGAGCACGACCTGGCCCTGGCGGCCTCCCTGGCCCGCTCCAGCAAGGACCTCGAGGAGCACGAGTACGCCGTCCGGTCGGTTGCCGACGCCTTGCGCCCCCACTGCTCGTCGATGAATGTGCCCGAGGCGCCATTCGTCCTGCACCTGTCGAACGTCATGCACCTGGCGACCGACGTCGCCGGCGTGCTGGCCGACCACGCGACGTCGCTGACCCTTGCCGCGTCGCTGCACCCGAGCGCGGCGGTCTGCGGCACCCCCTCGGCCGCGGCCGACGACCTCATCACCGAGCTCGAGGAGATGGACCGCGGCCGCTATGCCGGGCCGGTCGGCTGGATGGACGCGACCGGCGACGGAGAGTGGGGCATCGCCCTGCGGTGCGGTGCCTTCGATCGCGAGGACTCCTCGGCCATGCGGCTGTTCGCCGGCTGCGGGATCGTCGCGGGTTCGGACCCCGACTCCGAGGTCGCCGAGTCCGACGCCAAGCTCGTCCCGATGCGCGACGCGCTGACCGCCGACTGACCGTGTCCGACCACCTCGGGCCCCGACCCGCGAACGCCGTCGTGTTCGACCTCGGCAACGTCCTGATCCGTTGGGACCCGGTCGCGGCCGTCTCGGTGGCGGTGGGGCTCGAGCGGGCTGAGGCGTTCGTCGCCGACCCGGACTTCGACTTCGCCGCCTGGAACCGCGCCAACGACGCGGGGCGCGGGTTCGACGAGGCCGAGCAGGTCGCGCTGGCGTCACACCCGCACTACGCGGAGGAGATCGTCGCCTACCGCGAGCACTTCGGCGCCTCGCTCGTCGGCGAGATCGCGGGCAGCGTGGAGATCCTGCGTGAGCTGCACGAGGCCGAGGTGCCCCTGTTCGCGCTGACGAACTGGTCGGCCGACCTCTTCCCGGTGGCCTTGGACCGGTTCGACTTCCTCGACCTGTTCGAGGACATCATCGTGTCGGGCGAGGAGGGCGTGGCCAAGCCCGACCCCGAGATCTTCGAGGTCCTGGAGGAGCGCGTCAGCCACCGCGCCGGCCTCGACGACTGCATCTTCATCGACGACAGCCCGGCCAACGTGGTGGCCGCGGCTGAGACGGGCATGGACGCGGTCAGCTTCACCGGACCCGACGACCTCCGTGAAGACCTGATCGCCCGCGGTATGCCGCTGCGCCGCCGCCCCTGACGGCCGCCTGAGCGCCCGGCCGGTCGCTGTCGCGGTGGTCAGCTCCGGAGGACGGCGGCGGCGCGCTCGCGCAGCTGGGCGTGGCGGCCGCGGTGGCCGTCACGGTCGACCGTCACCTCGAGGACGCTGAGTCCGGACGGGCGTTCCGCGATGGCGGCGACGAGCTCGTCGCGGCTCGAGACGTGCTGGTGCCGGACGTGGTGGGTCGCGCACAGTGCGGCGAGGTCGGCGCCCGTCGGAGTGCCGAAGAGTCGCTCGAACTCGGCCGCCCGCGCGGGCTCGCCCGGCTCGAGCAGGGTGAAGATGCCTCCTCCGTCGTCGTTGGTGACGACCACGGTGAGGTCCGGACGGCGCTCCAGTGGTCCGACGAGCAACCCGTTGGCGTCGTGCAGGAAGGTCAGGTCACCCATCAAGGCGTAGGTCGGTGACCCGTCCGCCAGGGCCAGGCCGATGGCGGTGGACACGCAGCCGTCGATGCCCGCGAGTCCGCGGCTCGCCACCACGCGCAACGAGTCGGACCGAGGGGCCGCGAGGTCGACGTCGCGGGCCGTGTTCGACGAGCCGAGGAAGAGCGTGGCACCCGCCGGCAGACCTGCCAGGACGGCATCGGCCACGGCGGCGCCGCTCGTCCAGGGCGGCTTCTCCTCGGCCAGCGCCCCGGCGACCCGCTCGCCTGCGGCGCGCCAGGCATCGCTCCAGGCCTCGTCGCGGGCGGCCGCCCCTGCATCGCTGTCGGAGTCGTCGACGGGAGCGTCGAGCACTGAGACCGGGTGGACGGCCTCGACATCGGGACGCGACACGATCCAGGCGTGCGCGCCCACGGCCTCCACCTGGATGCCGGGTCGGCGCAGGAGCGCCGCGGCCGGCCGCGACAGGGTCAGCCGTCCGACCGCGATCACCCGGTCCGGGGCGTGCTCGTCCAGCCATCGCGGGTCGGACAGGACCAGCGGGCCGTGCGGCACGACGTCGCCCCGTGGGTGGGTGCCGAAGGGTTCGGCGAGCACCGGCCAGCCCCTGGCCTTTGCCCACCGTACGGCACGGTCGAACTGGTCGGGCTCAGGGAGGTCGCCGACCACCACGACTGTCCGGGCAGGCTGACGCGAGACGTGGGCACCCGGGGCCGACCCCGCCGCCATCCTGGAGTCGGCGGCGTCCTCGGCCCGCCGCTCGTCCAGCGACTCGGGCCAGGGTCCGTCGTCGTCGGTCGGAACGAGCGGTTCGCGCAGCTGGACGTTGACGTGGACCGGCCCCGGCTCCCCGACGGCCTTGGCACTGGTGGCACTGGTCGCGCTGCTGGCACTGGTCGCGCTGCTGGCAGCCGTGGCACTGGTGACTCCGGCGACACTGGAGACACTGGAGACACCGGTGGCGCCGGTGGCAAACCGGAATGCGTCGGCGGCGATCTGCCGCCAACGCGCGACCTCACCCGTCGCGCGCCTCGGGGCGGCGGCGTCCACGGACCAGCGGACGGCCCCGGCGAACATGCCCGGCTGCACGGTGGTCTGGTTGGCACCCGTGCCTCGCAGCTCGACCGGCCGGTCGGCCGACAGCACGACCAGTGGGACCACCCCGTGGTGCGCCTCCAGCACCGCGGGGTGCAGGTTGGCGACCGCCGTGCCGGAGGTCGTGACGACGACCGCCGGCACCCGGGTCACCTTGGCCAGACCCAGCGCCAGGAAGCCGGCCGACCGCTCGTCGACGCGCACGTGCAGCTCGATCCGGCCGGCGCGCTCGGCCTCACGGAGGGCATAGGCCAAGGGAGCCGAGCGCGAACCCGGGCAGAGCACGGCGTGGCGGACCCCTCGTCGGACCAACTCGTCCACCAGGACCCTCGCGAGCGCGGTGGACGGGTTCACGGGTCGGATTGTGCCACCCGTCCCCCGGGCGGACCGCGCCTCATGGCGCGACCCGCTCGACGGCGTAGTCGCGGACGACCGGATCGCCGTGGGTGTCACCGGCGAAGAAGGGTGCGCTGCCGGCTCGCCAGGTGGCGACCGACGGATCGGTGGAGCCGTCGACGAGGCCCGCGGTGGTGGCATACAACCGCGTGTCGTGGGCCCTGCTGGTCCGGTCGACGCCCGCACCGTCCAGGTCGCGTGACACGGTGACCCAGGTCGCTCGGTCGGGGTTGCGAACTCCATCCAGACGGGGCACCGCGTCCTGCGTGTGTTCGAGGGAGAGGACGGCGATGTCGGCCGACACCGGCATCCGCCCGACAGGCGAACCCATCGTGACCAGGTGGGTCACCCGGTGGGCCTCGGTGAACCGCGGCGACGACGCGAGTCCTGCCGCGGCGATCCCGCCAAGGCTGTGGCCCACGAGCATGACCGGTCCCGCGCTCCGGGCCCGCCCCGCCGCCGGCGACCCCGGTGCCGGTGCCGCCGCCGTCGCCGGAGTCCCCGTCGATGTCGCCGCCGCCGTCGCGATCGACGCAGCCTGCGCCTGTTCCAGGGCCTGGTGGACACCGTCGGCGAGCACCGTCGCGTCCTGGGCCATCGCACGAACGTCGGTCGTGACGTCGAACGGGTTGCTGCCGGCCCGGGGATTCCACACCTGGGTGCCGCTGATCTCGACGATCCAGACCGAGCCCTCGGGCTGCGGCACCTCGATGACCCTGATGCGCCCGGCGTAGCTCTCGCCGTCGCCCACATTGCGCTGGTCCCCAGCGAGGTCCTCCAGCGTGCGAGGGACTCGGTGTCCGGGGCGCGGTCGAGGTTCTGTGGTCACCCGGGCGCGACCACGGTCGGACAGCAGTCCCCACAGGGCGGCGGAGTCGGCGAGTCGGCGGACAGCCACCTCGTAGTCGTGATCGGAACGGTCCTGCTCTGTGCAGTCGTCCCGGTCGGAACAGTCCTGCCCGGAAGTGAGCCCTTCGGTGCGCGGGAGTGCGGGCACGAAGGGGGCGGTCAGCGGGTTGGACCTCAGTCCCACCACGAGCCCCTCCGCTCCCCCAGCCAGGTCGGCGATGGCCGGCTCGTCGAACACGACCCGGTCCAGCACACCCGCCACGTCGACGCCGAGCGCGTCGAGGGCCAGCACGCCGACGAGGATCTCAGGGGCCAGCCCACCCATGACCACCATCACCGTGTCCTGGGCCAGCTCGACAGCCCTGGCAGCAGCCTCCTCGGCCCGCCGGTAGGACCTCGAGGCCGCAGCCACGGCCGAGGAGAGCGACACCATCGACGCGATGTCGCCCACCAGGCCACGCGTCCCGACGACCTCGGCGAGGGAGGCACGGGCCCGAGCCCCGGTGCCGGGACTGAGCACGGACCCGGCCACCAGGTCCGGATCGGCCATGACCGCAGCCACTCGACAAGCCAGGTTCGCCGCGTCCCTTGCCACGACGGCGATCAGGTGGGCCGCGGCGTCCAGGGAGTCCAGCTCGACGGCTGTCCCCGCGGAACCGCCACGGACGTGGATGAGGTCACCGCTCATGGGCGACCAGCCCGCGTGACAGCCTGACCCGCGGCACGGGCGAAGTCCGCGCCGAGTGCCGCGACGCGGAGCACCTCGGCCCGGGCGGCCTCGACCCCGTCGGCGTGGGCCTGCACCCGTCCAGCCGCCTCGTCGAGCCGCTGCGCCGAACGCCGCAGCGCGTGCGCCCGCTCGCCCACGCGGTCGCGGTACAAGGCCGCGGCCCTCGACCGCCACGCCACGTCGCGGGCCCGTCCCACCCTCGCGGCAAGTTGCCGAAGCTGTTCGGCATCGGCGCGCAGCCGCGTCGCCAGTGCCCTGATCTCGTGCGGATCCCCCATCATGCGACCAACCGTGCCGTGCCGCCCGACCTCGCGCGGCCCCCCTCATCGAGCCCTGTGGGCGGACGGTCCTGAGACGCACCCCTGTGGACCGATCAGTCCGCAGCGGCCCCATCGCTGAGCGGATCCCGTTCGAGCACCTCCCGGTCCAGAGGCTCGAGCAGCCCACCGAGGTCGGCGAGGAACAACGCCTGGGTGAGCGCGGTCCGCCGCAGCTCGTCGGGGTCGACGCTCTCGCCCGGCGAGTGGATCCGCGACTCGGGCTCCTCCACCCCCAGCAGCATGATCTCGGCAGCGGGGACGAGCTCGGCGAGGGCGGTCGCCAGCGGGATCGAGCCACCCTGTCCCGTGGTGACCGCCTCGCGGCCGAACGCCGTCCACATCGCCCGCCGCATGGCTTCGTATGCCGGTCCGTCGGTCCGCGCGCGGAACCCGTGTCCCAGCGAGACCGGCTTGATCTCCACCTGCGCGCCGAACGGCGTGTGCGCCCGAAGGTGCGCGATGAGCAGCTGTTGGGCGGCAGCGGCATCCGTGTCCGCCGGCACCCGGAGGTTGACCACGGCGCGCGCCTCGCCCTGGGCTGCGGCCGTCACCTGTGCGATGGGAGGACAGTCGATGGCCAGCACGGTGGCCGCCGGTCGCGCCCACAGGAGGTCCGCCACGGAGCCTGTGCCCCTCAACGGCTCGACGCCGTCGAGGAGCCCGGCATCGCCGCGGAACCTGTTGGTGTCAAAGGGCGCCCCGTCCCACACTCCGCCGTGGTCGAGCCCGTCGATCGTCGTCTCGCCACTCGGGTCGCGCAGGCTGGCCACCGCCATGAGCAAGGCCTGGAGCGCATCGGGCGCGGCGCCGCCGAACATGCCGGAGTGCGCCGCGTGCCTCATCGTGCGCACGGTCATCAGGACGCTTCCAGTGCCCCGCAGTGAGGTCGTGAGGGTCGGGAGCCCGGCCTCGACGTTGCCGGTGTCAGCGAGGAGCAGCGCGTCGCACTGCACGAGCTCGGGGTGAGCACGGGCAAGGGCTTCCATGCCGCCACTCGACTGCTCCTCGGAGCCTTCGCAGACGACGGCCACCTCGACCGGCCACTCGCCGAGCACCGCGCGAAGGGCCCGCAGCGCCAGGACGCTGGCCATGAGGTTGCCCTTGCAGTCGGCCGATCCCCTGCCGTACCAACGCCCCTCGCGTTCGGTCAGCTCCCACGGCGGGGTCTGCCAGGCCTCCGGGTCGCCGGCCGGCACGACGTCGTAGTGCGAGTACAGCAGCACTCGCGGCGCCCCGACGGGGCCGGCTGAGCGCCCGACGACGGCGAGCGATCCGTCGGGTGTCTCGTGCGCCCGTATGCCGTCCACGCCGGCTTCGGTGAACAGGTCACCGACCAGCGCGGCCGCCGCCCGGCACTCGCTCTCGGGCTCGATGGCCGGGTTCGCCACCGAACGCAGCGCGACGAGGCGCGCGAGGTCGTCGCGAGCCCGCGGCATACCTGCCTCGACTGCGGCCGCGAGGCGCGCGGCGAGGTGCGCGGACGGTGCCGTCACGGCACCAGGTCGTCGAGGTAGAGCGGGAGCATCTCCCACCAGGTCGGCCAGTCGTGGTCGTAGCGGTCGCCCCAGTCGTCGACCCGGTTGGGAACTCCCTTGCGGCCCAACGCATCCCCAGCAGCCCAGGACTCGCCGACGTCCTCCCAGCGGCCGCTGCCGGAGGCGAGGACGACGTAGCGCCTGCGCAGCATCTCCAGAGCCGGGCCCTCGAGCCCGGGCAGGAACTGCAGCGGCGAGGCGAAGTACCAGTCCTGCGTGGTGTCGCCGCCGATGAACTTCTCCACGCGGAAGGTGCCGCTCATGCAGACCGCCGCGGCGAACAGATGCGGGTAGCGGCAGATCATGGCGTAGGAGTTGAACGCACCGATGGAGGCGCCGGCCACGACCACGGCCTGGGGGGAGCTGTCGGCGTGGATGGCGGGCACGACCTCCTCGGCGACGGCCTGGTGGTACTGGTTGAAGAGCCACATCCGGTGCTCTGGCGACCCCTCGTTGCGCTGCAGCGCCTGGCCTGCGGCGCTGTCGCAGGAGTAGACCTTGATCCGGCCCGCCTCGATCAGCGGCGCGAGGGTCCCGACCAGGTGGTGCCGCTCCACCTCCTCGGCGTCCCCGCCAGCGGTCGGGAACAGCAGCACGGGCACGCCGTAGTGACCCCAGCGCACCAGGGTGATGTCGCGCCCCATCCGCTCGGAATGCCAGCGTTCGGTGACCTTCATGCCGTCCTCCAGGGGGTGGGGGGAGTGGGGTTCATCTACTCGTACACGAACTTCTGGGGTCCGGGGAACAGCCAGGACAGCCCGTCGCGGAGCCGGTCCCGCCAGTCCTCCCAGTTGTGGCCGTCGCGCGCCTCGACGTACTTGACCGTCATGCCCGCGCCGCGGAAGACCGGCACCATCGACCGGTTGGGCGTGATGAGCGGCTCGTAGATGCCGCAGCTCATGAAGAGCCGCTCCACGGGCGCCGTGGGCTTGGCCCGGTAGCGGTTGACGAACTTCACGACCGGGTCGAACGCCGGCCCGCCGCCGTGGTCGGTGCCGATGTCGGTGAAGACCAGCGACGCAGACTGCAGGAACAGCGACCCGAACACGCCCGGATAGCGCACGGCCGTCGACAGCGACGCGATGCCGCCGAAGCTCGAACCCATCAGGGCTCGTGCGTGGGGGTCGTCGATGAGCGGGAGCCGTTCGGCCAGCGTCGGGAGCAGCTCGCGGGCGATGAACCGGGCGTGCGGCGCGTGGTTGGGGTACTCCCGCAGCCGGTCCCGCGGGGGCACGAACGCGACGATCAGCGGGGCGACGTCGAGCCGGTGGATGAGGTTGTCCAGCACGGTCTTCATCGCGGCATAGTCGAGGTAGTCCGTGCCGTCGTGGACCACCAGCAACGGATAGCGCAGCGCCGGGTTGTAGCGGGCCGGCAGGTAGAGCTTGACGTGCTGCTCGCGGCGCAACGCCTTGGAGTGCAACGTGTCCTCGACGATCTCGCCCGGCCGGGCCTCGGGGTCGTGGTGCACCCAGTCCGGCACCTCGTAGCCGGTGGCGGCGCAGACCGAGCTCGACCCCATCGGGGAGTGCGCCACGCGCTGGTTGAGCGGGTCGTTGAACGTCTCGTAGTGCTCGCCGTTGCGGGTCTCGAGCTGGTACTCGACCCGCGAGCCGTTGGGCAGCACCGTCGTCGCCGCCCAGAGATCGGTGTCGGGCAGCCGCTTCATGGGCAGCGGGTCGGGCAGCCCCACCACGCGGTGCCGGACCCGCACCTCGTCGGCCTCGCCGCGGAACAGGAAAGTCGCGCGCTCGCCCTCGACGATCGGGGCCCCGTGCCGCGCGACGAACCGGTCGATCACGGCGCCGTCCACAGGCAGGCGCTCGCGCAGCCGGTTGACGGCCAGTCGTCCCTCGCTCACGAGCCCGCCCCCCTGCTGTCGATGACGTGGTGCGCCTGCGCGCCCCGCGACTCGATCGCCGTCTTCGACCCGTTCGCGACGCCCATCTCGTGGATGGCGCCGTCGATCCCGAGGATCCGGGCGCCCAGGGGCAGCCCGCCGTCGGCGGTCAGCTCGAGGGCCGTGCCGTCGTCGAGCAGGACACAGTGCTGGTCGGTGAAACGGCGTGCCATCACGGCGCACCGGTCGCGGTCCTCGAGCCGGAGCCGGCGGCGCGCGTGGGGCAGCGCCACCAGGCCGCGCACCCGTCCCAGCCCACGGTCGAACACCTCGGCCTCGGTGTTTCCCTCCGGCCCGTGGTCGTGGAACAGCACCACGCGCTCGGTCAGAGCCATCGCACCGGCCGACCAGGCGATCACCGGCACCTCGTCGGGGATCCTGATCGCGAAGAGCCGCAGGGTGCGCAGGAGGGTGCCGACGTGCCCGCCGGTGAGCACCACCGCGGCCGACTGCCCGAGCAGGTCGGCGAGCTCCCCGCGGTGCCAGCCGATCACGCCGCTGGCGTTGATCGGGGAAGCCGCGTCGAGGTCCGCATAGAGCGCCTTGAGCTGCCCGGCATACCAGTTGTCGACGTGACGGACCACCTCGATCGCGTCGTCCAGCGCCGCGTATGCCGGGTGCTCAGCCCGCGCGCGACCCTCGCCTTCGCGCGTGCGTCGCTGCACGGCATACACCCCGTCCATGGCGTTCTGGAGGCGCAGGCGGTAGATGGACAGGAGGCCGTCGTGGCGGTCCCTGAACGCGAGGGCGGCAGAGGCGAACTCGGAGTCCTTGGTGATGACGTCGAGGCTTCGGTGGTAGAGCCGCAGGTGACGGGTGTCCCCGCCGAGAACGGTGTCGAGCTCGTCGACGACGTCCTCGCGCTCCTCCCACCCCGCGTTGATGGTCGCCACGGGTCCGTCGACACCGAGCGATCGCAGGGCGGTGCCGGCCGTGGTCATGAACCGTTGCGGCCCGAGGAGGACGGTGCGCATCAAGGGGCGGCGACGGCTAGCCCGCGTGGACGTGGATGGTCTGGCCCACGTCGTCGAGCATGCTGCGGAGGGTGTCGTAGTCGGGGTGACGCATGCGCACGTAGGCGTTGGCCATGTAGCCGGCCTCGACGGGCTGGGTGTGGTGGCCCTCGGGCGGGAAGTGGGCGTCGATGATCCACTGCCCGTAGCGGCCCTGGATCTGGTCGATGCCGGTGTAGCCCGTGATGTGGCCGTCGGCCTCGGGACGCAGCGCGATGATCCCGGCGGAGAAGGGGCGTCGCATCTGCTGCTCGGGGACGCCGTGGGTGATGACGTGGGCCCACTCGCGGTAGACGTCGACCTCGTTGCTCGCGGAGTAGAGGTCCCAGCACCCGACGCCTGGCGGCCGGCACCCGATCTCGGAGAACTTCAGCCCCTTCGGTCCGTGGAACCACTCCATGTGGGTGGCGCTCGTCCCGATGCCGAGGGCCTCGATGACGCGGGCGCCCATCGCGGCCACCTCGGTGTAGAAGGGCGAGTCGGCCATCCGGTTGGTGGTGGCGAACTGGGGCGAGATCCAGCGGCTGCGCATCGCCTCGAGGACGTTCGGGTAGTAGTGCGTGGTCCAGTCGTGGACGACGCGGCCGTCCTTGGCGATGGTGTCGTAGAACCCCTCGTGGCCCTCGACGAACTCCTCGATCGCGATCGACGCGGCGCCGTGCGCCCCGAACTCGGTCAGGGCGTGCGCCAGCTCGGTGTCGTTGTCGACCCGCATCGTGTCCTTGGCCCCGGCGCCGTCGCGGGGCTTGAGGATGAGGGGGTAGCCGACGGCTTCGGCGAAGGCCCAGGCCTCGTGGGCGTGGTCGACGGCGGCGGACGCGGCCGTCGGCACGCCTGCCTCACGCAGCGCCTGCTTCATCGACGGCTTGTCGCGGCACAGCCACGTGGTGCGCACCGACGTGCCCGGGACGCCGGTGGCCTCGCGGACCTGCGCGGCGACCATGGTGTGGGCCTCGACGGTCGCCTCGAGCCCGTCCACCCACACCTTGGACTGGATGAACCGCACCGCCTCGATCATCGCCCTCAGGTCGGTGACCGATCCGACCTTGTAGTAGCCGCTCATGGCGCTGCGGAGCTCGTCGTCGAGGGTGTACTCGTCGGACTCCCCGATCCCGATGACGTTGGCCCCCACGGAGGCCAGGGCGAGGGCGAAGCGGCGCTGGTTGGCGGGGAACCCCGGCTCGACGAAGACGATGTTCACGGACCCGACCCTATGCCGACCCGGGCCGGAGTGCGCGCCGCGGTGCGGCGAGATGCGCGTGTGCGGCCCCGACCCGCTCGCGCCACCAGCGCTCCCGCTCGGGCGTCGCGGCCCAGCGGGTCAGCAGGCTCTCGTCCGGCGCGACCCGACCCGGGAGCAGGGCTCCGGCGCGGGGCACGAGCGGGTCCGCACAGACGTCCCCCTCGAGGAGGGCGACCGTGCCCAGCCCGCAGGCGAACGGCAGGTCCGGTAGCGCCGCGGCCAGCGCCACCCCCGCGGCCATCCCGACCGACGTGTCGAGCGCCGAGGACACCACCGCGGGGAGCCCGCAGTCCGCGACCACCTCCAGGGCGCGCTGGACGCCCCCCAGCGGCGCCACCTTGACGACCACGAGGTCGGCGGCTTCCTCACGGGCCACCCGTACCGGGTCCTCTGCCTTGCGGATCGACTCGTCCGCGGCGACCAGGACGTCGATCCCGTTGCGGGCCAACGCCAGGCGCAGCTCTCGCAGCTCGCTCACCTCAGCGCAGGGCTGCTCCGCATACTCCAGCCCGTATGCCGCGAGCCGCCTCAGCGCGTCCGTCGCCTCGGCCACGGACCACCCGCCGTTCGCGTCCACCCGGATCCGCCCCGCCGGTCCCATCGCGTCGCGAACCGCGGCCACGCGGCATACGTCGTCCTCGATGCTCTGGCCCTGCTCGGCGACCTTGACCTTTGCCGTCGTCGCGCCGTCGAAGCGCGCCAGGACGCCCGCGACCTGATCCGCGGGTACGGCGGGCACGGTCGCGTTGACCGGGATGCTGTCGCGCCTCGCTGCCGGCCACTCGCCCCAGCCCGCCTCGACCGCCGCGGACAGCCATCGGGAGGACTCATTCGCGGCGTACTCGAGAAAGGGCGAGAACTCACCCCACCCTGCCGGACCGCGCACGAGCGCCGCCTCGCGCACCGTGACGCCACGGAAGCGGACCCGCAGCGGGATCGAAACCACGCGGAGCCCCGCGAGCAGCTCCTCGATCGGGGGCAGCGCGGGCAGCGGCGGGGTGGTCATGCGCCCCATTGCAGCAGACGCGCCCSGACCGCTGGTGGCGGCCCGGGCGCGACCCCCTGCCGTCAGTGGTCGTGCGGAGTGAGCTGCCCGCGGACCTCACCCGCGGGGAACTTGGTGCTGTGGACGTTGGCGTAGGTCCGGTCGGCCCGGATGGCCGCGATCAGCTCGGAGAACTCTCCTGCCGCGATGCCCTGGCCGGTGGGGCCGACGACGCTGGCCGCCGTCAGGGTTCCGCTCACCTCGCCGGGGTTGGTCGGGGGACACGCCGGCGTCCCGGCGGGCCCATTGCCGAGGTTGCTGCACAGGAAGGCGCTGATGCCCCCGGCGTCGGTGCGCGAGCCGAAGTGGATGTGGGACTGGGTGACCGCGCCCTCGAGGTTGGCGTAGCGGACGGTGTACGCGATCGTGCCAGCGTCGGGGTCGACGCGCAGGCGGACGGAGCCGCTCGCGGCGGTGGAGATGGCCGGGACCTCGCGGTACCCGCCCAGCCGTTTGGTGATCGTGAAGGCCTTCCCGTCGCTGCCATTGTCGGCTGTGGCTACGGTGCCCGCCGCGAGGATGCCGACAGCACCGAGCCCCACGGCTGATGCGATGACGCCCCACTGCTTGAGTGTGTTCATGCAGACCTCCTGAAAAAGGGGGCGGGACGGGAATCCGCCCGCCCTTCTGCTACGAATCCCCGTCGACAAACGTTCATCGACGGTGCCCAGAAACCGTCCGACGAGAGGCCACCCGTGCCGAACCTGTCCGATTTCTCCGCAACCACCCTGACCGGCGAGGACCAGCCGCTCTCGACCTATGCCGGCCAGGTGGCCTTGGTCGTCAACACGGCGAGCGAGTGCGGCTACACGCCCCAGTTCGCCGGTCTCGAGGAGCTGTACGCGTCGTACTCCGACCAGGGCCTGGTCGTGCTCGGGTTCCCGTGCAACCAGTTCGGCGGCCAGGAGCCCGGTCACGAGGCCCAGATCGGCGAGTTCTGCCAGCGCAACTACGGAGTGACCTTTCCGATGTTCGCCAAGGTGCACGTGAACGGCGCCGAGGCCCACCCGCTCTACGACTGGCTGAAGTCGGAGAAGCGCGGCCTGATGGGCGCCAAGATCAAGTGGAACTTCACCAAGTTCCTCGTGGGGCGCGACGGCAGGGTCCTCAAGCGCTACGGCTCGACCACCAAGCCCGAAGCCATCGCCAAGGACATCGAGGACGCCCTCGCCGCCTGAGCCCCCACGGCGACGTCCCTTGGGCGCCGCCCACCCACGCGCGGCTCAGGTCTTCGGAGGGGGAGCTGCCTCGAGGTCTGCCAAAGCTCGTTGCATCATCAGGAAGTTCCTGAACCGACCCACCAGAAGGTCGGCGCTCCCCAGCCTCCACACGTCCGGCGCACGGTGTGGGTGGCCAAGCCACACGTCCACACCGTCCGGGCCTGCCACCGCGTGGGCGAACCTGCGTGCCCTGTCGTGGGGAGATGACCTGAGCCCCATGTGCGTCCACAGGGCGGTCGACGTGAGGGCTCGGCCAGGCCCGACCAGGTCGTTGGCCATGGCCACCGCGTGGATCACGGCGCCTGCCGAGATGTCGTCACGGTCGTGACCACGCAGCAAGGCTGGCTCGCCGGCCACCGCACGGACGAGCAGACGCCGACAGGCGGTGCGACCTTCTACGCCGGCCAGCGACAGGGCCACTGCGTCAGTGCGCGCCGCGATCGCGGCCACTCGATCGCGGAGGTCGGCCGGCACCAGACCCAGGTCGAGCGGCTCGTCGGGCAGAGGCTCCCTGGTCAGCGCATCCAGCTCCTCCGCACCGCCGACCAGGGAACGTAGCCACGTCCTCGCCAGCTCGTGCCGCGGCTGAATGGGCACGTGGACCACAGTGGGTGGTGCCGTCGGTCGAGGTTCACCCCGCCCCAGCTCGAGGGCGGCGCACTCGTAGCCACTTCCCTCGACGGGTCTGCGAATGGTGTCCACGACCTTGTCATCCATCAGGACGACCATGGTCAGCTGACCGAGATCGCGCCCATGTCCCCGACCGAATCCGTCGTCGTAGTCGTCGTCGAAGCTGTCATCAGCCATCAGGTCCTCGTACCGGCGCTCGTCCCTGCTTGCTCGGCTGAACGGCAACACTGCGGCCTGGTCCCCCCACCGATCCGTGCCCTTGAACTGATCACTGCCATTGACATGGCTCATCTCGTCCCCCCATTTACCAGGGCGACCCACCCCGGGCCACCTCTGTGAGAACACCCTGACAGCCCCTGGTGACACTGCCGACGACTTGTCCACAGGGTCGCCCAGGCAGGCCTTCAAGCCGTTGCATCATGATGCACAATGTGATGCACTGATGCCATGCGCACCACCATCACGATCGACGAAGACCTGTTGAGGGAGGCAAAGGTCATGGCAGCCCAGACCGACCGCACCGTCAGCAGCGTCCTCGAGGAGGCCCTCCGGCAGATGCTCGCGCGACAGACCGAGTCGGAGGAGCGACGCCGGCGGGACTTCACCCTGCCCAGCTATCACGGCGGCGGCTTCCTCGTCGACATCCTCGACAAGGAAGCCTTGGCCGACGCCTTGGGCGACAACGACCGACTGTGATCATCTTCGACGTCAACGTCTTCGTGACCGCCATGGACCTCGACGCCGCGAGCTACCCGGTGGCGAACCAGGCCCTGGTCCGAGCGCTGACGGGCACCGAGCCCGTCGGCGTGATCGACGACACCCTGACAGCGACGGTGCGCATCTGCACCAACCGGCGCATCAAGACCCAGACTGCGTCGACCGAGCAGGCACTGGCCTTCTGCGAGCGCATCCGAGCCGCGCCCATGGCCGAGCGGGTGGAGTCGGGCGCAGCCGCCTGGCAACGCTTCGTCGGGCTGGTCACCGCCTTGGAGCTGAGCGGCAACGACGTTCCTGACGCCTGGCTGGCGGCCCAGGCGATCGAGCTCGACGCGCACTTCGTCACCTTCGACCAGGGCTTTGAGCGATTCCCCGGTCTGCACCTCACGGTCCTCGGCGAGCGGTTACCAAGGTGAGGTATGCCGCGGGGGCGACCACGCGGCATACCTCGCCGTGGGCGCGGCTAGGCTCGCGCAGGTGAGCGAGCAGCCTGTGGTGAGCCAGACCTTCGACCCGGACGCGTGGGATGCCGTGGACGGGTTCGAGTTCACCGACATCACCTACCACCGGGCGCGTGGGGTGGGGGCCGTGCGCATCGCGTTCGACCGACCCGAGGTGCTCAACGCGTTCCGGCCGCACACCGTCGACGAGCTCTACCAGGCTCTCGACCACGCACGCCGCACACCCGATGTCGGCGTCGTCCTCCTCACCGGCAACGGCCCGGGGCCGCAGGGGACCGGCAGCGAGGGGCAGTGGGGATTCTGCTCGGGAGGCGACCAGCGGATCCGGGGGCGGTCGGGCTACCAGTACGCACAGGGGGACACGGCCGAGACGGTCGACCAGCGCAGGGTCCAGGCCGAGGGCGGACGGCTGCACATCCTCGAGGTGCAGCGGCTGATCCGCACCATGCCCAAGGTCGTCGTCGCGGTGGTCAACGGCTGGGCGGCCGGAGGTGGTCACTCGCTGCACGTCGTCTGCGACCTGACCATGGCCAGCCGCGAGCATGCCCGGTTCAAGCAGACCGACGCCGACGTGGGCTCGTTCGACGGGGGCTACGGCTCGGCCTACCTCGCCAAGATGGTCGGTCAGAAGTTCGCCCGCGAGATCTTCTTCCTCGGTCGCACCTACACCGCCGACGACATGCACCGGATGGGCGCGGTCAACCTCGTCAGCGCGCACGCCGAGCTCGAGTCCGATGCGCTGCAGGTCGCGCGCGAGATCATGGGCAAGAGCCCCCAGGCGCAACGGATGCTCAAGTTCGCGTTCAACCTGCTCGACGACGGGCTGATGGGCCAGCAGGTCTTCGCCGGGGAGGCGACCCGGCTCGCGTACATGACCGACGAGGCCGTCGAGGGCCGCGACCAGTTCCTCGAGAAGCGGGACGCCGACTGGTCTCCCTTCCCCTGGTACTTCTGAGCCGACCCCCATCCCGGCTGGCACTTGTTGCCGTCCGGTGGTCACCGGCAGCGCAGAAAGCCCGTCCGTGACCACGAGCGCGCAACAAGTCGCCCAACCCCGGCGAGCGACGCGTCAGCGCCAGCCGGCCATGACGCGGTAGGGGGCGAGGAACTGGTCCTGCTTGATCGGCTTCTCCAGCAGGATCCAGGACACGTTGTCCACGGCGACGGCCTGGCAAAGCGCCTTGGCCAGCTGGACGTCGAGCCCGGCGACGTCGACCAGCTGGTCGAGGCGGCGACGCAGGGCACGCTCCGGGTCGCCCGTCGCGAGGGCGTCCGCCCACCGATTGCGTATCGCCGCGATGACGTCGAGCTCGGCTGGCCCCGCCGATGGCAGCGGGTCGATCACCCGCCAGCCCGGATCGGCCGCACCCGCCCTGGTGTGCAGCACGTTGCAGTAGTGCAGATCCCCGTGGACGGCAGGCCACGGCCGGTTCGCGTCGATCTGATCGGCCACGGAGGACAGCGTGTCGAGGGCGAGGTCGAAGTCGCGTCGGGTGAGCCCGTCCACGGAGATGTCGCGTCGCGGCCGCACGTTGCCGCTGATTCGGCGCAGCTCGTCGGCCAGACTCGGCACACCTTCCAGGGCCGGCACCTGTGCGAAGTCGGCGATCAAGCCACCGATCAGCTCGGTGGCTGAGTCGATGTCCGGCTCTCCCTCGAGGTCGCGACCGGCGTCCAGCGCTTCGAGCAGGAGGGCTCCCGTCTCGAGGTCGTGCCGCACGAGCTCGACGACACCCGGGCCCTGCCAGGCACGCAGGGCGAGTCCTTCGGCGCGCATGCGGGGATCGTCCTCGCTGAGCTTGAGCACCCAGGACTCGCCGGCCGGGCCACGCACGGGCCACACCACGGAGACATAGCCCCACATCGGGTCGCCGGCAGGTTCGAGCGACCAGCCCTCCGCGATCCCTGCGGCCACGGACCCCAGGGATCGCGCCCACTCCCGCTGCCCAGCGCGACGGCTCGCGACGAACGGCGCAGGCACGGTCCAGGTCATGGGTGGTCATGCTGCCCCACCCCGGCCCGCCCATCCACCGACTTGTTGCCGCCTCGTGGTCACCGGCACCCCGAATAGGCCCTCCTGTGACCAGCAGCGAGCAACAAGTCGCAGCGGCCGGGCACTTGTTGCCGCCTCGTGGTCACCGGCACCCCGAATAGGCCCTCCTGTGACCAGCAGCGAGCAACAAGTCGGAGCGCGCTGCGGCGGAGGCCGTCAGCCGGAGCCGCCGAGGTCGACCTCGAAGGCTTCGTAGACGAGGTCCGCCCCCCGCTGCCGATGCCGCACCAGCTGCCCCATCAGCGTGGTGACCTCTTCGCGGAAGGCCGGCAGGTCGGCGATCGTGCCACCGTGCTCGAGGACCGCGAGGTAACCGGCGATCGCCTCCGCATGGTTCGCGTGCTCGCCGGTCAGCCGGTCGACCGCCGCAATCAGCCTCGGAGCCCCGCGTCGCACCCCGTCGTAGATCCCGCCGGGCCGTTCGGTCAGGTCGATGTGGTCCTGGAAGTCGTGGGACAGCTCGGCCAGCGCCGCCCGGACGCGCTCGCGCCACGCTCCCCCGCGCGCGATGGGCGAGGCGAGGGCGTCGTCGACGGCCGCGACCGAGTCGCGCAGCTCCCCCCGGTGAGCCCGCACCCGCTCGATGTATGCCGCGAAGTCGGCGTCCATGGCACCTCCCGGGGTCCATCGTCCCGCCGCGCGTCGGGCGCGTCCACCCGGCGGCTAACCTGACCGGGTGACGTCGCTGCGACCGCTGGCCATCGCCGCCGGCCGGGCCGCTGTGGCAGCACTCCCGGCCCTGCGCCAGGCCCTCGACTGCGAGTTCGCCGTCCTTCCGTATGCCGCGGGCGGCCACCCGCCGACCGTCCCGGACAGCGCTGCCTCCGTCGGCGGGGACTCCGGCGGGCCCGAGCCCGACGAAGGCACCGCTCTCGTCGTGGGGACGTCGGGATCCACCGGCGCCCCCAAGCTCGCGATGCTCCCGGCGACCGCCCTCGCCGCGAGCGCCGCCGCCACGCACGAACGACTCGGCGGGCCCGGGGCGTGGCTGCTGGCGATGCCCCCACACCACATCGCCGGGGTGCAGGTGCTGCTGCGATGCCTGGCAGCAGGCACCGAGCCGGGCTTCGTGGACCTGTCGGGGGGCTTCAGCGCCGCCGCGTTCACCGAGGCGTCGGCCGCCCTCGACGGGGCGCGCCGCTACACCTCCCTGGTGCCCACCCAGCTGGTCCGTCTGCTCGACGACGAGCGTGCCACCGCCGCCCTCGCCGGCTTCGACGCCGTGCTCGTCGGCGGGGCGGCCAGCCCTCCCGCTCTGCTGGTCAGGGCCCGTGAGTCCGGGATAACCGTCGTCCCGACCTACGGCATGAGCGAGACCGCCGGCGGCTGTGTCTACGACGGAGTCCCGCTCTCCTGCAGCGAGGTCCGTGTCGGCAACGACGGTCGGATCCACCTCGGCGGCGCCACCCTGGCCACCGGCTACCTCGGCCGCCCCGACCTCACCGCGGCGGCCTTCAGCACCGACTCCGAGGGGCGCCGGTGGTTCCGCACCGACGACGTCGGCCACCTCGAGGACGAGCGCTGGCACGTCGACGGACGCCTCGACGACGTCATCACCACCGGCGGCCTCAAGGTCGCGCCACGCCTCGTCGAGGACGCCCTCACCTCGCTGGCGGGCATTGCCGAGGCCGTCGTGGTCGCGACTCCGGACGACCACTGGGGCCAGGTCGTCAGCGCCGCCGTCGTCCTCACCGAGTCGGCCAGCCCCGACCCGGCACCCACGGTGGAGGAGCTGCGCGAGCTGCTGCGCGGCACACTCCCTGCGCAAGCGCTGCCCCGGCGGCTCCTGGTGCTGCCGGCTCTGCCCCTGCGCGGGCCGGGCAAGCCGGACCGGTCGGCGGTCGCCGCACGCTTCGCCGACCACGCGTGACACCATGGGGAGATGATCCGGCTGCTGCCCTGGCTGCTGACGATCGCGGTGACCGTCTACGCCGTCGTCGACTGCGTCCAGACCGACGACGCGCAGGTCAGGGGCCTGCCCAAGCTCCTGTGGCTGCTGCTGATCCTGCTGTTCCCGATCGTCGGGGCGATCGCCTGGTTCATCGCCGGACGGCCGCAACGAGGGACAGCCGGCCGTGGACCGAGCGGGCGTGGGCCAACTCACCGACCGCCGCCCCCGCGTGGCCCCGACGACGACCCGGACTTCCTCCGTAGGCTCTGAAAAGCACCCCGCCCGCACCACCGACGTTGCCGGCACCGCCGAGCAGCCCCCTGCCGGCACCACCGCCCCTGCCCGCACCACCGCGAGTGAGAACACCACCCGAATGGCCACCCTGAACCAGTGGATCGCCGGCGCCCGCCCGCGTACCCTCCCCGCTGCCATCGCCCCCGTCGTCGCCGGCACTGCCGCGGCGATCCCGCTCGAGAAGGCGAACCTCGGCCTGGCGCTGCTCGCCGTCCTCGTGTCGCTCGGCCTGCAGGTCGGGGTCAACTACGCGAACGACTACTCCGACGGCATCCGCGGCACCGACGGCGAGCGGGTCGGCCCGGTCCGGCTGGTCGGCCAGCACCTCGCGGACCCGAGCAACGTCAAGCTCATGGCGTTCTCGTTCTTCGGGGCCGCCGCCCTGGTCGGGCTGGCGCTGGTGGCCATCACGGAGGCGTGGATCATGATCCCGCTGGGCGCCCTGGCCGTCGTCGCCGCGTGGAAGTACACCGGCGGCGACAACCCCTACGGCTACCGCGGCCTCGGCGAGGTCTACGTCTTCCTCTTCTTCGGCCTGATGGCCACCCTCGGCACGCTCTACACGCAGGCCCACCGGCTCACCTGGACGGGCCTCGCGTGCGCCGTCGGGGTGGGCGCGATCGCCACGGCCATCCTGGTCGCCAACAACCTGCGCGACATCCCCACGGACCGCGAGAGCGGCAAGCTGACCCTGGCCGTCCGGCTGGGCGACCGGGGCACCCGCGCCTTCTACGTGCTGCTCCTGGTGGTCGCCGCGGTCTCGCTGCTGGCCGTCGGGCGCGACTACCCGTGGGCCCTTTTGGCGCTCCTCGCGTTCGGCATCGTCGGCAAGCCGCTCAAGTCCCTGTTGTCCGGCGCCACCGGGCGCGACCTGGTGCCGGTCCTCGCCGCCACCGGCCTCTTCGAGATCGCGTATGCCGTGCTGCTGGCTGTCGGGGTCGCCCTCAGCCACTAGCGAGTCGGGCTAGCGGTACTCGGCCGGCCCGCGCTCGTCCTCGGCGTCCTCGGCCTCCTCGTCGGCACCGTGCACAGCAGGCTTGCCCGCCTGCTTGGTCTCGACGCGACGCTGCAGGCGTTCGGCGATCGCCGTGGTGCCCTCCTCGCGGAACCGGGCGAGCACGAAGAACGACAACACCATCGAGATCAGCGCGCTGAGGACGAGCAGCATCCACTGCTGGTCCTGGTCGCGCAGCCCGAGCAGCCACAGCAGGGACAGGACCCCGAAGAAGAGGAGCAGGCGAAGGACGGAGTAGCGAAGCATGGGTGACGAATCCTTACAGCCCTGAGTAGGAGTGCTGGCCGACGAAGAAGACGTTCACGACGGCGAAGTTGACGATGATGCAGGCGTAGCCCGCCAGGGCGATGTAGGAGGCCGTCTGGCGGGTGATGCCGCTGGTCGCCCGCGAGTGGAGGTAGGCCGCGTAGACGACGAAGATCACGAAGGTCCAGACCTCCTTGGGATCCCAGTTCCAGTAGGACGCCCACGCCTGGCGGGCCCAGATGGCTCCGGCGATGAGGGTGAAGGTCCACAACGGGAACGCCACGATGTGCAGGCTGTAGGCCGTGCGCTCGATGGATGCGGTCTCCGGGAACCGGTCGAGCACGCTGCGGCGACCCGACCGCTCGAAGGCGTCCTTGAGCAGGTAGACAGCGGTCAGCGCCGCCCCGATGGTGAAGACGGCGGTGGCGAGCGTCGCAACCGTGACGTGGATGACGAGCCAGTAGCTGCGCAGGGACGGCATCAGCTCGGCGGCCTCGGTGTACCAGACCGCCACGGCCATCCCGAGGATGAGCAGCACCGGACCGGTGATGAACAGCCCCAGCCAGCGCAGGTCGCGCCGCGTCGACCAGATCGAGTACGCCAGCACGGTGAACATCGAGCCCATCACGGCGAACTCGAACATGTTGCCCAGCGGCCAGCGGTGCACCGCGAGGCCGCGCAGCAGCACCGAGAGGACGAGCAGGAAGCCACCCAGCCAGGTGGTGCTGGACGCGATGCCGGCCGCCTTGGCCGCTCGCGCGGACAGCTCCGGCCGCGCGGGCGCCTCGGCCGGCACGGGAGCCCCGGCACCGACCAGCTCGCGGTCGGCCGCACCGGTCAGGAGCCGGTCGCGGGCGGGGAGCAGGGCTGCGAGGTAGATCGCATGGCACACCATGGCGATCGTGAAGACAGCCATCGCCGAGTAGAGGCTGAGGTTGGCGTAGCCCGCCAGGTTCTCGTTGGTCATCCTCGTGCGTCCAATCTGCTGTCCAGCTCGGGTTCAGGCGCCGCGTCGGTGTCGAATCTGGTCCCCAAGGTCGCGACCAGCCGGTCCACCACGTCCTGGAGTCCGTCGTCGTCACCCTTGGCGAGGCCGCCGACGGCTACCACGGTACGACCCGGCACCGTGGCGGGGGAAACCCGCACGAACACCCGTCGGCGCCGGATCACCAGCGAGGCGATGAGGCCGGCCAGGGCGAGCAGGGCGGCGGCCAGCGTGACGAACTTGCCCGGGTCGTGACGGATGGAGAGTCCGGCGAACCGCTCGACGCCGTCGAAGCTGATGCTCCCGCGCCCCCCGGGCAGCTGGTAGGTCTGACCCGGCTCGAGCCAGATCCGCAGCGGGTCCCCCTTGTCGTTCTTCAGCTGGGTGAGCTCGGCGATGTCCAGGACGTAGACCGACTGGGGACGTCCACCGGGCAGCAGGTCACCCTCGTAGGCGGTCAGGGCGAGAGCCGGCTTCTTCGCGTCGGGGAAGACCGAGATCGGACCGCTCTCCTTGTCGATGACGGCAGTGGGCAGGAAGAGTCCGGAGAAGCCGAGCTGGGCGGGCTCGGCCCCGGTCACCTTGATGACCCCGACGGACGTGTAGTTGTTGTCCCTGGCCAGAAAGGGCGTCGCGCCGTGGTAGATGCTGGTGCCCTTCGCATCGCGGACCGTCACGACGGGGGCGTAGCCGTTGCCCAGGAGGAAGACCCCGGCGCCGTCCATCTCCAGGGGGTGGTTGACCTTGATCGTCGACTTCTTCGCGGCCGCACCGGGAGTCGCCTTGGTCGTGACGTGGGCAGTGAAGTCCCGTGGCTGGCCGAACTGCCCGCGTCCGGTGACGGTCTCCTCGAAGGTCGCGTCCAGCTGGTCGACCGTGAGCTGGAACGGCGACAGCTTGGTCGGGTCGACCAGGGGGCCCGGGCTGAAGGTGTCGTATCTCCCGATCGTGTTGGCGAACGACTCACCGACCGGGACGATCACGTCGCCCTTCCAGCCGAACAGGTGCCCGATCGCGACCCCGACGATCACGAAGATCAGCGCCAGGTGGAAGACCAGGTTGCCCGTCTCCTTGAGGTAGCCCTTCTCGGCGCTGACCGACGTCTCGTCGTGGTTGACGGTGCGGAACCGCTTGCCGCGCAACACGTCCCGTGCCGCATCGAGGACCGCGTCGGGCGTGCCGGCCACCTCGACCGTGCCGCCGGCGGGCAGACGGGCCGGCCGGGCCGGAGCCTTGGGCGGTGAGGACCGCATGGCCTTCCAGTGCACCTTGCTCCGAGGCAGGACACACCCGACCAGCGAGATGAACAACAGCAGGTAGATCGCCGCGAACCACGGGGACGCGTAGACCTCGAAGAAGCCGAGCCTGTCGAGCCAGGGTCCCGCGTCCGGGTGGTCGGCGATGTACTGCGCCGTCCGCGCGGCGTCGATGCTGCGTTGCGGCCAGATGGAGCCGGGCAGGGCCGCGATCGCGAGCAGAAGCAGCAGGAACAGCGCCGTCCGCATGCTCGTGATCTGCCGCCACATCCAGCGCAGCCAGCCGACCAGGCCCAGCCGGGGCTGGGTGATGGAGTCGGTCACCTCAGATCACCGTCCGGAATCCCGCGACCAGCGTGGTCTGCACGTGGCGGGTGATCGACTCCCACAGTCCGGTCACGAGCAGGATCCCGACGACGAACAACAGTGCACCGCCAAAGAGCTGTATGCCGCGCTGCCGCTTGCGCAGGAACGCGGACACCCGGCCGAAGCGCTCGTAGCCCGCGGCGATGAGAAGGAAGGGAAGGCCGAGACCGAGCGAGTAGACGAGCGCCAGCACGATCCCCCTCGTCACCGCCGAGTCGTTGCCGGTGGCCGTGGCCAGCACCGTGACCGCACCCAGGGTGGGGCCGGTGCAGGGCGCCCAGCCCAGGCCGAAGACGGCGCCCAGCAACGGGGCTCCGACGAGCCCGGATCCCGGACGAAGGTGCAGCTTGAGCTCGCGCTGGGAGCCTGCCCCGATGAAGACCAACGCCATCAGGATGACGAGCACTCCCCCGACCCGCATCAGCACTTCACGGTGCCGGATGAGACTGGCACCCACCCCGGCGATGAAGGCCGTCGTGGCCATGAACACCACCGTGAACCCCAGGACGAAGAGGAGCGCACCGAGCACCATCCGGTGCCGCTTGCGCTGTTCCAGCGTCTCGTCGGACAGCCCGGTCACGTAACCGAGGAACCCTGGCACGAGCGGCAGCACGCAGGGCGACGCGAATGAGACCAGGCCGGCGAGGAGGGCGACCGCCATCGCCACCGGCAGGGCGCCGGAGGTCACTGCGTTCGCCGCGTCAGCAGTCATCAGTCGTCAGCTACCAGTCATCAGTCGTCAGTCGTCGGGGGTCTACTGCTCGGCCAGGACGTCGTCGACCAGCCCGGTGAGGGTCGACGCCTTCACCTCGCCGCTGACGCGGGCGGCGATGCGTCCGGTGCGGTCGAGCACGAGTGTGGTGGGCGGTGCGGTCACCTTGCCCTGCAACGCGAGGATGGTCAGGCCCGCCGGGTCGTCGAGGGACGGGAACGGGATGCCCCACCGCTTCGCCGTCGACCGACCCGAGTCGGCGTTGTCGCGGTAGTTGATGCCCATGAAGGCAACCGGCTTGTCAGCCGCGGCGATCTGCTCGGCAGCCTTCTTCAGCTCGGGGGCCTCGCTCTGGCACGGCGGGCACCAGGACGCCCAGACGTTGAGCACGGCGACCTTGCCCACGACGTCCTGCGACGACCACTGCTGGTTGTCGAGCGTCGTGCCGGTCAGGGCAACCGGCTTCTGGCGCTTGGCCACGGGGATCGTCTCGAACGCGCCGTCCTGGGAGACGTAGCCCTGCTGGTTCCCCGACTTCGCCTGCGCCGCAATGGAGTTCGGGTCCTCGGTGCACGCGGACAGCGTCAGGACGAGCAGGGGCGCCGCGAGCAGCACTGCCGCACGCGGCATACCGAGGCGTGTCATCCGGTGCCGCCGTGGGACTGGGCCAGCAAGGCGACGGCAGGCTCGGAGTAGGTGATCGACTCGAGCTCGTCGCCGACGTAGGTGAGGGTGGTGAGCGAGGCGAGGCGGCACTCGCGCTTGCGCGGGTCGTGCCACAGCCGCTTGCCCATCAGCGCATTGCGGGCGGTCCAGATCGGCAGCTGGTGGGACACGATGACGGCCTCGTGGCCACGCGCGGCAGCCCTGGCGTCGGCGATCGCGGCGGACATCCGCTCGGCGATCTCGGAGTAGGCCTCACCCCACGACGGCCGCAGCGGGTTGACCAGCTTGGACCAGTGCGCGGGGCGGACGAAGTCCAGGGGCTTCATCCCGCCGACCCGCTCGCCCTCGAAGGAGTTGCCCGCCTCGATCACGCGGTCGTCCGTGGTGATCGGTAGGCCGTGTGCCTCGGCGACCGGTGCGGCGGTCTCCTGGGCGCGCAGCAGGGAGGAGGCGACGACGTGCGTGACGTCGTGGTCGGCGAGATGGTCGGCCACCGTGCGCGCCATCTCGTGACCGAGGTCGGAGAGGTGGTAGCCGTCGAGCCGTCCGTAGAGGACGCCGTCGGGGTTGTGGACCTCCCCGTGGCGCATGAGGTGCACCACGGTGCGGTCGGTTGCGCTGGTCACGAGTCGATTGTCGCAAACGCCTCGGCGGCAGCCGACGCCGCGGCCGGGATCGCCGCCAGCACCCGATCGACGGCTGCCTCGTCGTGGGCTCCGCTGACGAACCAGGACTCGAAGGCGCTCGGGGGCAGGTAGACCCCCTGGCTCAGCATCGAGTGGAAGAACGCCGCGAACGCGGGGACGTGCTGGGCCCGGGCCTGGTCATAGTCGGTCACCTGGCCGTCACGGAAGAAGACGCTGAACATGCTCCCGGCCCGCTGGACGACGTGCGGGACGCCCGCTGCCGTCAGGTGTTCGTCGAGGCCGGCAGTGAGCGAGTCGGCCACCTCGCCGAGGCGGGCGTAGAGGTCGGGCGTGCAGTGCTGGAGGGTGGCCAGCCCGGCGGCGGTCGCGACCGGGTTACCCGAGAGCGTGCCTGCCTGGTAGACCGGCCCGAGCGGCGCGAGCAGCGCCATCACGTCGGCCCGTCCGCCGAAGGCGGCGGCAGGGAAACCGCCACCCATGACCTTGCCGAAGGTGAACAGGTCGGGTGAGCCGGCGGCATACCCCTGCTCCCCTGCCTCGAGGCCGAACCAGCCGGCCTCGCTGCACCGGAAGCCCGTCATCACCTCGTCGGAGATGAGCAGCGCGCCGTGGGCGGCCGTGATGCGACGCAGCCCCTCGGTGAAGCCCGGGCCTGGCGGGACGACACCCATGTTGCCGGGGGACGCCTCGGTGATCAGGGCCGCGATCTCGGAGCCACGCTCGGCGAAGGCTGCCTCGACGGCGTCGAGGTCGTTGAACGGCAGCACGATCGTCTCGGCGGCCATCTCCTTGGGCACCCCGGCCGAGTCCGGCAGCGCGAACGTCGCGACGCCCGAGCCGGCCTGCGCCAGGAGCGAGTCGACGTGTCCGTGGTAGCAGCCCGCGAACTTCACCACGAGGGACCGGCCGGTGTAGCCGCGCGCGAGGCGGATGGCGCTCATGGTGGCCTCGGTGCCGCTGGAGACCAGGCGCACCTGCTCCACGGGAGCCACCCGCCGGACGATCTCCTCCCCGAGCGCGACCTCGTTCTCCGAGGGGGTGCCGAACGAGAACCCCTTGGCCGCGGCCTCGCTGACCGCCCGCTGGACCTCCGGGTGACCGTGGCCGAGGATCATCGGCCCCCACGAGCAGACCAGGTCGACGTACTCACGGCCGTCGGCGTCGGTGAGGTAGGGCCCCCGGCCGGACACCATGAACCGCGGCGTCCCACCCACGGCGCGAAAGGCGCGGACCGGCGAGTTCACGCCACCGGGCGTCACGGCCAGGGCTCGCTCGAGGAGCGCCTGCGAGGCCGGTGCGTCGTAGGGGTATGCCGTCATGAGGCCAGTGTCCCAGCCGTACCTGAGTGCCTGTGCCCCTGGGGGTCAGGCGCTGCCGACCCGCCGGGCGTCCACCTGGGTGTGGGCCTCGTGTGCCACTGCCTCGCGGGCCACCGCCGGGTGGCCACCCTCGTCGCCGCCCGGCGCGAGGGCGGTCCGGATCGCGTCCATCGCCTCGCCGAGGGCCTTGAACAGTGGCGCCGGCACGGAGTCGATGACCGCGCGACGAACGCTGGCGACGTGCACCCTGGCCATGTCCTGGACCGCCTGCCACCCGGCCTCGGTCAGGACCAGCTCCACCCCCCGCCTGTCGTCGAGGCAGGACTCGCGCACGACCCAGCCGCGCTTCTCCAGCCGCGAGGCCGTGTGGGTCAGGCGGCTGCGCGACTGCACCACGAGGTCGGCCATGCTCGACATGCGCAGGCGGCGCCCCGGGCTCTCGGACAGCATGGAGATGATCTCGTACTCGGTCAGCTGGACGCCGTGCGACTGGAGGTCGCGGTCGAGGGCCTCTTCGATCAGGCGACTACCCCGCAAATAGGCACGCCAAGCCCGTTGTTCGTCGTCGCTGAGCCACTGCGGCTCACCGGTGGGGGTGCTCATGAGCGTGAAGTATGTCATCCCGGCAGTTAGTTGAAATATAAATGAGGTCTGCTATGTTCGAAGAGATGAAGCGTTCGGGAACTGCCCGGTCGCACCCACCACCACAGGAGACCCCCATGGCAAGCATCAACGACCTCCCCACCGGCACCTGGACCGTCGACGCCTCGCACAGCGAGATCGGCTTCGTCGCCCGTCACCTCATGGTCACGAAGGTCCGCGGCCAGTTCAAGGAGTTCGAGGGCACCGTCAAGGTCGGCGACGACATCACCGACTCCCAGGTGACAGCCGTCGCCCAGATCGCCTCCGTCGACACCGGCTCCGCCGACCGCGACACCCACCTCAAGTCGGGCGACTTCTTCGACGCCGAGACCAACCCGACCATGAGCTTCACCTCGACCGAGGTCACCCCGGACTCGCTCACCGGCGACCTGACGATCAAGGGTGTGACCAAGCCGGTCACCTTCGACCTGGACTTCACCGGGCTGGCCACCGACCCGTGGGGCACCGAGAAGGCCGGCTTCGAGGCTTCCACCGAGATCAACCGCAAGGACTGGGGCCTGGGCTGGAACGTCGCCCTCGAGGGTGGCGGCGTGCTCGTCTCCGAGAAGGTCAAGCTCAACCTGGACATCCAGCTGACCAAGGCCGCCTGACCGAACCCAGCAACACCCAGCAACACTGAGCCCGCGCTGGGCTGCACAGACTGACGAAGGGCCGGTTCGGGGGAACCGGCCCTTCGTCATGCCCGACCCCTCCCGGCTCCTTCCTGCAACCTGAGCGCCCCAGGGGGTGCCCAGGTTGCAGGAGAGGTCAGGGGCGCAGGAGGCGGGCCGCATCGACGGCGAAGTAGGTCAGGATGACCTGGGCGCCGGCGCGGCGGATGGAGAGCAGCGACTCCATCATCGCCCGGTCACGCTCGATCCAGCCGTTGGCCGCGGCCGCCTCGATCATGGAGTACTCCCCCGAGATCTGATAGGCCGCCACCGGCACGGTCGACACGGCCGCAGCAGCCGCCACGATGTCGAGGTGCGGCCCGGCCGGCTTCACCATGACGATGTCGGCGCCCTCGGCGATGTCGAGCGCGAGCTCGCGCAGCGCCTCCGTGGCATTGGCGGGGTCCTGCTGGTAGGTCGCCCGGTCACCGACGAGCGAGGACTGGACCGCCTCGCGGAACGGGCCGTACAGACCCGAGGTGTACTTGACGGCATACGCGAGGAGGACGGTGTCGGTGAAGCCCTCCGCATCGAGGGCCGACCGGACGTGCGCGACCTGGCCGTCCATCATTCCGGAGAGTCCGAGCACGTGGGCGCCGGCGCGGGCCTGCGCCAGGCCCATCGCGGCATACCGGTCGAGGGTGGCGTCGTTGTCCACCCGGCCGTCCTCGGACAGGACTCCGCAATGGCCGTGGTCGGTGAACTCGTCGAGGCACAGGTCGGCCATCACGACGATCCGACTCCCCACGGCGTCGACGACCGCACGCAGGGCGACGTTGAGGATGCCGTCCGGGTCATCGGCGCCCGAACCCACCGCATCCTTGGCCGACGGCACCCCGAAGAGCATCAGCCCGCCCAGCCCCGCGTCCGCCGCCTCGCGGGCGGCGCCCACGAGGGACTCCAGCGTGTGCTGGACGACCCCCGGCATCGCCGAGATGGCGACCGGCTCCGAGATGCCTTCGCGCACGAAGACCGGCAGCACCAGCTCGGCCGGGTCGAGCCGGGTCTCGGCCACGAGCCGCCGCATGGCCACCGACTGCCGCAGCCGACGGGGCCGGATCACCGGCCCCGTCGAGTGCGAGTGGTCAGTCACGGGCTACTACTTCGCCCGACGGCGTGACGCGGACTTCTTGGCGCTGGGGCGCACGACCGGCTCGCCGGCCTCGGCGGCAGCTGCTGCCAGCCCCAGGCCGTAGTCGGCCAGCGCGTCGACGAGCGAGTCGGACGACGCCTCGGGCGCGAGGACGTCGACCCGCAGGCCGTGCTCCTCGGCCGTCTTGGCCGTCGCCGGGCCGATGCACGCGATCACCGTGGACGGGTGCGGCTTGCCGGCGATGCCGACCAGGTTGCGCACCGTCGAGGACGACGTGAAGACGGCCGCGTCGAACTGTCCACCCTTGATGGCCTCACGGATGTGCGCGGCCGGCGGAGCGGCGCGCACCGTGCGGTATGCCGTGACGTCGTCCACCTCCCAGCCCATCTCCTGCAGGCCTGCGACGAGGGTGTCGGTGGCGATGTCGGCGCGCGGGAGGAAGACCCTGTTGATGGGGTCGAGCACCTCGTCGAACGGCGGCCACTCCTCGAGCAGCCCGTTGGCCGACATCTCACCGGAAGGCACGAGGTCGGGCACGATGCCCCACTCGCGCAGCGCGGCGGCGGTCACGCCACCGACTGCAGCGATCTTGAGTCCGGCGAAGGCCCGGGCGTCGAGCCCGAACTCCTCGAACTTCTCCCGCACGGCCTTGACGGCGTTGACCGAGGTGAACCCGATCCACTCGTAGCGACCGGTGACCAGACCCTTGACCGCACGCTCCATCTGCTGCGGCGTGCGCGGCGGCTCGACCGAGATCGTCGGGACGACCTCGGCCGTCGCGCCGAAGGACTCCAGCCGGGCGATGGTCGAGCCGGACTGCTCCTTGGTGCGGGGCACCAGGACGTTCCAGCCGAACAGCGGCTTGGTCTCGAACCAGGAGAGGTTCTCGCGCAGCGCCACGGTCGTGCCCACCACGGCGAGGGCGGGGAACTCCAGGGTCTTCATGACCTTGGCGACCTCACCCAGGGTGGTGACGCGGGTGGCCTGTCGGATCGTCGTGCCCCGCTCGGTGAGGGCAACCGGGCTGTCGGCCGACCGACCTGCGGCCAGCAGCTTGCCCAGCGCGACGCCGAGGTCCTCGGGCTGGCCGAGCAGGACCACGGTGACGGAGTCGGCCACCGAGGCCGACCAGTCGACGTGCCGGTCGTTGGCGGAGATCACGTGCACTGCCGGTGAGCTGCTCGAGGTCAGCGGGATGCCCGCATAGGCAGGCACGGCCGAGACCGCGCTGACGCCGGGCACGATGTCGAACCCGATGCCGGCCTTCTGGCACGCCAGGGCTTCCTCGGCGAGGCCGTTGAAGGTGCCCGGGTCGCCGTCCATGAGCCGGACCACCAGGCCGCCGGTGGCGGACTTGGCGGCCTTGACGACGAGCTTGGCCCGCATGGCGTGGGTCAGCGGCTGCCCGTGCTCACCGTGGCCGGCGTCGATGATCTCGACGTCGGCGCGGCAGTAGCGGGCAACGACGTCCTCACGAGCCACCTGGTCGATGACGACCACGTCTGCTGCGGCGAGGAACTCCAGGGACCGCACGGTCATGAGTCCGGAGTCGCCGGGGCCGGCGCCGACGAAGGCGACGCGTCCCGGGACCCGGCTCTGACGAGGGGTCTGGTGGGTGGTGGGCTGGGTCGAGCGCGTGGGGCTCACAGTGCACGCTCCGTGCTGTCGTGTTCGGGTATGCGGTCGGTGCTGCTGTCGGGGCCGGCGATCGGATCAGGTCCGGTCGCCCCGGCTGGGTCTGGGGTCTTGCAACCTGGGCCCCCTCCGGGGCGCTCAGGTTGCGGTTTGAGGAGGTCGGCGCCGTCCTCGAGGAGCACGGCGGCGAGTCGGCGCCCGAGGGCCGCACCGTCGTCGACGCCGCCCACGAGGGACCGGCGCAGGTCGAACGACCCGTCGACGGCACCCACGAAGGCTCGCAGGGACAGCTCGAGCCCGTCCTCACCCTCGACGATCTCGGCCAGGGCTCCGACCGGCGCCGAGCAGCCTGCCTCGAGCGCCGCGAGGACAGCACGCTCGGCGGTCACGCATGCGCGGGTGTCGGGGTCGTCGAGGACCGCGAGCGCGACGCGCGTGGCGGCGTCGTCGGCCCGGCACTCCACGGCGAGCGCGCCCTGGCCGGGGGCGGGCAACATCTGGAGGGGGTCGATCGCCTCGGCGACGTCCGCCAGCCGGCCGAGCCGGGCCAGACCCGCGCGGGCCAGCACGACACCGTCGAGGGCGCCGTCCCTGACCAGACCGATGCGGGTGTCGACGTTGCCGCGGATGTCCTTGAACGACAGCCCGAGTCCGAGGGCCGCGAGCTGGGCGACGCGGCGCGGCGAACCGGTGCCGACGACCGCCCCCTCGCCGAGCTCACCCAGGGTGCGACCACCGGAGGAGACGAGCACGTCGCGTGGGTCCTCACGGAGCGGGAGGGCCGCCACGACCAGGCCGGGCTCGGGTGTGGTCGGCAGGTCCTTGAGCGAGTGCACGGCAAGGTCGACCTCGCCCGCGAGCAGGGCCCGCCGCAGCGCGGCGGCGAACACGCCGGTGCCGCCGATCGAGGCGAGCGAGGCGGTCGAGGTGTCGCCCTCGGTGACGATCTCGACGAGCTCGACCGTGTGCCCCTGGGCGCGCAACAGGTCTGCCACCCAGGTGGACTGGGTGGTGGCCAGGGGGCTGCGGCGGGTGCCCAGGCGCAGGGCGAGGGGCGCAGCGGCAGGTGCGCTCACGGCATACCTCCACGCTCGGGCGGGGGCACGGACGCGGTGACGGCTTCGCCGGGGCGCAGGTCGAACAGGTCGCGCAGGGCCTGGGCGTAGTCGGCGCCCTCACCGCCCACGGCGCGTTCCTTCATGCGGACGGTCGGGGTGTGCAGCAGCTTCTCGACGATGCGGTGGATGGCGAGCTGGACCTCGGCGCGAGCGACGTCGTCGAGGTCGGGGAGCCGCTGGTCGAGTCGGTTGAGCTCGCCGGCGACGACGTCGGCGGCGTGCGACCGCAGCGCGGCCACGGTCGGCGCGACCGTCTCGGCCGCCCGCGAGGTGAGGTATGCCGCGACCTCACCGATGACGAGGTCCGCCACCTCACGCACCTGGGGCGGGGCCTGGCCGCCGGAGAGCTCCTCGCCCAGCGCGCCCAGCCCGGCGAGGGTGACCCCGCTCAGCGAGGCGACCTCGGGGGCGACGTCGTGAGGAAGGGCGAGGTCGATGTAGGCCTGCGGGCGCCCGGCGCGGGCCACCTGGGCATCCCCCGCCGTCGCGAGGTCGACGACCACGCCCGTCGACCCCGTGCACGAGATGACGACGTCGGCGCCGGCGAGGGCGGCAGAGAGGTCGTCGAGCGGTCGGGCGACGCCGCCGGTGCGTTCTGCCAGGCGGACCGCCTTGGCCAGCGTCCGGTTGACGATCGTGAGTCCTGCGGCGCCGCGGCGCGAGACGGTCGTGGCGGCCAGGGAGCTCATGCCGCCGGCACCCACCACGAGGACCTTCAGCCCGGCCAGGGATCCGAGCTCGCGTTCGGCGCGAGCCAGGCCCGCCTCGACCAGGGAGACGCTCACGGCGTCGATCCCCGTCTCGGTGTGGGCCCGCTTACCGACCCGGAGGGCCTGCTGAAAAAGGGTGTTGAGCGCGGGGCCGGCATGTCCGGACTTCTGCGACTCGCGCAGAGCGGTGCGCATCTGGCCGAGGATCTGGGCCTCACCCACCGCCATCGAGTCCAGACCGCAGGCCACCGTGAACGCGTGCGCGATGGCGCGGTCCTCGTAGTGCACGTAGAGGTGCTCGCGCAGCTCGTCGCGACCCACGCCGGTGACCTCGGTGAGCGCGTCCGAGATGTCGGTGACCGCGCCGTGGAAGGTCATCGACTCGGCATAGACCTCGGTGCGGTTGCAGGTGGACACGACGATCGCCTCGGTGAGGTTCTCGCGGCCGGTGAGGCTGGCGGCGAGCGCCCGGCGGCGTTCGGCGTCGAGCGACATGGCCTCGAGGAGGGGCAGCGGCGCGGTGTGGTGGGACAGGCCCAGGATGACCAGGCTCATCGGCCGACCGCCAGGGCGACGTGGTCGAGCGCGCCCTCGGCGACGTGGTCGAGCGCACCCTCGGCCGCGAGTGCCCTGCGCTGCTCGTGGAAGGCGAGGATCTGCAGCTCCGTCGAGAGGTCGACCTTGCGAACGTCGACGTCCTCGGGCACGGCGAGCACGCACGGGGCGAAGTTGAGGATCGAGCGCACCCCGACGGCCACGAGCTGGTCGGCGACGTCCTGCGCCGAGGCAGCGGGCGTCGCGATCACCCCGATGGCCAGGCCCTGGTCGGCCACCAGGGACCTGAGGGCGTCCATGGGCTGCACGGTGATCCCGGCGATCTCCTGCCCCAGCAGGGTGTCGTCCTGGTCGAGCAGGGCGACGACGCGGAACCCCCGGGTGGCGAAGCCGCTGTAGGCCGCGAGTGCGTGGCCGAGGTTTCCCATCCCGATGATGGCGACGGGCCAGTCCTGGGTGAGGCCGAGCTCGCGGGAGATCTGGTAGGCGAGGTGGTCGACCTCGTAGCCGACCCCGCGCACGCCGTAGGACCCGAGGTGGGACAGGTCCTTGCGGAGCTTGGCACTGCGGACACCGGCAGCCGAGGCGAGTTCCTCGGAGGACACCGACGTGATCCCGCGCTCCGCGAAGCCGGTCAGGGCGCGGAGGTACTCGGGTAGCCGTGCGACCGTGGCGTCGGGAATACCCCGACGGGCGCTCGGGTCGGCAGACACAGTCTCTTCCGGCTCCTTCTCATCACGGGCAGTCCGCGCCTGGCTGGGGCGGATGGGAGCCTGGCCAGATTACGCTTTTGTGAACGGATGCACAAAGTCACAAGCGACCGTCTCACCAGGCACGTGAGCCACGTCACCTCGTGCTCGTGAGCGCGCTCCTCAGCCGGGTCTCGTCGACCCGCCAGTAGTCGTGCTGGCGCCCGTCCACGAAGGTGACCGGGATCTGCTCCCAGTACTGCTCCTTGAGTGCCGGGTCGTCCTCGATCGACAGCTCCACCCAGCCCACCCCCAGGTCGGCGGCAACGCGCTCGATGACGGACCGCGCCTCCTCGCACAGGTGGCAGCCCGGCTTGCTGACCAGGGTGATGCGGGCGGCGGCCGTGGAGTCTCGGGACACACCTGCAGCGTATGCCGGGTGGTCGCCTCGTTTCCGCAATCTGGGCGCCCCCTGGGGTGCTCAGGTTGCGGAAAGGGCGCCGCGGGGGTTTCGCCCCACGCGCCCCAATGCACCCACGCGACCCGCTGGACACCACGGCATACCGGGATGTGTCGCAGGTCTCCTGACAATCTGGCAGATATCGGGGAAACTGTCGGGTCAGGAGGCCCTCATCCGGATTCGTGCACCACGCAGCGCCGCGAGACGACTCGCGGTCCCTCGTGCTGCCCTCCGGGCCGGTCAACCTGCTGGTGGCAACGCTCCGATCTGGGCAACGAGCCGCCCGGCCCTCGGTTACGCCACGGCGGGCGACCACGGCATGGGAGCGGCCACCGCGGACTTCCTCGGCACCCTGCGGGTGCTGCTGAGCCTGGCTGGAGAGGCGGGCACGGCCGGCACCCTGTCCGGTGGCGGCCACGGAGGCGCCGGCGGCGGTTCGGCGGCGCGCGCCGGCTTCGGCCCGGGCGAGGCGCCGCAGGACTTCGAACGGATCTCCGCCCTCGTCGAGCTCGCCCAGCGGGGCGACGCCGAGGCGTTCGGGATGCTCTACGAACGCTACGTCGACGTGGTCTACCGCTATGTCTACGTGCGCGTGGGCGGCAAGCAGCTGGCCGAGGACATCACCTCCGAGACCTTCCTGCGAGCGCTGCGCCGGATGGACTCCTTCTCCTGGCAGGGCCGCGACATCGCGGCCTGGTTCATCACCATCGCCCGGAACCTGATCACCGACAACGCCAAGTCGGCGCGCTTCCGCATGGAGGTCACCACCGCCGACATGCTCGACGCCGACCGGCGCGTGGACGCACCCGACCAGGAAGTGCTAGACCGACTGCGCGACCAGCGCCTCCTCGCCGCCGTCAAGGGGCTCAAGCCCGAGCAGGCCGAGTGCGTGGTGCTGCGGTTCCTGCAGGGCCTGACCCTAGCGGAGACCGCCAAGGTCCTCGGCAAGTCCGAGGGTGCCGTCAAGCAGCTCCAGCTCCGCGCCGTGCGGGCCCTGCACCGGGAGCTCGCCGATGTCGACATCTGAAACCCACGAGTTTCGCTACGTCGCGACGCGTAACTTCCGGCGTTGCCGCTCGTTCTCAGCACGACACCATGACCGGGACATGATGCGGGACATCATGACCGGGGACACCGGGAGCACCATCACCGGGAAGATTGCAGGGAACACCGCAGGGCTGGGGAGGGAGAAGCCGACATGCCAGTACTGAACCGTTCGGCAGACCGTTTCCAGCGCGCCCTCGACGGCGAGCGCATCACCGACGCGCACCTCGTCGAGCTCGTCGAGACCAGCCGCCATCTCGTGGACCTCGTCCCGACCATCCCGGCGCCGGACGCCGCCTTCGTCACGACCCTGCGCGACCGGCTGATGGCCGAAGCCGCGCGGATGCCCGCACCCAGCCCGGTCGCCGCCAGGGCCGCGGCCGCCCGTCGTGCCGCCTCCCGGAACACCCCTGTCGTGGTCCTGGTGGGTCGCGGCCTCCCCCGCATGGTCGCCGGAGCCGCCGCCTCGGCGCTGCTCGTCGGAGGCATCGTGGGCGCCGTCTCCCGCAGCGCCGTGCCCGGCGACGCGCTGTACCCCGTCAAGAGCTGGCTCGACGGGGTGGCCGTCCGGCTCGCCGACAACGACTTCGACCGCGGCCAGACCTACCTGTCCCAGGCCCAGGGACACATCTCCGACGCCCGTCAGCTGTCCGAGCTCGAGCGCGAGGACCCCACCGACGTCAACGTCGCGCTCGAGGGAGCCATCGACTCCGTGCGCAAGGGGCGGCAGGGTCTCGACACCTCGTATGCCGCGACCGGCAACCCCCAGTCCCTGATCGCCATGCACGACTTCACCGAGCGGGCTCTCCCGCAGATCGACGCCCTGAAGGCGGAGGTACCCGCCCCATCGCTGCCGACGCTCGGTCAGCTCGAGGCCCTGCTGCGCGACACGCAGGAGAGCACGTCGCGGCGGATCGCTGCATGCGGCAGCTCCTGCAGCGACAACCTCTCGTCGACGCTCGGCCCGAGCTCGCTCCCGGGCGCCGCGACCACCTCGGGCCCCTCCGGGTCACCCACCAGCGGCACGTCGGGTGGCATCACCGTGCCCAGTACGGCCGTCACCGCCCCCGGGGGCGGTGTGCTGCCCGGCGGTTCGAGCAGCTCCGGAGCGGTGGTTGGCGGCGGCGGCGGCAGCGCCAGCCTGTCGACGGGTGGCGCGAGCGTGGGTCTGCCGACCGTGAGCGCTTCCGTGCCGGGAGTGGCCTCGGCCAGCGCCACCGTGCCCCTGCCGTCGGCTTCGCTGGGCACCGGAGGCGCCAGCGCCACGGTCCCGAGCAGCACCCTCGGCCCGGTCACCCTGCCCGGCGCCACGGTCACGCTCCCCTGATCTCGCGTCAGAAGAAGACGGACCGGCGCTGCATGAGCAGTGAGTAGAGCGTCTGCTGGATCGTCTCGCGCACCTGGTCCGTGAGGTCGAAGACGAGCATCGGGTCGTCGGCGGCGTTCGGCCCCAGGTCAGCGGTCTCCACCGGTGCGCCGAACTCGATGATCCACTTGCTGGGCAACGGGATCAGTCCGAGCGGACCGAGCAGCGGCCAGGTCGGCGTGATCGGCGCGTAGGGCGCACCGAGCAGTCGGGCCACGGTCTTCATGTTGCCGATGATCGGGTAGATCTCCTCGGCGCCGACGATCGAGCACGGGATGATCGGCGCGCCCGTCTTGAGCGCGGCGGAGACGAAGCCACCTCGCCCGAACCGTTGGAGCTTGTAGCGCTCGCTGAACGGCTTGCCCACTCCCTTGAAGCCTTCGGGCCAGACCCCGCACAGCTCACCGCTGGACAGCAGCCGCTCGGCGTCGGGGTTCGCGGCCAGCGTCGAACCCGACTTGCGGGCCACCTGCCCGACGACGGGCGTCTGGAAGACCAGGTCGGCGCCCAGCATCCGCAGGTGGCGGTGCGCCGGGTGCTCGTCGTGGACCGCGACCTGGGTCATCAGCGAGTCCATCGCGATGGTCCCCGAGTGGTTGGCGACGACCAGGCCGCCACCCTCGGCGGGGATGTTCTCGATACCGCGCACCTCGACCCGGAACCACGAGCGGTAGAGCGGGCGCAGCACAGGCAGGTAGAAGTGCCTGGTGAAGTCCTCGTCGAAGCCGAACTCGTCGACGGTGTAGTCGCCCGTCACGCGCCGGCGCAGGAACGACAGCAGCGACGCGATGTGGCGCTCGACGTCGTCCGACGAGATCCCCGCCGCCTCGGACGCGACCCGAACCGCGGCGATGCCCGCGGTGAGCAGCTCCTCGACGCCCGGCGCGATGCTCCGCGAGGCTGCCGGTTCCACGACGTCGATCGGCACCACGGTCTCGTCGGTCACCGCCTTGAGGGTCCGCACCTTCGACTCCGCGGTATGCCGCGTGCTCGGCGTGGCCGCACCGGTCAGCTCACGCGGTGGCCGGGTGGGTTTGGCGGGCTTGCTGGGCTGGGTGGTGCGCCCACCGGAACGGGACACCGCCTTGCCGGTCGGCACCGACTTGGCCACCGGCCGTGGGCGGTGTTTGCCGCTGGCCGTCGTGGGCGCGGTCGACCCAGAGGTGTCGCCTGCGGCCTCGACCATGGGCCTGCCCGGGTCTGCCGACGCGATCAGCGGCGTACTGCGTCGCTTGGCGCGCTCGCCCGACGCGCGTGCGGCACCCGCCGCGAGAGCATCCTTGCGGGCGGCGGGTTTCACCGATTTCCTGGGTGTCGCGGCCATCAGTCGTTCCTCCCTGCAGCCCACACGTGGCTGATCGCGCCGGCGGCACTCTCCGCGGCGCCGGTGACGGCCGACCCGAACATCCCCGCCCCCGGTATCGCTGAGCCGACGCCCTGCGCATAGTCCGCGAAGGCAGCTCGGGTCGTGTAGGCGGGCTCGTACCCCAGCACCTCCCGCATCCGTTGGGTGTCCAGCCCGCGACCGTAGGCGAGGAACTGGATCTGGTCGCTGCTGAAGTCGGCGAGTCCGGACCGCTTCACCAGGTTGCCGAAGATGCCGGCCGCCGGCATCGGCACGGGGATGATCGGTCGACCGGCCATCCCGGCCGCCTGACTCACGGTGATGACACCGTCCCCGGCGATGTTGGTGATGCCCGTGCTCGGGCCCGTCGTGGCGAGCAGCAGCGAGCCGATGGCGTCGCTCTCGTGCACGAACTGCAGGCGGGCGTCGTAGCCGAAGGGCACCGGCACGACGGGCAGGGCGAAGTAGTCGGTCAGGGACGTGCGGATGCCGCGGCCGATGATGTTGGCGAAGCGCAGCATGGAGATCTCCACGTCGGGACGGCGACGCGAGAAGCCGCGGACGTAGCCCTCGACCTCGACCGAGTCCTTGCCGAATCCCGCTCTGGGCAACGACTTCGGGCCCATGTCCTCGGTGAACATGGCCGGGTCGCGCGGGCTGGAACCGTAGATGGCCGCAGACGACTTCACGACGAGACGCTTGATGCTCGACGCCTTCTGGCACGCAGCGAGGAGCTGCATGGTGCCGATGACGTTGATCTCCTTCTGCGAGGTGCGGCCACCGGCGTGGGTCGGCGTGGCGATGACGTTCATGTGCACGACGGTGTCGACCTCGGACTGCGCGATGATCTTGCCGATCATCGGGTTCCGGATGTCGGCGCGGACGAACTCGGCCCGGCCGATGTCCCCCGGCGGCGGGATGACGTCGACGCCGATGACGCGCTTGACCGTGGGGTCCTGGGTCAGGGCCCTGGCGAACTGCCCGCCGAGGTAGCGAGAGACGCCCGTCACGAGGACGACATCAGCCACGATCCCTCCCGGTGGGTCCGATGGGCGCGAAGCTCGCGACCCGTCCCAACCCTACCGAGAGCAAGGCCGATGCCGACGGGGGTGCGCCGTCCATGGACGCGGGCCTCGTCACACTTTCGGCCGACCCCACTCGCAGTCCCACTCCCCGCTCAAGACAAAAGGCCCCCGCTCAGCGGGGGCCCTCGATCACTTCTTGTTGCGACGCTGGTGGCGCGTCTTGCGAAGGAGCTTGCGGTGCTTCTTCTTCGCCATGCGCTTGCGGCGCTTCTTGATGACAGAGCCCATGGTGTCCTCTTGATCGTGGTCGGTGTTGCCGGACGGGGCAACGAACCAACGCACCACGCCGAACTGTGGACGTCACTCTAGCGGCCTGCGACCCCGCAACCCAAACCCACGTCCCGGCGAGGCCGACGGACACGGCAAGCCGGTCAGCACGTGGCGGGGATCCGCCACCACGGGGGCGCCAGCCCGACATGACCTGCCAGTAACCACTCACGCCGACGTCTCGTTGTCAGGCCACCCGGGCCAGCGAGGGCCCGCAGAGCGCAGGAGACGTCGACCATGTCCCGCAAGCACCCCGCTGTCAGACCACTGGGAATCGGGGTGTGCCTGCTGACCGCGGTCGCCACCGTGCTCCCCCTGTCCAGCGCGTCCGCCGCCCTTCCCGGCGCACCGGTCCTCCCCGCCCTCGGGGACACCGTGGACGCACTCACCAAGACCCTCGACACCCGGGCTGTGAAGGACGCCGTCGTGCCCACGACGTCCGCCCGCACCGCCGCCTCGGCGCTGATCGCCAAGGCCGGCAGCGGAACCCGCGCCACCTGGGACGAGCGGTTCGGCACGTTGCGGTCGGTGCGCACCGACGGCTACCTCACCGCCGCGTCCAGCGGCTCGGCCGTCGACGTCGCCCGTGGTTGGCTGCGCGCCAACGCCGCGGCGTTCGGGCTGACCACCACCGAGGTCGACTCGCTCGCCGTGGTCCGTGACCACGCGCTGCCCACCACCGGCACGCACGTCGTGGACTTCGTGCAGACCGCTGACGGAGTCGCCGCTGCGCGCGGCGGACGCCTCAACGTCGCAGTCACCAAGGACGGCAGGGTGCTCTCGTATGCCGGCGACCCCACGCCGGGTGCGAACCTCACCGGCGGCTGGGTGCTCGGCGAGGCAGCTGCCCTGCTCAAGGTTGCGGGCGGGCTCGCCCCGGGCGTGGCCTACGCCCCGAAGGCGAGCGGCACCCAGGCCGGCTACACGACCTACGCGGCGGGACCGTTCGGCGGCCCGTCGTACGTCAAGAAGGTGACCTTCGGGACCAAGGCCGGCCCCGTCGCGGCATACAAGGTGTATTTCATCAAGAGCCCGCAGGAAGCCTGGGAGGTCGTCGTCGACGGCACCACCGGGCGCACCCTCTACCGGACCTCGGTCGTCGACTTCGAGGGCGACCCGCAGGGCACGGTCTACGACAACTACCCGGGTGCGGCCAAGGGCGGCCAGCCACGGCAGCAGTCGTTCGGGCCGACCACGCAGTCGCCCAAGGGCTGGGTCGACCCCACCGGGTTGCTCGGCACGGGCGTCACGACCTACGGCAACAACGCCGACACCTACGCCAACTGGTCCAACTTCATCGGCCCCGTGGACAACGCTCCGCGTCCCGTCGCCCCGACCGGGAACTTCAGCTACAGCTACACGAACCAGTGGGCGGCCACGAAGGGCCAGACGGTTCCCCCGTCCTACGCCGAGGACCTCAACCCCGCCGCGACCAACCTGTTCTTCCAGCACAACCGGATCCACGACGAGTACTACGCCCTCGGGTTCACCGAGACGGCCGGCAACTTCCAGCTCGACAACGGCAGCAACGGCGGCTCGGGAGGGGACCCGATCCGGGGACTGGTCCAGGCCGGTGCCGCGTCCGGTGGCAACCCGACCTACACGGGCCGCGACAACGCCTACATGCTCACCCTCGACGACGGGATCCCGCCGTGGAGCGGCATGTTCCTGTGGGAGCCCATCGACGACGCGTTCGAGGGCCCCTACCGCGACGGCTCGTTCGACATGAGCGTGATCCAGCACGAGTACACCCACGGCCTGTCGACCCGCTACGTCGCGGGCGGCAGCGCGCTCGGCTCGCAGCAGGCGGGTTCGATGGGTGAGGGCTGGTCCGACTGGTACGCCCTCAACCACGGCTTCAACGCCGGGCTGCTCACCCAGCCGATCGTCGGCGACTACGTCACCGGCAACCCCACCCGCGGCATCCGCAACTGGAACTACGACCAGAACCCGACGACCTTCGGCGACATCGGCTACGACCTGACCGGACCCGAGGTGCACGCCGACGGTGAGATCTGGACCGCGACCCTGTGGGACCTGCGCAAGGCCCTCGTGGCACGGTACGGCGCCACGCAGGGGGCCGAGGTGGCCGCCCGCCTGGTCACCGACGGCATGCCCCTGACCGCCCCGGACCCGAGCTTCCTCGACGCCCGTGACGGCATCCTCTCCGCGGACCTCGACCGGTACCACGGTGACAACACCGACCTCATCTGGTCGGTCTTCGCCAAGCGCGGTGCCGGCGCCAGTGCCCACTCCGACACCGGCGACGACACCGACCCCACTCCCGGTTTCGACCACCCCGTGGCGGCCAAGAACGGCACCGTGGCGCTGACGCTCGTCAACGCGACCACCGGCCAGCCGATCGACAACGCCAAGGTGATCCTCGGACGCTTCGAGGCGCGGGTGACCCCGCTCGTGCGCACCGGCTCCGCGGGCGGCGCCAGCATCAAGGCGCTCGCCGGCACCTACCCGCTGACCATCCAGGCGCCCGGGTTCGGCGTGCAGACCATCGACGCCTTCGCCGTGACCGCAGGACGCAACACGGCCAAGACGATCAAGCTCGCCCCCAACCTGGCCTCGACGGCCGCGGGCGCGCAGGTCGTCAACGTCTCCAGTGAGGACGACGGAGCCCCCGCGAAGTTCGCCTTCGACGACACCGCCGCATCGGTGTGGTCGACCAAGCCCGGCGCCACGGCATACAACGCCGGTCCGGACCAGCGGGTCACGGTGAAGCTGGCGGCGCCGGCCACGGTGAGCAGCCTGCGCGTCAGCGCGTTCAAGGCCACCAACGCCTCGCGTTTCGTCGCCCTCAAGGACTTCACCTTCCAGACGTCGACCGACGGGGTCAGCTGGACGACCGCACGCACGGGTGGCTTCGCGTATGCCGCGCCGCGGCCCACCGCGCCCGACCTCAACTTCGCGACGTTCAGCCTCGCGAAGCCGGTGAAGGCGGGGTACGTCCGGTTCTTCATCGACTCGGTGCAGGGCGACACCACGACGTCGGCCCAGGTGGCGGACATCGAGGTCTTCGGGTCAGGGGCGAGCGTCGGCAACGGCTCGGTCACGCCTGACCCGGCCTACACCGACTCGGGCTCGATCGTCGCGCCCAACCCGGCCGCAGGTGACCCGACCGGCCTGCAGAACGTGTTCGGCGTGACCGGCACCGAGATGAACACCGCGTGCACCTTCCCGCCGGCCAGCCAGGGCGCCGACGGCTGGGTGACGAAGTTCCCGCTCGGGTTCTCCGACGGGCTGCACTCGGTTTCGGTGAAGGGCACCAGCGACGCGGACGAGGCGACCGGCCACGACCTGGACCTGTACTTCCTCGACAGCGGCTGCCAGCTCACCGGCTCGGTGGCCACGTCGGCTGCCGACGAGTCGGCGGTCATCCCGCCCGGCTCGGTCTACCTGCTGACCCAGCTCTACACCGGCGCCAACGTGAAGGTGGACATCACCGCGGTCGACAACCGCTGACCCGACCCGGGCAACGGACAGGGTGGGCCGGGACTTCGCGTCCCGGCCCACGGCGTCCTCCGGAACCCGGAAGGACCGTCCCACGCGAATGGCGGGAAGCTCTCCGGCGTGCACCATGCGGTACACCGTCATCTTCGACACGCGCATGATCGAGGCCACCTCGGCAACGGTCAGGAACCGCACCTCGGCGAGCTGTCGCTCGTTGGACATGATTACCTCGATCTTCTACACGCGCGCATCGCCGGCTTCCCGTCCGGCGGACCTCTACGCTCGTGCAGAAGGAACTGTAGGGGCTGATGTGACTCGTGGGGAAGCCAACTGAGAAAACTCGTTGGACTTGTCCAGTCGACACGCCGCAAGGGTCCTGTGAATCACAAGCGTGTCACTCCTCGCCGGGCCGGTGTCACTCCTCGCTGGGGCGTCGTCAGTCGAACCAGACGTCCAGGCCGTGCAGTCCGAAAACCGCCTCGCGGGTCGCCATGATGGCCCGATCCACCTCGTCGTGGGGGTTGTACCCCATGTCCCACGGCTGGTGCCAGATCGGACCGTCGGCAGGGTCGAGGTCGCCCATCCGGCGTGGACCCTCTCGACCGAACGCCTGTCGGACGTGGTCGAGCCAGTCCTGCGGCACCTGCTCGGTCAAGGGGATCGGCCGGTGCGCAGCGATCGCGGTCAGGTGCGTCCACGTCCTCGGCACCACCTGCACCAGCTCGTAGCCGCCGCCACCCAGGGCCACCCAGCGGCCGTCGCAGACCTCGTGGGACAGCCGGTGCAGCGACTCCGCCGCCGCCCGCTGGGCATCGACCGACATGGCCAGGTGGGCCAACGGGTCCTGGGCATGGGTGTCGCAGCCGTGCTGGGTGACCAGGACGTCCGGCTTGAAGGCCCGCACCAGGGGCAGCGCCGTGGAGTGCAGCGCACGCAGCCAGGCCGAGTCGCCCGTGCCGGGCGGCAGCGCGACGTTGACCGACTCGCCCTGGGCCTTCGGGCCGCCGATGTCGCCCGCGAAGCCGGTGCCGGGGAACAGCGCCCGACCGGACTCGTGCAGCGAGATCGCCAGCACCCGGGGATCGTCCCAGAAGATCCGCTCGACGCCGTCACCGTGGTGCACGTCGATGTCGACGTAGGCGACGCGCTGGGCACCGTGGTCGAGCAGCCACTGGATGCCCACGGCGATGTCGTTGTAGATGCAGAAGCCCGCGGCGTTCCCCGCCATCGCATGGTGCAGCCCGCCACAGAAGTTGACGCCGTGCTGCGTGCGGCCCTCCCAGACGTCGGCACACACCTGGCGGGTGCCCTCGACCACCCGAGCACTCGCGTCGTGCATGCCGGGAAAGGCCGGGTCGTCCTCGGTGCCGAGGCCGTACGCCGGATCGGCCGACGACGGGTCGGCCGACGCCGCCTTGACCGCCGCCACGTAGTCAGCGGTGTGCACCGTGGCCAGGACGTCGTCGGCGGGCACCTCCGGCGAGAAGACCTCCACGTCGTCGGCATCGAACAGGCCGAACGCGTCACAGAGCCGGGCCGTCAGGTCGAGACGGACCGGGTTCATCGGATGACCCGGTCCGAAGTTGTAGGCGGTGAAGCCGGGATCCCAGACCACCCGCACCTGTGAGGGCATGGCCCGACGCTACCGGGCGAGGGGCGATTGCGGACAGCACGGTCCCACCTGCAGGGACGCGCTAGCGTGGGAGGTCTCACCATCCCCGATGCCGCGGAGGACCGCAGTGGCGAAGAAGCTCTACGAGGACGACGTGCTCGTCATCGGCCTCGGTCGGTTCGGCGGTGCGGTGGCGATCGAGCTGCAGCGACTAGGGCACCACGTCGTGGCCGTCGAGCGGGACCCCCAGCTGGCAGAGTCGTTCCTCGGCAAGGTGACCCGCATCGTCCAGGCCGACGCCAGCCAGCCCCAGTCGGTGGCCAACCTCAAGGCGCGCAGCTTCCAGATCGCGGTGGTCGGCATCGGGTCTTCGGTCGAGGCGTCGGTGCTGTGCGCGATGAACCTCGTGGACGCGCAGATCCCGATGATCTGGGCCAAGGCGCTCTCCCCCGAGCACGCCCGCATCCTCGACCGCATCGGCGTCCACCACGTCATCTCCCCCGAGGTCGACAGCGGCCGTCGGGTGGCGCACCTGCTCAACGGCAAGCTGATGGACTACATCGAGTTCGACGACGGGTTCGCGATCGTCAAGATGAAGCCGCCGCAGGAGGCGATCGGGTTCACCCTGAAGCAGAGCGCGATCCGCAGCAAGTACGGCGTGACCGTCGTGGGCGTGAAGGCGCCGGGCAGCGACTTCACGTATGCCGTGCCCGAGACCAAGGTGACCGCCCACGACACCCTGATCGTCAGCGGCCCCACCGACCTGCTCGACCGCCTCGCGTCGCGCCCCTGAGCCGCCCACGCGGCGCTATCTCATGCAAAAGGCGAGCTAGCGCCGCCTGACCGCGGCGCTAACTCGCCTTTTGCATGAGATAGCGCCACGCGGCATACCGGGGAGCGTCAGAGGTTGGGGACCCCGCGGTCTTCGCCCAGGGGGAGCACCATGGCGACTTCGTCTTCGGCGTCGTCGTCGCCCTTGATCCGCATCGGCCGGCGGTTGTCGGTGGGGCGGAACCCGAAGCCGCTGGCGAAGGCCACTGCGCGGCCGTTGTCCACGCCCACCCAGTAGGCGAGGTGGCTGCGGCCCTGCTGCCGAGCGGCGTCCGCGCCGGCCTGCACCAGCTGGCTGGCGACGCCGGTGCCGCGGGCAGTCGGGGCAACCCAGAGGCCGAAGAGCTCGGCGACCTTGTCGTTGTCCTTCTCGCCCTCCTGGCGGGCCTGGCCGATGCTTGCCACGCCCACCGGGGCGCCGTCCCGCTCAGCGATCAGTCGCTGGGAGCGGCGCATCCGGTTGCGCCAGAACTCCTCCTCGTAGCCGCGTTCCTCCTCGGCGCTCGCCACGAACGCGTCGGGCGAATCCTCGAGGGCGCTGAGCCGCACCGATCGGTACTGCTCCCACTCGTCCTCACCCAGTGACCGCACGGTGATGTCGCTCATGGACCCACTCTCGCACGATCCGCGCGGGTTCGGTCAGGTGGGTTGCTGGGTGTTCACCCAGAGCCCGCTGTGAGTTCTGCGAGGACGTGGTCCACCTCGAACTCGGCTGGACAGAGCCGGTGCGCGCCGTCTCGACGGGGGCAATCGGGAGGGTCGGCGACCGGTCAGTCGTTGCCCGAGGCGAGCTCGTGCGAGCGGTTGGCGGCGGCCTCCATCGCCGTGATGAAGGCGGCTCGCACCTTGTGGTCGTCGAGCTGGCGCAGCGCGGCGGCGGTCGTGCCGCCGGGTGAGGTCACCTGCTCACGCAGGACGGTGGGGTGCTGGCCGGTCTCGCGCATCATCGTCGCGGCACCGAACAGCGTCTGGACGACGAGCTCGGTGGCGGTCGGACGAGGCAGGCCGAGCACGACGCCCGCCTCGATCATCGCCTCGACCACGTAGAAGATGTAGGCCGGTCCGCTGCCACTGATGGCGGTGACGGCGTCCTGGTGCTTCTCGGCGACCTGCACGACCCGTCCGCACGAGCGCAACAGCTCGGCTGCCTCCTCGAGGTGGTCCGCGTCGGCGCTGCGACCCGGGCTGACGGCCGCCATCCCCTGGTCCACCAAGGCAGGGGTGTTGGGCATCACCCGGACGACAGCGACCCCCGCGGGGAGCCGGTGCTCGAGGTAGGTCGTCGGGATGCCCGCGGCGAGGCTGACCACGAGGTTGCCCGGCGAGACGTGGTCGCGGATCTCCTCGACGAGGCCACCCATGTCCTGCGGCTTCACGACCAGCACCAGGGTGTCGGCCGCCTCAGCCGCCTCGATGTTGGACATGGCTCGCACGCCGTACTGCTCGGCCAGCTGGTCGGCCCGGTCCGGCCGACGAGCAGTCACGATGAGCTCGTCCGCGCTTCGACCAGACCGGATCAGCCCGGACAGCAGCGTCTCGCCCATCACGCCGGCCCCGAGGATTGCGACAGTTCCCATGACGGCAGTCTTCCAGTCGCGGGACGTGTGTGCGCCTCAGTTCTTGGTGGCGAGACCGCGCAGGAAGAACATCGTGTTGGCGGGACGTTCGGCCATCCGGCGCATGAGGTAGCCGTACCACTCCTCGCCATACGGGATGTAGACGCGCATCTGGTTGCCCCGGTCGGCGATCCGCTTCTGCTCCTCCGGCCGGATCCCGTAGAGCATCTGGTACTCGTAGCTGTCGGCGTCGCGCTTGTGGTGCGACGCCAGCGCACCGGCGATCTCCACCAACCGCGGGTCGTGGCTGGCCACCATCGGGTAGCCGTCACCCGCCATGAGGATCTTGAGGCAGCGCACGTAGTTCTGGTCGACGTCCGAGCTGCTCTGGTACGCCACGGATTCCGGCTCCTTGTAGGCGCCCTTGCACAGCCGCACACGACTGCCCTCGTGGGCCAGGTCGCGGCAGTCGGCCTCGCTGCGGTGCAGGTAGGACTGGATCACGGCTCCGACCCACGGGAAGTCCTCGCGCAGCTCGCGCAGCGACTCCAGGGTGGCATCGGTGGTTGTGTGGTCCTCCATGTCGAGGGTCACGGTCGTGCCGGCATTCGCCGCCGCCTGGCAGATCTCGCGGGCGTGGTCCAGGGCGATCTTGTGGCCGTCGCCGGGGAGGTACTGGCCCAGGGCGGACAGCTTGAGGCTGACCTCGCCCATGCCGTGCTGGGACAGGTCGGCGTCTGCGAGCGCCTTGAGCAGCTCGATGTAGTGGTCGCGGGTGCGGATCGCCTGGGTGAGGTCGGCGGTGTCCTCACCGAGGTAGTCGATCGTCGCGAGCCGGTTGGTGGCGCGCAGCTCGGCGGTCGCGCCGACTGCGTCCGCGGTGCGGTCGCCCGGGACGAACCGCCTGACCACGCTACGGCTCACCGGCGCCTTCTCGATCGTCTGTCGCACAGCACCGCTCTTGGAGAGCTGGAGCAGGCTGTTGCGCAGCAGGTCACTGGCGTCCACGTGGGTCCTTCCAACCGGTGGCCGCGGAGGTCACGGCCGCCGACAAGGCTAACCGCCATCCAGCAGGTATGCCGCGTCGCGGGGTCCCGTGCCGCCTCACCTGAGAGCCGACCACAGCGTTCCGCTGCGGCGGCCGCGCCCGCTCAGGCGGTGCGCCTGCGCAGGGTGAGGCTGCCGAGGACCAGGGCGACCAGCACCCACAGGCCGATGACGGCCGCGTCACCGGCCACGTCGGCGCCCGGGCTGGCACTGGACGTCACGGACTTCATGGCGTCCACGGCATACGACAGGGGCAGCACGTCCGAGAGCCAGCGCAGGACGTCGGGCAGCCCGTCGCGTGCGACGAGCAGTCCGCACAGCAGGAACTGCGGCAGCACGAAGGCCGGCATGAACTGCACGGCCTGGAACTCGGTGCGCGCGAAGCCGCTTGCGAGCAGGCCCAGCGCCGTCCCGAGCAGCGCGTCGAGCACGGCCACCACGACGAGCTGCCACGCCGGGCCGGCGACGTCGAGACCGCACACGTAGACCGCGAAGGCCGTGGCGATGAGGGCCTGCAGGATCGCCATCACCCCGAAGGCGAGGGCGTAGCCGAACATGAAGTCGCCCTTGCCCATCGGTGTGGTGAGCAGCCGCTCAAGCGTCCCGGACGTCCGCTCGCGCAGTGTCGCGACGCTCGTGACGATGAACATCACGACGAAGGGGAACACCCCGAGCAGGGGCGCCCCGAGACCGTCGAAGACGGGGGTGCCGTTGAAGATCCAGGCCAGCAGGCCGATCAGCACGCAGGGGACGACGAGCATCAGCCCGATGGTCCGGTGGTCGGCGCGCAGCTGGGCCAGGACCCGCGCGGCCGTCACGAGGGTGCGGTGAACGTTCATCGGGCAGTCTCCTCGGCGCGGTCGATCAGGGACAGGAAGGCATGCTCGGCGTCGTCGGCGCCGGTGCGGGCGAGCAGCTCGGGCAGCGTGTCGTCGGCCATGATGCGGCCCTCCCGCAGCAGGAGCAGCCGGTCGCAGCGACTCGCCTCGTCCATCACGTGGCTCGACACGAGCAGCGAACGCCCTTGGGCCGCAAGGCGTTTGAACAGCTCCCACAGGTCCCGTCGCAGCACCGGATCGAGGCCGACGGTGGGTTCGTCGAGGACGAGCAGCTCGGGGTCACCGACAAGTGCGGCCGCCAGCGAGACGCGGGAACGCTGTCCGCCGGACAGCCGGCCCACGAGGGAGTCGGCGTGGCTGGTGAGGTCGACCGCCTCGATGGCCTCGTCGGCCGCCGACGCGGGGGCGCCCAGGATGCTGGCGAAGTAGCGGACGTTGGCCCGCACGGACAAGTCGTCGTACACGCTCGGGGTCTGGGTGACATAGCCGATCCGCTGGCGAAGCGACGGCGAGCCCGCGGGCTCCCCGAGCACTGTCACCTCGCCGGACTCGACGATCTGGACCCCCACGACCGCACGGATCAGCGTCGACTTGCCGCTGCCACTGGGCCCGAGGAGGCCGACCACCTGGCCGGCCGGGACCACCATGGTCAGGTCGGGCAACACCTCACGACCGCCGCGCACGACGCGGAGGTTCGTGATCTCGATGGCGTTTTTCATCATGCGATGAAATATACAGCCAGACCACCCCGTCGACAAGACCCCTTCCCCCGGCGCTACCTCATGCAAAAGGCGAGTTAGCGCCGCCGGGCTACGGGGCCAGGTAGCGCTGGATCGTGGGTCCGACCAGGGCGGCCAGCTCGTCGTGCCCGGCGTCCACCACGGCAGGGAACTCGACGATGTAGCGCATCATCGCCAGCCCGACCATCTGGGACGCCGCCAAGCCCGCGCGCAGCTCGAGATCGGCAGGCCGGTCGCCGTCGGCGGCCAAAGACCGCAGCACCCTGCCGAAGACCTCCCTGGTCAGGAACTCGCGCAGCATCCTGGTCGCCTCCTCGTGGCTGACCGCGGCGCGCATGAGGGCCTGGAAGCGCTGCCGCCCGTCCTCGGAGTCCCAGACCCCGAGGAAGGTCCGCACCAGCGCCTCGCCCACCTGGTCTCGAGGCCCGTCGACCACGGCGCTGATCAGGGCTGCCGGATCGGCGGGGATGTCCATCACGGCGGCGAACAGCTGTGCCTTGCCCCCGAAGTAGTGGTGCACCAGGGCCGGGTCGACGGCGGCCCGGCGTGCGATGCCGCGCAGCGAGGTGCCGTCATAGCCCTGGTCGGCGAAGTCGACCCGAGCGGCCTCGACGATGGCCTGCCTGGTGTCGACGCCCCCGGGGCGGCGGCCACGGGGGCTCATGGGGCGACGACCGTCGACGCGGTTGCGAGGTGCAGCCGCGCGAACGCCAGGGACTCGGCGAGGTCGACCTCTCGCTGGTCCTGGGCGAGCTTGCGCGTGCTCACCTCGACGACGACCGATCCCGAGAACTGTTGCACCGCAAGCATTTCCAAGAACTCCGCGCACGGTTGGGTGCCGCGTCCGGGGACGAGGTGCTCGTCCTTGAGCGAGCCGAGCCCGTCGGCGAGGTGGACGTGGGCGAGGCGCGGGCCGAGCGCCGCGGCCATGGCCATGGCGTCGGAGCCGGCCGTCGACGTGTGCGACAGATCGAGGGTCACGTTGTCGTAGGCCTGCGGCACGGGGTCCCAGTGGGGCAGGTAGGCCTCGAACTCCCGCTGCCGGGCGCGCCACGGAAACATGTTCTCGACGGCCAGGGCCACTCCGGTCTCGTGCTCGCGGATGGCCACACCCTCGACGAAGTCGCCGGCGTACTCCTTCTGCCACCGGAACGGTGGGTGCAGCACCACGGTGGAGGCCCCCACCTCCTGGGCCAGGGCGATCGAGTTGTCGACCTTGGTCCAGGGGTCGGGTCCCCAGATGCGCTGGGTGAGCAGGAGCGTGGGCGCGTGCACCGACACGATCGGTATGCCGTGCAGCCGGGACAGCGCCGCCAGCGCACCGGCCTCCTGAGAGACGGGGTCGGTCCAGACCATCACCTCGACGGCGTCGTAGCCGAGCCGCGCCGCCGTGGCGAAGGCCGACGCGCAGGTATCCGGGTAGACCGAGGCGGTCGAGAGGGCCACCGTGGCTCCTGGGATCGACACGGCTTCGGCCATGCACCGAGCCTACCCAGCGCGGGTCAGCGCATCGCGTCGAGTCGGCTGAGGATGACGCCCTCGCGCAGCGCCCAGGGGCAGATCTCGAGGCGCTCCAGACCGAGCAGGTCCATCGCCGCCTCGGCCACGAGGGCACCCGCGAGCAGCTGGCGCGAGCGACTGGCCGAGACGCCCGACAGGCGCTCCCGCTGCTGGGAGGTCATGCCGCCCAGGTCGGCCACGACCGAGGCGAGGGCGCCGCGCTCGAGGCTGCGCGCGGCATACGGACCGTCACTGCTCGGCGCCGCGCCCGTGACGCGGGCCAGCGAACGCATCGTCTTGGAGGTGCCGACGGCACGATCGGCGGCCCCGGCCTTGGCCAGGGGCCGCATGGCCGCGGCCAGCCGCAGCCGGATGGCCCGGCGCGCCTCCCTGACCACCTCGGCCGTCGGCGGGTCACCCGGGAGCAGGTCGCGAGTCAGCCTCCCGGCCCCGAGTGGCAGGGACACGGCGGCGTCCGGGTCCTCGTCCATGCCGGCCGCGAGCTCCAGCGACCCGCCACCGATGTCGACCACGAGCAGCGTGCCGCTCGACCAGCCGAACCACCGGCGCACGGCCAGGAAGGTGAGGCGTGCCTCCTCTTCACCGGAGAGGACCTGGAGCGCCACGCCGGTGGTCGCGCGCACCCGGGCCAGCACGTCCTCGCCGTTCGGCGCCTCGCGAATCGCACTGGTGGCGAAGGCCATCACCTCTTCGACGCCCTGGTCCCCAGCGACCGTGAGGCACTCGCCGATGAACGCGATCAGGGCGGCCTCGCCGGACTCGGCGATGTCACCGCTGTCGGTGACGTGTTCGGAGAGCCGCAGCTCGATCTTGTGGGAGCTCGCGGGCAGGGGCTGGGCCCCGCGGTGTGCGTCGACGACGAGCAGGTGGACCGTGTTGGAGCCGACGTCGATGACTCCGAGGCGCATGGCTGCACGGTATCGGCTGGGACCGCCAGCCAGCGGGACGGTTCACCGCAGAGGTATCACGAAGACCCCCGGAGCCTCCTTGCCTGCGGGGACGGGGCCGCCGGGGCCTCGTCGAACAGGGGGGAACACCACCATGGATGCAGACCTGCGTCTGGACGGAAACACCACGACGGCCCAGGGGGACGTCTTCAAGACGACCGCCGCCGATGTCGTCATCGACGCGCCGAGCCGTCGCTCGAGCGGCGCCGGACAGCGCCGTGCGATCGTGCACGACTTCAAAGACGGCATGACGCTCAACTGGGACTCGGACTACCCGGGTGGGGTCACGGTCGAGGGTTTCCGGCTGACCTGTCACCAGGCCGACGTCGTGCTCGACCACGCGGCGCGGCGCAAGAGCTCCACTCCCTGGCGCCGGGCGCTCGTCCACGACTTCGACGACGGCCTGACCATCAACTGGGCGCACGACTACCCGGGCGGCGTCACCATCAACGGACCGGTCAAGATCAACGGGGCGATCGTCGTCAACGGCACGCTGACGGTCAAGAGCCCGTTCGGCCACCTGAGCCTCGAGGACACGCTGGCTCGCTACGGCGACCTCATCAAGAACCTCGACGCCAAGGTCAAGAAGCTCGAGGGCTGACCGGTGGCCAGCCTCCGCCAACGCGCTGCCTGCATCGGCATCGCGACGTCGCCACTCTCGGTGCGCCGCGACTTCATGGGACAGCTGACCAACTCGGTCCCCGTGTCGCTCAAGACCCAGCTGGACCGGCTGGGGAGCAAGTTCGTCCACGTGAACTGCATCCAGGTCGGGTCCGACCAGTTCACCTTCAACGACGCGGTGGAGATCGACCGCGCCGTCGCCAAGACCCGGGACCTCTATGCCGGTGCCGGCCGCTCGATGGGTGTCGGCCGGATCCAGCACTTCGTCATCTCGACCGGCGACGCCGGCGGGCGGGACGTCATCAACTCCGACGGCGAGGCCGAGACGCTCACCGACGAGTGGACCGTGCCCAACGACGCGCTGGACCTGTTCTTCGTGCGGATGTACGTCGGCAGCACCGCAGGCCTGTCCCGGGTCGACGGCCCTTGCGACAAGAACGCCAAGGGAATGGACGGCAGCGTCGTCGAGATGAACGCGGGCGGCGGGGTCTCCGACTTCGCCACCGCGCACGAGCTGGGCCACTACCTCGGCCTCAGCCACCGCAACAACTCCACGGCGCTGATGAACCCGACGATCCCCAACGGGGGCGTCATCACCACGTCCGAGGCCGACAACATGCGGGACCACTGCCGCATGAAGAACCCCTGCTAGGAGGCGACATGTCAGTCATCATCGGGTCCCGCAAGGACCGCACCGTGTCGGGGGCCATCGCGGCTCTCGCCGGCAAACCCACCACGCTGACCCCGGGTGCCGCGATCGGCATCCTGTCCGAGGCCGCGGCCGCGGGCCCGGACAAGGTGGCGGGCCGACGGGCCACCAACGCCCTGGCCAAGGTGGTCTCGGACCATGACGAACCGCAGGTGCGGGTCGCCGCGGCCAAGGGCCTGGGACAGGTGCACTCCGCGACCTCGGTCCGTGCCCTGCGCAAAGTCGTCGACCAAGCCCAGGACGGCCAGCTCATCGCGGCGGCTTCCGCAGGCCTGACCAACCTGGGTGCCCGCAGTGACGTCCGGCGACTGAGGTCGGCGAGCGAGCGGGCGGACTGGCCCCACGCCAGCACCCGGGCGAGCGCCTCGGCACGCCTGCTCGCCCACCGGGTGGGAGCGGCCGTCGACCCGACGGACCCCCGCCAGCAGCTGACCGGCGAGACCGCACCCGTGTTGCCGGTGACGGCTCGGCTCAAGACCCGCATCAAGCCGGTCGAGATGCCGGTCGCGCGCAAGGCCGCCACCGCGGACCTGCCCTGGCGGTCGTTGGTGCCCGAGGGCGCCGCGCCCGTGGGTGCGTTCAGCTGTGGGGACCGCACGCACGTCGTGCTCGCCGGCAAGGATCCCGAGTCACTCGCATGGGCGCCGGGCATCGCCGGCACGCTGCTCGGCGTCAACGAGTCGATGGGCACGACCTTCGTTCGCTGGGTCGTGCTGACCAGGCCCGACGGAGACGGGCTGGCCGTCACCGTGGCGCGGCCGACCGGTGAGGTCGGCTTCGTGGGACGGGGCACGATCGTCGACGGCGCGCTATCAGTGACCGTGGACGCGGTCGACGCGCCGGGAGCCACCGCGGCGCACGTCACGGTGTCGCTCGTGAGGGGCAAGCTCGAGGTCGACGGCCGCACCGAGAAGGGCGTCACGACCGCGCGTCGGCAGCCGGCGCCGGTGCCCGTGCAGTTCGACCCCTCCGGTCCGGTGTCCGCACCGATCGGCTGAAGGTCCGCGCCCGGGAGGCGGTCCGGCGCCTCCCGGGTCGCGGTGTGCCGCCTCCCGGGCGGTGGTCCGGCGCCTCCCGGGTCGCGGTGTGCCGCCTCCCGGGCACGACCGGCATACGGGCCACGACCTGAGCGGGGCACCGCGCGACGTAAGGTTGCGAACGTGCCTGAGACCCCGCTCGACACCGCCCGCATCTGGGTGGAGTTCACCGATCCCGCCGACACGGGTCAGCGGTTCCGCTGCGACCTGACCTGGCTGACGTCGAGCTGGACCTGCATCTTCGGCAACGGCTGCCAGGGGATCTACGCCGGCCGGCCGGACGACGGCTGCTGCACCCTGGGCGCCCACTTCACCGACGACGACGACATCCAGCGCGTGAAGAAGGTCGTCAAGGAGCTCGGCGAGGACGAGTGGCAGCTGCACCCCGGCTCGACCAAGCTGTCCGCCTGGACCGAGAAGGAGGACGACGCCCTCAAGACCAAGGTCGTCGACGGCGCCTGCATCTTCCTCAACCGGCCGGGATTCCCCGCCGGTGCCGGGTGTGCTCTGCACCAGCACGCCGTGCTCACGGGCAAGGAGCCGCACACCGTCAAGCCCGATGTCTGCTGGCAGCTGCCGATCCGCCGCACCTACCGCAAGGTCGAGCTGCCCGACGGGTCGAGCTGGCAGGAGGTCACCATCACTGAGTACGACCGCCGCGGCTGGGGCCCCGGAGGCCACGACCTCGACTGGTACTGCTCGAGCAACCCCGAGGCCCACGTCGGCCGTGAGCCGGTGTTCCGCAGCAACCGTGCGGAGCTGGTCGAGCTGATGGGTGAGGACGCCTACGCCGAGCTCGAGATCCGCTGCGAGGCCCACCTCGCGAGCGTGAAAGCTGCCCGCAACGCATACTCCCGCAAGATGCTTCCCCTCCTGGTGCATCCCGCGACGCTGGCTGCGCAAGAGCCCCGCAAGTCCCGATGAGCTCGACGCCTGAGCCGACCCGCAGCCCCAACATCTGGGACTTCCCCGACGTCTACGAGGTCGAGAACCTCGGTGTCGACCGCGCCGGGCTCATCGAGGCTGCCATGGCGTCGCTGCACCCGTTCGCCGGAGCCGACCTCGTCGACGTCGGCTGCGGTACCGGCTTCCACCTGCCTCGCTTCGCCTCGCTCGGGTGCGCGAGCGTGGTCGGCGTGGAGCCGCACCCACCACTGGTTTCCCTTGCCGGGCAACGCATTTCAGGTATGCCGGACGTGCGGGTCCTCGAGGGTGCGGCCCAGTCGCTGCCGCTGGCCGATGCCTCCATGGACATCGCCCACGCGAGGTGGGCCTACTTCTTCGGCGCCGGCTGCGAACCCGGCCTGCGCGAGCTGGAGCGGGTCCTGCGACCCGGCGGCACGGCCTACGTCATCGACAACGACGCCACCCGCTCGACCTTCGGCAGGTGGTTCACGCGCGCCAACCCTTCCTACGATCCCCTTGCGGTGGAACGTTTCTGGGTTCGCCAGGGGTGGTCACTCGAGCGGTTGGTGATCGACTGGGAGTTCGACTCGCGCGAGGACTTCGAGTCGGTGGTGCGGATCGAGTTCCCCGAGACGGCTGCGGAAGGCATCCTCGCGGAGCACGACGGCACCGGCGTCGACTACGCGGTCAGCCTGTGGTGGCGTCAGTTCTGAGCGTGACGGCGAGGTGATGGTGCGGTGACGGGTCGGTGATACAGGGTCTGGACACAGGCGCCGCTGCGGGACAGGGTGGGAGGAACCGGACACCCCGGACGACACAGGAGACACCATGACCGACCACGTCGCCACCGCCAGGACGACCATCGACGCCGACCCCGACAGGGTGTGGCGGGCGATGACCGAACCCGAGCTGGTCGCCGAGTACATGATGGGCAGCGAGGTCGCCAGCGACTGGCAGCCCGGCAGCCCGATCACCTGGACCGGAGAGTGGGAGGGCAAGCCCTACCAGGACAAGGGCGAGGTGCTGCAGGTAGAGCCGGGACGGCTCCTCGAGATCACCCACTACAGCCCGATGACCGGCGACGACGACGTGCCGGAGAACTACCACCGGGTCCGCTACGACCTGTCGCCGGAGGGTGAGGGCACGGCGGTGCAGCTCACCCAGGACGGCTGCGACAGCGCCGAGCAGGCCGAGCAGTTCTCGCAGAACTGGCAGGGCATGCTCGACGGCCTCAAGAAGGTCGCCGAGGGCCACTGACCTGCTGCCGGGACCCGACACCGGCGACGATGCGACTGCCGGTCCGCTGGGCTGTCGGCGCCGCGCCGTAGGTTGTCGTCCATGGCAGCGAAGACGACGACGAGGTCGAGCGGTTTCCGCTGCTCCGAGTGCGGCTGGACCGCGGTCAAGTGGGTCGGCCGGTGCGGGGAGTGCCAGTCCTGGGGCAGCGTCAGCGAGATCGGCGCCGTCACGGTGCGCACGACCGCGGCCACCCGCGTCGAGCGGCCCGCCGTGCCCATCGGGCAGGTCGACGCCCGGCGCGCCGAGGCGGTCAGCACGGGGGTCAGCGAGTTCGACCGGGTCCTGGGTGGCGGGCTCGTGCCCGGGGCCGTGGTGCTGGTGGCGGGCGAGCCCGGCATCGGCAAGTCGACCCTGCTGCTCGACGTGGCCGCCCGCGCGGCCAGGTCCGGCAACGGCCGCACCGTCCTCTACGTCACGGGCGAGGAGTCGGCGGCCCAGGTGCGGATGCGGGCCGAGCGGATCGAGGCGATGGCCTCCTCGCTGTTCCTCGCCGCCGAGACCGACCTCGCCACCGTGCTCGGCCAGATCGACGCGGTGCAGCCCGACCTCGTGATCGTCGACTCGGTGCAGACCATCTCCAGCGGCGACGTCGAGGGATCTGCCGGCAACGTCACCCAGGTCCGTGAGGTCGCGGCCTCGCTGATCCAGGTGGCCAAGTCACGCGGGATCGCCACCCTGCTGGTCGGCCACGTGACCAAGGACGGGTCGATCGCCGGCCCGCGCGTGCTCGAGCACCTCGTCGACGTGGTCGTGCAGTTCGAGGGCGACCGGCACTCCCGCCTGCGGCTCGTGCGGGCGGTCAAGAACCGCTACGGCCCCACCGACGAGGTCGGCTGCTTCGACCTGTCCGACGTGGGCATCGTCGGGCTGGCCGACCCCAGCGGGCTCTTCCTGTCGCGGGGCACCCTCAGCGTTCCCGGCACCTGCGTGACGGTGACCCTCGAGGGCCGCCGTCCGTTGATGACCGAGGTCCAGGCGCTGGTCGCCAAGAGCGAGATCCCCACGCCCCGGCGTGCCACCAGCGGGTTGGACTCGGCCCGGGTGGCGATGATCATCGCCGTGCTGGCCAAGCGGGCGCAGGCCCCGATCGGCAACGCCGACGTCTACCTCTCCACGGTGGGCGGGGTGCGGCTGACCGAGCCCGCCTCCGACCTGGCGATCGCCCTCGCGGTGGCGAGCGCGGTCAAGGACCAGCCACTGCCCGACCACGCCATCGCCTTCGGCGAGCTGGGGCTGGCCGGCGAGATCAGGCCGGTGACCGGCATACCTCGTCGCCTCGCGGAGGCGGGACGGCTGGGCTTCCGCACCGCCTACGTCCCGTCGGGCGTCCTCGGCACGGCTCCGACGCCCGAGGGCATGCAGGTGATCGAGTGCGACGACATTCGGACCGCGGTGCGCGCGGCGCTGCAGCCCGTGCACAGTTAGACTCGCGCCAGACCGACGCCAGCGGCACCAAAGGGGTTTGACCAGTGGATCTTCGCGAGGATGAGGTGCTGCGCGCCACCCTCGCCGCCGTGGCACCCGGCACCGAGCTGCGTGACGGGCTCGAACGCATCCTCAGGGGCCGCACCGGTGCGCTGATCGTCCTCGGCCACGACCGCACCGTGGAGCAGCTGTCCACCGGTGGCTTCCCGCTCGACGTCGAGTTCTCGGCCACCCGGCTGCGCGAGCTGGCCAAGATGGACGGCGGCATCGTGCTCGACCGCGAGGCGTCGCGCATCCTGCGGGCCGCCACCCAACTGGTCCCCGACCCCTCCATCGAGACGAGCGAGTCCGGCACGCGGCACCGCACGGCGGAGCGGGTGGCCAAGCAGACCGGCTATCCCGTCATCTCGGTGAGCCAGTCGATGCGGATCGTCGCCATCTACGTCGACGGCCGCCGGCACGTGCTCGAGGACTCCAGTGCGATCCTGTCCCGCGCCAACCAGGCCCTGCAGACCCTCGAGCGCTACAAGTCGCGCCTCGACGAGGTCACCGGCACCCTCTCGGCCCTCGAGATCGAGGACCTCGTCACCGTCCGCGACGTGGCCAGCGTCCTCCAGCGTCTCGAGATGGTGCGTCGGATCCGCGACGAGATCTCCGGCTACGTCATCGAGCTCGGGGTCGACGGACGCCTGCTGACCCTCCAGCTCGAGGAGCTGACCGGCGGCCTCGGCAACGACCGCGAGCTCGTCATCCGCGACTACCTCCCGGTCGCCAAGACCGACCTGACCCTCGAGGAGGCGATGGCCGCCCTCGAGGAGCTCACCTCCACCGAGCTGCTCGACCTGTCCGCCGGGGCCAAGGCCGTCGGGTTCGCCGTCGGCGGCGACTCGCTCGACTCGGCGGTGAGCCCGTGCGGCTACCGCCTCCTGACCAAGGTGCCCCGTCTCCCCGGCGCCATCGTCGACAGGCTGGTCGAGCACTTCGGCAGCCTCCAGAAGCTGCTCGCCGCCAACCTCGAGGAGCTCATGGACGTCGAGGGCGTCGGTGAGGGTCGCGCCCGCGCCGTCCGCGAGGGCCTGTCGCGACTGGCCGAGTCGAGCATCCTCGAACGCTACGTGTGAGCACCTGCGCCGCTCCTGAACAACTGCACCACGGGGTGCTGGAGTGGTACGCCGCGTCCGCACGCGACCTGCCGTGGCGCCGGCCGGACGCCACTCCCTGGGGCATCTTCGTCTCCGAGATCATGCTCCAGCAGACACCGGTCGTGCGCGTGGAGCCGGTCTGGCGCGAATGGCTGTCGCGCTGGCCCACGCCAGCCCACCTCGCTGCCGACGCGCCCGGTGAGGCGGTCCGGGCCTGGGGCCGGCTCGGCTACCCGCGCCGGGCGCTGCGGTTGCACGCCGCCGCCGTGGCGATGACCGAGCACCATGCCGGAGCCGTCCCCTCGACCGAGGCAGAGCTGCTCGCCCTGCCGGGTGTCGGCAGCTACACCGCCGCCGCCGTCGCCACCTTCGCCTTCGGCGAGCGCACCACCGTCGTCGACACCAACGTGCGTCGCGTGCTGGCCCGCGTGGTGGCAGGCGAGGAGTATGCCGCGCCGTCACCGACCAGGGCCGAGCTGACCGTTGCTGCCGGCCTGGTGCCGGAGGACGCCGTCGAGGCCCGCACGTGGAGCGTGGCGGTGATGGAGCTCGGCGCCCTCGTCTGCAGCGCCCGGTCCCCGCGGTGCTCGGACTGTCCCGTCGCGGACCTGTGCGCGTGGCAGCTCGCCGGCCGACCGGCATACCAGGGTCCGGCCCGCAAGGGGCAGGCCTGGGAGGGCACCGACCGCCAGCTGCGTGGCGCGCTGCTCGCGGTGCTGCGCGCGAGCCACACCCCCGTGCCACGCTCCGCGCTCGAGTCGTTGTCCGACAACGAGATCCAGCGCGAGCGGTGCCTCGACTCACTGGTCGCTGACGGTCTGGTCGAGCCGCTCGCGGGCGGGCGCTACCGGCTGCCCGCGTCGCGCGAGGCGAGCTGAGACCTCCATGTCACCCAGCGACCAGGGTTCCACCGGCGACCGGGCGAGCACCCCTCCGGGCGCGGGGCCGAGCACCGGGCCGAGCGCAGGACCGGGCGCAGGACCGGGCGCCGGGCCGAGCGCCGGGAGGCGAGCCGCCCACGCGCTGCGCATCGGCGCGTCACGCACCGGGCGGGTCGTCGGACGGGGCACGGTGGCCGGGGCCAGGCTGGCCGGTCGGGGCAGTAAGGCCGGTGCCCGCAGAGCGCGGGCCTACACGCACTCGGCCGGTGCGGGTGAGAGCGGCCTCGCGCGCCTGGTCGAGCTGCACTTCGTCAACCTGATGGGCGACGCGGCGCTCACCGTCTCGCTCGCTGGCACGATCTTCGCCATACCGACCGACGAGGCACGCGGTCAGGTGGCCCAGTTCCTCGTCCTCACGATGGCGCCCTTCGCCTTGCTCGCGCCCTTCATCGGGCCGCTGCTCGACCGGTTCCGGCACGGCCGCCGCTGGGCCATCGGCACCACCCTCGCCCTGCGGGCCTTCCTCTGCTGGGTGTTGGCCGGCGCCGCCGCCAACGACTCGCCGTGGCTCTTCCCCGCGGCGCTGGGCTGCCTGGTCGCCTCGAAGGCCTACGGCGTGACACGGGCCTCGGCGGTGCCGCGGCTGCTGCCGCCCGGGTTCAGCCTGGTCAACGCCAACTCCCGCAACGCCCTGGCCGGGGTGGCCGGCATGGCAGTCGGGGGCGGCCTGGCCGGCGCCGCGGCCCGGGTGGGACCCGAGTGGTCGCTGCGGCTGGCCTTCCTCATCTACGTCGTAGGCACGGTCCTCGCCATCCGGCTGCCGTCGCGGGTGGACTCGAGCAGCGGCGAGCAGGACATCGAGGACTCCGGACCGGTCCCGATCGGCCGGCGTGACGGCCGAAAGCTGGGGCTGTTCGAGCGACTGCGAGCACGGGTGGCGGCCCTGCCGGTGCCGGTGCTGACTGCCCTCTGCAGTGCGGTGGGCGCCCGGCTGCTCACTGGTTTCCTCACGCTGTTCATCGCCTTCCTCATGCGCGAGCACCCCCTCCCGGGCCACAGCGGGACCTTCGTGCTGGCCCTGGTCGTGGGAGCCGCCGGCGCGGGCAACGCCCTGGGCACCGTCATCGGCAACGCCCTGCGCCGACTCCGACCCGACCTGATCATCGCGGTGGCCCTGATCGCCGACGTGGCAGTCGCCCTGGGCGCTGCCCTGTTCTACTCCCTGACCGCCCTGCTCGTCCTCGGGCTGGTGGCGGGGCTCGGTGCGCAGCTCATCAAGCTGAGCAGCGACGCCGTCGTGCAGCGTGACATCGAGGAGTCGGTGCGCACCCGCGTATTCGCCTGGTCCGAGACGGTGCTGCAGATCGCGTGGGTCATCGGTGGCGGGATCGGCATCGCGCTGCCGCTGCTCCCCCGGCTCGGGTTCGGGGTGATCTCCGGCCTGCTGCTGCTCGTCCTCGCCGCATCGGTGCGGATCAGGATGAGCCGCCACCACCGCGTCCACCGGGCCTGAGCCCACCCGGCCGACCCCCCTCTGCCTGATTCGATGTCAACGCGCCGGGCATCCTCGGCGCGTTCACATCGAATCGGCGACTGCGGTCCGGCGGAAGAGGTAGGCACCCACCGTTACGCCGGTCACCGCGGTGTTCTCCCCCGAGCCGAAGACGCGCTCGGTGCTGCTCTGACCGGTCACCGCGAAGTAGTAGCTCGCGTGCTCGAGGCGCCACCCGACCGCCTCGACCTGGGCGAGGACCGAGGCGGAGCTCTTCACCGTGTGGGAGGAGCCGGCCTGGCCGAAGGAGACCTGGCCCTGCTGGGTCCTGACCTCGAGCTGGAGCTCGAAGAACTGCTCGCCGGCAGCTCGGGCCGCAGTGGCTGCCCCGACGGGTGAGGCGAGGTAGGCCGCCCGCTGGCGTTCCGCCTCGGCCTCCCGTCGCTGCTCCTCCTGCGCGGCAGCCTGACGGGCCTGCTCGACCTCGCGCTGCTGGCGCTCGGCTTCCCTCTCCTCAGCACTCTTGAACACGGTGTCCCCCCTGGGTCGCTGGTCCGTGCGGACACCCTAGGCCAGCAACGAGGCCGCCCGCCCCCTGATCGATGTCAACGCGCCGGGACTCCCCAGCGCGTTTACATCGACCCGGGGAGGGGCTGGGGGGCGGGAGGGGCTGGGGGTCAGAGGGTGCGAAGCATCCGGGTGTTGCCCAACGTGTTGGGCTTGACCCGCTCGAGGTCCAGGAACTCCGCGACACCCTCGTCGTAGGACCGCACCAGCTCCGCGTAGACATCGGGCTCGACGGCCTGCCCCTCGATGGCTTCGAACCCGTGCCGGGTGAAGAAGTCGACCTCGAAGGTGAGACAGAACAACCGCTGCACCCCGAGCTCGCGCGCGTCGGCCATCAGGGCTTCCAACAACATCGACCCCACGCCGTTGCCCTTGGCTTCGGGGCGGACCGCCAGCGTGCGGATCTCGGCGAGGTCCTCCCACATCACGTGGAGCGCACCACACCCGACGACCACGCCGTCGAGCTCGGCCACGCGGAACTGCTGGAGCGCCTCGTAGTAGGTCACGGCGTCCTTGGACACCAGCACGCGCGAGTCGGCGTGCGGCCGGACGATCTCCCGGATCGTTCGGATGTCGCTCGTGCGGGCCGCCCGGACCGTGACCGATCCGGCCTCCCGGACGGGTGTCGCGGGCTCAGGCACCGAGACGGCCGTTCTTCATGTCGGCGAAGATGCGCTTGGCGGGGCCGCCCAGCAGGACGACCGACTGGCCTTCCCGGGTGCCGATCGCGCCGGGAACCACCGTGTTGGGGACCTTGGCCGCGTTGGACAGGTAGAGGCTGGCCGACAGGTTGAGCACCTCCGACACGCTCAGGTCGGTGCTCAGGTGGGGGCCCATCTTGGACAGCAGCCGGGCCAGTGCGCCCGGGCCGGCCTTCTGGGCCATCACCATGCCGGCCCGGATGATGGCACCCTGGTTCGCGGAGCGGCCGAAGTCACCGTTGGGCAGGTGCTTGCGCTCCCTGGCGAGGGCGAGCGCGTGCGTGGCGTCCAGCTTGTTGGACCCGGCCTTCATGATCGCCAGGCCGTCCACGCTCTTGAGCGCCTTGGCCGCCACGAAGACGATTCCGCCGAGGCTCCTGACCATCCCCCGGAAGCCCTTGAACCCGGTGATGACGTAGCCGTCGATCTGCACCCCCGAGGTACGTTCGACCGTCCTGACCTGTCCGTTGACGCCGCCGAAGACCAGGGCGGCGTTGATCTTGCCGCTGCCGCCTCCGGGCATGGGCACCCACGAGTCACGCGGTATGCCGACGATGCCACCGACACCCTTCGTCGCGTTCACCCCGATGATGTGGAGGGCGTCCGCTCGGCACTTGGTCACTGGCTGCGGATTGCGGGCGTCCGACCCGATGGCGAGGATCCGCATGGTCGGGAACGCCGGCCGCGCGACCTTGAGCGAGGGCCACCAGCCCCCGACGACGGTCCAGCCGGACTTGGCCTTGACGAGCAGGGTGACGTCCTTGCCCTCCACGACCGTGGCGATGGGCGTGCCCTGCCACGTGCCGGTCGTCCCGGTCACCGCGACCGGGGCGGTGCGCTGAGTGCGCTTGGCGAGCGCGGCCGCGATGGTCGAGCCACCGGTTGCCGGCTTGCCGCCGAGATAGAGGGCGGTCATCGTCGCGAGCAGGTCAGCGGGCAGGTTGGCCCCGGTGACCTTCGCAGGAGTCGGTGTCGGCGCAGGGGTCGTCGTGGTGCTGGAGGGGCCGGGGGCAGGCTTGTCCTTCGAGCACGCGGCGAGGGTCAGGGGCGCGGCGAGCAGACCGAGGAGGACCGAACGGCGGGGCATGGGGGAGTAAGACACGCGCTCCAGAGTAAGCGTTGTGCTCCCTGATTCGTGACTCCGCCGTCGCGTCGGTGTCCGACACGCGGACGACAAGCGTCCGAATCGCAGACGCTTGTCGTCCGGGTGGCGCCCTACTTCGTCTTGTAGATCGGTTGGCTCTGGACGTTGAGCTGGTCCATCGCGACGGTGGCTGCCTTCCGCAGGTCCTCGTCGGTGATCTTCAGGACGTCGAAGCCCTTGCCGAGGTCCGAGGAGAAGACGTGGCCGTTGTAGTAGTAGGACGACCAGGTGCCGCCACCTCCGCCTCCGACGCCACCGTTCGGTCCGCGTTCGAAGTAGCCGATCTCGCGCGGGTTGTCGCTGTCGGTGAAGTCCCAGAAGCTGGTGCCACCCATGTACCACGACTGCACCATGACGTCGCGGCCCTCGACCGGAATCAGCGACCCGTTGTGCGCCACGCAGTTCTCGCTGTCGAACTGGTGCCGCGGGATCTTGTAGTAGGACCGGAAGCTGAGCTTGTGGTCCTTGCTGAGGTCGTAGATGCCGTTGGCTCCGCGGTCGGGCCCGATGGCCGCGTTGCAGGTGGCCGCACCGCCGCCGCCGAGCTCGTCCGTGAAGACCACCTTGGTGCCGTCATTGTTGAACGTCGCCGAGTGCCAGAACGCGAAGTTCGTCGTGTCGCGCACGCGGTCGATCACCTTCGGCGCCAGCGGGTCGGAGATGTCCATGATGATGCCGTCACCCATGCAGGCACCCGCGGCGATCTTCCGCTCCGGGTTGACCGTGATGTCGTGGCACCCCGACGTGTTCGTGTAGCCGCCGTCCGGGAACAGGTTCGGCGTGGCCACGACGCTGGCTGCCGTCGGGTTCTTTGTGGGCACCTCGATGATGGAGATGGAGTCGTGCGGCGGTTGGCAGTCCGGATAGGTCGCGTTCGGCGAGTAGCTCGACACGTACAGGACGTCGGTCTTCTTGCCGGGGATCAGCGTGTGCGTGTGCGAACCGCACGCTGTCTCCACGGACTTGATGTAGCGGGGGTTGCTGACATCGGAGATGTCGAAGATCTTGATGCCCTCCCAGGAAGACTTCTCGGTGGCCGGCTGGGCGACCGAGGTGCACGAGTCGTTCGACCGCGAGGAGTCGGTCGACACGTAGAGCAGGTCCCCCGACACACTGATGTCGTTCTGGGACCCGGGGCAGTGGACCTGGGCCACCATGCGTGGCGTGGCGGGCTTGCTGACGTCGTAGACCACGAAGCCGTTGTAGTTGCCGACGAACGCCAGGTTGTCCTGGAAGGCGAGGTCGCTGCCGGTGGCACCGGCCAACGGGCCGCTGCTGGGGATGTTGGTCAGGTGTTCGACGTTCGCGCTGCGACCGATCTCATCAGGCCCGAGCTGGGTGCCGGACTTGCCGACACCGTCCGCAGCGTATGCCGCGGTGGCGGGGATGGTGAGGGCGAGCGCTGCGAGCGTGGCGAGCACCGCGTGGCGGGTTCTCATCTCTGGCTCCTGCCGTGAATCGCCCGCCCCGGCACCCCTTCGATGTCGAGATCATGACGATTTGTCCACCCTGCCGGGCGCCCCGTCGACCTTCAAGGGGTCGCTGTCCTGTTTACGGTAAAAAGTTCCCAGTAAGGTGCCTTTGTGATGACTTTCCACCGACCGTCGCAGGCGCGGGCGTTCACCAGGGCCTTCACCGGCGCCTTTACCGGGGCGCTCATGGTCGGACTCGCCCTGACCGCGTGCTCCGGCCAGACCCCCGCGCCAGCGCCCTCGGCCACCTCCCCCACCGCTCCGGTGCTACAGCCCGGCACACCTGGTCAGCCCAACGCCTCTCTCACCGGATCGGCGGCGCTGCCCTCTCGCACCGGCTCGCCCACGGCGGCCGACGTGGAGTTCATGCAGGACATGATCGTCCACCACGCGCAGGCGATCGTGATGGTCTCCCTGGTGCGCGACCACCTCACCGACCCGCAGGTGAGGTCGCTCGCCTCGCGCATCTCCGACGAGCAGCGACCGGAGATCGACGCCATGGCGAAGTGGCTGAAGGCCAAGGGCCAGAGCGTGCCGCCACAGGCCACCAAACCCGAGTTCGGTTCCGGCAGCCACCAGCACGGCGACATGCCCGGAATGGCGACCGAGGCCCAGCTGCGCGAGCTCAAGGCGGCTCGCGGGACAGCGGCAGACCGGCTGTGGCTCACCCTGATGGCCGCTCACCACCAGAGGGCCCTGGCGATGGTCGTCGACCAGCACGCCGCCGGCACGGACGACGTCGTCACCCAGCTCGGTGACGAGGTTCACGTGACGCAGTCCGTCCAGATCGGCTACATGCGCGAGATGCTCGACCGCCTCGCCTGAGGGTCCGTCGTCCGGACCGTGCACGAAGCCGAGGCATGCCGCGTGGTGACCACGCGGCATACCTCGGCTTGTGTGTCGGGTGTGGTGCTCTCAGCTGGCGTCGGCGGAGTCCGCCACCGTCTGCACGACGGGCAGCTCGATGCTGCCCGGGTGAGGGGTGCCGACGAAGGTGAACGTGCCGTTCTTGGTGTCACCCTCTGCCCCGACGAGCACGAGCTCGCCGGCCTTGAGCTCGCCGTAGAGGATCTTCTCGGACAGGACGTCCTCGATCTCGCGCTGGATGGTGCGACGCAGCGGTCGCGCACCGAGCACGGGGTCGTAACCCTTGAGGGCCAGCACGTTCTTGGCCTCGATGGTGAGCTCGATGCCCATGTCCTTGTCCTTGAGACGCTTGTCCAGCTTGGCGATCTCGAGGTCGACGATGGCCACAATCTCGTCCCGCGTGAGCTGCGGGAAGACGATGATGTCGTCCACGCGGTTGAGGAACTCGGGGCGGAAGTGCTGCTTGAGCTCGTCGGTGACCTTGTTCTTCATCCGGTCGTAGCCACTCTGGGTCTCGGCACCGGCCGAGAAGCCGAGCGAGCCCTTGGTGATGTCGCGGGTGCCGAGGTTGGTCGTCATGATGATGACGGTGTTCTTGAAGTCGACCATCCGACCCTGGGAGTCGGTGAGCCGGCCGTCCTCGAGCACCTGCAACAGGGTGTTGAAGATGTCGGGGTGGGCCTTCTCGACCTCGTCGAACAGCACGACCGAGAACGGCTTGCGGCGGACCTTCTCGGTGAGCTGGCCACCCTCTTCGTAGCCGACGTAGCCGGGAGGCGAACCGAAGAGCCTTGAGACCGTGTGCTTCTCGGAGAACTCCGACATGTCGAGCTGGATGAGGCTGTCCTCGTCGCCGAAGAGGAACTCGGCGAGCGTCTTGGCGAGCTCGGTCTTACCGACACCGGTCGGACCGGCGAAGATGAACGAGCCACCGGGACGACGCGGGTCCTTCAGACCGGCGCGGGTGCGACGGATCGCCTGGGACATCGCCTTGATGGCGTCGTCCATGCCGACGACGCGCTTGTGCAGCTCGTCCTCCATGTGGAGCAGTCGGCTGGACTCCTCCTCGGTGAGCTTGAAGACCGGGATGCCGGTGCTGGCCGCCAGGACCTCGGCGATGAGCTCCTCGTCGACCTCGGCCACGACGTCCATGTCGCCGGACTTCCACTGCGTCTCGCGCTCGGCCTTGGCCTGAAGCAGCTTCTTCTCGTCGTCACGCAGGTGCGCGGCCTTCTCGAAGTCCTGGCCGTCGATGGCCGACTCCTTCTCCAGCCGCACGGCCGCGATCTTCTCGTCGAACTCGCGCAGGTCCGGCGGTGCGGTCATCCGGCGGATGCGCAACCGCGCGCCCGCCTCGTCGATGAGGTCGATCGCCTTGTCGGGGAGGAACCGGTCGTTGATGTAGCGGTCGGCGAGGTTGGCCGCGGACACGAGGGCACCGTCGGTGATGGACACCCGGTGGTGGGCCTCGTAACGGTCGCGCAGGCCCTTGAGGATCTCGATCGCGTGGCTGAGCGTGGGCTCGGCGACCTGGATCGGCTGGAAGCGGCGCTCGAGCGCCGAGTCCTTCTCGATGTGCTTGCGGTACTCGTCGAGCGTGGTCGCCCCGATGGTCTGGAGCTCACCGCGGGCCAGCATCGGCTTGAGGATGCTGGCGGCGTCGATCGCGCCCTCGGCGGCACCCGCACCCACCAGGGTGTGGATCTCGTCGATGAACAGGATGATGTCGCCGCGGGTGCGGATCTCCTTGAGGACCTTCTTCAGCCGCTCCTCGAAGTCGCCGCGGTAGCGGCTGCCGGCCACGAGTGCGCCGAGGTCGAGGGTGTAGAGCTGCTTGTCCTTGAGGGTCTCGGGCACCTCGCCCTTGACGATGTCCTGGGCCAGGCCCTCGACGACGGCGGTCTTGCCGACACCGGGCTCGCCGATGAGGACGGGGTTGTTCTTGGTGCGGCGGGACAGCACCTGCATGACCCGCTCGATCTCCTTCTCACGCCCGATGACCGGGTCGAGCTTGCCCTCGCGGGCAGCCATCGTGAGGTTGCGGCCGAACTGGTCGAGCACGAGCGAACCCGCGGGGGTGCCCTCCTGCTGCACGTTGCCTGCCAGGCCGGCGCCGGAGCCACCTTCCTTGCCCTGGTAGCCGGAGATGAGCTGGATTACCTGCTGGCGCACGCGGTTCAGGTCGGCGCCCAGCTTGACGAGGACCTGGGCGGCGACGCCCTCGCCCTCGCGGATCAGGCCGAGCAGGATGTGCTCGGTGCCGATGTAGTTGTGGCCGAGCTGCAGCGCCTCGCGCAGGCTCAGCTCGAGGACCTTCTTCGCCCGGGGCGTGAAGGGAATGTGGCCGCTCGGGGCCTGCTGCCCCTGGCCGATGATCTCCTGCACCTGCTCGCGGACCGACTCCAGCGAAATGCCGAGGCTCTCCAGAGCCTTGGAGGCGACGCCTTCACCCTCGTGGATGAGACCGAGCAGGATGTGCTCCGTGCCGATGTAGTTGTGGTTGAGCATGCGCGCTTCCTCCTGCGCAAGCACGACCACCCGACGGGCCCGGTCGGTGAACCGTTCAAACATCTTCTGCTCCTGCCTATCGAGATCACCTCGATGCTATCCGTGCTGCGAGGTCCCGGCGTACGCCTTTCGGGTACCGATACTGGATCGGGACGAAACAGTTCCTCTGACACGACTCGTTGGGGGGAACGTGGAGCGTTCGCCCCCTGTTCCCCGCCCTGAGCGAAGTCCGCTCATGTTCGCCGTGGGCGGACGCCAAGGGTCACGTCTGCCGCTCCCCCAGCCCCCCGGCATACCTCCCCTTTATCGGGTTTAGGGACTTTGTTGCGCTTCCTCGGAGAACGGTTCTCGGGTGAAGCGCAACCTTCCTGCTAAACCCGATAAAGCTGGGACGGGTATGCCGCGGGGCCCGGTTCAGGCGGCCGGGCCCTTCTTGCGGACCTCGTCGACGTGGGCCATCGCCTCGCGCAGCTCGCCGAGCCAGCTGTCGGACTTGTCGGCCACGAGCTTGACGCACCAGGCGAGCGCCTCGGAGCGGCTCTTGGCGACTCCGGCCTCGACCAGGGTGTCGAGCACCTGGCGTTCGGGTTGCCGCAGCCGGGTCATGACGGGAGCCGCGAGATGGGTGAACAGCGCCTCGGTCTCGCCCACCCGCACACCCCAGGAGACCTTGCGGCCGCTCAGGTGCTCGAGCTCGCGGGCGATCTCGATGCGTCGCTCGCGGGTGTCCTCGCGGAAGGACTTGATCCGGCCGCGCGCCGCGATGGTGCGGTCGGTGTCGTCGACATCGCCGTCCTGCGTGGGTTCGGCGAGGGTGCCGATGATGATGAGCTCGTCGCGGTCGCGGGTGACCTCGACGGGGCCGGTGAACCAGTCGGTCGGGAGGCGGCCGGCCAGCCACGCCTCGGCGGTTGTCTTCGTTGCCATGTAATGATGATTACACGCTTACGCGCGAGGTGGGATGGCTGTCCGCTGTCGGCGAACGCCCCGCTTCCCGGATCGCCACGACCCCGCGGCCGGCGACCGGCACCCCCTCAGCGCGGGCGTTGGTCGCTGATCCGCTTCGCCTTGCCGAGCGACCGCTCGAGGGCGTGCGGCGCGAGCACGTCGACCCGGATCGTCACGCCGACCCGGTCCTTGACCCGCTTCTGCAGGTTGCGTGCCATTCGCGCGCGGTCCTCCGCGCTCGACGCCTCGGACGCCGCCTCGACCTGCACCGTGAGCTCGTCCATCCGACCGGGCCTGGTCAGCACGCACAGGTAGTGCGGCGTCAGGCCGTCGACGGCGAGCAGGTGCTCCTCGATCTGCGAGGGGAACACGTTGACGCCGCGGACGATCATCATGTCGTCGCTGCGGCCGGTGATCTTGGCCATCCGCCGAAACTGCGGGTAGGCCGTGCCCGGAAGCAACGTGGTCAGGTCCCTGGTCCGGTAGCGAACCACGGGCATCGCCTGCTTGGTCAGCGACGTGAAGACGAGCTCACCCTCCTCGCCGTCGGGCAGCACCTCGCCCGTCACGGGGTCGACGACCTCGGGGTAGAAGTGGTCCTCCCAGATGTGCAGCCCGTCCTGGGTCAGCCCGGACTCCTGCGACACCCCCGGCCCGATGACCTCGGAGAGTCCGTAGATGTCGACGGCCCGGATGTTGCTGCGTCGTTGGACCTCCTCGCGCATCTGTTCCGTCCACGGCTCGGCCCCGAAGATTCCGATCTCGAGCGAGGTCTGCCTGGGATCGATCCCCTGCCTGTCCATCTCGTCGAGGATGGCCAGGAAGTACGACGGCGTCACCATGACGATCCGCGGCTCGAAGTCCTGGATCAGCTGGACCTGGCGCTCGGTCATGCCGCCGCTGACGGGCACCACCGTGCAGCCCAGCCGCTCGGCTCCGTAGTGCGCGCCCAGCCCACCGGTGAACAGCCCATAGCCGTAGACGACGTGCAGCAGGTCGCCCGGGCGTCCGCCGGCGGCCTCGATCGACCGCGCCATCACCTCGGCCCACATGTCGATGTCGTCGCGGGTGTAGCCCACCACGGTCGGCTTTCCGGTCGTGCCGCTCGAGGCGTGGACGCGCACGACCTGCTCGCGCGGCACGGCGAACATCCCGAAGGGGTAGTTGTCGCGCAGGTCCGCCTTGGCCGTGAAGGGAAACCGGGCCAGGTCGGCCAGCTCGTGGAGGTCGTCGGGCCGCACCCCCGCCGCGTCGAAGGCAGCTCGGTAGTGGGGGACGTTCCCGTAGGCGTGGGCCAGGCTCCAGCGCATCCGGTCCAGCTGGAGTGAGCGCAGTTCCGGGGCCGTGGCGACGACGTTGTCCATGCCCGGCAATCTACGACTGCAACACAACCCGAGGTATGCCGCGTGGCCGCGGATCGTGGCGCCGCCGAACCTGAGAGTTGGCCGTGAATCCCCGACTTCCGTATCGCAGCGCGGGGATCGGACGTACGCTGCCAAAGGTGGACCGGGTGGGCTCGCCTCTGGTCGTCGAGCCACCTCGAGAGGTGGTCGGCGAACCCCCGCGTGTCCGCAGACGCGTCCCACCCCGACGGTGGCTGCTCGCCGCGATCGTGGTGGTGGCCCTCCTCTCCCTTGCCGCAGTCGCGGCGACGTGGGGACCCGACACTGCGCCGATCACGGCCAGCGACGTGGACAAGTCCGTCCGGGACGGCATCGCCAAAGCCAAGGAGGACGCCGCCAAGGCACCTCCTGACGCGGCCGCGGCATACCGGGTGGCGTTGCCGTCACTGGTGACGATCACCACCCAGCGCAACGGCAGCAACGGTGTGCAGCGCGGCACCGGCGCGGGTGTGGTCGTCAGCGCCAGCGGCGCCGTCCTCACCGCGCTGCACGTGGTGGACGGGGCGAAGAGCATCGAGGTGACGTTCTCCGACGGGACCGCGTCGAGCGCGAGCGTCGAGGACCAGGACCCGGCGACCGACATCGCCGTCCTCACCCCGGCACAGCTGCCCCAGGTGGTCGTCCCCGCGGTCCTGGGCGGCGGAGCGCAGGTGGGCGACCCCGTGTTTGCGCTCGGGCACCCGTTGGGCCTCAACGGATCCCTGTCCGCCGGAGTGGTCTCGGCGCTGGACCGCACCATCCAGGTCGGCACCGACCGGACGCTGAAGGGCCTCATCCAGTTCGACGCCGCCGTGAACCCCGGCAACTCGGGTGGTCCGCTGCTCAACAAGGCCGGACAGGTGGTCGGCATCGTCACCGGACTGGCCAACCCGTCCGAACAGAACTTCTTCGTGGGCATCGGTTTCGCCGTGCCCATCGCCACCGCCGGGGGGATCGCCGGCAGCCCACCGCAGTAGCCCACCGCAGCAGCCCACCGCAGCAGCCCACCGCAGCAGCGGATCGCACCCGAGGAGAGCGCATGGACCCGCACCACCCCGAGCTCGGCCGACACCACCCGCTCGAGCAGGCGCTCTACGAGGTGAAGAAGACCATCGTCGGCCAGGACGTGCTCCTCGAGCGGATGCTCGTCGCGCTGCTGGCCCGCGGCCACCTGCTCGTCGAGGGCGTTCCGGGGCTGGCCAAGACGATGGCGATCAAGACGCTCGCCCAGGCCATCGGGGGCGAGTTCCAGCGGATCCAGTTCACCCCTGACCTCGTGCCCGCAGACGTCATCGGCACCCGCATCTACAACCAGAGGGACGGCGAGTTCCAGGTCTCGCTGGGCCCGGTCTTCGCCAACCTCGTGCTGGCCGACGAGATCAACCGCGCGCCCGCCAAGGTGCAGAGCGCGCTGCTCGAGGTCATGCAGGAGCGCCAGGTCACGATCGGACGGGAGACGTTCAAGGCGCCGGACCCGTTCCTCGTGATGGCGACGCAGAACCCCATCGAGTCCGAGGGGACCTACGCTCTCCCTGAGGCACAGGTGGACCGGTTCATGCTCAAGGCCCTGGTCGGATACCCAACTGCCTCAGAGGAATTCGTCGTGGTCGAGCGCATGACGACGACCTTCGAGGCGGCCCAGCGAGTGCTCGAGCCGGGTCAGCTGGTGGAGTTCCAGAAGCGCGCCGACGCGGTCTACGTCGACCCCGCCGTGATCGAGTATGCCGTGCGGCTGGTTGGCGCCACCCGCTCACCGGGAGCGGTGGGTCTGCCCGACCTGGCGCGCTATCTGTCGTTCGGCGCCAGCCCGCGTGCGTCGATCAACCTGGTGCTCGCCGGCAAGGCGCTGGCCTTCCTCCGGGGACGCGACTTCGCCCGGCCGCAGGACGTGCGAGACCTGGCACGCGACGTGATGCGCCACCGGCTGGTGCTGTCCTACGAGGCCCTCGCCGAGGGCATTGGGGCCGACGACCTCCTCGGCCCGATCCTGGACGCGGTGACGATGCCGGACGTCCCCCTGCGCGAGCGCCGCCAGCAGAGCCAGCCCACCTCCGAGGCGCCATGGGCCGCCGGACCCCGCTGACCCCAGAGCCTGTGGCTCCCGGGCCAGCCGCCACGGGACCGTTGACCGCCGAGCGCCTGCTCCGGCGGCTCGAGTGGCGCGTGGTGCGCCGTCTCGACGGGCGGCTCCAAGGCGACTACCGGACCCTGTTCCGCGGCACCGGCGTGGACTTCACCGACCTGCGCGAGTACGAGCCGGGTGACGACCTGCGGCACATCGACTGGAACGTCACCGCCCGGATGGACACGCCCTACGTTCGCGAGTACGTCGAGGACCGTGAGGTCACGGCCTGGCTCCTGCTGGACCGGTCGGCATCGATGGGCTTCGGGCCGGTGGATCGCCAGAAGTCGTTGGTACTGGCCGAGATCGCCACGACGATCGCGCACATCCTGGCCCGCGGTGGCAACCGCATCGGTGCGGCGTTGTTCGACGGGAGCATCGAGACGATCCCCCCCGGGCACGGTCGCAACCAGGTGCTCCGGATCAGCCAGGCACTGCTGCGACCGCCGCCCGGCGTCCGGTCGCAGGACACCACCGACCTGTCCCGGCTGCTGCGTGCGGCCCTCGGGCTGGCTCGTCGCCGCTCGCTGCTGGTCATCGTCTCCGACTTCATCACGCAACCTGGCTGGGAGCAGCCGTTGTCGCTGCTGACGCGACGCCACGACGTGGTGGCCATCCAGGTGGTCGACCCGCGGGAGTCCGAGCTTCCGGCCGTCGGGATGGTCTACGTCGAGGATGCCGAGACGGGCGAACAGATCTTCGTCGACACCAACGACCCGGTCTTCCGGGAACGGCTGGCGACGGGGGCCCGGGAGCGGCAGGACGCCCTCGTCGCGACAGCACGTCGGTCAGGCACCGAGATCTACGCCGTGGCCACGGACGACGACCTGGTCAGGGCGCTGGCCCGGATCTCCGAGCTGCGCAGGCGGAGGCGGAGATGAGCTTCGAGTGGCCGATGCTGTTGCTGTCCCTGTTCGCGGTCCCCGCCCTGGTGGTCGCCTACCGGGCCCAGCTGCGCCGCCGCGCCCGGCGTCGCGCGCAGCTGGCGGCGGAGGGACTGGTCGCGGCCACCCAGGAGCGCCCCGACCGATGGCGTCCCGTCGCACCTCTGCTCCTGCTCGCCGCCCTGACGCTGCTGCTGGCCTCGCTGGCGCGTCCTTCGGCAACGGTGGCCGAGCCGCGACGCGAGGGCACCGTCATCCTGGCCTTCGACGTCTCGACGAGCATGGCGGCCAAGGATCTCGCGCCGACGCGGCTCGACGCGGCCAAGGCAGCGGCCCGCACCTTCGTGGCCAAACAGCCGACGTCGATCAAGCTGGGCGTCGTGGCCTTCGGGGACTCGGCGGTCATCTCGCAGCAGCCGACCGACGACCGCAAGGAGGTGCTGGCCGCCATCGACCGGCTGGCCCCTCAGGGCGGTACGGCTCTCGGGCGAGGCATCGTCTCGGCCATCAGCGCGATAGCGGGCAAGCCGATCAGCGTCGACGAGACCGGCCAGGACGGCACGGCTGCGGGGGACGACGTCGGCTACTACGGCTCGGCTGCCGTGGTGCTGCTGTCCGACGGCGAGAACACCACCGATCCCGATCCACTCGTGCTGGCCGAGCTTGCCTCCACCGCCGGCGTGCGGATCTTCCCGATCGGGCTGGGCAGCCCCCAGGGCACCGTCCTCGAGGTCGACGGCTTCCAGATCTCGACCCGCCTCGACGAGGCCACTCTCCAGAAGATCGCCGAGACGACCGACGGCACCTACTACGCCGCGAGCGACAGCGCCGCCCTGAGCAAGGTCTACAGCTCCATCAACCTCACCTGGACCGCGCGGACAGAGCGTCGTGAGATCACGTCCTGGTTTGCCGCCGCCGCAGCCGTGCTGCTGATGCTGGGCTCAGCCGTCTCGGTCGTCCGCTCGGGACGGGTGGTCTAGCGATGTCCTTCGCGCTCCCCGCCGCCCTGTTGGGGCTGCTGACCGTCCCCGTCCTCGTCGCGGCATACCTCTGGCAGCTGCGGCGACGCCGCCGCGTGGCGGTCCAGTTCTCCAACGTCGCGCTGATCCGCGCGGTGCTGCCCCGCCAACGGACGTGGCGCCGGCATGTGCCGCTTGCCCTCGTCCTGCTCAGCCTGGCCCTGCTCGGTCTGGCGGCGGGCCGGCCGCAAGTGCGTGCGCAGGTGCCGATCTCGAGCTCGGCCGTGATCCTCGCCGTCGACGTGTCGGGATCGATGTGCGCGACAGATGTCAGCCCGAATCGCCTTGCGGCAGCTCAGGAAGCGGTGCGTGACTTCATCGACAACCAGGACGACCGCACCCGGATCGGGCTGGTGGTCTTCTCCGGGTTCGCCCAGGTGGCGGTCGCGCCGACGACCAACCACGACGACCTCCTGCATGCCGTCGACGGGCTGACCACCGGACGCGGCACCACCATCGGGGCAGCGATCCTCAAGTCGATCGACGCGATCGCCGAGATCAACCCCGACGTCGCCCCCGTCGACTCGAGCGACACCGCCGGCGACGGCCCCGACTCCCTGACTCCGACGCCCAGCCCCACGGTCCCGCCGGGGTCGCCGGAGGTGGAGCGGGCCAAGATCGTGCCCGAGATCGTCGTCCTGCTGACCGACGGCGCCAACACCCGCGGGGTGTCTCCCCAGGTGGCGGCGATCCAGGCGGCCGCGCGCGGGGTGCGGGTCTACCCGATCGGCTTCGGCACCACCGAGCCGACCCAGATGGTCTGCACGCGCGACCAGCTCGGAGGAGGGCTCTTCGACGGTCCGCCCGGCGGCTTCGGCGGCGGCTTGGGGCCGGGAGGGCGCAACTTCCTCGTCGTCGACGAGGACGCGCTGCAGACGGTTGCCCGGACGACCGGTGGGGAGTACTTCAAGGCCAGCGACGCCGACCAGCTGCAGGGGGTACTGAACGACCTGCCCAAGCATGTCGACCTGCAGGAACGCAACGTCGAGATCAGCGTCGCCTTTGCCGGCCTGGCGGCGCTCCTCCTGTTGCTCGGGCTGGGGCTGGCCGGACGCTGGACCGCCCACCCGCAGTGACGAGAAACGCCTGGGTGAAGGATCCCGTCGATCCTGACCCACGGGATCCTTCACTCCGTCGCTATCGGCACCTCGCAAGCTCGTGACCCAGCCGGCCGTCGACCTCGACCACCACCCCTTGCGCGTCGTACAGGTTGTCGCGATAACGCCGAGGACCGCTGCGCGTCGGCGCCTGCCGGGTGGCAACGGGCAGGCCGTGAGCCCGCTCGACGTCGCGGATGAACAGGACCTCTGCGCCACTCTGCGCGCCGTCCTCCACGTCCCCCAGCACCGGTGCCAACAGTCGAGCATGTCGGTGCCGGGTCCACCGTCGGAGTTCTTCGCGGAGTTCCGTCGTGCTGACCAGCTCCTTGTGGACAGCGTTGGCGACCAGGGCGAGCGCGTCCACCGCGGAACTCTGGCCGACAAGAGTGACGACTGTTGCGGCGACCGTCGTGCGCCACGGGTAGGCCAGGTCATGAACCAGGTCGTCCCACCTCGATGACCGCGTCACCCGTAGACCCTTGGGTGCCGTGACGCTGCGGCGCAGTGGCACCACCAGTTCGAGCGTGGAAGGCGGGCGGGGCTGGAGTCCCCACAGATGGGCCGCGGACCTCCCACTCAGAGCGGCATCAGCAGCCGATCCGCCCGAGTCCACCCGCAGCAATGCCGCGACAGCCGAGCCGTGCCAATCCGTGCGACCGGGTTTGGTCAGGAACACGCCCGCGTGGACGCGGATCCATCGCCGGGAGTCCACCCGCCACTTGAGCCCGGCCTCGGTCATCCCGGCCGCGAGGCACTGCTTTCGTGTCAGGTGGTCAGCCTGGCCGTCCGCCAGTCGTCGGAGCTCTCCCCAGTTGATCGGCACCCGCCCAGCGTCACAGGTCCAGGCGCAGCGGCTTCTCGCCATCCACAGCCGGTGCGGCCGGCCCTCGTGCGCGCGAGCCGGGGGAAGTTCGGTGAAGGATTCCGTGGACCAGAGCCCATGGAATCCTTCACTCAGCGCGGCTCGAGCGGGACGGCCGTCAGCGGCGACGTTGGCAGCGACCGCACCAGAACAGGTTGCGGCCGGCCACCACCCGGGTGCGGATCCGCGAACCGCAGACCCGGCACGGCTCGCCCTGACGGCGGTAGACGTAGGACGTCCGCTCCGCCAGCCGGTCGACCTGGCCCGCCGCGAGCTCGGCCCGGATCTGGTCCACCTGCTCCGCCACGGTCACGATCTTGCCGGTGGCCACCCCCAGGGGCAGCAGGTCGACGAGGTCGAGCCAGATGGCATCCCACGTCGTGCGGCGGATCTCCTTGCCGGGTCGAAACGGGTCGACCCGTTGACGGAACAGCACCTCGCTGCGGTAGACGTTGCCGATCCCTGCCAACACGGACTGGTCCATCAGCAGCTCGCCGATCGCCTTGCTGCTGCGGGAGATCTTGCGCCAGGCGATCTCCGGATCCGGTTCTGGGTGAAGGGGATCCGGGCCGAGGCGGGCCATCACCGCCTCCACCAGGTCGGGCGTGATCACGGCACACAGGTTGGGACCACGGAGGTCGGCGACGTGCTCGTCGGTGGCCAAGCGCAGCCGGACCTGGCCCACCACCGGCAGCTCACCGGCATACGGGCGGTCGTCGATGGTGAAGGTGCCGATGAGGCCGAGGTGGACGTGCAGCCACGCGTCCTCCTCGAACTCGGCAAACAGGTGCTTGCCCCACGAGGTCGCGTGGACGAAGGTGCGCCCGGACAGCAGCGCGGCGCCGGCCGCGAACTTTCCCTGCGGGCTGCTCACCGTCGGCTGTGTCCCCCGGTATGCCGCGTCGAGGTCCCGCGCGAGCGCGAACAGGGTGTGGCCTTCGGGCATGGGCCCATCATGGCCTGCCAGCGAACGTGGGCGTCAGCTGGCCTTCTTGGCGGCCTTCTTGGCCGCCGTCTTCTTCGCGGCGGTCTTGGCGGCCGGCTTCTTCGTGTCGGCGGTGGACTCCCCGCGCGAGGCCTTGGCCTTGTCGACGGACTTCTTGAGGGCGGCGAGCAGGTCGACGACCTCGCCCGACTCGTCCTTGGACTCGGGCGCGAACTGCACCTCGCCGCCTTCGACCTTGGCCTTGACGAGCGACTGCAGCGCCGCGGCGTAGTCGTCCTCGTAGTCCTCGGGCTGGTAGTCCCCCGCGAGCTGCTCGATCAGCAGGTCGGCCATGGCAAGCTCCTGCTTGGTGGCCTTGCCCTCGTCGTCGAGGGTCGCGAAGTCCGGCTTGCGGATCTCGTCCGGCCACAACATGGTCTGCATGAGGATGACGCCCTCGTGGACGCGCAGCACCGCCATCGTCATGCGAGTGCGGATCGACACCGTCACGACCGCGACGCGATTCTCCTTCTCGAGGGCATCGCGCAACAGGATGTACGGCTTGGTCGAGGCCTTGTCGGGCTCGAGGTAGTAGGACTTGTCATAGAGCATCGGGTCGATCTGTTCGGCGGGGACGAACTTCTCGACCGAGATCTCCTTGCTGCTCGTCGCCGGCAGGTCCTTGAAGTCCTCGTCGGTGAGGACCACCATCTCGCCGTCCTCCGTCTCGTACCCCTTGGCGATGTCGTCGTAGGACACGATCTCGCCGTCGATGCTGCAGATGCGCTGGTACTTGATGCGGCCGCCGTCCTCGCGGTGCACCTGCCGGAACTGCACGTCATGGTTCTCGGTGGCGGAGTAGAGACGAATCGGCACGTTCACCAGGCCGAAGGACACCGCGCCCTTCCAAATCGCTCGCATGCTTGCTCGTCCTTCCGTCCGACGCTGTCCGTGACGAGACTCCTCGGGCCCCGCACGTGGTCACCAGCCTATGCGTCAGGATGGCCCCATGCGCCCCATGCTGGCCAGTCCCACCACCTTCATCCCCGAGGGTGACGAGTGGCTGCACGAGGTCAAGTGGGACGGCATGCGCGTCCTTGCCGACGTCCACGACGGGGTGCTGACGCTGACGTCGCGGATCGGGAACGACGTGACGGTGAGCTACCCGGAGCTGCTGCCCCTGGCCGAGGCCTACGACGACATGCTCCTCGACGGGGAGGTCGTGGCCCTCGACGGCGGCCGACCGTCGTTCGGAGCCCTGGCCGACCGCATGCACGTCCGCGACCGGCGCAAGGCCGAGCGTCTGTCGGCGGTGCGACCCGTGACCCTGATGGTCTTCGACCTGTTACGGCTCTATGGCTCCGACCTCACCTCCCAGCCGCTGTCGGCGCGGCGCGAGCTGCTCGAACGGCTCGACCTCGCCGGTCGACACTGGCAGGTGCCCCCGGTCTACGAGGACGGCCGCGAGCTCTTCGCCGCCACCTTGGAGCAGGGACTCGAGGGCGTCGTGAGCAAGCGTCGATCAGCCCCCTACCTGCCCGGTCGGCGCTCCGGCGACTGGCTCAAGTCGCCGCACCGCTCGACGGTCTCCGCGGTGGTCGGTGGCTGGCGGCCCGAGAAGACCAACGACTCCGGGCGGCTGGGAGCCGTACTGCTCGGTGTGCCCGACGGCGCCGGTGGGTGGCGGTTCGCCGGGCGGATGGGCAGCGGTATCGCCGGTCGCGCGGCCACCCAGCTCGCCGACGCCCTCGCCCCGCACATCCGGCCGGACTCGCCCTTCAGCGACGATGTGCCGCGCATCGACAGCGTCGGCGCGAGGTGGGTCGACCCGGTCGTCGTCGTCGAGGCGCGCACCCTGGAGGTGACGCGCGACGGGAGGCTGCGCCAACCGGCATACCTCGGCATCCGCGCCGACCTGACGCCCGACGACCTCCAGGAGGTGGACGGTGCCTGAGCGCTACGTCCCGCAGGCCACCCGCGTCGAGGTCGCGGGCCGCACGCTCAAGCTCACCAGCCTCGAGAAGCTGCTCTTCCCGTCGACGGAGACCACCAAGGGCGAGGTGCTCAGCTACTACGCGCAGGTGGCCGACGTGTTGCTCCCCCACCTGGCCGACCGGGCGCTGACCCGGGTGCGCTGGCCGCATGGCACGGGTGACCAGAGCTTCTTCGAGAAGAACCTGCCGTCGGGGGCGCCGTCCTGGCTCCCCCGGGTCACCATCGACACGGTGACCTACCCGATGGTCGAGGACCTCGCGCAGCTCACCTACCTGGTCAACCTCAACTCCATCGAGCTGCACATCCCGCAGTGGCGCGTGCTCGACGGCGAGCGGCAGCACCCCGACCGGCTCGTGATCGACCTCGACCCGGGCTCGCCGGCCGGGCTGCGCGAGTGCGCCCAGGTCGCCGTCATGGTGCGTGACCGGCTCGGCGCCCTGGGCCTCGACCTCTTTCCGGTCACCAGCGGGAGCAAAGGGATGCAGCTCTACGCCGGGCTGCCGGGCGACCTCACGTCCGACCAGACCCGCGACCTCGCCATGCAGCTGGCGCAGGAGCTCACCAAGAAGCACCCCGACCTGATCGTCTGGAAGATGACCAAGTCGCTGCGGCCGGGCAAGATCTTCCTCGACTGGAGCCAGAACGTCGCGGCCAAGACGACCGTCTGCCCCTACTCGATGCGCGGCAAGGAGACACCGACGGTCGCAGCGCCCCGCTCGTGGGACGAGGTCGAGGCCGGCGCCGAGGGCGCGAAGTTCGAGCAGCTGATGTTCGACGAGGTGCTCGACCGCCTCGAGTCCGACGGCGACCTCCTGGCCGAACTGCTGCCCTAGGCCCCCCGCCGCGTCAGCTCGTCCCACCCACCCGCGGGCAGCCGGAGCACTCGTGCACGCCGGGCAGGACGTAGATGAAGCAGCAGGACCCGCGCCGCGGCGGGCGCTTGCCCCTGGCCCGCGCCAGGGTCATGGCCCACACGTCGTCGACCATGGCGCGCCTGGTGTGGTCACCGAGCTTGGCGTCGGACCGATAGCCCAGCGCCAGCTCGAGTCCAGCCACCCGGTATGCCGCCCGGGCGGCTTCCAGCCGGTCGTCGAGCGGCGCCCGGGTGCCTGTGGGCGTCATGAACTGGGCTGCGACGGGGTAGAGCTGGGTCGGTTGCAGTTCGAAACTGAGGCCCGACGCCTCGGGGTGCACGACCCACGAATGGTGCCGCGCGGCATACACCCCGACCTCGGCGGCCACTTCGAGAGTCCATTGCAGGACAAAGGCCGACGGCATTGCCGGTGGCACGATCGCGGCGTACTGGCGTCCCGTCGAGATCGTCAGGTGGCGACGCCATTCACGCAGTGGATCGGCTCCGCTGCGTTGACCGTCGAGAATTGCCCGCCAGTCCCAGGAAAGGCCCTGAGTCCCTTCTGGGACCTGGCGGATATCCAGCGTCAGTGCGCCTTGTCGTAGGCGGCCTGGACCTCGGCGGAAATGCGGCCGCGATCGCTGACCTTGTGCCCGTTGGAGCGCGCCCACTCGCGCACGTCACCGAGGTCGCGCTTTCCCGTGCCCCGGCCACCGGCAGGACGACCGGTGGTGCGGCGGCCCGCCGAGCGGCGCGCGTGACCGACATAGGGCGCCAGCGCATCGCGCAGGGCGGCGGCGTTCTTGCCGTTGAGGTCGATCTCGTAGGTGACGCCGTCGAGGGCGAACGTCACCGTCTCCTCTGCAACCGAACCGTCGATGTCGTCTTCGAGCACAATGCTGACGCGCTGGGCCATGGAGATTCCTCTCGGAAAACGTGAATGGGAAGTGTGTCAAAGATAGTGGTCACATCAGCCCATTCTCAAATGCCGATCAGAAAGGCCCCTCAGGAAATCTTCTCGCCATTCGCGGAATGCCCTGAATTGTCCTTCGTGCTCTCGCCCTCAGCATGCTCCGCATCCCATTGCGAATGCGCCAGACGCTCTTTGCGATCGCCCTCGATCATGTTCTTGATGACCAGCCAAAAGAGGAATCCGACGCCGGCCGACGGGATCAACGCGGCGATGTAGGGCCAGATGCCACTCATCGGGAAACCTCCGGCTTGAGGTGCGGAAACAGGATGGTCTCGCGGATGCTGGCGTCGGTGAACAGCATGACGAGGCGGTCGACGCCGAAGCCGAGGCCGCCCATCGGCGGAGCGCCGTACTCCAGGGCCCGCAGGAAGTCCTCGTCGAGCTGCATGGCCTCGGGGTCGCCCCCGGCAGCCCTGACCGACTGGGCGGTGAGCACCTCGCGCTGGACCACCGGGTCAACGAGCTCGGAGAAGCCCGTCCCCCGCTCGACCCCGCCGATGATGAGGTCCCAGGCCTCGATCAGTCCCGGCTCGCTGCGGTGCGGGCGGGCCAGCGGCTGCGCGATCGCCGGGTAGTCACACAGGAACGTCGGTTGCAGCAGCCCCGGCTCGACCAGCTCACCCAGCAGCTCGAGGAACACCTTGTCCTTGTCCCAGGCCGGGTCGATGGCCACGTCGTGCTTCGCGGCATACCCGCGCAGGGTGTCCACGTCGGTGTCGATGGTGACCGTCTCACCCAGCGCCTCGGAAACCCCCTGGTAGACGGGCAGCCAGCGCCACTCGCCGTCGAGGTCGACGGTGCCGGCAGCGGTCTCGACCTGGCGCGAGCCGAGTGCGTCGGCGACGCCGAGGAAGACGTCGCGCATGAGGGCGGCGATGCTGGTCTGGTCGCCATAGGCCTGGTAGGCCTCGAGCATCGTGAACTCGGGGCTGTGGGTGGCGTCGACGCCCTCGTTGCGGAAGATGCGGCCCATCTCGTAGACGCGGTCGACTCCCCCGACGACGGCCTTCTTGAGGTTGAGCTCCAGCGCGATGCGCAGGGTCATCTCCTGGTCGAAGGCGTTCATGTGGGTGCGGAACGGTCGGGCCGCCGCCCCGCCATGGATGAGCTGGATGATGGGCGTCTCGACCTCGAGGTAGCCCTGGGCCTCGAGGACCCCGCGGATCGCCGACAGGGCGCGCGCCTTGGTGCGCACCATGTCGCGGGCCTCCTGCCGGACGATCAGGTCGGCGTAGCGCTGGCGCACCCGCGACTCCTCCGACAGGTCCTTGTGCAGGACCGGCAGCGGGCGCAGCGCCTTGGACGCCATCTCCCACCGGGTGGCCATGACCGACAGCTCGCCACGGCGCGAGGAGATCACGCGGCCCTCGACGAAGACATGGTCGCCGAGGTCGACGGTCGACTTCCACTCGGCCAGCGAGTCCTCGCCGACCTCCGCGAGGCTGAGCATGACCTGCAGGCGGGTGCCGATGCCCTCCTGGAGGGTCGCGAAGGCGAGCTTGCCGGTGTTGCGGATGAAGATGACGCGGCCTGCGACCCCGACGAGGTCCTGGGTCTCCTCGCCTGTCTCGAGGTGACCCCACTGCTCGCGCACGTCACCGAGGGTGTGGGTGCGCGGCACCGCGACCGGGAAGGCCTGCTTGCCCTCGGCCAGCAACCGGTCCCGCTTCTCGCGACGCACCTTCATCTGCTCGGGCAGGTCGGCGTCGGGCTGGGTCGCCACGGCAGTGGCGTCGGTTGCGCTGGGGGTCTGGCTCACCCGCAAAGGGTACCGATCTGCGTGATGCGCCCCGCACAGCGGGGAAGGAGTACGGCGCGACCCACGCCGAGATCCCAGCTCTCGGGCAATACAACCTCGAACCGGCCCGAGAGCTGGGATCTCGGGGGTGCAGGTCTGTCGTCGGTGGGGTCAGTCGGTGAGGTCGAGGGCCAGGTCGAGGATCGGGGAGGAGTGGGTCAGCCCGCCGACGCTGAGGTAGTCGACCCCCGTCTCGGCGTACTCGCGCGCAACCTGCAGCGTGAGCCCGCCCGTGGCCTCGAGCTCGACGTCCTCACCGGTCGCGCGCACGGCCAGCACCGTCTCGCGCAGCTGTTGCGGAGGCATGTTGTCGCACAACAGGAACCGCGCGCCGACCTCGACCGACTCGAGGGCCTCCTCGGTCGTGGTGACCTCCACCTGGATCGGGACGTCGGGGAACTTCGCCAGCACCGCGGCATACGCCTTGCTCAGTGAGCCGGCGGCGAGCTTGTGGTTGTCCTTGATCATCGCCACGTCGAACAGGCCCATGCGCTTGTTGGTGCCGCCGCCCGCGCGGACGGCGTACTTCTCGAGGGCGCGCAACCCGGGAGTGGTCTTGCGCGTGTCGAGGACCGTGGCACCGGTGCCCTCGAGCCGCTGCGCCCAGGCGTGGGTGTTCGTGGCGATGCCGGAGAGCCGGCACACGAGGTTGAGCATGGTTCGCTCGCCGACCAGGGTCACCTGGGCCGAGCCGGCCAGCGTGGCGACGACGTCGCCTTTGCCGACGAGGTCGCCGTCGCGGTGCTTCGTGGTGATGCTCAGGGGCTCGGCGCCCATCCGCGTGGCCACCTCGTCGAACACCATGGAGATGAGGGGTATGCCGGCCAGCACGCCGTCCTCGCGCGCCACGACGTTCGCCGTGCTCACCTGGTCGACCGGGATGGTGGCCGTCGTCGTGACGTCGACTCCGTCCGGCCCCCCGAGGTCCTCGTCGAGGGCGATGCGGATGACGGCCAGGGCGCCGGCCTCGGGGAACCGCAGGTCGGCAAGGTCGGCTGGGTGCGGATCGGTCATGCGAGGTCCTGTTCGGGAACGGGTTCGAACGTGGTGGAGAGCGTGCCGTCGGCGCCTCGCACGACCAGGGTGTGGCCGCGCCAGCGGGGATCGACCTGCGCGGGGTGGTCGCTGCGGACGTGACCACCACGGGTCTCCTCGCGCAACGAGGCTGCGAGGGTGAGTACCTGGCCGATGTGCAGCAGGTTGGTCGTCTCCCACGACTGGGGACCGGACTCGGTGGACGTGGCGGCCAGGGCGAGGTCGTGAAGAGCGAGCGCGGCGTTCGCCAGCGAGGCGGCCGACCGCACCGCGCCCGAGCCCGCCGTCATCGCGGCCTGCACCTGCATCCTGGCCGAGCCGTCGAGCAGGGCGGACCCGCTGGACAGGGCTTCCTCGCGTGTCTCGACTGCCGGATCTGCCTGCGGCAACTGGCCGCCCGCCATCCGTTCGCTGATGTCGTCAGCAATGCGGTGGGCAAAGACCAGGCCTTCGAGGAGCGAGTTGGAGGCGAGCCGGTTGGCGCCGTGGACGCCCGTACAGGACACCTCACCACAGGCGTAGAGGCCGTCGAGCGAGGAACGTCCGACGAGATCGGTGCGCACCCCGCCGCTGGCGTAGTGCTGTGCCGGGGCGACCGGCAGCAAGTCGGTCGCGGGATCGAAACCGAGCTCCCGGCAGCGCGCCACGATGGAGGGAAAGCGCTCCTCGAGGAACTCCTTCCCCAGGTGGCGGGCGTCGAGGTAGACGTGGTCCTCCCCTGTCTCCTGCATCCGGTCGACGATGGCTCGCGAGACCACGTCGCGCGGAGCCAGGTCGGCCAGCGGGTGACGCCCCTGCATGAACCGAACCCCGTCACGGTCGACGAGGAACGCTCCCTCGCCGCGGACGGCCTCGGAGATGAGCGGCTGCTGGCCGCTGGACCCCGGTCCCAGCCACAGCACCGTGGGGTGGAACTGGACGAACTCGACGTCGGCCATCACGGCGCCGGCGCGCAGGGCCGCAGCCATGCCGTCGCCGGTGGCGACCGACGGGTTGGTCGTGGCGGAGTAGACCTGCCCCAGGCCGCCGGTGGCCAGGACGACGGCGCGCGACATGGCGGCTCCGACGCCGTCCATCTGCCCCTCGCCGATGACGTGCAGCGTCACGCCGCAGACGCGGGACTCGCTGTCCTGCAACAGGTCCACGACCAGGGCGTGCTCGATCACCTCGATGCCGGGGTCGTCGATGACGCGGTGCAGTGCGGCGATGAGGGCCCGGGAGATCTCCTTGCCCGTGGCATCGCCACCCGCGTGGGCGATCCGGTCCTTGTGGTGGCCGCCCTCACGGGTGAGCTTGAGCTCGCCAGCGTCGTCGAGGTCGAACTCGGCACCGAGGGCGACCAGCTCGCGGACTCGCTCCGGGCCTTCGTGGACCAGGGCTGTGACCGCGGGGACGTCGCAGATTCCACACCCGGCCACCAGGGTGTCGTGCAGGTGCTCCTCGGGCGAGTCCCCCGGGTCGAGCGCGGCCGCGATGCCACCCTGGGCCCACTGGGTGGACCCCTCGTTGAGCACCGTCTTGGTCACCAGGAGCACCCGGTCCACGCGCTGTCGCAGCCGCAGGGCCGTCGTGAGCCCGGCGATGCCCGAACCCACCACGACGACGTCCGCCGACGTGGTCCAGCCGGGCAGACCGGCGACCAGCCGGCGAGGGATGCTCGGCCCCGGGGGGTCAGTCACGGTGGGGCCAGTGCTGGTGGCGTCAGTCATGGTGGCGCCGCGTCACGGCCGAGGTCTTGAGCCCGAAGCCCTCGGGCACGTCCCCACCGTCGTGGCCGATCTCCACGATCTTGTTGTCCTTGTCGACGAAGACGACCTGGGGCTCGAAGGACCTCGCCTCGTGGTCGTCCATCGCGGCATACGCGATGATGATGACGGTGTCGCCCGGCGAGATGAGCCGGGCCGCCGCACCGTTGATGCAGACGATCCCCGTCCCTCGCTCCCCCGCTATCGCGTAGGTCGTCAGGCGTTGGCCGTTGTCCACGTCGACGACGTCGACCTGCTCGCCCGGCAGCAAGCCTGCGGCATCCATGATGTCGAGGTCGATGGTGAGCGACCCGACGTAGTGCAGGTCGGCCTGGGTCACCGTGGCCCGGTGGATCTTGGCGTAGAGCATGAAGCGCTGCATGTGCACGTTCCTCGCTGTGTGGTCAGCCGCTGGCGGAGTCGACGTCGGAGAAGACCTCGAGCGCCCCTCCACCGGGCCCGACCGAGATCGGCAGGTTGTCGATCAGCCTGGTGGTGCCCACTCGTCCGGCGACCGCGAGGAGGGCCTCGCCGCGGTACCACTCGGGCACGTCCTCCAACGTCGAAGGGTGCACGAGGACGAGGTAGTCGATCAGCGCCAACGGCTCGCGCACCAGCACCGTGCGGGCGGCCCGGCGGATCGCCGAAGGCCCCTCGGCCGCCGCTGCCGCACCGGCCCGCAGCGCCTGTGACAGGCACAGCGCCGTCTCCCGGTCGGAGTCGGTGAGGTAGGTGTTGCGGCTGCTCATCGCCAGTCCGTCGGCCTCACGAACGGTGGGCACCGAGACGACCTTCACCGGGAAGTCGAGGTCGCGCACCATCCGCCGGATCAGCAGCAGCTGTTGGGCGTCCTTCTGCCCGAAGTAGGCGGAGTCCGCGCGAGTGAGGTGCAGCAGCTTGGCGACGACCGTGAGCATGCCGTCGAAGTGGCCGGGGCGAGCCTGTCCCTCCAGCACGTTGCCCAACGGCCCCGCCGAGATCCGGACGGCAGGGTCGCCGTCCTGGTAGATGACGTCGGGCGTCGGTGCGAAGACCAGGTCCACGCCCGCTCGACGGCAGATCTCCATGTCGTTGTCGAAGGTCCGCGGATAGCGCGACAGGTCCTCGCGCGGCCCGAACTGCAGGGGGTTCAGGAAGATCGTGACGACCACGTGCGCGGCGCGCTGCCTGGCCGTCTCGATGAGGGTCGCGTGCCCGTCGTGCAGCGCGCCCATCGTCATGACCACCGCGACATCCCCGTCCATGAGGCTGCGCCTGGCTGTCCGCAGCTCGTCGCGGGTCCGCGCCACCACGGGGTCGACGCCCAAGGGAGGGGGCACGTCGGTGACGATGGCGCCCGCGGAGGCGGACGGCATACCGGAGTGTTCGCTCACTTATCGCTCCTGGTCGGTCGCGAGGATGTCCAACAGGGGTTCGGCCACGTGCGGCTTGAGCCGACCGCTGGCCAGGGCTCGCTCGGCGGTGGCCCGGGCGAGGGCCAGGTAGGTGGGTCGGATGTCGGGGCTGAGGCTCTGGAGTTGTCGCAGGTGCTCGGCAACGGTACCCGCATCACCGCGCGCGACGGGTCCGGTGAGGGCAGCGTCACCCGCGCGCAACGCGTTGTCGAGCGCCGCGGACACCAGCGGGCCGAGCACCCTCGACGGCGTCTCGACCCCTGCTGCCCGCAGCGCCTGCAGCGACTGGGCGATCAGGGTGACGAGGTGGTTGGCGCCGTGGGCGAGCGCCGCGTGGTAGAGCGGACGGGCGGACTCCTCGATCCAGACGGGTTCGGCGCCGATCTCGAGGACCAGGGCCTCGGCGACCGGGCGCAGCGGCTCGGGAGCGGTCACGCCGAAGCAGCACTCCACGAGGCGTTCGAGGTCCAGCCCGGTGCCCGTGAAGGTCATGGCCGGGTGCAGGGCCAGCCCGAGGACGTGCTGCTCGAGGGCGGGTGCGTAGACCTCGAGTCCGTGCCTGCCGGACGTGTGCGCGACGAGCTGGCCCGCCTGCCACGACCTCGTCGCGGCCAGTCCCGCGACGAGGTCCGTCAAGGCATCGTCGGGAACCGCGAGCAGGACCAGCTCGGAGCGCCGCACCACATCCTCCGGGGCGACGACGGGTATGCCGGGCAGCAGCTGGGCCGCGCGCGTCCGGGACTCCTCGCTGACGCCCGAGACCGCGACCACGCGGTGGCCGACCCGCTGGAGGGCCGCCCCCAGGACGGCACCGACGCGACCGGCCCCCACGACACCGACGTCGAGTCGGGCAGGACGCTCGTCGGCCGAAGTCACCCGCCCAACCTATCTCGCGGGTTGTCCACCTGACGCAGCGCTCCTGCGTCGATTGGGCGAGTGCCGACCCGCACGACCCGGCATAGGTTGACCGGGTGACCCTCCTCGACTGGCAGGCGGCCTGGCAGGGCGCCCTCTACGGTCCCGACGGCTTCTACCGCGCCGCTCCGGGTCCCGCCGGCCACTTCACGACGGCCACGCACGGCTCACTGGGCGAGGTCCTGGCGGGCGCGGTGGCACAGCTGGCGCGCGACAACGGCCTCACCCACGTCGTCGACGTCGGCGCCGGCCGTGGCGAGCTCCTCACCCACGTGCAGGCCGTCGACGCGGCGCTGCGCCTCACCGGAGTCGACGTGGTCTCCAGACCGCAGGCCCTCGCGCCGTCCATCGAGTGGCACGTCTCCCCGGGTGGGCCAGCCCTGCCGTCAGACCTGCGGGACCTGGACCGCGCGCTCGTCTTCGCCCACGAATGGCTCGACGTCGTGCCGTGTCCGGTGGCGCAGGTGGATGGCGAGGGGACCCTCCGGCTGGTGCAGGTGGACGTCGAGACCGGTGAGGAGTCCCTTGGTCAGGAGGTCGGCGGCGACGATCTCGATTGGGCCGAAACACACTGGGAGACAATGCAGAGCGGCGACAGGGTCGAGGTCGGGCTCCCGCGCGACCGCGCGTGGGCCGAGCTGGTCAGCCGGGTCCGCCGCGGCGTCCTCGTCGCCGTGGACTACGGCCACCGCGGTGGCGACCGCCCTGTGGCAGGCACCCTCGCGGCATACCGGCGCGGTCAGCTGGTCCCGCCCGTGCCCGACGGGACGTGCGACCTGACGGCGCACGTGGCCATGGACACCCTCGACCACGACGAGCTGCTCGACCAGCGCACGGCGCTGCGCGGACTCGGCGTGGACGGTCGGCACCCGCCGCTCGAGCTGGCGAGTCGCGACCCCCAGGCCTACCTCCAGGGGCTGGCCACCTCGTCAGCCGCAGCAGCCCTCACCGCTCCGGGCGGCTTCGGCGACTTCCTGTGGGCGGTCAAGCGCGTGGGCTGACGACCAGTCGCTCGAACCCCCGGAGCACGAACGTCGGGCGGCGCTGCGCCTCGACGACGACGAGGTCGGGGAAGCGGCCGAGCATGGTGCGCACCGAGATCTCGAGCTCCAGCCGGGCCAGGGGCGCACCGATGCAGAAGTGGATCCCGGCCCCGAACGCCAGGTGCGGGTTGGGGTCGCGCGTCGGGTCGAAGCGGTCGGGTTCGGCGAACACCGCGGGATCACGGTTGGCCGCACCGAGCAGCGCCGCCACCTTGTCACCGGGTTCGAGCGCGACCCCGGCCACCTCGGCAGGTTCCTTCGCGGTTCGCTCGAACAGGTGCAGGGGCGAGTCGTGGCGGAGGAACTCCTCGACCAGGCGCGACACCGCCGCATCGTCGGCGACGTCCGGCTCCGACCGGTCGCCCGCGGTGAGCCACGAGTGCAGCCCGTTGCCGAAGCCGTTGACGCTCGCCTCGTGCCCCGCGTTGAGCAGCAGCACGGCCGTCGCCACGAGCTCGTGCGCCGACAGCCGGTCCGACCCGTCGCGAGCGGTGACGAGGTCGGTCAGCAGGTCGTCGCCCGGCGCCTCGGCGCGGTGCGCCGCGAGCTCTTCGACGTATGCCGCGAACGCACCACAGGCCTCGCGCGCCGCCGCCTCGTCGGCCGGGGTGCGGCCCACCTCGTACATCCGCACGATGGCCTGGGACCAGGGCCGCAGGTGGTGGCGATCGGCTTCGGGGACACCGAGCAGCTCCGCGATCACCAGGACGGGCAACGGCTCGGCGTAGTGCTCGATGACGTCGAACTCGCCGTCTGGCAGTTCCGCGAGCAGCCCCTCGGCCAGCTCCTGGATCCGGGGGGCCAGGCGCTGCACGTGCCCACGCCCGAAGGCGCCGGCCACCAGGCGCCGCAGGCGGGTGTGCTTCGGCGGTTCGCTGTCGAGGATCGAGTCGGCGTGCAGCCAGTTGAAGGTGTCCCAGTCGGCGTCCGGAGTGCGGGGTGCGAACACCCTGCCCAGCCGTCGGTCACGCAGGACGGCACCGGCCTCGGCATGTCCACTCGCGAGCCAGACACCCAGGCCGCTGTGCCAGGCGAGCGGAGCGACCGTCCGCAGTGCGGCGAGGTGCGGGTAGGGGTCCGCGACGACGGTGGGGTCGCCCAGATCGAGGAAGTCGGCGGCGTCGACAGCAGGCGGGGCGGGCACGCGATCAGCCTGCCGCAGATCGCCCGGTTTTGTCAGGCGCTCCTTCGAGGGCAAACTTGACTGTTGCTGTCACTCGAAAGGACCCCTGTCCCCATGAAGCACCAGCACCACCTGCGCGCGACCACCGCCGCGACCCTGGTCGCGTTCGCGGCTGGTGCACTGCTGTCCGCCTGTGGGTCCGACTCTCCCGCCACCGGTGGCGACGTCACCGTGACGGTCACGCCGACCGTCACTGCGAAGCCTCCCGCTGGCGACACGCCGGCCACGCCCAAGGCCCCCAAGTCGGACGTCAAGGGCCGCGCCTTCGACTTCGGTGTCGTGACCAAGGTGAGTTCGGTCGCGGGCACCGCCGTCATCGAGCTGGACCGCTGGACGTGGAAGAAGCTGGACGATGCCAAGCTGGCGAAGGACGGCGTGCCCACCGGCCCGTTCGTGGGCGCGGTGCCGTACACCAACCAGAACGCCAAGCTGACCTACACGATCCCGGTGGCTGCCGGAGCCCGGATCCTCTACAGCCACTGCATCGACAAGGACCAGCCGCTGCAGATCAAGTCGGTCGCTCCCGCCGCCCTCAAGGGGCTGGCCGACCGCGAGAACACCGTGCTCGTCCAGATCGACGCCAACGGCAACGCCACCTCGATGCGCAACATCCCCGGCTGCCCCGGCTGACCGGCCTGCCCCGGCTGACCCGGCTGACCCGGGACCGCCTGACCTGACGCCCTTGCACCGCGGCGACCACGCGGCATACGGCAGACTGGCGAGGTGACCACGACGGAAGGCCGACGCGAGCTCACCGTCGGCATGGGCGCCGGCGGCCTGGCCACGGCGGACATGGTCCTCAACATCGGTCCGCAGCACCCGGCAACCCACGGCGTGCTGCGGCTGCGCATCGTCGTCGACGGCGAGCGCATCGTGTCGGCCGAACCCATCGTGGGCTACATGCACCGCGGCGCGGAGAAGCTCTTTGAGGTCCGCGACTACCGCCAGATCATCGTCCTGGCCAACCGCCACGACTGGTTGTCGGCCTTCTCGTCCGAGCTGGGCGTGGTGCTCGGCGTCGAGCGGATGCTCGGCATGGAGGTGCCCGAGCGGGCGGTGTGGGCGCGCACCCTGCTGGCCGAGCTCAACCGCGTGCTCAACCACCTGATGTTCCTCGGCTCCTACCCCCTCGAGCTCGGCGCGATCACTCCGATCTTCTACGCCTTCCGTGAGCGCGAGGAGCTCCAGGCGGTCATGGAGGAGGCGTCGGGCGGGCGGATGCACTACATGTTCAACCGCGTGGGCGGGCTCAAGGAGGACCTCCCCGCCGGCTGGCTCGACCGCGTCGCCTATGCCGTGTCAGCAGTCCGTGGGCGACTGCCCGACATCGAGTCGCTCATCGTGGGCAACGAGATCTTGGAGGCCCGCACGCGCGGAGTCGGCGTGGTGTCGCCGGAAGTGATTGCGGCGTATGGGGTTTCGGGTCCAATCGCGCGTGCTGCCGGCGTCGACATGGACCTGCGGCGCGACGAGCCCTACCTCGCCTACGCCGAACTGTTCGCCGAGGGCGGACCCGGTCGCGTGGTGACGCGCACGGCCGGCGACTGCCTGGCCCGGCTGGAGGTGCTCCTCGAGCAGGTGCACGTGAGCCTCGACCTCGCCGAGGCATGTCTCGACCGGCTCAGGTCGCTCCCCCAGGGTCCGGTCAACGTCAAGCTGCCCAAGGTGCTCAAGGTGCCCGAGGGCGACCTCTACACCGCCACCGAGAACCCGCTCGGCTTCAACGGCTACTACCTCGTGTCGCGCGGGGAGAAGACCCCGTGGCGACTCAAGCTCCGGTCGGCGTCGTTCAACAACGTCGCAGTGCTCGCCGAGGTGCTGCCCGGCAACCTCATCGCCGACATGGTGGCGATCCTCGGCTCGATGTTCTTCGTCGTGGGCGACGTCGACAAGTAGCCACATCAGGAGTGCGACACTCACTCCCCGCCGCCCGACGAGGCCGCCCGACGAGGCCGCCCGACCCCCGCTGCCTAACCTCTGCTAGCAGAAGTTCGCTGTCTCAGCGCACGGTGCAACCTCTGCTGAGAGAGCCAAGATCTGCTAGCAGAGGTTAGCGATAGGGGCGGGCTGGGGAGGGGGTATGCCGCGGCGCGGGGTCAGGAGTGCGAGTCGCGGTCCGCGTCGCCGGGCGGGTCGACGCGGCACATCCGCTGGGTCAGCATCCCCGCGGTGGTGAGCACCAACGACGCCGCGCACAGCGCGAGCAGCCGCCAGAGCAGGTCGCGGTAGCCCGGCAGGTCGACGTCCGAGAGCGCGTGCGCCACCTGCGCGGCATACCACCCGAGCACCCCTGACCCCGTGAGCGCGGCAGCCTGGGCCAGGACCAGCGTGCGGGCCGCCCTGATCGGGCTCAGCGACTTGCGCGCCTCGCCGCGCAGGAAGCGGCGCACCGGCAGCCCGGCGCCGATGACGAGGACCGCCATGGCGACGAGCATGACCGCCGAGACCCAGGACGCGGGTCCGAGCAGGTGGCCGGCATTGAGGTAGAGCCGCCAGCCGAGCCACGACAGCAGGCCGACGACGACGACGATCCCGGCGAGCTGCGCCCAGCGCAGCCCGTGGCCCTCGTTCACCACGGCCCCTCCAGCAGGTCGATGTCGGGCCCCGGGCGAACGCCGGACACGTCCATCCCGCTGACGAGGTCGGCTACCCGCCTGACCTGGCCGCCGACGCGCAGGACAGCCTCCGAGTCGGCCTGGAGCCAGGGCAGCAGCACGAAGCTGCGTTCGTGCGCCCGCGGGTGCGGAAGGGTGAGCGTCGGGCTGTCCATGACGATGTCGGTGTCGAACACCGGATCGCCGTACTGGATCAGGTCGAGGTCCAGGGTCCTTGGGCCCCAACGGACTTCGCGGGTCCGCCCGTGCGCGCGCTCGATGTCGTGCAAGCCGGCCAGGAGCGAGGACGGCGCGAGGTGAGTCGTCCCGGTCACCACCGCGTTGAGGTATGCCGGCTGGTCGGGACCGCCCACCGGATCGGTCTCGACGACGGAGGAGACCTCGATGATGTCGATCAGCCCGTAGAGCGAGATGGCGGCGTCGTGCAGGGTCTCGATGGAGTCGCCGACGTTGGAGCCCATGGCGATCACGACGTGCGACTGGCGTTCGCGACTGACCCGCACCTGCACATCGGTGAACGGGTGCCCCACGGGGGCTTCGGGCTTGTGGACGACGACCTCGACCGCCTCGACGAGTGGCCGCGCGAGCACGCGGTCGGCGATGCGGGACGCGAGGGCCTCGATCAGGTCGAGGGAGTCGCCCTCGATGAGCGCCACGACGTCGCCCGCGACCTCGGCGTAGTTGACCGTGTCAGCCAGGTCGTCGCTCGTGCCGGCCGGCCCGAGGTCGACGTGCATGGTCACGTCCACGACGAAGGTCTGTCCGTCTCGCTTCTCGAAGTCGAGGACGCCGTGGTAGCCCTTGGCTGAAATCCCTTTGAGGACAATCTGATCCGTCATCGCTGCGTCTCTGTCGATGTTGCCCGTGTCATTGCTGCACCTCTGTTGATCTTGCCCGCTGTCAACGCTGCACCTCTGTCGATGTTGTCCGCGTCACTGCGCGTCCTGGATGGCGCGGGCGACCCGCATGGCGTCGAGGGTCGAGGGGAGGTGGTGGACGCGCACGCCCCACGCTCCCAGTCGCGCGGCGTGCATGGACGTCGCAGCGGTGGGTATGTCGCGATCCAGGGGTGGCCGTGGCTCACTCCCCGCCGGCACCCCGATCCGACCGAGGAACGTCTTGCGCGAGGTGCCCACCAGCACCGGGTAGCCGAGCTCCAGCAGCCGGTCGAGCCCGCGCAGGAGCGACCAGTTGTGCCCCGTCAGCTTGGCGAACCCGAAGCCGGGATCGAGCACGATCCGGTCGGCCGCGATCCCGGCGGCCGCGAGCTCCCCTGCCCGGTGGGACAGCTCGGCCACCACCTCGGCCACCACGTCGTCGTAGACCGCCCGGGACTGCATGTCGACGCTGTGTCCACGCCAGTGCATCGCCACGAACGGCACCCCTGCCGCGGCGACGACGCCGGCCATCTCGGGGTCTGCCATGCCTCCGCTCACGTCGTTGACGATGGCCGCTCCGACCGCGAGCGCCTCCGCCGCCACCTCCGCACGCATGGTGTCGACCGACACGACCGCGCCTGCCGCGGCCAGGGCGGCGACGACCGGAAGCACCCGGCGCTTCTCCTCGGCCACCGACGGACGCTCGGCGCCGGGCCGGGTCGACTCCCCGCCGACATCGACGATGTCGGCGCCCTCGGAGACCAGCTCACGGCCGTGCTCGATCGCCGCGGACGGCTCGAACCACTGGCCGCCGTCGCTGAACGAGTCGGGGGTCACGTTGACCACCCCCATCACCACCGGCAGTCCGTCGTCCCGCCGCAGCGGCCACGCGACAGCCCCAGTGCCGGCCCCGGTGCCAGCCCCCTTGCCAGCCCCGGTGCCAGCCCCGCCCGGGGTGCTCACGCGCCACCGCCGAGCCGGCCGAGCGTGGGCCAGGTGAGGAAGGCCTCCGCCTCGAGCGCGGCCAGTCCGACCCGCGGCAGGTCCGATCCCGAGGGGTAGACGAGGAACCGCGGCTGCCACTGCGGCTGGAACTTCGCGTTGAACCGGTAGAGGCTCTCGATCTGCAGCCATCGCGACGCGAAGAGCAGCACCCGTCGCCAGGACTTGAGCACGGGCCCCGCACCCAGCTTGCCACCGCGTTCCAGCACGGAGCGAAAGGCCGCGAAGTTCAGCGACACGCGCTGCACGCCCAGACCCGGGGCGGCTGCGAGCGCCTCGGTGATCATCAGCTCGTTGACCCCAGCGTCCGCGCTCGAGTCGCGTCGCATGACGTCCAGGGACATCCCGTCGGGACCCCAGGGGACGAACTGCAGGAAGGCTCGCACGACCCCATCCTGCCGTGCGGCCACGAACACGCACTCGGGGTCGCCCTCGTCGAGCAACCTGCCCAGCGCCATGGAGAACCCGCGCTCGGTGGCGCTGGACCGCCACGCGGAGGCGTCCGCCATCGCTCGGTCACGCACAGCGGCGGTGACGTCGCGGACGCGGCAGACGTCGACGGCATACCCGGCCCGCGCGACCCGCCCCACCATCTGGCGCACGTTGCGCATGGGGCGGCCCTCGAGCGTGAAGGCCGAGGCGTCCACGACGGCTTCGTCGCCGAGCTCCAGGGCCGTGTAGCCCGTCTCGCGCACCCAGATCGTGCCTGCGTGCTCCGAGCAGCCCAACACGGCGGGGGTCCACGCGTGGGCGTCCGCCTCCGCGAGGAACGCGTGCATCGCGCCGGGCCAGGCCTCGGGGTCACCCACCGGGTCGCCACTGGCCAGCATCACACCGGACACCACGCGGTAGGCGATCGCCGCCTTGCCGGACGAGGACCAGATCACCGACTTGTCGCGACGGGTGTTGAAGTAGGCGAGGGAGTCGCCGTGCCGGTCGACGAGCGCACGGAGCCTGGCTTCGTCGTCGGCGGTCAGGGACGGCACGGGTTCGGCGGGCCGCAGCGCGAGGTAGACGGGCGTCAGCAGCGTCATCAGCCCGAGGCCGAGCAGCAGGGACCCGACGATGTCCGCGGCCCTGTCCTGGGTGAAGGTCAGGGGTCCGTTGGCGCCGACCATGCCCAGGCCCAGCTCCTGCACGAACTCCCCCAGCCCGGGGAAGCCGCCGACGATGTCGCGCCGGTTGAGCCAGATGACCAGGCCGCCGGCCAGGACGGACACGACGAGCAGGACCACGAACGCGCGCACTGCCCGCCAGCGGGTCGTCGGGTCACCCAGGGCGCGGAACTGGGCGCGGTACCGAAGCAGCAGCCCGAGCCCGACGAGGGAGATGACTGCAGAGGCGGGCTCGGTCTTGATGGCGTGCAGGACGACCGACAGGGCCAGCAGTCCGACCGCCGCCCGCCAGGCCCTGCGCTTGCGGCGCTTGAGCGAGTGTCCGAGCACGATCAGGAAGATCCCGGACACGACGGTGGCCGCCGCCGCCGCATCGGACAGCGCCCCGGGGAGCATCTCGGTGAGACCGTGCAGGTGCAGCCGCCAGGAGTGCAGCAGGCCGGTCAGCAGGTCCACCGTGCCGACGAAGTAGGTGAGGTTGCCGAGCAGTCGAGGCGCCGTGGAGGCCGCGAGTATGCCGGGTAGCCGGCTGTTGGTGTTGGCAGGGGTGGTGGGGCGCGCGAGTTCGCGTCCGCTCACCGCTTGCCCCCCAGCAGCAGCGCCATGGCCTCGGCCCGGGTGGCCGGGTCGCGCAGCTGGCCGCGGACGGCCGAGGTGATGGTCCGCGACCCGGGCTTGCGGATGCCGCGCATCGACATGCACAGGTGCTCGCACTCGACGATCACCATGACGCCCTGGGCGCCGAGGTGGGTGACGAGGGAGTCGGCGACCTGCGTCGTCAACCGCTCCTGGACCTGCGGTCGCCGGGCATACATCTCGACGAGCCGGGCCAGCTTGGACAGCCCGGTCACGCGGCCGTCCTTGGCAGGGATGTAGCCGACGTGGGCCACGCCGTGAAAGGGGACGAGGTGGTGCTCGCACATCGAGTAGACCTCGATGTCGCGCACCAGGATCATCTCGTCGTGCTCGATCTGGAAGGTCTTGGCGAGGACCTCCGCGGGGTCGAGGGCCAGCCCCGCGAAGAACTCGCCATAGGCTCGCGCGACGCGGGCCGGCGTCTCGACCAGTCCCTCGCGGTCGGGGTCCTCGCCGATCGCGATCAGCAGCTCACGCACTGCCGCCTCCGCACGCGGCTGGTCGACCACGTGAGGCTTGCCCTCAGTGGCCATTCGGATCGACCTGGCCACCCTCGGGGACCTCGATCACCTGGGTGGGCGGGTGCTCCTCGTGTGACTTGACCGCACCGGCCTCGGCAGCCTTGTCGATCGCCTCGGCGGTGGCCCGGTCGGTGCCGGCGGCCTCCAGGACCGGGGCCGAGCCGTTCTGGGCGGCCTTCTCGGCCGGGGTCAGGACGGGCGGCTGGTCGGAGAGGAAGCGGGTCTCGCTGGAGAGCCAGGTCGGGCGCACGGGACGCTTGCGGATCGGCTCGAAGATGGCCGCGAGCTCCTTGGCGTTGAGCGTCTCGTGCTCGAGCAGATCCAGGACCAGCCGGTCGAGGATGTCGCGGTTGTCGTTGATGACGTGCCAGGCCTCGTCGTGGGCGGCGTCGATGAGCTTGCGCACCTCTTCGTCGACGATGCTGGCGACCTCTTCGGAGTAGTCGCGCTGGTGGCCCATGTCGCGGCCGAGGAAGACCTCGCCCTGCGACTGGCCGAGCTTGATGGCGCCGATCCGCTCGCTCATGCCGAACTCGGTGACCATCTTGCGGGCCATGCCGGTGGCCTTCTCGATGTCGTTCGAGGCACCGGTCGTGGGGTCGTGGAAGACGACCTCCTCGGCCACGCGGCCACCCATCGCGTAGGACAGCTGGTCGAGGATCTCGTTGCGCGTCGTGGAGTACTTGTCGTCGGTCGGCATCACCATCGTGTAGCCGAGGGCGCGGCCACGCGGCAGGATCGTCACCTTGGTCACCGGGTCGAGGTGGTTCATGGCCGCTGCTACGATCGCGTGCCCACCCTCGTGGTAGGCCGTGATCTTGCGCTCCTTGGCGGACATGATCCGGGTGCGCTTCTGCGGGCCCGCGATGACGCGGTCGATGGCCTCGTCCAGGGCTGCGTCGTCGATGAGCTTACCGTCGCTGCGAGCCGTGAGCAGGGCGGCCTCGTTGAGCACGTTGGCGAGGTCGGCACCGGTGAAGCCGGGGGTCCGCCGGGCGACCGCCAGCAGGTCGACGCCGGTGGCCATCGGCTTGCCCTGGGAGTGCACCTCGAGGATGCGGTGGCGGCCGATCATGTCGGGAGCCTCGACCGCGATCTGGCGGTCGAAGCGGCCCGGGCGCAGCAGGGCCGGGTCGAGGATGTCGGGACGGTTCGTCGCCGCGATGAGGATGACGTTGGTCTTGACGTCGAAGCCGTCCATCTCGACCAGCAGCTGGTTGAGGGTCTGCTCACGCTCGTCGTGCCCACCGCCGAGGCCGGCGCCACGGTGGCGGCCCACGGCGTCGATCTCGTCGACGAAGACGATGGCCGGGGCATTGGCCTTGGCCTGCTCGAACAGGTCACGCACCCGGCTCGCACCGACGCCGACGAACATCTCGACGAAGTCCGAACCGGAGATCGAGTAGAACGGCACTCCCGCCTCACCGGCGACGGCTCGGGCGAGCAGCGTCTTGCCCGTGCCGGGAGGGCCGTAGAGCAGGACACCCTTGGGGATCTTGGCGCCCACCGCGAGGAACTTCGCCGGCTCGGCCAGGAACTCCTTGATCTCGTGGAGCTCCTCGACCGCCTCGTCGGCGCCGGCAACGTCCGCGAAGGTGACCTTGGGCGTGTCCTTGGTGGCGAGCTTGGCCTTGGACTTGCCGAACTGCATGACGCGCGAACCGCCACCCTGCATCTGGTTCATCAGGAACCAGAAGAGGCCGAGCAGGATGATGATCGGCAGCAGCGAACCCAGCAGGGAGAGCAGCGGGTTGGTGTCCTTGATGACCTGGTTGATGCGACCGGGCGGGGCGTTGTCCTCGAGCAGCTTGATGAACGAGGGACCGGCCGCGTCGACGTACTGCGTGCGGACCTTGGTCGCGTCCTTGACGTTCTTGCCGTCGGAGTAGGTCACACCCTTCTTGAGGTCGAGGTCGACCACCTCGTTGTTCGTGACGACGGCGCGCTCCACCTTCTTCTCGGTGATGAGCTGCTGTGCGGCGGAGGTGTCGATCCGCGTGTAGCCGCCGGCGTCGCTGAGGCTGAAGACCATCAGCGTGATCGCGATGACGGCGACGACCCAGAACAACGGGGCCCGAAGGATGCGCTTGAAATCCATGTGTGTAGCGGGGCTGGCCGCCCCGTTCCTCCTGCTCGCTGACGCTGGGTGCCGTTGCCCGGCCTGGGCACGGCTCTACCACGACGGTACTACGCAGTGCTCCGGTGGCTCGTGCTGGTCAACGACCCGGATGGGCCCAGTGTTCCGACTACGCCTCAGGCGTAGACGTGGGGGGCGAGGGTGCCCACCTCGCGCAGGTTGCGGTAGTTCTCGGCGTAGTCGAGGCCGTACCCCACGACGAACTCGTTGGGGATGTCGAAGCCGACCCACTTGACGTCGATCTCGACCTTCGCGGCCTCGGGCTTGCGCAGCAGCGTGCAGATCTCCACCGAGGCCGGCGAGCGGGACTCCAGGTTGGCCTTGATCCACGACAGCGTCAGCCCGGAGTCGACGATGTCCTCGACGATGAGGACGTGTTTGCCGGTGATGTCGGTGTCGAGGTCCTTGAGGATCCGGACCACACCCGAGGACTTCGTGCCAGATCCGTAGGACGACACGGCCATCCAGTCGACGGGGGCCGTGCCGGGCAGCGCGCGGGACAGGTCGGCCATCACCATGACGGCGCCCTTGAGGACGCCGACGAGCAGCAGGTCCTTGCCTTCGTACTCGGCCCAGATCTCGGTCGCGAGCTGGTCGAGCCTGGCGTGGATCTCCTCCTCGGTGATGAGGACCTTCTCGAGATCGGCTCCCATGTGGGCAGCGTCCACGGCACAACTCCTAGGTCGATGGCTCCGGTGCGAGGCTATTCAACCCGAGCCCGCGGGGCGATGGATACCCGGCCGCCGGATCGGGTCGCACGCAGGTCTCCGGGCAGGTGGGCGGGTCCTTGCCCGTGCCACTGCGTGAGGAGCGCGTCACAGGCTTCGGTATGCCGGGTGCTCACCTGCCCGGCCGGCGCACCGGCCGCGACCGCCAGGCGCCGCCAGACCCGGGTGCGGACGGCTCGCGGCAGAGCCGCAAGCTCGTCGACCGCCCACGGACTGCCCCCCAGGGTCGCGAGGGCGGCGTCGGCGAGGTCGTCGAGGTGGTCGGCGTCCTCCCGCAGGAGGTCGGCCGTCCGCGCGAGGGCGGCGGCGAGACCGGGGCCGAGGTCGCGTTCGAGGTCCAGGAGCGCCCGGCGGGCCCGGACGCGCGTGAAGGCCGGGTCGTCGTTCATCGGGTCGTCCCAGCAGGTGAGGCCTTCCGCCGCGCACGAGGAACGGGTCTGCGCCCTGGTGACCCCGAGAAGGGGACGCCGGAAGCGGTCGCGGGCCCGCGGCATACCGGCGAGGGAGCGGGCACCCGCACCTCTGGTGAGGCCGAGCAGGACCTGCTCCGCCTGGTCGTCGAGGGTGTGGCCGAGGAGCACGAGGCGCGCGTCGTGCCGGTCGGCGGCTCCGCCGAGCGCGGCGTAACGGGCGTCGCGCGCCGCGGACTCGAGGCCGTCCGGGCCCGGGACCACGTCGACCGTCTCCCAGCTCACGGGCACGAGTCCGAGGGCGTCGCACTGGGCCGCGGCCCGACGGGCAACGGTCGCCGACTCGGCCGTCAGCCCGTGGTCGACCACGACCGCTCCGGCCCGGACCGCCAGCTTGGGCGCCTCGAAGGCGACCGCGGCTGCGAGCGCGAGCGAGTCCGCTCCCCCGCTGCACGCGACGAGGACCAGGTCGCCGGGGCGGCACTCGGCCAGGGTCGCGCGCACGGCGACCCGGATCGCCGCGGTCGCCGGGTGGGGACCAGTCATCGGAGCCCCTCCCCGCAACCTGAGCGCCCTGGAGGGTCGGTGCCGACCGCCTCCGTCACCTCGCGGACGAAGATCGCGCCGTCGCGGTACTGCCGCATCTTGGCCTCGAGCCCCAGCAGGCGGCGCAGCACCCGGTCGAAGGCCCCGACGCCCTTGCGGCGCTCGTTGAACTTGCTGCGGATGTGGGCGACGGAGGGGATGATCTGGGGACCGACCTCGTCCATGACGACGTCGGCGTGCCCTTCGAGCAGCGACATGACGGCGGTGACGCGGGCGAGCTCGGCACGCTGTTCGGGCGAGGCGATCAGGTCGGTGAGGCCGGCGCCCCCGCTCTTGAGTGCGTCGGGCAGCTGCTTGGTGAGGCGCGAGAGCGTCTCCTGCAGGGTCTCGGGGTCGGGGACCAGGTCGGATGCCAGGGTGCGAACCCGCTCGATCATGTGGTCGCGCAGCCACGGCACCGCCGTGAACTGCACGCGGTGGGTCTCCTCGTGCATGCAGACCCAGAGCCGGAAGTCGGCCGGGTCGAGGCCGAGCTCGCGTTCGACCTGGACGAGGTTGGGGGCCACGAGCATCAGCTGGGGCGTGCCCCCGGGCGCCAGGTCGTACTGGCCGAGGACCTTGCTCGACATGAAGGCAAGCAGCGCCCCGGCCTCCCCGCCGGTGACCTTGCCGCCGATGGCCTGCATGGTCTGGTTCGGTGCCGTCTTCTGGCTGTCGACGAGCTTGCCGAAGACGGGATCCATGAGCGCCGACATCGAGTCGGCGTTGAGCGAGATCCAGGTGCGACGGTCGACGACGACGGGCCCGGGGGCGTCGCCCGGGGCGTGCAGCCGGGCGGTCTCGGCCACGGGCTGCTGAGCCCGATGGGCTGCGGCACGCACCGACGCGACGACCTCGCCGGCCTCGGCCACCGTCACCTTGGGCCCCGCGGGCACCAGCCGCGTCCCGGTGGCCTTGGCGAACTGCCAGTCGACGTAGCGGGTGGTCTTCGGAGCTGCTGCCTCGGACACGGTCATCCCCTCACGGTAGGTCAGGGACACCCGCAGGTCGCGAGCACCGCCACGAAGCGGTCCAACGCGGCCCGCGCGTTCAGCGTTCCGGGGCCTCCGGGGAGTCCGTCGGCCTGGACGACGAAGGACAGCACGCGTCCGTCGGCGTCGATCACCGTGCCGGCCATGGCGCTCACACCGGTGAGGGTGCCGGTCTTGGCGCGGGCCAGGCCGGCGACAGCGCGCGTCCCCTTCGCATGGAAGCGGGTCGACAGCGTGCCGGACAGGCCCGCCACGGGCAGCCGCGCGATGGTGTCCTGCATGGCGGGGACCGACCCGTCTGCTCCGAGCTGGAGCACGTCGGAGAGCACCTGCGGAGGGATCGCCTGACCTGAGGTGAGCCCACTGGTGTCCTTGAGGACCACCCCCGTGAGATCGACGCCCTGGGCCTTCACCGTTTTCGTCACGAACGACACGGCTGCAGCGAAGGTCGCGGGACCCCCTGCCTTCACGGCCGCCTGTCGCGCGAGCCCCTCGGTGAGCCCGTTGTCGCTGTCGTCGAGGGCGAGGGCGAGGATGTCACCGATCGGAGCCGACTCCACCCGCCCCACCTCGGTGGCGCCCTCGGGCACCTTCGTCGACCAGGTGGCCTCCGGGGCGAGGGTGGCCGTGATGCCGACCTTGGCCAGGGCGCCCACGAAGGCGGCGCCCACGGCGGCCTCGGGGTTGCGTGGAGCCGGCTTGAACGGCACGGCCCGCTGGCCTGCCAGGCCCAACATCGAGACCCCGCCGGCGAAGCCCGCTCTCACGTCTGCCTGGTTCCAGCCGGGCGCCCAGCGCGGACCCTTGGCGTAGGTCGTGTCCAGCCGGAGGGTGACCTGCGTGGTCCCCGCGCCCTGCAGAGCCAGGGCGACCTGACCGGCCAGGTCGGCCAGGCCGGCGCGACCCTCGACGGCGGTGGGCGTCCCCTTGGCCCGGGCCAGCATCGTGTCGCCGCCCGCGACCAGCACGATCTCGTCGGGCGTGGCCCCCTGCACCACGGTGGTGGGGAGGGTGGCCAGCGGGTCGAGCGTCGTGTCGACCGCGAGGGCAGTCAGCAGCTTGGCCGTCGAGGCGGGCACGCGCGCCCGGGCGGCATCCTTGCTCAGCAGCGTCTGGCCCGTGAAGGCGTCGCGGACCACGACGCCCGGCCCGGGACGCAGGGCAGGGTCGGCGACGACGGTCGCGAGCGCCTTGGCCAGCGCCGCGGGGTCTGGGATGGGTGCACTGGCGGAGGCGGGTTCGAGCGGCTGCGCGGCGGGATCGATGGTGGGCACGGCGGCGGTGGGCGTCGCGGTGCCCGTGGGGGTGGTGGGGGTCGGCGCCGCGCGTGGCTGGTCACGCGTCAGAATCCCGGGCACGATGTCGAACACGTCGAGGGCTGCGTAGGCCACCCCCAGCACCACCACCGCCAGCAGGGCGGCCAGGATGCGACGCACTCGACCCCCTCAGCGCTGGACTTGCGTCATACGGAACACTTAGCCGCGAGCCTAGGTCATAGGCCCGCGCACCACGTCTCAGGCATGGGCACAACTGAAGGGACATCGTCGTGGAGTTCGACGTCACCATCGAGATCCCCAAGGGGCATCGCAACAAGTACGAGGTGGACCACGAGACCGGTCGCATCCGGCTGGACCGGCTGCTGTTCACCTCCACGCGCTACCCCGCTGACTACGGCTACGTCGAGGACAGCCTCGGTGAGGACAGCGACCCGCTCGACGCGCTGGTGCTGCTGGAGGAGCCGACCTTCCCCGGCTGCCTGGTGCGGGTCCGCCCGATCGGGATGTTCCACATGCGCGACGAGGCCGGCGGTGACGACAAGATCCTCTGCGTGCCGGCCGGCGACCCGCGCCAGGCTCACCTCGTCGACCTCGAGCAGGTCAGCAGCTTCGACCGCCTCGAGATCCAGCACTTCTTCGAGACCTACAAGGACCTCGAGCCCGGCAAGTCCGTCGAAGGCGCCCACTGGGCCGGGCGCGAGGAGGCCGAGCGGGTGGTGCGCGAGGCGATCCAGCGTGCCAAGGAAGCGGGCATGACGACTGCTCGCTGGCGCATGCCCGACGTGTCCGCCGAGCCGATGTCCGAGGCCAAGCCGCCCACCGACTGAGACCGCGCGCGGCGGCGCGCAACCGGCATACACAGGCCCCCAGGCGACGTCACGTCAACCTGGGGGCCTGGTGCTTGGGGGTATGCCGCGTGTGTCAGCGCCCGAGCGCGCCGGCGGCGCGGCGGGCGGCGCGGCGGGCGGCGGGCCGTGGGCCGCGCCGGTCGCGGTGCTAGGGACGACCGCCGTAGGAGACGAGGTCCGACCGGTAGATCGAGGCGTAGCGGACGTTAGCCCCGGTATAGGGAGCCTCGATCATCTGGCCGTCGCCGATGTAGAGACCCACGTGGTGGCTGTTCGGGCCGGAGCTGCCGAAGAAGACGAGGTCGCCGGCGCGCAGGTCGCTGATGGCGACCCGTGACGTCTCGTCCCACTGCGCACCGGTGTAGTGCGAGAGGCCGACACCGGCTCGCTGCCAGGCGCGCATCGTGAGGCCGGAGCAGTCGAACGTGTTCGGACCGTCGCCACCCCACTCGTAGGGCTTGCCGATCTGGGCCCGGGCGTACGCGATGACCGCGGAGACCCCACCGTTGGTGGACGGCGGCGGAGGCGGGTTCTCGGGCTGCGGCCTGGGCTTCGGCTGGTTCTGCTGGGCGGCCTCGCGGGCAGCCTGCTCGGCGGCTTCGGCAGCGGCCTTCTGGCGGGCCGCCTCCGCGGCGGCACGAGCCGCGGCGCGCTCGGCGGCCTTGCGTGCGGCGGCGGTGCGCGCTGCCTTGGCTCGCTCTGCGGCGAGGCGGGCCTGCCGCGCCGCCTCGGCCGCTGCCGCACGGGCGACGGCGGCCGCGGCCAGACCGTCCTGGCGCTGCTTCTCGAGGGCGACCGAGGTCTTGCGGAGGCTGGCCAGCTGCACGGTGAGGGCCTGCTGCTGGTGCTGGATCTGGGCCGTTGCGGCCTGGGCCTGGTCGGCCTGTGCCTGCGCTGCGTTGCGGGCCGCCTGGGCGGCCTCTGCCGCCTTGGCCTGCGCCGCCTCGGCGCTCGCGGCCTGCTTGCGCATGGTGTCGGCGACGATCGAGGAGGCGGCTGCCCGCTGCAGGGTGCGGGTCCGGGAGTCACTGACGGCCTCGATGGCGGTGGCGCGGTCCATCAGGTCCTGGGGGCCGGTGCTCGACAGATAGGCCTCGAGCTCGCCGAGGTTGCCGCCCTGCTGGTAGACGCTGGCGGCGTAGCGACGCACCTGCAGCCCCGCGGCGTCGGCGATCTCCTGGGCCTGGGCTGCGCGCTTCTTGGCGGCGGCGGCCTCGGCGGTGCGCTTGTCGAGCTCGTAGCGGGCCCCGTTGTAGGCCTCGGCCGCCGCTGCCGCGCTCTCCTGCACCTGGCTCAGCCTGGCGCTGGCCGTGGCGTACTGAGCGTCGAGGCTCGAGACCTTGCCGGAGGTGCTGGCAACAGCCGACTTCGCCTTGTCGACCTGGGACTTGGACGGGTAGACCGGGCCCGGGTCGGCAGAGGCGGACAGTCCCGTGGTGACGGCCAGGATCCCCACGATGGAGAGCGTCGCGGCACTGCGTAGCGCGCGACGTGCGGGGTGGGCGTTCGGCACGGGGGATGCCTCTCGAGTCGGGTGACCGGTGTGGTTGGGACAGCCGCACGAGACTAGAGCCGGGTTTTCACTCGGAGCACTCCAGTCACACAAATCCCACGCCTTACGCGCCGGTACGGCAAATGACAGACGTGTACTTCGGGGAGTTACACGAATGTCTTTCAGCAGGCAGCGAGACTCCTTCGATCACGTGTCCAGAAATGGTCACGAATCGGTAACGAAATCCGCATTTTCGCAGGTGAGAGCCCTGAACGACCCATTTCGGCCCCCCGCCAACCGCGACTTCTGGCCACCCATCTGGCACCAAACCCCTCAATAACCTCCGGGGTGCGGTACGGGTGGCCAGAAGTCGGGAAGGAAGGGCGGGTCAGGGGGTGATGGTCTCGCCGGCCCGCAGGGCGGCGTAGGCCTCGGGATCGCTCTCCCGCAGGGCCCGACGGGTCTTGCGCCGGTACCGCAGGATCTGCACGACGCCGGCGCCCCAGACGAGGTACTGCACCGACATGGCGGCGCGGAAGGTGTCCACGTCATAGGTGCTCGGCCCGCCGGGCGCCACCCGGTCGAGGATGATCCCGATCAGCGTCACGGTCGAGAGCGAGGCGAGGAAGCCGCCGACGTTCACGATCCCGGTTGCGCTCCCGAGCCGCGTGGGCGGGTTGAAGGTCCGGGCCAGGTCGAATCCCACCAGCGACCCGGGACCACCGACGGCCGTGATGACGACGAGCAGCACCAGCAGCGGCAGCGGCGCCCGCCCGGGCCAGAGCAGCACGACCGCCCAGACGGTCATGATCGAGAAGACGATCCCGAGGATGAGGGTCGAGCGCGAGAAGGGGTACTTCGTGACGAACCCTCCGATGAGCGGACTGGTGAGCACCGTCGTCACCGTCATCAGCATCAGCAGGATGCCGGCCGCCTTCGGCGAGAGCCCCTGTCCCGCCACGAGGAACGGGTAGCCCCACAGCAGGGCGAACACCGTCGCGCCGAACTGGGCGGAGAAGTGCGACCACAGCCCGAGCCGCGTGCCGGGGGTGCGCCACGCGGCGCGCACGCTGCGGGCCAGCGCCCGGACCTTGATCTGGTCGAGCTCGTGGTCGGGGTTGGGCGAGTCCCGCACGACCACGAGCACGATCGCCGCCAGGACCACCCCGAACAGCGCGGCACCGGCGTAGGACGGTGTCCAGCCCCACTCATGGAGGGCGTACACGAGGGGCGTGGCCGCCACGAGCGCCCCCAGCTGGCCGAGCAGACCGGTGAGCTGCGAGACCATCGGGATGCGCAGCGGCGGGAACCACAGGGCCACGAGCCGCAGCAGGGGGATGAAGATCATCGCGTCGCCGATCCCGACGAACACCCTGGCCGCGATACCCACGACGAAGGAGTCGGCGAAGGCGAACCCCAGCTGCGCGACGGTCATCAGCGTCACGCCGGTCAGCAGCAGCCGCTTGGGCCCGAACCGGTCCAGCAGCGCGCCGACCGGGATCTGCATCGCCGCATAGACCAGCAGCTGCACCATCGTGAAAACGGACAGCTGCGTGGCGGCGATGTCGAAGCGCTCGCTGGCGAGCAACCCCGCCACCCCGAGTGAACTGCGGTGGAAGACCGCCAGCACGTAGACCGACACCGACGCGGCATACACGATCCACGCCCGCCGACCCCCGAGTGCGAACTGGGCGGCGGGTCTGGTCACGCCCCCAGTGTCCCGCACCCCCCACCCCTCGGGCACCGCGGGTCACGGTGGCGCGGGGGCCGAGCGGTGCGCCCTACGCGCTCCCCGCCAGGTAGTCCGCCAGACCGGCTCGCCCCGACCTCATCATCCAGCCGTGGTTGGCGCGCAGCAGCGGGCCGGTCACCCGAGCGGTCCGGGCCAGCAGCATGGGGGTGACGACGGCCTCCTGGTCGAACTCGGCGATCGTGGCGCCGTCGCCAGCGTCCTGGACCCGCCACTCGCACCACCCCTCGAGGTCGCCACTGACCTCCACCCGCAGGCGACCGGTCGCCTGGTCCTCGACCTCCCGTCGGAGCACCAGGTGGAGCGTGTAGGGCAGGAAGCTGCGGATGTCGGTGCGCCCGGAGTGGTCGTCAATGCGTTCGGCGGAGCGCACCTGCGGCCACCACAGCGCGTACCGCTCCACGTCCGCGAGGGCGTCGAAGACCCGCCCGGGAGCGGCGGGCAGGCTCCAGCGGTGGTGGAAATGGAAGGTCGGCACAGGACTCATCATGCCCGCCGTCATCACGCACGCCGGTAGGTTCACCGCGTGGAGCAGTTCATGCGGGACGGCCTGGTGTTCGACGTCGCAGACAGCGTCGTCGGTGACGACGTCGTGGTCCTGCTGCACGGCTGGCCCCAGGACCGACACACGTGGTCGCAGGTGGCGCCCCTGCTCGCCGCCGGCGGGCTACGGGTGGTGGCGTTCGACCAGAGGGGATACTCACCGGGCGCGCTGCCCCGGGGTCGCGCCGCCTATCGCATGGGCGAGCTCGTGGCCGACGTGCTGGCCCTGGCCGACTCGCTGGGCGAGGCTCGCGTGCACCTGGTGGGCCACGACTGGGGCGGGTCGGTCGCCTGGGCGTTCGCCGAGCGCCACCCCGAACGGCTGTTGAGCCTCACCGTGGTCTCCACCCCGCACCACCGGGCCATCGCCTGGGCACTGCGTCACGCGGACCAGGCCCGGCGGAGCTGGTACATGGCCGCCTTCCAGGTCCCGGCCCTGCCAGAGCTGGTCCTGCGTCGTCGCCTGCCCGCCGCACTGCGCCGTTCCGGCCTGCCCGAGCAGGACGTGCAGAGGTATGCCGCACGGTTCCGTCGCCCGGGCATGGCCAGTGGCGGGCTGGCCTGGTATCGCGCAATACCGTTGCGCCGCAATGCTTCTGACGACACGACGGCCTCTCGTCGGATCTCGACGCCCACGTCCTATGTCTGGGGTCGGCACGACCCGGCGCTCGGCCGCGCGGCCGCCGAACGCACCCGGAGGCATGTCGCCGCCGACTACACCTTCACCGAGCTCGATGCCGGGCACTGGCTGCCCGAGACCCATCCGCAGGAGGTCGCCGCTGCGATCCTCGAGCGGCGACGGACCGTCCAGCAGTAGATTCACGCGCAGGAGGTGGGTGCGATGACAGGTGGCACGGGACTGGCACAGGTGGCCCAGCACGCAGAGGACCTCGACCGCGCGGCGGTCTTCTACGAACGACTGCTGGGGTCGCCGCCGCTCGCCAGGTTCGACCCGCCCGGGCTGCTGTTCTTCGGGCTCGGCGACACCCGGCTCCTCCTCGAGCAGGCCGCGACCTCGGCCCTGCTCTACCTCGCCGTGGACGACGTCCCCACCCGCGTCGAGGAGCTGCGCGCCGACGGGGTCGTCGTCGAGGCCGAGCCCCACATCATCTTCAGCCACACCGACGACACCCTCGGGCCCGCGGGCAGCGACGAGTGGATGGCCTTCATCCGTGACAGCGAGGGCAACCTCGTCGGGCTGGTCAGCCACGCGCCGAGGGCAGAGGGCTGACCACAGCGCCACCGCTGCCCGACCCGGCGCTGGTCGTGCTCGTCGGCCCCAGCGGTGCGGGCAAGTCGACCTGGGCCGCGCAGCACTACCGGCGGCAGGAGGTTGTGTCGTCGGACGCCCTGCGTGCGGTGGTGGGCAGCGGTGAGTTCGACCTCGATGCCTCGGCCGACGCGTTCGCGCTCCTGCACCAGGTCGTGGCTGCGCGAGCTCGCCGCCGACTGACCGTCGTCGTCGACACGCTCGGCCTCGATCCGGACCTCCGCGACCGCCTCCGCGAGCAAGGCCGGGCCGCTGGACTTCCTTGCGTCGCAGTGCTTTTCGACACACCCCCGGCCGTATGCCGCGCGCGCAACGCCCAGCGAGACCGACCAGTCCCAGCGGCCGTCCTCGGCCGACAGCTCGCGACGTTCGAGCGAGTCCGGGCTTCCCTCGCGGACCAGGGCTGGGACGCGGTCCGGATCGTCACCGAGGCAGCACCCTCGGCGCGACCGATGGCGCCTCCTGCCGCGGCACCCGCCGATTCGACGGCTGCTGGGTCGGGGGACGCGGGGTCGACGGCAGGAGCCGGTGACCTCGGGCTGGAGGTCGTGATCCAGGTGTCACGCTTTCCCTGGGGTGCGGACCCGGCCGGCTGGCTGCGTTCGGTCGCCCTGGCGGCGGACCACTTCGGCTTCAGCGGAATCGCGCTGATGGACCACCTGATCCAGATCCCCCAGGTGGACCGGGCCTGGGAGCCGATCCCCGAGCCGTGGGTGACGCTCGGCATGCTCGCCGGCCTGGACACGAACCTGAGACTCGGCACCCTCGTCTCGCCGGTGACCTTCCGCGCGCCCGGCATCATTGCGAAAACCGTTGCCACGCTTGACGTCCTGTCCGGGGGGCGCGCCTTCGTCGGACTCGGGGCAGGCTGGTGGGAGCGCGAGCACCTCGCGTTCGGACTGCCCTTTCCGCCGCCGGCACAGCGGCTCGACCAGCTCGAGGCCTCGATCGAGACGATCCGCGCCCTGTGGGGCAAGGGCACCAAGGCGCACGAGGGCAGGCGCGTCACGTTGCCCGAGACCACGGCATACCCGCGGCCTCTGGGTCAGCCACAGATCATCGTGGGGGGCGGCGGCGAGCGGCGCACTCTGCGCATCGCGGCGGAGCTCGCGGACGCCTGCAACCTCCCCAGTGACCTGCCCACCCTCGATCGCAAGCTCGCCGTGCTGCGCAGGCACTGCGACCGGGCGGGACGTGATCCGAACGACGTGGCCGTGACCGTTCTGGACCTGCCTGTCGTCGGCATCGACCGCGACGACACCTGGCGCCGGGTCGAGCGGCTGCGCGGTCGAATCCCGGCCGCGACCTTCGCCTCACGTCACCACGCGGGGGAAGCTGCGCTGCACCACGAGCGCCTCCTCACGCTGGCGCAACGCGGCGTCCGGACGGTCTTCGTGGGCTTGCCCGACCTCGACGGCCCCGAGGACGTCGAGCGGCTCGCGGGAGTCCTGACCGGCTCGTAGCTCCCGACCCCGGCGCTATCTCATGCAAAAGGCGAGTGTGCGCCGGCCGCTGGACACGACTTCGCCGGGTGCCACTTCGGCGAAGTGGCACCCGGCGACGGGGGTCGAGCTTTGCGCGTCCGCTGACGGGCTGGGATCAGGCCGAGGCTGACACACCCGTGAGCTGCGTCAGCGCGAACTCGGTGATGCGAACCAGGGCCCGCTTGGCGGACTCCCGGTCGCGGGCATCGACCGCGATGACGGGGATGTGCGAGGGGATCGCGAGGGCCTCGCGGATCTCGTCGGGACCGAACTCCTGCGAACCGTCGAACTGGTTGAGCGCGACGATGAACGGCAGGCCCTTGGCCTCGAAGTAGTCGACGGCGGCAAAGCTGTCGTCGAGGCGACGGACGTCCACCAGCACGACCGCACCGATGGCTCCCTTGACCAGGTCGTCCCACATGAACCAGAACCGGCGCTGGCCAGGAGTGCCGAACAGGTAGAGGACGAGGTTCTCGGCCAAGGTGATGCGGCCGAAGTCCATCGCCACCGTGGTGGTGTGCTTCTGCTGCACCTTGGAGATGTCGTCCTGGCCCTCGGACTCGTTGGTGACAAGAGCCTCGGTGCGCAGGGGATCGATCTCGGAGACGGCACCAACGAAGGTGGTCTTGCCGACGCCGAACCCGCCGGCCACGACAATCTTCGTCGAGGCGCTGTTGCGGCTAGAGGGCGCGTAGTCCACTGAGTGTCCTTTCAATCAGTTCACGTCGTTCGTCGGATGTCGTGTTTTCGGAGATGGTCGTTCGCGTCTTGAGGTGCCCCCCGGTGACCAGGTCACCCAGGAGCACCCGGGCGACGCCGAGTGGGATGTGAAGTTTTGCCGAGACCTCGGCCACCGACTCCTTGGCCGAGCACAGGTCGATGATCCGCCCCGAGAGGTCGCCCTCGGGCCAGGTCGTGGTGCGTCCGGAGGGAAGCACCTCGAACGTGGCCTCGATGGGAAGGTCGACCACGGACTCGGTGCGTCCGGACGTCAACGCGTACGGCCGGACCAGCCGAGGGCCCGCCGACACGTCGCGTCCGTCTGGCGCCATGGGTCTAGCCCGACATCGGGGTCCGGGCAGACGCGTCGATCATCTTGCCGACGCGGTCAACCAGGACCGCCATCTCGTAGCCGACCTGACCGATGTCAGAGTCGGTGCTGGTGAGTGCTGCCAGGTGCGAGCCGTCTCCGACGCTCATGAGGAGCAGGTAGCCCAGCTCCATCTCGATGACGGACTGGAGGACCGTGCCGCCCTGGAAGAGGCGGGCCGCACCCGAGGCCAGGCTGGCCATGCCCGAGGCCACGGCTGCCATCTGCTCGGCGCGATCAACGGGCAGCTGCTCGCTGGCGGCCATGGGAAGCCCGTCGGCGGAGACGAGGATGGCGTGTGAAACGCCAGGGGTCTCCGTCGTGAACTTGGCCACGAGCCAGTCGTACTCGCCCTTGGGCTGGGCCATGGCGTCAGTGGTGTACATCGGCTTCCTCTCGGTGTGTTCCATCTTGTGCCTCGGTGCGAGCGGAGCTCACGCCGTTCTTGTGGCGGTTGAGGTTGCGGCGGATCGCTTCAGGATCGCGTCGCGATGCTGCGGGGGCAGCGGGCTTCTCGTCGGCCTCGTCAACGGCCCCGGGGATCAGGTAACTGCCCGGGCGTCGCATGGGGAGGCCGGCTGCGGACTCTTCCAGGGGTTGGGTCTCCTCGATCCGTGCGGCGGCAGACCATGCCTGGTCAGCCTCGTTGGTCGACCACGATGCCGAGGCGGGCACCGACGAGTCGTCGGTGAGCCAGCGCGACATCATCGCTCGGAAGATGGGCGTGTCGTTGAGGTTTGCGCCGCGAGGCGCGCTGGCCTGCTCATCGACGACCACAACCTCGGCGGTCTCCTCGACGTCGGCCTGCTCATCGACGACCACAACCTCGGCGGTCTCCTCGTCGGCCTGCTCATCGACGACCACAACCTCGGCGGTTTCCTCGACGGCGGCCTCATCGACGACCACAACCTCGGCGGTCTCCTCGACGGCGGCCTCATCGACGACCACAACCTCGGCGGTCTCCTCGACGGCGGCCTCCTCGACCACGGCGACCGGCTCTGTCACGACGTCAGGCACGGGCTCGGCGTCGAGCACGGGCTCGGCGGTGGCGACCTGCGCGCTGGCGACGGACTCCTGGGGCGACGGCGTTGCGGCCGCCGCGTCGCGGGCCCGACGAGCGCCGAAGAAGGACGTGTTGTGCGCCCGCATGGCCGGTCGCGAGCTGGTCGCGGCAGCCGTGGGGTCCTGGGCGGCCAGAGCCGACGTGGCTCCTGGGACGCGGGTCGGCAGCGGCGTCGTGTCGTCCGACCCCGTGACCGGAGCCTCGACCACATCGAGGCGGTCGACCGGCGCCGACACCTCAGCCGGCGCGTCGACGACAGGTGCCTCGGGTGCCTCGTCGGCGGCCCGCTCGGCTCCGGCCTCCGCGACAGGCGCGTCGTCGGAGTCGTGGTCGGAGCCCAGGTCGGACGCAGTGTCCGCAGCCTCGGTCGTGGCAACCTCGGCCACCCACTCCTCGGGCACGTGCAGATCGGTGGTCGAGTCGGTCGAGTCGGTCGAGTCGGTCGAGTCAGTCGAGTCGGTCGCGGGGATCGAGTCGCTGGTGTCGCTCGAGTCGGTCGAGTCGCCCGGGGCTGCGACGCCGGTCTGTGCCGGGGTCTCGCCGTCGGTCGCCGGGGCATCGGCTCCCAGCTCACGCGCCTTGCCGGCCTCGACGATCTTGGCGCGGTGGTCGAGCCAGGCCGACAGGTTGGAGGGCATCTGACGGGGCTCGTCGGCCTCGGCCTCGATCCGGGCAGCCTCGGCCGCTGCCTTCGCACGGCCGGGAAGCCAGCTGAGTCGGCCCGTCTTGGCGGCGGGGGCACTCGACTTGGCGTCGACCTTGGTCGGCGCCTCTTCCTGCGGCGTGGACGGGCCGTCCTCGAACTCGCGGTACTCGGTGATCCCGGTGGCCCGCGGCTTGCGGACCGGGAGTCCGGAAGCGGAGAACTGGGGGCCGGAGGCCGGCTCGGCCGCCGGAGAGTCCTGGCTCTCGGTGGAGGCCTGGGCGACTTCGGGCTCGACGACAGCGGCGGTCGGGGCGTCGGCCGCAGCCTGCGGGGCCGGGCTGGCCTCCTCGGGCGCGACCGGCGCGCCGTTCACGGCCGGCTTGTCGGACGCGCCGTTGACGACCTTGTCCGGGGCGGCGTGGCCGTTGGTGGGCGCCTTCTCCTCCGCCGCCGCGTCGGCACGGTCGATGACGGGCTTGGCAGGAGTCTGTATGCCGTTCGCGGCCGCGGGACCGTGCGCCCCCGGTGTGCGCGTGGGCAGCACCTTCTTGGCTGCGCCGGGCACCGGGCTCGGCGTGGCACCGCTGGCACCACGCACGCGGGTCGGGAGGCCGGACTTCGTCGTGCCACCGACAGCAGGCGCCGTCGGGACCGCGAGGGACGCGGCCGCAGGGGCATCGACAGCAGGTGCGGCAACGGCCGCCGGGCGGGTGGGACGCTCACCCCGGGTGCTGTCGGCCAGCAGGGCCGCAGGCAGGTGCACCGACACCGTGATGCCCTGCTTGTCGTCGCCGTTGCGACGCAGCCGCACGGCGATACCGTGCCGCTTCGCGAGGCTTCCGACCACGAACAGACCCATGCGGCGGGCGGTGTCCGCGGTGATGTCGCCACCGTGCGCGAGCTGGTCGTTGAGGGCAGCAAGCTCCTTGGGCGGCATACCGAGGCCACGGTCGGAGACCTCGATGAGGAGGCCACCCTCGGGCGTGCGGGCACCGCGGATCGCCACGCGGGAGGTGGGCGGCGAGTAGGACAGGGCGTTGTCCACGACCTCGGCGACCAGGTGGATCAGGTCGGAACCAACCGCACCGAGGACGTGGTCGTTGGAGGTGTCACCGATGTCGATGCGCTCGTAGTTCTCGACCTCTGACACGGCCGCGCGGACGGCGTCGGACACCGAGACCGAGCCGGACATGCCGCGACGCGTGGACGTGCCGGCGAGCACCAGCAGCGAGTCGCTGTTGCGGCGCATACGGGCGGCGAGGTGGTCGAGGCGGAACAGGCTCTGCAGGCGCTTGGGGTCTTCCTCGTCGCTCTCGAGGCGCTCGATGAGGCTGAGCTGCTGGTCGATGAGGGACGTGCTCCGCCGCGACAGCGTCTCGAACATGTGACCGACCTGGACGCGCAGGCGGGCCTGCTCGCCGGCGAGGGTGCGGGCTTGGGTGTGGAGGTCGTCCACGGCGCGAGCGAGCTGGCCCATCTCCTCGGTGGTGTGGACCGGGATCGGCTCGAAGACGGGGAGCTCACTGCCGTCACGCATGGCGGCAACCGCTTCGGGCAGCCGCTTGGTGGCGACCTCGAGCGCGCCCTGGCGCACAGCGCGGATCGGGATGAGCAGCGAGCGGATGAGGGCCACCACCAGGGCCAGCGCTGCGGTCAGCGCAGCGATCACGATGATGGCGTTGAGGATGGCGCTGGTGCGGTGTTCGGACGCGCGCTGGCGGAGGTTGGTCTCGAGCGAGGTCAGCTGCCCGTCCATGAGCTTGGTGTAGGCCGCGTTGCTGGACTCGATGACGGTGCCGAGCCCCTCGATCTGGGCCTTGCCCGGGGATGTCTGCTGGAGGGTGTAGCCGCGCCGGCCGTTCTCGTTGAGGAGCTGGCGCACCTGCCCGGCCTGGTCGGGGGTGGAGGCCGACAGCAGTCGGGTGAGCGCGGCGGTCTCGGCGCCGACCTGACCGACGGCGCGCATGCTGGCGGCCGCGTCATCGGTGTTTGCGAGGTTGAGCTGCTGACCGGTCAACGCGCGCTGGGCCGCGATGGAGTCCTGGAGGGCCACCACGAGCTTGGCCGATGCCGAGTCGTCGCTCAGGCCGAGGTCGCTGACGGCCGAGGACATCAGGCTGGCGGTGTTGCCCGACTTGTCGATGACAGTGTCGGAGAACCCGTTCTGCGTCTTGGCGGTGCGCACTGCCTGTCCGAGCGACAGGGCGGTCTGGGCGCTGGCCTTCACCGAATCGGGGACGCCGTCGACCTTCAGGGCGATGCGGAGGTCCGCTGCTGCGGACTCGTACTTGGTGATGGCCGAGATGACGCCGCCGCCGCCGACGCTCGCGGCCGCGGCAAGCCGCTGGACGGCAAGGTTGTACTCGACGACGGGGCGAATGACGAGGACGGTGTCCGCAGCCCGCGACAGCCGTTGCGAGGAGTCGAAGTCGTTCTTGACGCGCAGGCCACCGAAGACGAAGGACAGCAGCACAGGAAGAACGATGGCGGCAGCAAGTTTGTTGCGGAGGGGCCACTGACCGAACGACCAGCGTTGGGGGACACGGCCAGCCGCCGACTGCAGTCTGGACACGGAGCCACCTTCCTCACGACGAAAACTTGGGCGAACGGCAACATACGTGCGTGCACCGGGGGCACGGATAGGTATCCGAGGGCGGTTGGCACGTTTGGCCTGCGTAGAACTGACCGAACGGACTAGAACGCCCCGGAGAGGCAAACCAGCATGCCAGTGGCATCGCCGGTATAGGAGGGGCGGGAGCCAGAAAATGCGTGGCCCGAGTGAGCGTTAGGCACCGGTTGCCTGTGGAGGCGTGTCCTGGCTTGGCGCGCAACCCCCTCGACGGCTTGGCGCGCATACCCCTCGACCCGGTCCGGACGCACCGCCATCGGTGTCGGCAAGACTGACGGCATGCACACCCTGCGGATCGAGCTGACCGGTGGCGGATCCTCGTGGTGGTCGCTGGCCGCCACCATCGGCGGCGGCCTGGTGCTGCTGTGGGTCGTCCTGGTCGTGGGACTGTGGTGGGCCCGTCCGGACGACCTGCGGTTGCGGGAGGCGTTGCGGTTGCTGCCCGACCTCCTACGCCTGCTGCGACGACTGGCCGTGGACGCCTCGGTGCCGCGTGGAGCGCGAGTTCGCCTCTGGCTGCTGCTCGCCTACCTCGCCAGCCCGGTCGACATCGTCCCGGACTTCCTGCCTGTCATCGGCTATGCCGACGACGCCATCCTCGTGGCCCTCGTGCTGCGCTCGGTCACCCGCCGCGCCGGGGCCGGGGCGCTGGAGCGGCACTGGCCCGGCACCCCCGAGGGCCTCGCGGCGGTCCGTGCCCTGGTCGGCCTGCGGGACTGATCAGCTGCATCTGCGCAGGTCAGGAACCTGTCGCACGAGGTTTGGGCGCTAGGCTCGAGCAGTTGTGTGCACCCGACCGGAGTAGGACACCATGGCCTTCCTGACGCGCTACACCGACGATCGCTCCACACCGACCGTGGGGTCCGCGCTCCGTGACGTGTTCCTCCGCGCGGTCACCCCGGCCGTGGCCCTCTGGGTTGCGATCGTGGGCATCGGGTTGTTCATCAAGGGCCCCCTCGGCGGCCTGCCTTCGGAGGAGACCGTCAGCAAGGACGCCCAGGGCCTGCGCACGCCGCGGTGGGACGACGTGACGATGGTGTGGTCACACATCGGCAACACCGAGATCGTCATCGGCGTCTGTGTGATCGCTGTTGGCCTCCTCTGGTGGCTCACCCGGCAGTGGTGGGTGGCCGTCATACCGGCCATCGCCATCGCCCTCCAGGCCACCGTCTTCGTGATCGCGACGGCGGTCGTGGCGAGGCCCCGGCCGCACGTGCCCCACCTCGACCCGGCTCCCCCGACCTCGAGCTACCCGAGCGGTCACGTCGGTGCAGCCACCGCGCTCTACGTCAGCTTTGCCCTCCTGGCCCAGCGGATCGCTTCACCGGTGCTGCGCCGGGTCGTGACGTCGCTCTGTCTCGTCATCCCCGTGCTCGTGGCGTGGGCCCGCCTCTACCGAGGCATGCACCACCTGACCGACATCCTCGTGGGCGTGGCCAACGGCCTGGCCTGCGCGCTGCTCGCGTGGGCGTACCTGCGTCGCAACCGGGCCTAGCAGTCAGGCCGAGGGCTCGCGGTCGTCAGGCCGAGGGCTCGCGGTCGTCAGGCCGAGGGCTCGAGGTCGTCGGCGCCGGCGGCGACGTTCTCCAGGGCTCTCGCCGTCGGCGCCACGGCGTGCCGGCGCAGGGCCACCGCGGCCACGTCGTCGTCGTGCGTCTCGTCCCCGACGGCGGCGATGGTGCCGCACAGGCCGCGGAACAGGTCGGGGTCCGCGAGGCCGGAGAGGGCCGCCGTGAGCCGTTCCCGGCCGACGTCGATGTCCTCGGTGCGCCGCTCGATCAACCCGTCGGTGAAGAGCAGCACGGTGTCGCCCGGATCGAACCGCAACCGGTGCCGACGGCGTCGACCCTCCCCAATGGCCAACGGACCACCGTCGGCGCTGGGGAAGTGCTCGACCGACGAGTCGGCTCGCAGCAGGATCGGTGCGGGGTGTCCGGCGTTCGCGACCAGCAGCTCGTTCCGTGCCGGGTCTGCCAGCAGGTACGCCAGGGTCACGAACTGGTCGTCGCCGTACGCCGCGAGCATCAGGTCGAGCTTGGACAGGACCACGTCCGGCAGCGGATCCGCAGCGATGTACGCACGAACCGACGCCCGCATCTGCGCCATCGACGCGGCGGCCTCGACCCCACGGCCCATCACGTCTCCGACGAAGACGGCCACCCGGCCGTCGGTCAGGGCGATCACGTCGTAGAAGTCGCCCCCGATCTCCGTACGGCCGGACGGCAGGTAGCGCGCCGCGACCTCGCAGCCCTTGATCACGGGCAACGCGGCAGGCAGGACGGCGTGCTGAAGTCGGACGGCGACGGCCAGCGTCTCGCTGTGCAGCTCGGAGTTGTCGATCGACACGGCTGCCCTGCGCGCCAGGTCCTCGGCGAACTCGAGGTCGTCCTGCGCGTACCGCCGCTTCGACTCTGCGCTCACCCAGGTGATGACGCCCAGGGTCCGGCCTCGAGCGATGAGCGGGACCGTGACGACGCTGCACAACGCCAGCTCTCGCGCGATCCGAAGGTGCTCCTCGTCGCGGGCTCCGGCGACGAGCATCTCGTCGGTGATCTCCGCGATGAGCTCGCTGCGCCCCGTCCTGATCACCTGCCACGCGCCGCTGGCGGAGTCAGGGTCGCTGGGGTACCGCTCCGCGAGCTCGTGCGCGTACGCCACCTTGGCCGGGTCGACATGGGCCACCGCGAGCCGGCGCAGTCGGTTGTCCTTGACCAGGTCGATCGCACACCAGTCCGCAAAGGTCGGCACGGCCAGCTGGGCCACCCGGGCCAGCGTGGACTCGTAGTCGAGGCTGCTGGCCAGCTCGGCCGAGGCCTCGGCGAGGAAGGTCAGCTTGGCCTGGCGCTCTGCTGCCTCCTGCTCGGCCTGGACACGCAGCAACGCCTGGGCGCAGGTATCGGCCAGGATGTCGAGGCAGTCGAGCTCCGCGGACTCGAACTCCCGCCGCCCGGGGAAGGACAGTCCGATCGCCCCGAGGGTGTCGGTCGCGGTGTTCAACGGCAGCACCAGCACCGAGCGGTCCCCGCGGTCGACTCCCGGGGTGTGCGGGTAGGCCTCGAGGATCGCGGCGCGTCCGGCCAGCAGCAGCCGCTGCCCGGACCGGATGACATCAGCAGCCGGACTCTGCATCGACAAGGGGTAGGTCGCGAACGCCTCTGCGTCACCTTCGTCGCCGCCGCGCAGCCCCATGAGCCGGACGACGTCGGGCCCGTCCCTGAGGCTGAGCGACGCCATGGTCGCCCCCACGGCCTCGGAGCTGTGCTCGACGACGATCCTCGTGACGTCCTCTGCGCTGGCCGCTCGGATGAGCTCGGCTGTCACGCGGGCGAGCCCGGTCAGCCGGTAGTCCAGGCGCGCCTCGGTGCCGGACCCCTGTGTCATGTCGACATGATGGCAGCGACCGCCCGGCAAGGCGCGGGATCGGCAAGAACCCGGCCGGGCGATCTTCCGGGGCAGAACGTCGGCGCCACCTGGCGCGGCATACCCCTGACCAGCGCTTTCGCGGTGGCTGGGTCGGGTGAACGGTGGTAGTGAGGACACATGCAGATGTCCAAGACGGCCGACCTGTGGTGGAAGACCGCGGTGTTCTACTGTGCCGACGTCCAGACCTTCCTCGACGCTGACGGGGACGGGCAGGGCGACCTGACGGGCATGGCGCGCCGCATCGACTACCTCGCGGACCTCGGCGTCACGTGCCTGTGGCTCATGCCGCTCTACCCGACGCGCGACGTGGACGACGGCTACGACATCACCGACTTCCTCGGCGTCGACCCCCGGCTCGGCGACCTAGGTGACTTCGTCGAGCTCGTGAGGACGGCACGCTCCCGCGGCATCCGGGTCATCCTCGACTTCGTCATGAACCACACCTCGGACCACCACCCGTGGTTCGTCCAGGCCCGCAAGAGCATCGACAACCCTTACCGCGACTACTACGTGTGGCGCTCGACCGCACCGCCGGACACGTCGGCGATGGTCGTCTTCCCCGACAAGGAGGACGGCATCTGGGAGAAGGACACCCGCACCGACCAGTGGTACCTCCACAACTTCTACAAGACCCAGCCCGACCTCAACACCGCCAACCCCAAGGTCCGCGACGAGCTCGTCAAGGTCATGGGGTTGTGGCTCGAGCTCGGCGTCTCGGGGTTCCGCATCGACGCCGTGCCGTTCCTCTTCGCCCAGGACACGCTGCCCAAGAAGGACGAGAAGTTCGAGTGGGACCCCCACCAGGCCCTGCGCCACGTCAAGGCATTCTGCGGCCGACGGGGTAGCGAGGTCATCCTCCTCGGAGAGGTCAACGTCCCGCGCGCCGAACAGGCGGCCTTCTTCGGCGGCGCGGACGGCGACGAGCTCACCATGCAGTTCGACTTCATCGCCATGCAGGCGACCTGGCTGTCTCTCGCGCGCGGCGACGCCCGACCGCTGGTCGAGGCGCTGCGCGGCAGGCCGGAGGCCGACGAGGAGAGCCAGTGGGTGAACTTCCTCCGCAACCACGACGAGCTCACGCTCGACAAGCTCACCGACGAGGAGCGCCAGGAGGTCTTCGACGCGTTCGGACCCGATCCCGCCATGCAGCTCTACGGCCGCGGCCTGCGACGCCGGCTGCCGCCGATGCTTGACGGCGACCCCCGCCGCATCCGGCTGGCCTACTCCCTCATGTTCTCGCTGCCCGGCAGCCCGGTTCTCTTCTACGGCGAGGAGATCGGCATGGGCGAGAACCTCGACGTGCCAGGCCGGTATGCCGTGCGCACGCCAATGCAGTGGAGCGCGGCCCAGAACGGCGGCTTCTCCCGGGCCCCCAAAGGCCGGTTGCCGCGGCCTCTGACGGAAGGGGCGTACGGACCGGACCACGTCAACGTGGCCTCCCAGCGCAACGACCCCGATTCGCTGTGGACCTTCGTCGCCCAGCTGATCCGCCGCTACCGCCAGTCGCCCGAGCTCGGTTGGGGCCGGTTCCACCCGCTCGAGCAGCCCTTCGACGCCGTCATTGCGCACGTCGCGCGCATCGACCCGTGGGCCACCATCGCGGTCCACAACCTCGGCTCGGAGGCCTGCAAGGTGCCGCTGTCGCTTGCCACGATCGCCGGCGACGACCTGCCGCCGATCGTCCACCTCACCGACCTGCTCGCCGACTACCGCCTCGAGCCCACCGGAAAGCCTTCCGCCCCAACGGTCGAGGTCGACCTCGACGGCTACGGGTGTCGGTGGCTGCAGGTCATCCGTGAGGGCGACGAACGGATCGCCTGACCTCGTCGGCCAGGAGGAGACCAAGAAAGGAGCTGACCCATGAACAGAGTGGTCGTCGTGACGGGAGCGAGCGGGGGCGTGGGGCGCGCCTGCGTCCGTGAGTTCGCCCGACGAGGCGACGATGTCGCCCTCGTCGCGAGAGGGAGCTCGGGGCTCGATGCTGCTGCCAGGGAGGCCCGGCAGGCTGGGGTCAAGGCGCTCACGGTGCCGGTGGATGTCGCCGATGCCGAGGCTGTCGAGCGCGCTGTGTCGCGGATCGAGGATGAGCTCGGTCCGATCGACGTGTGGGTCAACTCGGCCTTCACCTCGGTGTTCGCGCCGTTCGCCCAGGTCACTCCCGAGGAGTTTCGCCGGGCCACTGAGGTGAGCTACCTCGGCTACGTGTACTGCACGATGTCGGCCCTTCCCCGGATGCGGGCGCGAAACCGGGGAACGATCGTCCACGTGGGATCCGCCTTGGCGTATCGAGGGATCCCGCTCCAGACCGCCTACTGCGGGGCACGGCACGCAGTGCAGGGGTTCCACGAGTCACTGCGCTGCGAACTGCTCCACGACGGCAGCAACGTGCGCGTGACGATGGTCCAGATGCCGGCGCTGAACACGCCCCAGTTCAGCTGGGTGTTGTCGAGGCTCCCGCGACGTCCCCAGCCCGTCCCGCCCATCTACCAGCCCGAGGTCGCTGCCCGGGCGGTCGTCTATGCCGCCGATCATCCACGCCGACGGGAGTACTGGGTCGGCGCCTCCACCGTCGGCACCCTCGTCGCCAATGCCGTCGCACCCGGCCTGCTCGATCGCTATCTGGCTCGGACGGCATACGACGCGCAGCAGACCGACGAACCTCGGGACCCGGCCGACCCCGAGAACCTGTGGGAAGCGGCCGACGGTCCCGGTGGCCGGGACTTCGGCGCCCACGGTTCGTTCGATGAACGCGCCAAGGCGCGCAGCTGGCAGCAGGACCTCGCTCATCACCCCAGGCGGGTCTCGGCGATCCTCGCCCTGGGCGCCGCGGGTGGGACGCTTCTCGCCGGCCGGGCGATGCGGGGAAGGAAGCATGTCTGACGTGCTCACCCGTGTCAGCGGGATCGTCTTCGACCTCGACGGCACCCTCGTCGACTCAACATACGTGCACGCGATCAGCTGGTGGGAGGCCATGCAGCAGTTCGGTCACGACCGTCCGATGGCGATGGTGCACCACGCCGTGGGGATGGGTGCCGATCACCTGCTCGACCATGTGCTCGGCGAGAGGCGGAACCCGAGTCAGGACAGCGCCATCGCGGCCGCGCACGACGCACTCTTCGCCACGTGGTACGACCGCCTGCACCCCCTTCCCGGTGCCGGTTCACTCTTGAACTGGTGTCGGGACGCGGGGCTGACGGTGGCGCTCGCCACGTCCGGTGGGGAGCGGGACCTGTGGGCCATGCTCGAAGTCCTCGACCAGCCCGACTTCGACCTGATCGTCACGGGCGACGACGTGTTTAGTTCGAAACCCAGCCAGGACCTGCTCGAGTCGGTCATGACGCGAGCGGACCTCGAGCCCGAGGACCTGGTGGTGGTCGGCGACTCCGTCTGGGACATGGAGGCCGCGATACGTGTCGGCGCCGCGGGGGTGGGGGTCGCCACCGGAGGGACCAGTGCGCCTGAGCTGCACGATGCCGGTGCCGAGCTGACCTTTCCCGACCTCGCCGCACTGCACGACGCCCTTCAGGCCGCCCGGTCGGACAGCCCGTACGCTCACCCATCGTGACCACTGCTGCTGCCCTCGCCATCTGTGTGCTCCTCGGTGCCCTTGCCGTGTTGCAGGCGCTCCTGGCCGGTGGCGCCCCTCTCGGACGGTTCGCGTGGGGTGGCCAGCGCGACGTCCTTCCGACTCCTATGCGGATCGGCAGCGTGGCCGCGATCGTCGCCTACGTCGTGATCGGGTGGGTCGTCCTCGCTCGAGCCGCCCAGGTCGGCGGTGGCCACGGCGCCCTGAGCGTGGCCACCTGGGTCATCGCGGCGTTCTTCCTGCTCGGAGCTGCGGGCAACCTGGCTTCGAAGAGCCGTTCCGAGCGCGTCGTGATGGCTCCCCTCAGTGTCCTGCTGGGTGCCCTGACGGTCGTTGTCGCCGCGGGAAGCTGACGCAGGGCGCCTAACCCTCGACGCCCGTGGTGCTGTGCGCACTCCCGACCGGCTTGGACTCGGGTGACCCGCGCTCTCGCAGGTAGATGCTGAACACGACCATGCTGCCGACCGCGAGGAACTCCGACTGCCAGTTCTGGAACGTGCGATTCCAGAAGTCCGGAGCCTGGAGGTAGCCACTCCACGTCAACGGGTCCTGGAGGTCCTGCAGCTGCTCGGCGTTGTAGGCGCTGCGCCCGGCGACCAGCTGTGCCGTCCACGACCCGATGAAGACCGTCCCCATCGCCAGACCCAACGAGCGTGAGTACAGGCCGGTCCGCCAACCCCCGACCTTGGCCCATGAGGGCGAGCCCTCGTCCGCGTAGCGTCCGACCTTCTGGTCCTTGTCCGACTCACGACCAGCCTTGTCGAGCGGCTTGGACTCCGGCGACCCCTTCTGCAGCAGCCACACGGTCAGGAGGATGTAGAGCAGGAACTGGAGGTACTCCGACTGCCAGTTCTCGGCGACGTCCACCGCGAACTGCGACGACGTGACGTACTGCCCCAACGTGAGTGTGGGCAGTCCGGCGTCCATCGCCGCCTCGTCGTAGGACGCCTGTCCGGTGAGGGCCTGCCCGACGAGAGCAGCCAGGAGGAGCAGTGAGAAGGCCAGGGTGAGGCTGTTCTCACGCAACCACGCCCTCATCGGTGGGTCACCCCCATGGCCAGGCAGAAGGCGAGTCCCAGTCCGATGAACAACAGGTAGCCGACGAACCAGGCACGCACGTCAGGCTCCCTTGACCTTGCAGTCATACGGACGGCCATCCTGCTGCCGCGTGCAGCCGGCGGCGGTCACGCGCCAACCCTGCCGGAACCGGGCGAGGAAGATCGTGTCGGTCGACAGGTGCACGACGGCGTCCTTGCCATACACCTCGGTCGATGCCGCTGGGCCGGAGGCGGACTGCACCTCGCTGGGCAGCGCATCGGCGCAGGCTCCCTCCGCGGCTTCGAGCTCCTTGAGCGTCTGAGGCGCCAAGAGACCGCATGCGACTGCGGTGGACGCGTCGATCGACCGGCTGAACTCGACGGCGGCCTTCTCGGCGTTCCCGTCCTCTGCGCTGCCCTGGCCGGCGCATCCGCCCAGAGCGAGCAGGGCCATCAGCAGGCCCGATGCGCCGGGCGACAACCGACGAAGTTTCAAGGTCACGAGACGGCACTCTAGACCTCTACAGTGGGCAGCATCGCCTCAATCTCCCGGCATTTCTGCAGGTCAGAGACCTTTGCGAGGGCGACCAGCCCCGGGGGATGGCCCTCGCCGCTGACGCGAGCAACCACCTAGAGGACGGTCTGCAGAACCTTGGTGAGGATGTCCACGCGCACCGTCGCCCCGGCCGGCAGGTCGACGACCTCGCCGTCGATCTGCAGGGGTAGTGGCGTCACGGTGGTGAAGGTGTAGCTGCGCACGCTCGGCTGTTTGCCCAGGCCGGTGGTGCTCGCCTTGATGGCCGTGGCCAGGATGCGCCACTTCGCGGTGTGACGCAGCGTGATGACCTCGAACAGGCCGTCGTCGGGCTTCCCCTGGTCCTCGGCCAGCGTGGCGACCTTTGCCATCTGCGCGATGTTGGCGAAGACGAGGCTGTCGAACCGTTGGCGTGTGCCGTCCTCGACCTGGATCTCGAACGGGCGGAACTTGGCGAAGGAGCGCACGACGGTGACCATCTCCCGCAGCGAGCCCTTGCCTCCCTTTTCGAGGTCGACCGCAACCACCGGTGTCAGTCCCAGCCCGATGTACGAATGGGCGTACCGCACCTCGTCACCGGCCGCCCCGCCGACGGTGAACCGCAGCAGGTCGATCCGGCTGACGGATCCGTCGGCGATCGCCTCGGCGATCGGACGTTCCTTGGTGGTGCGGCGATGGTCGTTGGCGTTCCCCGCTGCCAGAACTGCCGTGAAGGCGCGGTCGTTGGCTGCCTGCATGACCCCGTTGACGACCTCGTTGTAGCCGCCGTCGCCGCTGACCGACACCACCAGGGGCGCTCCGCCCTCGGCAGCCTCGCGGGCCAGCTCGACTGCGTGTCCCGCGTGCTCGGTGGGCAGCAGGTCGACGGCCAGCGTCGGGACACGCTCGGCCAAGTCCTCTCGAAGGCCTTCGGCCAGCTCCTTGGCGTTGCCGGTGCTGTGGGGATTGAAGATCAGGACCACGCGGTCAAAGGAGGGCACGCCGCCAGCGTAGGGGTGTTGACGACACCTTCACGACGCCAAGTGGGTCGGAGGGGCACCGCCGGCGTCCCCCTCGGCTCGGGGAACGGGAGGGGGCAGACCCAGGACCGCATCGACCTGCGCCTCGGTGAGCCGTCCGGGGACCTCACAGAGGGCGGCAATCAGGTCAGCGAGCAACTCGATCTCCGAACGCAGCACCGCGTCCGTCATCTCCGAGTCGTCGGCATCGTCGACCATCTACCGACACTAGGGCGGACGGGGGCTGCGCTCGTACGTCATTCACACGCATATGGCGTACGCCTTTCGAGCACCATCACATCGGACTACGCCGCCGTAGGCACCGCCCGGACAGGTCCACTGAGATTTCCGCCGAGATGGGGTTGACGGGCCCGGCGCGATTCGTATCATTTGGCCGAAGGTCAAGAAGTGGCCTCTCTGAAACTTGTGGTTGCTGTCCCGCGGCGGTCTCTGGCGATGGAGGGTCTGATGTCATTTCTCGCGTCCCTGACGGACGAGCCTGCACTGTTCTTCGAGTACGACGCCATCGCAGACCGGTGGACCTGCTCAGCCGACCTGCGTGAGCTGTACGGCATTCCACCCGGACAGGACCCGACCACGGCGTTGATGCTCGAACGCGTTGTCGAGCAGGACCGTCCGGTCGTCCTGGAGCGGTTCCGGGAGGTGCTGACCAGCGCCCGCCCCTTCTCCCTCGAGTACCGCCTCGAGGACCCCGAAGGCCGCACCCGACGCCTGGTCCTCGTGGGCCAGAGCGAAGACGCCGGCGGTGAGGTCAAACAACTCTCGGGCTTCATCGTCGACATCACCCAGACGATCCGTAACGGAGCCGCGGAAGCGGTGCTGGCCTCGACCGAGCACCGGGCCGCGATCGAGCAGGCCAAGGGCGCCCTCATGCTCAGCTTCGGGATCGGCGAGGACGCGGCCTTCGAGATGCTGCGCACCTACTCCAACCAGCACAACACCAAGCTGGTGCGAGTGGCGGAGTACATCATCGCCGGACTGGCCGATCCAGCCTTCGCCCGCGAGGAACCAGTCCGCTGCCTGCTCGACATCCTGCTCAGCCTCGAGAGCGCGGCGGTCGAGGACACCCAGGACACTGCCTGACCGCTGGAGGCGAAGCGGCCCCACGAGACGGTCGCACGCGGCATACCTCCTCGTCGCTGGGCGACCAGAGGCGTGTGGCGACGTGACCTCGCCAACTGGTCACGCCAGCTGGTCGCGGCGGCGGGTGAGGTAGGCGGTCTCGGCGGTGTTGCCCGCCAGCTCGATGGCCCGGTCGTAGGCCCCGCGGGACTCCCGACTTCGGCCCATCCGACGCAACAGGTCGGCGCGCGTCGCGTGGTAGGCGTGGTAGCCGGCCAACCTGTCGTCGAGACGGTCGACGGCCGCCAGCGCCACCTCAGGGCCGTCGAGCTCGGCGACCGCGATGGCGCGGTTGAGGGAGACGACTGGCGAGGGATCGAGGCGCACGAGCTGGTCGTAGAGCGCGACGACCTGCGACCAGTCGGTGTCACGCACGTCGCGGGCCGAGGTGTGGACCGCGTTGATCGCCGCGAGGAGCTGGTAGCGCCCGGGAGCCACGCCGCTGGCCAACCGCTCGCGCACCAGCCGATGGCCCTCGGCGACCAGCGCGGCGTCCCAGCGCCCACGGTCCTGCTCGTCGAGGGTGACCAGCTCGCCGCTCGGGGAGACCCTGGCCGTGCGGCGGGCCTCGGTGAGGAGCATCAGCGCCAGCAGGCCGGCCACCTCACCGTCCTCCGGCAGGAGGACGCGGATCAGGCGGGTGAGCCGGATCGCCTCTGCGGTCAGGTCATGGCGAAGTGGATCGGTGTCGGGTCCGGTCGCGAGGTAGCCCTCGTTGAAGACGAGGAACAGGACCGCGAGCACTCCCGAGACGCGAGTGGGGAGTTCCTCGGCGGACGGCACGCGGTAAGGGATGCGAGCCGCCTTGATCTTGGCCTTGGCGCGGGTGATCCGCTGCCCCATGGTGGTCTCCTGCACCAGGAAGGCACGGGCGACCTCCGGCACGGTCAGACCGCCGACCATGCGCAGGGTCAGCGCCACGCGGGTCTCCATCGCGAGTGCGGGGTGACAGCACGTGAAGAGCAGCCGCAGCCGATCGTCGTCGATGGCGCCGATGGCCTGGAGAGGCTCGGGTGGGTCGTCGTCGAACACCAGGTGGGCCTCCTTCTGCTTGCCGTCGCGCTTGCTCTCCCGCCGGATCCGGTCGATGGCCTTGTGGTTGGCGGTCGTGGTCAGCCATGCACCGGGATTGGGAGGTATGCCGTGTGCCTGCCACCGCTCGACGGCGGTGGCGAACGCCTCGGCTGCGGCCTCCTCGGCAATGTCGAGGTCTCCGAAGCGCCGGGTCAGTGAGGCGACCACCCGTGCCCACTCCTCGTGGTGGGTCTGGGCGATCACCTGCCCGACGTCGTCGAGGGTCAGAGGTTCATCTCCTGTGGTCCGGGGGCCTTCGTGGGTGGCCTTCACCCCTACTACGAACGGCTCCGCCCTGATCCGACACCGCCTGGTGGACTGCTTTCAAGAGCTTGCCGCGTCAGGTTCGCAGGACCTTGTCTATCGACTTGCCCTTGGCGAGCTCGTCGACCAGCTTGTCCAGGTATCGAATCTTCTGCATCAACGGATCGTCGATCTGCTCGACCCGCACTCCGCACACCACACCCGTGATCGACGACGCGTGCGGGTTCAGCCGCGCCTGCGCGTAGAAGTCCTCGAAGGTCGTGCCTGTGGCCAGGTGGCCGCTCAACGCTGACTCGTCGAAGCCGGTCAGCCACTCGATGACCTGGTCCAGCTCGGCTTTCGTGCGCCCCTTCTTCTCCACCTTGGTTACGTAGTGGGGATACACGGACGCAAAGCTGACGGAGAAGATCCGGCTCATCCCCTGATCGTAGTTGCTTGCCCTCCAACGCGTTCCGCGATGAAGGCGAACCGTCAGCGGTTGTACACGTCGATCCCGAACCGGTTGAGGCCGACCTGTGCCGCGTAGCCCAGACGGGCCTGGCCGAACAGGTCCTCGATGCTCGCGAGCATCGAGTAGTGGTTGTACGGCGTGCTGCTCAGGCATCCCGGACGCACGAACGGTGAGAGTGCGAGGGCGCCGACGCGACCGCCGCCCATCCCGGTGATGCCCGGCAGTGGCGTGTTCGGTCCGGGCCCTTCGCCACAGCAGGCAGTGGCGTCGCTCTGGGGCCCGTCGGACTCGTCGAACGTGATGAGCAGGAGGCCATCCTGCTTGAAAGCCGGGGAGCCGAGGATGGTCGGAACCGTCGCCTTCAGCCACGCATCGGCTGACCTGAGACCCCCGGGCTGCCCGTCGACGCAGGGCGCGTCATGACCGTCGTGACACAGGTTCGGCGTGATGTACGTCAGGTTCGCCGTGGTCGCGGTCGCAGCGAGATCAGAGGTCAGGGCCGTGGTGTCGACGACGTGGGAGGCGCAGTAGGCCGGGTCGTCGATGACGGAATGGAAGTACACGAACGGGTTGTGGCGGGCCGCATACTGGTCGCCCACCTTCGCCTTCTGCGTGTCGTCGGGAGCGCCCACCGCCGGGTGCCGGCAAGGAGTGCCCATGTCCTCCATGTACCCGCGCCAGGTCAGGCCTGCCGCGTCGAGCTGACCCTGCAGGGTCGGCACGGTCTTGGGGTAGACGCACCCGTCGCCCACGTACTGACCGGGCGGAGTCGTCCCGGCGCCGGCGAAGTCGCTGAAGACGTGGCAGTCGCCCTGGGTCTGGGGGTTGGGCCCCTGCCCGCTGACCTGGCCGATGTAGTTCGGCAGGCTGTTGTGCGCGGTGCCGTAGTACTGGGTGAGCAGGTTCCCCTGCGCCCGCAAGGTCTGCGACAGGTAGGGGGCAGCCGACCCGGGACCCCAGGTCTCGTCATACCCCTTGTTCTCGAGGTTGATGACGAAGACGTGCTTCACAGGCGGCAGGTATGCCGCGGGCTTGGCTGCGGGGGCGGGGGCGGCTCCGGCCGCGGCTGACGCTCCGAGCGAGATTGCTGTCGTGGCAACGATGCCCACGAGGGCCGCCGTCGCAGCAGCGGCGACGCGGGTTGGAGCCGTTCGGGCGGCAGCGGTGCTGTGGCCAGGGGTGCGGGGGCGGATCATCACAGGCTCCATCCGTGGGCGTTGGCAAGGTCCTTGAGGGCGTGCCAGTCCTCGTAGTCGGCCGTTCCAGCTGGGGGGCACGGGGTGCCGACGAAGGGTGGGACGGCGTAGCGCGGGACGTCGGCGTGAGGGGCGTTGGTGAAGTCGAGCACCTCGGCGAGGTTGCGGGCTGCGGCGTCACGCGGCGTCAGCGCGGACAGTCCCCACCGCCACTCGATCATCTTCAGGACGGAGGTGTGGTCGTAGACGTTCTTGGCGACGTAGCCGCGACGGGCCAGTGGGGAGATGACCAGGCAAGGCACCCGGAAGCCGCGCATGCCCCACTCGGGGTGCGCGTCGGGTGCGGCGGTCGGGGCGACGTGGTCGTAGAAGCCGCCCCACTCGTCGTAGTTGACGACAAGCACGGTCTTGTCCCAGCCCGGGCCCGAGGTGACTGCGTCGTAGACCTGGTCGAGGAAGTGCTGCCCTGCGCGGATGTCGGCGTGGGGGTGGTCGTCGGCGCTGGAACCGGTGCCCTCGTCGAGGAACTTGGGGTCGACGAAGCTCACCGCCGGGAGGGTCCCGGCTGCCGCGTCGGCCAGGAACTGCGGGTACGGCTTGGAGATGTCGAGGTACTTGCTGCCCCACAGCGCGGTGAACGGGGTGTCGTAGAAGTAGTACGTGCCCTTCACCCCGGCGGCGGCGAGCCGGTCCCAGATGGTCGGCATCGTCGCGATGTCGGTCGAGTTGTGGATCCGGTCGGTCTGCGCTGCATGCTGGTAGAACCGGTTGGGGTAGGTCTCGGCGAGGATGGCAGAGAAGTAGTTGTCGCACACGGTCCAGTCGCGAGCTGCCTTCCCGTAGAACGCGAGGTCGGCGTCGGTGTAGTAGCCGATGGCGAACGTGTCGTTGTCGCCCGCCTTGAGCCAGCCGTCGCAGCGACCGTTGTTGTACTCGACGCGCCCACCTTCGAACGAGTGGTCCGGGTCGGGGTGCGCGCACCCCTGGTAGTCGGTCAGGTGGTGCGTGCTGTGCTGCACCCCGTAGCGGTCGGTGTAGGTCAGTCCGGCCTGTTTGCCGCGCGCCCCCGGCAGCCACCCGAGGTAGTGGTCGAACGACCGGTTCTCCATCATGACGACGACGACGTGCTCGATGCCGCTGTGGGCCGGGTCCGGCAGGATCGTGCTCGCCCCGGCTGCGGGCGAGCTGTCGGGCAGCCCCAGGGCGGTCGCGCCCAACGCTGCGCCCGCGCCGGCCAGAAGGTGTCTCCGCGAGATGCTCATGCCCGGACAACGCCCCTTGGGGGGAGGTGGTCACGGCCAGGTGACCCTGTTCACCCGACGTTCACCGACCTGGAACTGACCGGAAAGCCCCCGGGACCGGAGTCACAGGGGCCATTCCTCGGGTAGTGCTGTGGAGCCTCCTATCGGAATCGAACCGATGACCTATTCATTACGAGTGAATCGCTCTGGCCGACTGAGCTAAGGAGGCGGGTGCCCGAAGGCACGGACGATGAGTATACGGATGACCCCGCAGATTTCCGAACCGGCCAGAAGACCACCCAGACCAACTCACCGCGCCGCAAGCTGCACGAGCCGAGACGGCGGGCGGAACCCGGCCACGCGGCATACCGTCCCATCGCCATGAGCACCCAGCCGATGTCCCGTGGAGCGGTCGCCGTCGCGGCCGCGGTGTTGCTGGGAGGCGCCTTCTGGGTCGGCTCCCACTCCGGTCGCGAAGCCTCCGCCGCGACCCTCGTCACGTTCCCCAGCCCGACCACCCCCGGCACTGCGAGCACGTCTGTCAGCAGTCCCGGCATCACCGTCACCGGCACCGCCCAGGTCGCCGGCAGGCCGGACACCCTGCGCCTCGACCTCAGCGTCCAGACCCGTGCCGCCACCGTGGGCAAGGCGCTTGACGCGGCCAACTCGCTCACCGCCCGCGTCCAGTCCTCGCTCACCAGGAACGGCGTCGCCGGCAAGGACATCCAGACGTCGAACCTGCAGGTCCAGCCCGAGTACTCCTACCCGATGAACGGCACCCCGGTCATCAAGGGCTACGTCGTCAGCGAAGGTGTCAGCGCCACCCTCCGCAACCTCGGCAAGGCGGGCAACGCCATCACCGCAGCGGTCAACGCCGGTGTAAATGCCGTGCAGGTCAACGGAATCAGCCTCGACCTCGACGACAACGGCAAGCTCCTCACCGCCGCCCGCGACCAAGCCGTCGCGAACGCGAAGACCAAGGCCGAGCAGTACGCCAAGGCCTCTGGCCGCGACCTCGGCGCCGTCGTCAGCATCACTGAGACCGTGGCAGACCCTCCCCCGGTCAACTACGACCTGCGCGCCGCCGCAGGTGCCAAGGACTCGGCCTCGCCGGTCCCGATCCAGGTCGGCAGCGAGACCGTCGGCGTGACCGTCACCGTGGTCTACGCCTTCCGCTGACGCCGCCGTCGGTATGCCGGGAGCTCACCTCCCGGCGCTGATTCGCCTTTTGCATGGGATAGCGCCGGGTCTGGTCAGCACTTGGTGTTGTCGGCCGGGACCTTGCCGCTCGTGTAGTAGCTGTTGACCGCATTGTCGATGCACTTGTTGGACCGCGTGTAGGCGGTGTGCCCGTCGCCGTCGAAGGTCAGCAGGCGCGCGTTCGCGAGCTGGTCGCGTTCGCGCACAGCCCATTCGTACGGCGTCGCCGGGTCACGCGTCGTGCCGATCACGACGATGGGTCCACTGCCCTCCGCGCTGATCTTGTGCGGGGTCTGACCCGTCTTGACGGGCCATTGGGTGCAGATCGCCGCACCCCAGGCGAGGGCCGGGCCGAAGACCGGGGCCTTGACTCTCGCCTTGGCGACGATGTCCTCGTAGTACGCCGCGTCGGGGCTGCCCGGGTTGTCGAGGCAGCTGATGGAGTAGAAGGCCTCGAGCAGGTTCTGGGCGTACCTGCCGCTGGGGGTGCGCCGCGCGTACTGGTCGGCGATCAGCATCAGCGTGGTGCCGTTGTCCTTGACGACGACCTGGCGCAGCGCCTCGGTGAGCGCCTTCCACGACCGTGGGTCGTACATCGCCTGGGCGACGCCCAGGGTCGCCCACCCCTCCGTGAGCTGGGACTCGCGTCCGTCCTGCATGGGCACTGGTGAGGCATCGAGCCGCTTGAGCAGGTCAGACATGCTTGTCATGACCGCGGACTCGCTGTCGCCGAGGGGGCAGTTGCCCCTGGCGACGCAGTTCTTGGCCCACGCATGCGCCGCGCGCTCGAAGCCCTCCGCCTGACCGACGGCCGACTCCTCCCAGGTCAGGTCAGGAGGGAGCACACCGTCGAGGACGAACCTGCCGACCAGCGATGGGAAAAGGCCGGCATACACGGCGCCGAGCTGCGTGCCGTAGGACTTGCCGAGGTAGTTCAGCTTCACGTCACCGAGAGCCGACCTCAGGATGTCCAGGTCCTTGGCGGTGTCCACCGTGGAGATGTGTCCGAGCAGCGGGCCGGTCCGGGCGAGGCAGCCGTCGCCCAGGTCCTTCATCGTCGCGAGGTAGGTCTGCACCTCGGCCGGGTCGTCCGGCGTGGGATCCTGCGCCAGGAAGTCGTCCATCGCCGCGTCACTGAGGCAGTCGACCGGGCTGGAGCGCTGCACCCCGCGAGGGTCGAAGCCGACGACGTCGAAGCGCTGGCGTACCGGCTTGCCCACGATGGTGTCGGCGGCCGCGGCGTAGTCGATGCCGGACCCTCCGGGGCCACCCGGGTTGACCACCAGGGACCCGAGCCGCTGTCCCTTCTTGGTGGCACGCATCCGCAGCACCCGGATCGTGATCGCCTCGCCGTCGGGCTTGGCATAGTCCAAGGGGACGGACAGCCCGGCGCACTGCCCGGGTCCGCACTTCTTCCAGGCCAGCGTCTGCCCGTAGAACTTCGCGAGCGCCTCCGACCCGGGCGGGGCGGTGCGTGCGGCCTTCGGCAGCGGCGTGGACGCCTCGCTGGAACCGCCGCTCAGCATCGAGCAGCCGGACATACCCACCGCCAGTGCGGCGGCGGCAGCCACCAGGACGTTCGCCTTCACCGTCATGCAGTCGACCGTATCCCGAGAGGCTGGGGACGACTCAACGCGGCACCCGCAGCGAGATCGCCATGGCCTCGAGAGCCAGCAGCGGGGCGACGTTGAGGCCGATCCGCTCCCGCGCCGTGCCGATGGCGTCCATCGCCTGGAGCAGCTGCTCGGCGCTCATCGAGCGGGCCACCCCCTGCACGATGGGGAGGCTGTCCTGGTTGACCAGCCCGAGGGCGGCTCCGCTGTGCAGGATGAGGGCGTCGCGATAGACCGACAGCAGGTCGACGAGCGACCGGTCGAGCACGTCGCGTGAGTGGCGGGTCGCCCGCGCCTTCTGCTCCTTCTCGAGACCGGACAGCTGGCTGCGGATGTGGGGTGGCTGGGTGCGGGCCGACGGGTCGGCCCCCAACACCTCCATCAGCCGCTGCCGCTCCGCCGAGTCGCGCTCCGCCGCAGCAGCCGTGGACTCCTCGTCGGCGATCGAGGCAAGGTCGGCGGCAGCGCCGATCGCGTCGCCGACGCCATGGATCCGCCCCGCCAGGCTGATCACGTCGCGCCGCCTGATCCGGGCGCCCTCGTCGCGGGCCAGCCGCCGGGCGAGCCCGACGTGGCTCTGTGCCGCCCGCGCGGCATACATGGCCATCGGCAGCTCGACCCCGTCGCGACGGTGCAGCAGCTCGGCGACCGCCTCGGCGGGTGGCGTGCGCAGGCGGACGTGCCGCGAGCGCGAGCGAATGGTGATGACGACGTCCTCCAGCGAGGGGGCGCACAGGATCCACACCGTGCGGGCCACCGGCTCCTCGATCGCCTTGAGCAGGGCGTCGGCGGCACGCTCGGTCAGTCGGTCGGCGTCCTCGACGATGATGACCCGCCACGGACCGACCGACGGGCGCAGCGCCGACATGGCCGCAAGCTCGCGGGCCTGCTCGACCTTGATCGAAAGTCCTTCAGTGGCAACGACATCCACGTCGGCGTGGGTGCCGTCGACAGCGGTGCGGCACTCGCGACACTCGCCGCAGCCGTGCTGGGGGCACTCGAGCGCGGCGGCGAACGCCCGGGCCGCCACCGAACGTCCCGACCCCGGTGGCCCGGTGAGCAACCAGGCATGAGTCATCGCAGTGGTGTCGGTGACCGCGCGCTGCAGAGTCGCGACCGCCGTGTCCTGCCCGATGACGTCGCGCCACACTGTCACGGCAGGGCTCCCATGCTCCGGAGCCGCTCGACGACCTGGGCGTGGATCGCCTCGGGGGCGAGCGTGCCGTCGACGACGAGGTAGCGCTGGGGGTTGCCCCGGGCCATGGCCAGGTAGTGCGCGCGGATCGCCTGGTGAAAGGCGTCCTCTTCGGCCTCCAGGCGGTCGTGGACGTCGCCCCGGCGGCGGCGGCCCTCCTCGGCCGAGACGTCGACGACGACGGTCAGGTCGGGCACCAGGTCGTCGACCGCCCACATGTTGAGGTCGTGGATCTCCTGGGCTCCGAGGTCTCGCCCAGCACCCTGGTAGGCCACGGCCGAGTCGGTGTAACGGTCGGTCAGCACCACCTCGCCGTGGTCGAGCGCCGGCCGGATGAGCTGGTCGACGTGGTGGGCCTTGTCAGCCGCGAACAGCAGCGCCTCGGCGCGCGGCGCCACATGGGCGCCGTGCAGCACGAGGTCGCGGATCTCCCGGCCCAGGTCGGTGCCCCCGGGCTGGCGGGTGACCGTCACCGTGCGCCCGGCGGTCTCGAGGGCCTCGCGGAGCAGGGCCACCTGGGTGGACTTGCCCGCGCCGTCCCCGCCCTCGAAGGCGATGAAGAGTCCGTCGGTCACGGGGCGAGCCTAGGCCAGCGGGGGGACACGACCCACCCGCGGAGGTATGCCGCGTGGCCGCGTGCCGCGCGGCATACCTCCCGTCGTGGTTGCCGACGCGCCTCGCCCCCTTTATCGGGTCTAGGGACAAAGTTGCGCTTCACCCGAGAACCGTTGTCCGGTGAAGCGCAACTTTCCCCGGTCCGGTCAGGCGCGGTCGGGGGGAGTTACGCGGCCAGCGGCCGGCGACTGCCGGGCGGCCCACTCGGCCGCGGTCACGGCATACATGTAGTCGTCCATCCGGGGATGGCCGTCGCCGTCGCTTCCCGCAGCCTTTTCCGCCACCCGCCGCAGGCCGACCTTCTCCAGCACCCGTTGGGAGGCACGGTGCGGGACGAACACGTCGGCCTGGACCATGGCCACGCCCAGATGGGCGAAGCTCAGGCGGACCAGCGCCTCCGCGACCTCGGTTGCCAGCCCCTGCCCGGCCGAGTCGGGGTGCACCGTGTAGCCGAGGACCGCCACCCACATGCCGTTGTCGTCGGGTTCGAGACGGATCATCGCGTCGCCCACGACCGCACCGTCCACCTCGATGACGAGGCCGAGGAGCGGCTCGGGATGACCGGGCTCGCTGCGCGCCACGTCACTGGCGATGCGGTCGGCCACCTCGGCCCGATCGAGCGGCCCACGGCTGAGGAACTCGGCAACTTCCGGGAGCGAGCGGTGCCTGAGCACTCCGTCGACATCCTCAGCCCTGACCGGTCGCATCGAGGCGCGGCGGGTGCGCACGGGCCAGGGCACGGTGCTGAAGTCGGCCGAGGAGGTGCTCATCGTCCGAGGGTAGCCAGCCGGTCGTCGCATGGCCGCCCGAGCCGCAGGGCCGTAGGGGCGCAGGGCCGTAGGGGCGCAGTGCGTAGGAGCCGCAGAGCGCAGGGCCAGGACGAAGGGCTGGCGTTGCTGGACCCGACAAGGGTGCGCTTCACCGGACAACGGTGTCGGGTGAAGCGCAACCTTGTCCCTAAACCCGATAAAGGGGTCTGGGTTCCTGGCGGGCTAGCGCTCCTGGCGGTCCGCGTTCGCGTAGATCGCGTCCCGGACGTAGTGAGCCATCCCCGGGCGGATCTCGTCGTACGTCGCCGTGAACCGCGGGTCGCTGGTGTACAGGTCGGCGAGGTTGCGGTGGAACTGCGGCGAGCAGTCGTAGAACCGCTCGTTGATGTTGAGCCGGTGGGCCTCGGCGGCATCCATCGCCGCGGCGCTCGTCGGGGGCTCCCCCGCGTCCATCGCATCGGTGAACCCTTGGTGCAGGGCGTCGCTCTCGGACTTCACGGCCTCCCAGTCGGCCTTGGTGTAGTTCTTGGTGCGCCGCTGCGACTGCTGCCAGGCGTCACTGTCACCCCATCGCTGCTCTGCCTCGGCCTGGGCGTCCTCGAAACCTTCTCCGAAGAGCTCCTTCATGTCCTCGGCGGTGGCGTGTTCGTCGTTCATCTCTCTCTCCAGTGCTCGGTCGATGGCCGTGACGAGGTCGCGCATCTCGTCGAGCCGGTGCTGGACCGCTGCGCGTTGACGACGCAGGTGCTGCTCGATGCTCTCGGGGTGGTCCAGCAGGAGAGCTATCTCCTCCAGGGCGAACCCGAGGCGGCGGTAGACCACGACGTGCTGCAGGCGCGTGAGGTCGTCCTCCGTGTAGAGCCGGTAGCCCGCCGGCGATCGCTCGCTCGGCTGGAGCAGCCCGATCTCGCCGTAGTGGTGCAACGTGCGCACCGTGATCGCGAGCCGCTCGGCCACCTGCCCCACCGTGAGCAGGGTCTGTGTCCTCTCGGTCATGGCACCACTGTGACGCCTCACGCCGCGTGAGGGTCAAGCCCCGTTTGCCGACGCGCACCTTTATCGGGTTTAGGGGGAATGTTGCGCTTCACCGAACTTCCCTTCTCGGGTGAAGCACAACCAAGTCCCTAAACCCGATAAAGGGGGGACGGGGTGGGCGTCAGGTGTTGCGAGCGCTGCGGCGCTTGCGGAGCCAGGAGTTCAGCCCGTTGCGGGCGGTGCCCCAGATGCCGTGCCGGAAGGCCAGCACGATGATGACGAAGATGGCGCCGGTGACGATCCCGATGCCGTTGAAGCCGGACGACGCCAACTGGTCCTCGAGCGTGACGACCAGCGCAGCGCCGACCACGGCACCCCACAGCGTGCCGATCCCGCCGAGCACGGTGATGAGCACGACCTTGCCAGACGTGGTCCAGATCAGCTCCTGCAGCGAGGCGAACCCGTGGCTGATCGAGAACACCCCACCCGCCAGACCCGCGAGCCCGGCCGAGAGCACGAACGCCATGATCTTGTAGCGCTCCACGTCGTAGCCGAGCGCCCTGGCGCGCGCCGGGTTGTCCCGGATCGCGACGAGCACCCGGCCGAACGGGCTGTTGACCGTGCGCCAGGCGATGAAGACGCCGAGCAGGATGATCGGCAGCGCTGCGTAGTAGAAGTAGAACGAGTCGCTGTTGATGGTGTCGGTCAGCGGACCGAGGTTCTTGGGGATCCCCTGCAGACCGTTCTCGCCACCGGTCACCGAGCGCCACTGGTTGGCGATGAAGTAGAGCATCTGCGCGAACGCCAGGGTCACCATGGCGAAGTAGATGCCGGTGCGCTTGACCGAGAGGTAGCCGATCGGCACGGCCAGCACCATGGCGACGACGGCCCCGCCCAGGATCGCGACAGGGAACGGCAGGCCGACATGGCTGGCGATGAGGCCGGTCGTGTAGGCCGAGGTGCCCCAGAACGCGGCGTGCCCGAACGACAGCAACCCGGTGTAGCCCAGCAGCAGGTCGACCGAGATCGCGAACAGCGCCCACGCCGCGATGTCCATCGCCACGGGCGGGTAGATGAACCACGGCAGCGCCAGGGTCACGACCAGCCCGACCGCCAGCATCACCCAGCGGACCACCGGACGCCGCGCCGCCGAGACGGGCGCAGCAGGCAGCTCGACCTCGACCTTGCTCTCCAGTTGCGAGCTCATGACGCAGCCTCCTCACGGCCGAACAGGCCCGAGGGCCGGACCAGCACCACCACCGCCATGAGCATGAAGATGAAGACCTGGCTGAACCGGCCGGCATACCCCTGGCCGTAGGCCTCCACGAGACCCACCAGGAAGCCGGCCACGACGGCGCCCAGGATCGAGCCCAGTCCGCCGATCACGACGACCGCGAACAGGATGATGATGAAGAAGCTGCCCATGTCGGCGTTCACCGAGCCGGTGGGGGCGCGCAGCACGCCGGCGAGCCCGGCCAGGGCGATGCCGAAACCGAAAACCGGTGTCACCCAACGACTCACGTTGATGCCCAGGGCGCGCGACCGCTCGGCATCCTCGGTCGAGGCCCGCACGATCATGCCCACGCGGGTCTTGGTCAGGACCAGCCAGACGCCGAGGCAGACGACGATCGAGAAGACCGCCGCGAACACCTGGTAGGTCGACAGGGAGACCGACCCCATCGTGATCCGCCCCTCGAGGCCGGCCGGCAGCGGGTAGGGCAGCCCCGAGACGCCGTACTTCTTCTTGACGACGTCGACGAGCAGGAGGGTCAGGCCGAAGGTCAGCAGGAAGTTGTAGAGCGGGTCGAGTCGCAGCAGCCACTGGACCAGCAGGCGTTCCATCAGCACGCCGAACAGGAACATCGCGATGGTCATGATCGGCAGCGCCCACCAGAACCCGAGACCCGTCGCGTCGAGCAGGACGGCCGCGCCCACCGCGCCGAGCATGTAACAGGCGCCGTGGCTGAAGTTGACCACCCCGAGGACACCGAAGATCACGGCCAGTCCCAGCGCGGCCAGCGCGTAGAAGCCACCGAGGGCCAGGCCCTGGAGCGTGTACTGGATGAAGGCACTCATGCCGCGTCTTCCCGTGTCGGAGGTGCGTCGTGTTCGTGTCGTGCAGTGGAGGTATGCCGCCCGCTCGAGGCGAGCGGGCGGCATACCTGAGGTCACATCGTGCAGTCGGTGGAGGCAGGTCCGTAGGCGTCGGCCGCGGGGATGGTCTTGACGACCTCCTCGTAGTCCCACTCCTCCTTGACCTGGTCCTTGCTCTTGACCTTCACGAGGTAGGAGTCGTGGATCACGTTGTGGTCGGCTGCCCGGACCTCGCCGTTGCGCAGGAACATGTCGTTGATCTTCTTGCCCTCGAGCTGCTTCACGACGGCGTCGGAGCTGTCCGTCCCAGCCGACTGGATCGCCTCGAGGTAGTTGAGGGCGGCCGAGTAGTTGCCCGCGTGGGCGAAGGAGGGACGGGTGTTGGTCTTGGCCTTGAACTTGTCGGCCCAGGCCTTGTTCTTCGCGTCGAAGTTCCAGTACCACGCGTCGGTGAAGGTCGTGTTCTTGAACGCGTCGACACCCAGGGAGTGGATGTCCGTGATGAACATCAGGCCGACGGCCAGCTGTGCCTTCTCCTGCATGCCGGCCTGGTTGTACTGCTTGACGAAGTTCACCAGGTCTCCGCCGGCTGCCATGATCCCGACCACGTCGGGCTTGGAGGATGCCGCCTTGGTGATGAAGGTGGCGAAGTTCTCGTTCGGGAACGGCGTCGCGATCGACTGCTGCACCGTGCCACCGGCCCCCTTGACGGAAGCGGTGAACGACTTGGTCATGTCCTGGCCGAACGCGTAGTCGGGGTAGACGATCGACCAGTTCTTGCCGCCACCCTCGACGACCGCACTGCCGGTGCCGCGGGCCAGCATGGCCGTGTCGTAGGCCCAGTGGAACGTGTACTTGTTGCAGGACTTGCCCGTGAGGGCCGTGCTCCCGGCGCCGATGTCGATGAACAGCTTCTTCTTCGCCTTGGCCTGGGTGGCGACGGCGAGCGCGGCCGACGACGTCGGCACGTCGAGGATGATGTCGGCCTTGTCGCGGTCGTACATCTCCTGGGCCTTGGTGTTGGCCACGTCGGGCTTGTTCTGGTGGTCGGCCGCCACGATCTCGATGTCCTTGGCCACCGCCTTGTCGCCGTACTTGGCCTTGTAGTCGTCGACCGCCATCTGGATCGCGACCTTCGAGTTCGGGCCGGACAGGTCCTTGTAGACGCCGGACTGGTCGTTGAGCAGACCGATGACGACCTTGTCGTCGCTGATCTTTCCGCCGGCGGAGCTGGGGCCGCCGGCCCCACCACAGGCGGCGAGCACGAGGCTGCCGGTGACAGCGATGGCCATGAAGGCCATGGTCTGTCTGGTCTTGGTGCGCTGCATGTTCCCCTCCTGGGGTTCTGGTGCGGATGTCGAACGGGTGTCGGGCTGTTGTCCTGCGGAAAGAAGTGGAGCGGGTGCGATCAGGCGTCGCCGCGGTCGACTGCGGTCGTCACATGCCGAGGTACTCGAGCAGCTCGGAGGTGCGGGACTGGAACGAGTCGTTGTCGAGCGACTCGACGACGCGACCCTGGGCCAGCAGGTAGTGGCGGTCGGCGACCGTCGAGGCGAACTTCACGTTCTGCTCGACGAGGAGCACCGAGACGCCCTGGTCCTTGATCTGGCGGATGATGTCGCCGATCTGCTGGACGATCACCGGCGCCAGCCCCTCGGACGGCTCGTCCAGCAGGAGCAGGCGGGAGCCGGTGCGCAGCACGCGGGCGATGGCCAGCATCTGCTGCTCGCCACCGGACAGCTTGGTGCCCGGGAAGTCGCGCCGCTCCTGCAGTACGGGGAACTGTTCGTAGACCTGCTCGAGGCTCCAGGCGTCGGCCTTGCTGGTGATCGGCGGCAGCAGCAGGTTCTCCTGCACCGACAAGGTGGCATAGATGCCGCGGTCGTCGGGCACCCAGCCGAGGCCGGCCTTGGCCCGCTTGTCGGCGCTCGACCTGCCGAGCGTTCGGCCGGCCCAGGAGATCGTGCCCTCGACCTGGCGGTGCAGGCCCATCACCGAGCGGAGCAGGGTGGTCTTGCCGGCACCGTTGCGCCCGACGAGCGTCACGACCTCTCCGGGGGCGACCCGCAGGTCGACGTCCGAGAGCACCCGCGCCTCGCCATACCAGGCGGACAGCCCGTGAACCTCCAGGATCTCGCCGGCCATCGGGGTCACCCTGCCTGTCCGAGATAGGCGGTGATGACGCGCTCGTCGTTTCGCACCTGGTCGTAGCCGCCCTCGGCCAGCACCTGTCCGGCCTGCAGCACGGTCACCGTGTCGGCCAGCGACCCGACCACGTGCATGTTGTGGTCGACGAAGACGACGGTCCGGCCGTGGGCGACCTGCTTGACGAGGGCGATGGTGCGGTCGACGTCTTCCAGGCCCATCCCGGCCGTCGGCTCGTCGAGCAGCAGCAGCTGGGGGTCCAGAGCCAGGGCCAGGGCCAGCTCGAGGGCCCGTTTCTGCCCGTACGCCAGCGACCCGGCGGCTGCACCTGAGCGGTCGGCCAGGCCGACCTGCCCGAGCAGGTCCATGGCACGGTCGCGGAACTGGCGCATCTGCGAGGACGACCGCCAGAACCGGTAGCCGAGCCCGGTGGGCGACGCCAGGGCGAGCTCGACGTGGTCGACGGCGCTCATCTGGTCGAACAGGCTGGTGATCTGGAACGACCGGGCGATCCCGAGGTGGGCGATCTGCTCGGGCTGGCGACCGGTGATGTCCTCCCCGCGGAACAGGATCTGCCCGGACGTCGGTGCGAGGAATCCGGTGAGCAGGTTGAACAGGGTGGTCTTGCCCGCACCGTTGGGGCCGACGAGGGCGTGGACGGTGCCTTCGGTGACGCTGAGGCTGACGTCGGAGACGGCGCGGAAGCCGCGGAACTCCTTGGTCAGGCCGCGGGTCTGGAGCAGGGCTCCAGCAGTGTCCGTGGTGGCGTCGCGGGGCACCGGCACCTCCTCGTGCGGCTCGGTGCGACGGTGGGGGGAGCCGTCGCGTTCTGCAGAACCCTAGGCGGGCTCGGTGGCGCCTGATATGGCCGGGTTCGCCACACAACCCTGACAGAACATGTCCTCCGCACACATCCCGTGCGTGTCACGGTATGACCGCTTTTTGGCGGTTTGCTGGCGGGCGCGCCCGCTCAGCCGGGGTGGGTCAGTGCCAGCGGTCGGGGTGCACGTCCCCCGGCACGTCCGAGGCGGGGTCGTAGGGGCTGCGCGAGAAACGGAAGGACGCGAGGTCGAGGTGGCTGACCAGCCCCTGCTCGTCGCGGACGACCACCAGCGGCTCACCCTCGTGGTAGCCGTCGAGCCCGACCCAGCCGGACCCGGTCGGCCGGAAGCGCGACCCGCGCTGGACTCCCGGCTCACCGAGCAGGAGGTGCCCGTCCCGGGCCAGACGCAGCGTGTATGCCGTCGTGCCCCAATACCAGTCGCCGACCAGCTCGAGCCCGCTCGCCTGCTCGGCGTCGGCCGACCACGGCTCGGGCGCGGTCGGCTCGTGCTCGGCCAGCAGCCTGAGCAGGTCGGTCAGGAGGCTGGGCGACATGCCGGACGTGGCGTTCGCGAAGACGACGCAGCCGTCACCCGTTGCGCGGTTGACCCGCAGCCCCGCGAGGAAGCCGGGCATCGAGCCGCCGTGACCGGCGTAGCGGACCCCGTCGACGTTCCAGACCTGCCAGCCGAGGCCGTGGGCACCGGTCCAGGGCGCGTTCGGGGTGTCGTTGACGGCGATCGGCAGGCACATCTCGTCGAGCGTCTCGAGCGCCAGCAGATCGGCCGTGTCACCCGCGAGGAACGCCGCCCACCGCGAGAGGTCATCGACGGTCGACCAGAGCTGGCCGGCAGGTGCCAGCGCCCCGGCGTCGTGCTCCGGCTCGACGTGCAGCAGGTCGGCCCGCGGGTGGACGCCCCACCCCGCAGCCGCCCCCTCGGACGGTCGCGGTGAGGTCGACGTCATGCCGAGCGGCACGAGCAGTCCGTCCCGCACGGCGTCGAGCCACGGCACGCCGCGCAGCCGCGCGCACACCTCGCCGAGCACGGCATACCCGACGTTGGAGTAGTGGAAGCGCGCGCCCGGGCGGAAGCGCAACTGCGGCCGGCTGGCGAGCAGCGCCTCCCAGCCGCCGCCGGCGGTGCGCTCCCACCACGGGCCGTCGGTCTCCGCCTGCAGGCCCGAGGAGTGCGAGAGCAGCTGGGCCACGGTCACGTGCCCGAACGCCGACGAGGCCGTCTCGGGGAGGAGCCCCGAGACGGCGTCGGACAGGTCGAGCCGACCCTCGTCACGCAGCCGCAGCGCCTCGACACCGACGAAGGTCTTGGTGATCGACCCGATGCGGTACTGCGTCGCCGTGGTCGCCGGCGCCCCGCCGGCACGGCCGTCGAGCGTCCCGACCGCACCGGACCACACCAGCGCGCCGCCACGCACCAAGCCCGCCGCGACCGACGGGAGCCGTTGCTGCGACTGCTCGCTCGCGAGTCGGTGGTCCAGCAGGCGGGCGGTGCTCGGCTCGATCGTCATGCGTCCCTAGGCCTTCTTGGCTGCCGTCTTCTTGGTGGCGGCCTTCTTGGTCGCCGTCTTCCTGGCCGCCGTCTTCTTCGTGGTCGTCTTCTTGGCGGCGCGCTTGCGGGTGGTCGGCCCCTTGGCACGCTTCTCGGCGAGCAGCTCGGCGCCGCGCTCGGGGGTGATCGACTCGGGGTCGTCACCCTTGCGCAGGGTCGAGTTGGTCTCGCCGTCGGTGACGTAGGGCCCGAAGCGGCCGTCCTTGACCACCATCGGCTTGCCCGACACCGGGTCGTTGCCGAGCTCCTTGAGGGGAGCTGTGGAGGCACGCCCGCGCTGCTTGGGCTGGGCGTAGATCGCCAGCGCCTCCTCCAGGGTGATGTCGAAGAGCTGCTGCTCGGTGGCCAGCGAGCGGGAGTCGGTGTCCTTCTTGAGGTAGGGGCCGTAGCGACCGTTCTGCGCGGTGATCTCTACTTCGGTGCCGTCCTCCTCCCTGGAGACGCCGACGACCCGCGGCAGGCTGAGCAGCTTGAGCGCCGTGTCGAGGTCGAGGGTGGCGAGGTCCATGTCCTTGAACAGGCTGGCGGTGCGCGGCTTGACCTTGGCCTTGCCCTTGAGGGCTGCGGTCTCCTCGTCCAGCACCTCGGTGACATAGGGACCGTAGCGACCGGCCTTGGCGACGATGTCGCGACCGTTGGCGGGGTCCTGACCCAGCACCTTGCCGTCGTCGGCGGACTGGTCGAGCAGCTCGCGTGCCTTGGCCGGGGTCATCTCGTCGGGAGCGATGTCGTCGTTGATCGTGGCGCGCCGCGGGGTGACGGCGGCGTCGTCGGTCATCTCGCCCGTCGCGAGGTCCACGCCACGCGGGACGGTCTCCTCGACGTAGGGGCCGTAGCGCCCGACTCGGACGACGATGCCCTCGCCGATCTCGATGGTCGAGATCGCGCGGGCATCGATCTCGCCGAGGTCCTCGACCAGGTGCTTGAGGCCCTGGCCCGAGCCGCCGACGAGGCCACCTCCGGTGCCGCCGACCGTGGCGGCCCCCAGACCCTCGCCACCGAAGTAGAACCGGTGCAGCCACCGAGCGCGCTGCTCGTCGCCACCGGCGATGCGGTCGAGGTCCTCCTCCATGGAGGCGGTGAAGTCGTAGTCCACCAGCTCGGTGAAGTGCTCCTCGAGCAACCGGGTCACCGCGAAGGCCAGCCAGGTCGGGATGAGGGCGTTGCCGCGCGTGTTGACGTAGCCACGGTCCTGGATGGTGCCGACGGTGGAGGCGTAGGTCGACGGTCGGCCGATCCCCTTCTCCTCCATGGCCTTGACCAGCGTTGCCTCGGTGTAGCGCGGCGGCGGGGACGTCTCGTGCCCGTCGGCCTCGGCGCGCAGCGTGGTGATCGCGACGCCCTCGCTGAGCTTGGGCAGGCGACGCTCCTCGTCGGCCTCCTGCGCCTTGCTGATCTGCTCCTCGTCGCGGCCCTCTTCGTAGGCCGCGAGGAACCCACGGAAGGTGATGACGGTGCCCGAGGCGCTGAACTCCACGACCTGGCCGTCCTCGAGGGTGCCGCCGAGCTTGACGGTCGCGGTCGACCCGCGGGCGTCGGCCATCTGGGAGGCGACGGTGCGCTTCCAGATCAGCTCGTAGAGCGCGAACTCGTCGCCGCGCAGCTCGCCGGCGACCTGGGCCGGGGTGCGGAACCGGTCCCCCGCGGGGCGGATGGCCTCGTGCGCCTCCTGGGCGTTCTTGACCTTCTTCTCGTAACGGCGAGGGGAGTCGGGGACGTACTCCGCGCCATACAGGTCTCGCGCCTGCTGTCGTGCTGCGGTGAGGGCTGCCTCCGACAGCGTGGTGCTGTCGGTGCGCATGTAGGTGATGTAGCCGTTCTCATAGAGACGCTGGGCGACCCGCATGGCGTTCTTGGAGGACAGCCGCAGCTTGCGCGACGCCTCCTGCTGGAGGGTGCTCGTCGTGAACGGGGCGGAGGGGCGCCGGGTGTAGGGCTTCTCCTGGACGCTCGTGACCTTGACCTGGGCCGAGATCACCTGTCGCGCAATGGAGTTCGCGGTCTCCTCGTCGAGGTGGACGACACCCTTGGCCTTGAGTGAACCGTCGTCGGCGAAGTCGCGACCGGTGGCCACGCGGGCCCCGTCGACCGCGCTGAGGCGGGCTCCGAACTGGTTGGACGCGCCGTCAGGGGTGAAGTCTCCCTCGACGTCCCAGTAGGACGCTCGGACGAACGCCATCCGGTCGCGTTCGCGCTCGACCACCATGCGGGTGGCGACGGACTGGACCCGACCGGCGGACAGGCCGGCCTTGACCTTGCGCCACAGGACCGGGCTGACCTCGTAGCCGTAGAGGCGGTCCAGGATGCGCCGCGTCTCCTGGGCGTCGACCATCGCGACGTCGAGGTCGCGGGTGCTGTTGGCGGCGCGCTGGATGGCTTCCTTGGTGATCTCGTGGAAGACCATCCGCTTGACCGGGACCTTGGGCTGGAGCACCTCGAGCAGGTGCCAGGCGATCGCCTCGCCCTCGCGGTCCTCATCAGTGGCGAGGTAGAGCTCGTCGGCACCCTTGAGCAGTCGCTTGAGCTCGGACACCTTCTTCTTCTTGTCGGAGTCGACGACGTAGTAGGCCTCGAAGCCGTTGTCGACGTCCACGCCGAACCGGCCGAACGGGCCCTTCTTCATCTCGGCGGGCATCTCCGACGGGGTCGGGATGTCGCGGATGTGACCGACCGACGCCTCGACGTCCCAGTCCTTGCCCAGGTAGCCGCCGATCGTCTTCGCCTTGGCCGGCGACTCGACGATGACGAGCTTGCGCCCACCGCTCATGGTTCAACCTCAGTTCCTGACCCCATGTGCAGCGGATTCGTCGCTGCATGGACACGGCATCGCCGATGACGGTATCCGAGCGCGTCAAGTTCGCGTCGCAGGGTTCGGTCCTCGACCAACCCTTTAGTTGAAGGTTCAAGTAAAGTGGGGTACGCTTTTCCCATGAGCGAGACCGCGACCACCGCCCGCCAGCCGGTGCTGTACCTCAGCCACGGCGCACCACCCTTGGCCGACGACCCGGTGTGGACCGACCAGCTCTCGACCTGGTCGACCCAGTTCGACAAGCCGACCAACATCCTGATGGTCTCCGCCCACTGGGAGGAGGCGCCCCTCTCGCTGTCCGCCACCTCCGGCGACGTCCCCCTCGTCTACGACTTCTACGGCTTCCCGCGGCACTACTACGAGGTCACGTATGCCGCCCCGGGTGCGCCTGAGCTCGCGGCCGACGTCGCCAAGCTCATGCACTCCTCAGACACCCCCGTCCACCAGGACCAGACCCGTGGCCTCGACCACGGCGCCTACGTGCCGCTCGTCGAGATGTATCCCGACGCCGACATCCCCGTGCTGCAGATGTCGATGCCGACCCTCGACCCGCGCGCGCTCTTCGACCTCGGGCGCAAGCTCGCCCCGCTGCGCGACCAGGGCACGCTCATCGTCGGGTCGGGCTTCACCACCCACAACCTGCGCTGGTTCAACCCCTCAGCCGGTCCTGACGGCACCCCGCCGGCCGCCTCCTCGGAGTTCGACAACTGGGCCGCCGAGGCGCTCGAGCGCCAGGACGTCGACGCCATCCTCGACTTCATGCGCAAGGCACCTGCCGCCCGTGAGGCGCACCCGCGCACCGAGCACTGGGCGCCGCTCTACGTCAGTCTCGGCGCGGCATACGAGTCGGGCAGCCTCGAGAACGAAAGCGTCATCGACGGCTTCTGGTTCGGCCTGAGCAAGCGGTCCTGGCAGTTCGCCTGACCCCTCCACTTCCCCCTTCCCCGCAACCTGAGCGCCCCCTGGGGCGCTCAGGTTGCAATGGGAGTCGGGGACGGCGAGTCAGGGGATGACGACGGACTTGCCGCGCGAGTGGAACTCGCCCTGCACGCGCAGGGCCTCGGCCGCGTCCGAGAGCGCCCAGCGCCGGTCCATCACCGGACTCAACCTGCCCGCCGCCACCAGGTCGATGAGGAACTCGAGGTCGGCGCGGTCGCGCGAGGCGACCTTGAACGCCGGCGCGTTCTGGCTGCCGAAAGCGAAGTGGACCGGCACGCTGAGCATCCGCGGCAGGGGTCGCAGCCACTTCGACTTCGGCGAGGTCACCATGACGTAGGTCCCGTCGCGGGCGAGCAGGCGGCGGCTGTCGCGCAGGCTCAGGCTGCCGGCGTTGTCGAAGAACAGGTCGAACGTGTCGTCGAGCGAGCGCAGGTCCTCCCGGGTGTAGTCGACCACGCGGTCCGCCCCGCCGCGACGGGCCGCCTCCACGTTGCCCGTGCTGCACACCGCCGTCACGTGCGAGGCGCCCAGGGCCTTGGCCAGCTGGACGGCGAAGGTGCCCACCCCGCCGGACGCGCCGTTGACCAGGACCCGCTGCCCCGGCTGCAGCAGGCCCCAGTCGCGCAGGCCCTGCAGCGCGGTCTCGGCGGCGACGCCGACGGTGGCGGCCTCTTCGATCTCGACCCCCTCGGGGATCGGCACCATCCAGTCCGCCGGCGCCACCACGAACTCGGCGAAGCCACCGCCCGACACCTCGCCGAACACGCGGTCGCCGATGGCGAGCCGGGTCACGTTGGCACCGACAGCCTCCACCACGCCGGCGACGTCAGCGCCGGGCGTCTGCCGCTTCGGGCGGCGCAGCCCCAGGGTAGGGCGCGCGAACATCGGCAGCCCGGTGACGTAGTGCCAGTCGAGCGCGTTGACCGAGGCCGCCCCCACCCGAACGAGCACGTCGTCGGGGCCGACCTCGGGTACCGGCAGCGTCCGCACGGTCACGACCTCCTCCGGACGCCCGTAGCGCTCGTGGACGGCAGCGCGCATCGTCGTGGGCGTCGAGCCGCTATGCCGCGGGGCGGGCTCCGCCACCACGCTCGGCGTCGATACGGGACGACTGGTCTGGTCGAGGTCGCTCATGGTGGCTCCTGGGTCGTGGCGGCTACTTACGCTGTAAGGATACGGTGTAAGTTAGCCCTACACCGTAAGTCTGTCAACGGTCGGGAGCTAGCATTCGTGACGACCGTCTGACGACAGCACGGCCTATCTGGAGGGACTCGTGACCGACACCGTCGAGACCGACACGACCCGCGACGCCCCGCGTCGCCCGCTCAGTCGCGAGCGCGTCATGCGTGCCGCGGTGGACGTGGCGGACGCCGAGGGCATCTCGGCCGTGTCGATGCGCCGCATCGGGCAGGAGCTCGGCGTCGAGGCGATGTCCCTCTACAACCACGTGGCCGGCAAGGAGGCGCTGCTCGACGCGATGGTCGACCACGTCGCTGCCGAGATCCTGGCCGCCCTCACCCTGCCTGATGCCCCTGATCCCGCAGGGGACTGGCGGGGCGCACTGCGGGCGCGAGCCCTCGCCGCCCGGGAGGTCATGCTGCGACACCGCTGGGCGCCCGGGGTCCTCGAGACCCGCACGACGATGAGCCTCGACATCGTCCGCTACTACGACGGCGTAGTGGCGATCCTGCGCGCCGGCGGGTTCACCAACGACCTCGCGCACCACTCGCTGCACGCCCTCGGCAGCCGGGTCATCGGCTTCTCGCAGGAGCTGTTCGACCCCGGCGACGCTGCGGCCGACGGCGCGTCGGAAGAGCTCCTCGCGGCCATGGCGACGCAGATCCCGCACCTCGTGGCGATGCTCGGCGAGGTCGCGCACGACGACCCGGACTCGACTCTGGGCTGGTGCGACGACCAGAGCGAGTTCGAGTTCGGGCTCGACGTGCTTCTCGACGGGCTGGAGCGCCGTCGGGCTTCTACCGTGGGCTCATGATCAAAGCCCTGCACACCCTCGTCTACGCCGAGGACCCCGACGCCGCCCGTGCCTTCTTCCGTGACGTCCTGCAGTTCCCCGCGACCGACACCGGAGGCGGGTGGCTCATCTTCGCCTCCGGACCGAGCGAGCTCGGGGTCCACCCCGCGTCGTGGGAGCACGGCGGGGAGTCGGGCGGCACGGACCAGCGGTTCGACCTGTCCCTCATCTGCGACGACCTCGCGGCCACCGTGGCGGAGCTGCGCGGGCGCGGCGCCGAGTTCGAGGGCGAGGTCACCGAGCAGCAGTGGGGCTCGACCATCCAGCTCACGGTGCCCGGCGCCGGGACGATGACGCTCTACCAGCCCACCTACGACCCGCCGGCTCTCGGCCACCCAGACCTCGAGGCCATGTGGTGACCTGAGCGTCCCCACAAAACGGCCGAGACCCACTGACGGGTATGCCGCGTGGTGACCACGCGGCATACCCGTCAGTTGTCGTGCGTCAGTGGCCGCCGGGGCGTCGGCGGGGGGCAGGGCGCGTCGGGTCGTCCTCGACAGGCTCGACGTGGTCCGGCACGACGATCGGCTTGAGCCGGGCCCAGACGAGGAAGACCGCTGATGCCACGGCGAGAGCAAGCCCGGTCCACAGGTTGGCGTTGACCCCTCCGGTCTTGGCCGCTGCGGTGTCGAGGGCGAACCCGGCGAAGAGCAGGAGCACGCCGTAGATGCCCAGCAGGGCTCCGATGATGTTGCGGATGTCGAACGCTCCAGCAGTCTTCTTGGCTGGGGCCCCCGAGGTGGTCGGCTTGTCGGTCATGACTACTCCTCTCAGAAGGCGAAGTTGAGGACGAGGACCATGACCAGGGCGATCCCGGCCAGCGGCAGGGTCCGCTGGAACCATGGCAGTGAGGCCTCCACGGGGTCGACGAGGTCCTCTCGGGGAGTCTCGGAGTAGACCAGCCCCTTGAGCTCGGACGCAGGAGTCGACTTGGTCACCATCGTCACGAGGACGCTGACGATGATGTCGACGACGAACGCCGCCGAGGCCGCGACGAAGCTGGCCCCCTGACCGGACAGCCCGATCACGCCCAGGCTCGCCGAACCGAACGCGTCCTCGCTCAGGAAGGCCACCGTCACCGCCGACAAGGTGCCGCAGACGAGGCCAACCCAACCGGCCGTCGCGGTCATCCGTTTCCAGAACATGCCGAGGATGAACGTCGCGAACAACGGGGCGTTGAAGAAGCCGAACAGCGTCTGCAGGTAGTCCATGACATTGGAGAAGCTGCCGGCGATCGACGCGGTGAAGATCGCGATGACGGTCGCACCCACGGTGGCCAGCCGGCCGATCCGCAGGTAGTAGTCGTCGCTGTGGTCCTTGCGGATGTAGCGCTGCCAGAGGTCATAGCTGAACACCGTGTTGAAGGCGGAGATGTTGGCTGCCATCCCGGCCATGAACGCGGCGAGCAGGCCCGCGATCGCCAGTCCCAGCAGTCCGTTCGGCAGGACGTCGCGCATCAGCAGCAGCAGCGCGTCGTTGTACTTCACGCCCTCGCCGCTCGCGCCACCTGGAGGGGTGCCGCCGTTCTTGAGGTCCATGATCTCCTTCACCAGCACGGCGGCGACCATGCCGGGGAGGATCACGATGAAGGGCACGAACATCTTGGGGAACGCACCGATGATCGGGGTCTTGCGTGCCGCGGAGATCGACTTGGAGGCCATGGCGCGCTGGACCTCGACGAAGTTCGTCGTCCAGTAGCCGAAGGACAGCACGAAGCCGAGACCGAAGACGATCCCGATGACCGACAGGAACCCGGAGTCGAAGCCGGACAAGGCCTGACCCGGCCAGGACTCGAGCTGCTGGGCGGCCGGCGGAACCTTGGCCGATGCGGGAGCCGCCTCGGCGAACGCCGTGAGCTTGTCCTTGAGGCCGCCGTAGCCGCCGACGCGGTGCAGCCCGATCAGGGTCAGCGGGAGGAGCGAGGCCACGATGACGAAGAACTGCAGGACCTCGTTGTAGATCGCCGCCGACAGACCGCCGAGGGTGATGTAGGACAGCACGATCAGCGCCGCCACGATGAGCGCGACCCACAGCGGCCAGCCGAGCAGCGCGTGCACGATCGAGCCCAGCAGGAACAGGTTCACGCCGGCGATCAGCAGCTGGGCGACGGCGAAGCTGATGGCGTTGACGAGGTGGGCTCCGGTGCCGAAGCGCCTGAACATGAACTCCGGGACGGAGCGCACCTTGGAGCCGTAGTAGAAGGGCATCATCACGACGCCGAGGAAGAGCATGGCCGGGATGGCGCCGACCCAGAAGTAGTGCACCGTCGGCAGGCCGTACTTGGCGCCGTTGGCGGACATCCCCATGATCTCGACGGCACCCAGGTTGGCGGAGATGAACGCCAGACCGGTGACCCAGGCGGGCAGCGAGCGGCCCGACAGGAAGAAGTCGATGGAGTCCGACACCGAGCGCCGGGCGATGACACCGATCCCCAGGACGAAGGCGAAGTAAATCGCCACCAACGTGTAGTCGAGCCAGTTGGCGTCGATGAGGGTCTCGGCCGCCGGGACGGCGAGGGGGGCGAGGAAGGACATCAGCGGCTCCTGGGCGGTGCGTCGGCGGACCTCCGCCCAACCTAGGGCGTATGCCGCGAATCGGCACCCGGGCAGCCGTCACCCCCGGCCTGAATGGCCAGTTCGCCACATCTCGGCGTTGCTAGCATCTGGCGCGAGATGGATGTCCATGAGCAAGTCGAGGGGTACCTCGCGAGTCAGCGCGAGCCCAAGCAGGCCGACCTCCGACGGCTGCACGAGCGCGTGGTGGCGGAGTTCCCCGCGTGCCGGCTGTGGTTCTCCGACGGCACCAACGACGAGGGCAAGGTCGTGGCCAACCCCAACATCGGCTACGGCGTCCACACCATCGGCTACGCGGACGGCTCCTCGCGCGAGTTCTATCGAATCGGCCTGAGCGCCAACACGACTGGCATTTCGGTCTACGTGCTCGGCCTCGACGACAAGACCTTCCTGACGCGCACCTACGCCGCCTCGATCGGGAAGGCAAGCGTCACGGGGTACTGCATCAAGTTCAAACGCCTGGCAGACATCGATCCCGACGTCCTGCAGGCAGCCATCCGACACGGCATGACCCTCGACCAGACCGGCTGAAGCAAGGACATGAAGCACCGCAACTCCACGCGCCTCCTCGGGGCCTCGCTCGCATTCGTCGTCGCCACCGCCACCGCCTGCTCGGGAGACCCCGGACGAGAGGCCGATGACGCGCCGAGTGGGTATGCCGCGCAGCGCCTTGCGTGGCGCGGGTGCGGCCACGGCGAGTCGTTCCAGGCGGGCGAGGCCGTCAAGGGCGAGTCGGAATGCGTTCGGCTGAGGGTCCCGACCGACTACGCGGCCCCGGGCGACGGTCAGCAAGAGCTCGCCGTGGCGCGCGTCCAGGCCCGCACCAAGCGCGAGGGTGTTCTCGTCGTCAACCCGGGCGGTCCCGGCGCACCCGCAACCGCGACGATCAGCGACCTGGCCGATGCGCTCCCGGACGGCGTGCGCGACGCGTTCGACATCGTCGCCATCGACCCCCGTGCCGTCGGCGAATCGGGCTACCTGAGCTGCACCGACCCAGAGGCACGGACCTGGACGTCCCCGCTGGATGGCACCCCTGACGACGAGGCTGAGCGCACCGCCTTCGCGGCCCACCTGAAGAGGCTGGGCGACTCGTGCCAGCAGCGACAACCGTCCCTGATCGGGCACCTCGGGACCGAGGAGTTCGCCCGCGACGTGGACATCCTCCGTTCGGCGCTGGACGTCGATCAGATCGACATCCTGGGCTTCTCGTACGCCAGCCTCCTGGGCTACGAGTACGCGCGACTGTTTCCGGCACGGCTGCACAGGATGGTGCTCGACGGTGTCGTCGTCCCCGGCCAGTCACCGGTGAACGCGGCCAAGGCACGTGCGGTGGCGGCCGAGGACGCCCTGTTCGACTTCGTCGCGGCCTGCGTCGAGGAGAAGTGCTCCCTGGGTTCGTCTGAAGACGACGCATTTGCTGCGCTCGACGAACTGCAGAGGTCGCTGGATGCCAAACCGGTGCCGATCAAGGGCCGCGACGCCGCCCACGCGGTCGACGAAAGTCGGTTCACGGCCGTGATGTTCAACGCGCTGTACACACCGGACCTCGCCTTCGACCTCCCGGACGCCGTGGCCGGGCTGCGCAAGGGCGATGCCTCCGCGTTCGTCGCGCTCTCGGACAAGGTGGCCCTCGTTCCTGGCACGCTCCCGGGCAACGTCGAGAACGGCCTGTTCCTGGCCACGACGTGCCTGGATGCTCCGCGTCCCGATGTCAGGGACGCAGACCGCTTCGCCCTCGAGGACGCCAGCCCGACCTTCGGCCGCATGCTCGCGACGGACGCGGCCGCGTGCGCCGACTGGCCGGTGCCTGCCCGCCCGCTACCCAAGGCTGGGCTTCCGTCGGCGACCGGGGCCAAGGCGCTCCTCGTGAGCAACGCCGCCGACCCGGCGACACCGCGCGAAGGCGCGGACCAGGTGCGCGGCCTGCTGCCGGGATCCAGCCATCTGCGGGTGGGGATCTGGGGCCACACCGCGGCCTTCGCCGGGATCGAGTGCGTCGACTCGGCCATGACGGCCTTTCTGCTCAACGGCACAAAGCCCGCGGCCGCGGAGTGCAATCCCTGAGGGCTGACGTCGGTATGACGCGTGGTCGACGCGGCCACGCGGCATACCGACTGGTTCGTGTCCGGACTCAGACCTTGGCGCCGGCCAGGTCAGGTGCGGGAGCCTCCCCCGTGTCCACGTCCACGGCAGCGCCGCTGAACTGCGCGGCATAGAGCTCCGCATAGGCACCGCCTCGGGCGAGCAGGACGTCGTGCGAACCCTGCTCGACGATCTGGCCGTCCCGCATCACGAGGATGACGTCGGCGTCGCGGATCGTGGAGAGCCGGTGCGCGATGACGAAGCTGGTGCGGTCCTGCCGCAACGCCGACATCGCCTTCTGGACGAGCAGCTCGGTGCGCGTGTCGACCGAGCTGGTCGCCTCGTCGAGGATGAGCAGCGCCGGGTCGGACAGGAACGCACGGGCGATGGTGACGAGCTGCTTCTCGCCGGCGCTGATGTTCCCGCCTTCGGCGTCCAGCACCGTGTCGTAGCCGTCGGGGAAGGAGTGCACGAACCGGTCGACGTAGGTCGCCGTGGCCGCAGCCACCACCTCCTCCTCGCTGGCGCCCGGCCTGCCGTACGCGATGTTCTCGCGGATGGTGCCGCCGAACAGCCAGGTGTCCTGCAGGACCATCCCGATCTCGCCACGCAGGTTGTGCCTGGTCAGGTCGGTGATGTCCACGCCGTCGAGTGTGATGCGCCCGGAGTCCAGCTCGTAGAACCGCATGATGAGGTTGACGAGGGTGGTCTTGCCGGCCCCGGTCGGACCGACGATGGCCACCGTCTGGCCCGGCTCGACGGTGAGGTCCAAGTGCTCGATGAGCGGGTTGGCCGGGTCGTAGGAGAACGACACGTCCTCGAACTGCACCCGCCCGTGCGGGTCGTCCAGGGTCGTCGGCTGGGCTGCGTCGGGCCGCTGCTCGGGAGCGTCGAGGACCTCGAAAACCCTTTCGGCAGAGGCCACTCCGGACTGGAGCAGGTTCGCCATGGACGCCACCTGGGTCAGTGGCTGGGTGAACTGACGCGAGTACTGGATGAACGCCTGGACGTCACCGAGGCTCATCGACCCGCTCGCCACCCGGAGCCCACCGACGACGGCGATGACGACGTAGTTGAGGTTTCCGATGAACATCATCGTCGGCATGATGATGCCGCTGATGAACTGCGCGCCGAAGCCGGCATCGAACAGGTCGTCGTTCTTGGTGCGGAACGCCGCGCGCACCTCGTCCTGCCGGCCGAAGACCTTGACCAGCTGGTGACCCGTGAAGGTCTCCTCGACGATCGCGTTCAGCTCGCCAGTGCTCTTCCACTGCTGCACGAAGTGCTTCTGCGAACGCTTGCCGATGGTGGCCGTGACGAACATCGACACGGGGATGGTGACGAGAGCGATCAGGGCGAGCAGCGGCGAGATGTAGAGCATCATCCCGACCATCGCGACCACCGTGAGCAACGACGTCAGGAGCTGGCTCATCGTCTGCTGGAGGCTCTGGGCGACGTTGTCGATGTCGTTGGTGACGCGGCTGAGCAGCTCACCGCGCGGCTGCGCGTCGAAGTACGGCAGGGGCAGTCGGTTGAGCTTGTCCTCCACGTCACGACGCAGGATGAAGATCGTGCGGTTGACGGCACCCGTGAGGATCCAGCCGCTCGCCCACGACAGCACGCTCGCCACGGCATAGAGCGCAAGCACGAAGAGCAGCACGCGGCCTACCGCGCCGAAGTCGATCCCAGAGCCGGGCACGAGGTGGGGCATCCTGGCGACCATGTCGGCGAACTTGTCGTCACCGCGGGCGCGCAGCGCCTCGACGACCTGGGTGCGAGTAGCGGTGGGCGGCAACGACTTCCCGACCACCCCCGCGAAGATGAGGTCGGTCGCCTTGCCGAGGATCTTGGGGCCCACGGCGTTCAGGGCGACGCTGCACACAGCCAGCGCCAACACGGCATACAGGGCTGCCCGCTCGGGGCGGAGCAGGGACAGCAGTCGCTTGGCCGAGGGGCCGAAGTTCCGCGACTTCTCCGACGGCAGGCCGATCGACATGGGCCCGCGCCGCTGGGCGGCGTTCGCCACCGGTCCGCGCCGCAGCTCAGCTGCCTTCTCCTCCTCGGTCTTCACGCCCTCCGAGCTCATGCCGCCACCTCCTCTGCAGATCGCTGGGACTCGACGATCTCGACGTACGTCGGACAGGTCTCGAGCAGCTCGTCGTGTCGCCCGGCGCCGACCACCTTGCCGTCGTCCAGGACGACGATGTGGTCGGCATCGATGATGGTGGAGACCCGTTGTGCCACCACGATCACCGCCGTATGCCGCGTGACCGGCTTGAGGGCCGACCGCAGCCTCGCGTCCGTGGACAGGTCCAAGGCCGAGAAGCTGTCGTCGAAGAGGAACACCTCAGGTCTGGAGACCAGCGCCCGCGCGATCGCCAGCCGCTGGCGCTGCCCGCCCGAGACGTTGGTGCCGCCCTGGGAGATCGGCGCGTTCAGGCCCTCGGGCATGGCCCGGACGAAGTCCTCCGCCTGTGCGATGCGCAACGCCTCCCACAGCTCGTCGTCGGTGGCCCCGGAATCGCCGTAGCGCAGGTTGGAGGCGACCGTCCCGGTGAAGAGGTAGGGCTTCTGGGGGACCAGTCCGATCCGCGACCAGACGTCCTCGAGCGTCGCGTCCCGGACGTCGACCCCGCCGAGCAGGACGGACCCGCCGGTGACGTCGTAGAGCCTCGGGATCAGTGACAGGAGCGTCGACTTGCCGGCACCCGTGCTGCCGATGATGGCGGTCGTGCGCCCTGGCTCGGCGGTCAATGAAACGCCTTGCAGGACAGGCACATCCGCGCCGGGATAGCAGAACTCGACGTCACGCAGCTCCACGCTCGTTCCGGTGCGGGGGATCGCAACCGGCCGTGCGGGCTGGACGACGGTCGAGTCGGTGTCTAGCACCTCGGTGATCCGGCCGGCCGACACCGCCGCGCGGGGGATCATCATCGACATGAACGTCGCCATCATGACCGACATGAGGATCTGCATCAGATAGCTCATGAAGGCGGTCAGCTCGCCGATCTGCATCTGGCCGTTCTCGACGCGGTGCGACCCGAACCACAGGACGGCCACGGTCGAGGCGTTGAAGATCAGCATGACGATCGGGAAGACCAGCGCCATCAGGCGACCGACGGCAAGCGCCGTCCCGGTGTACTGCGTGTTGGCATCGGCGAACCGCGCCCGCTCGTGGTCCTCGCGGACGAAGGCCCGAACCACCCGGATGCCGGTGATCTGTTCGCGCAGCACGCGGTTCACCCAGTCGACCGACTCCTGCATGAGGCGGAAGTTCGGGATCATCTTGCGGATCACCAGGGCCACCGACAGGGCCAGCGCCGGCACGGCGACGGCGACCAGCCACGACAGCCCGACGTCCTCTCGCAGCGCCATGATGATGCCGCCGACCATCATGATCGGAGCCGACACCATCATCGCGGCGCCCATGAAGACGACCGTCTGCACCTGGGTGACGTCGTTGGTGTTGCGGGAGATCAGCGTGGGGGCGCCGAACCTCGACACCTCCTGGGCGGAGAAGTCGCCCACCCGCGCGAAGATCCCCGCGCGCAGGTCGCGCCCGAGGCCGGCGGCGGACTTCGCCCCCAGGTAGGTCGCGGCGACGGTGGCGACGATCTGCACCAGCGACACGGCCAGCATCCACCCGCCGGTCCTGACGATGTAGCCCGTGTCCCCCTTGGCGACGCCCTCGTCGATGATCCGTCCGTTGAGGCTGGGCAGGTAGAGCGACGCCATGGTCCCGACGAGCTGCAGCCCGACGAGGACTGCGACGAGGCCCTGGTAGGGCTTCAGGTAGTCACGAATGATCCGGATCAGCACTACTTCTTCCCCCTGGAGTTGGGCGACGCAGTCGCGGTGGGCGACGCCGTTGCGGTGGTCGAGCGGGCGAGAGCGCCCTCGAGGACGACGTCGACGAGCTCGGCCGCGGTGGAGTCCTGGCCGTCGAGCATCGGATGGACGCTGGAGAGCGTGAGCATGCGCAGGTAGCCGATGAAGTTCTTGACCGGGATCCGCAGCAGGGCGACATCGTCACCGATGAGGGCGGTGAAGGCCTCGTCGAGCTCGGCCGTCCCCTCCTGGCGGCGTCGCAGCGCCTTGGCGTCCATCGGGCGGTGCAGCGGTTGACCGGACGACTGCAGGACGCTCATCAGGGCGAAGATGCCCTGGAGGTGGGTCTGCATGACGGTTACCGCGGCGGCGAGTCGTTCGCGAAGGGGCAGGTCCCGGTCCACGGCTGCCAGCTCGGCCTTCACGGCGGCCGTGTCGAACGCCTCGTGGACACAGGCGTGGATGATCTCGTCCTTGCTCTCGAACACCCGGAAGATGGTGCCCTCGGCGATGCCGGCCGCCTTGGCGATCTCGCGGGTGCTGATCCCCCGGCCCTTGTCCCGCAACAGCGGAATCGTGGCGGAGATGATCGAAGCCCGGCGGTCGTCGGGGGCCATCGCGGGGGCGCGGGGTGACATGGTGTTCAGTATGAGTGAGTGAGCACTCACTCACAACTCTGTTTTCCACCTGCGCAAACACACCCGGCCATGACGAATGTCCCGGTCACCACTCACTCAGGACTCCCCGGCGCGGGGAGGGGAATCAGGGGACGTCAGACCAGCAGGCCGTCGGCCACGAGCTCGCGCACCACGGGCACTGCAGCGGCGCGCACTTCGCCCAGGTCGGAGCCGAGCAGCTCCGCGATGGCAGCAAGAGCAGCGCCCGCGGCCAGCGTCCCGTCGCTCACGCTGACGAGCGCGGCCCCCACTGTGTCGAGCCGGACCGCCCGACGCAGGCCGCCACCCTGCCGGAGCAGGATCACCGACGGGTCCTCGGCACCCGGCTTGCCGTGTCGCTCCTCGGTCACGTCGTCGGCGCAGCGCCACGCGACGGCCAGGACCTCGTCGTCGGTGTGCTCGGCCAGCCAGGTGCGGGCCCGCAGTCCCGACAGGACGTGCGGACCCATGGGCGAGGCCACCGGCCCGGTCGCCTCGGTCAGCTCGACGAAGGGCGTCCGCTCCTCCAGCGGCCGCTGCAGGGTGATCACCCCGAAGCCGATCGCGCTCACGCCCCGCGACGCGAAGTCGTCGAGCCACGCGGCATACATCGTCGCGAACTCGGTGGTCGCACTGTGGTGACCTCCGTCGCGAGACCAGGTCTCGGCGTACTCCGCCGGGTCCTGCACGTCGCGCTGGACGATCCACGCGTCGAGTCCGGTGCCGGCCACCCAGCCGCGCACGCGGTCCCGCCAGTCGGCCTCACCGACGACCTCCCAGTTGCCCAGGAACTGCGCGACGCCACCGGGCTCGAGATGGGCGCCGATGGAGCGCACGAGGTCGGCGACGATGGCGTCGCCGGCCTGCCCTCCGTCGCGGTACTCGAAGAGCGGGACGTCGGGCGTCCTGGGCGTGATGACGAACGGCGGGTTGCTGACGATCAGCCCAAAGCGTTGTCCCGCAACGGGATCCAGCATCGAACCCTCGACCACCTCCCACACGCACTCGTTGAGCAGGGCGTTGAACCGGGCATAGTCCAGCGCCCGGGTGGAGAGGTCCGTGACCGTGATCTGCCCGGCGTGCGCACCCAGGTGGAGCGCCTGGACCCCACAGCCGGTGCCGAGGTCGAGGGCCCGCTCGACGGCCGGTCGCGGGGTCCAGGAAGCCAACGTCGTCGAAGCGCCCCCGATCCCGAGCACGTGGTCCTCGCGCAGCGGCGCCCGGGTCTGCAGCTCGGTGAGGTCGGAAGCGATCCACCAGGCGTGGTCGTCGTCGCCGTAGGGCCTCAGGTCGCAGGTGGCGACCACCCCCGGGCCTTGCGGTTGCACCAGGCCGAGTGACGCCGCGCCGGCCAGGCCGAGGGTCGGGAGAGCGGCCGCCGCCTCTTCGCTGTCGACGGCGTCCCCGAGGGCGAAGAGTCGCACCAGGGTGGCGAGCGGGGTGCCGACGTCGACCGTGACCCGCTGCGCGGGCAGCACCTGCTCACGGGCGAGGGCCGCTGCCGCGAGCGGTCCCAGCAGCTCGCCGACCGTCTCGACCGTGTATGCCGCGGCGGCCAGGTCCGCCCGCAGGCGGGCGACGAGCTCGGCGTCGGCAAGCGGCGTGGGGGCGCTCATCCGTCGAGCAGGCCGCCGAGGTTGAACCCGCCTCCGCCGCCACCGCTCTGGGCCGCGGGTGGGGTCCACTCGCTCGGTTGGACGACGACGAAGCCGGGTCCCGAGAACGCGTACTGGAACGCCTCGCCCGAACCGCCACGCAGCATCGAACGCACGTTCATGCTCGACACCACCTGGGGCACCAGGTTGGCCGACCAGCCGACACAGGCCTGCACGTCGACGTAGGTGGGCTGCTGGCTGCAGTCGAGTATCACCGGCTGTCCGACCGTGTGGATCGCGACCGTCCCGGTGCCGTGGAGGGTGGTGTTGAACAACCCGCCACTGAGCATGCCGGCACCCTGCACCCGCTTGATGTCCCACTCGATGCTGGAGTCGAAGGCCAGCAGGTTGCGGGCGTTGACCGACAGCGCGTCGCCGGTGAGGTCGATGAGGAAGACGAAACCGGCCTCGGACGCGAAGAAGACGTCGCCCTCGCCGGAGACCCGCATCAACGAGACGTCCTCGCCGGTCACGACCTTCTTGAAGAGCTTGCCGACGCTGCCGGCCTTCTCGTGGTCGAAGCGGATCTGGCCCTGGTAGGAGACCATCGCCCCCTTGACCGCCAGCACGTCACCGCCGAGGTGGACGCGCAGCATCTGGGGGTTCTGCAGCGCGAACCGCTGCTGCGCCTGGACTTCGAGGTTGGCCTGGTCAAAGAGCGGACTCTGCATGGCCCCAGCCTAGGATGCGGGCCGGTCCGTCGACAGGCGATAGGCGTACCAGGTGTCCCGCTGAGCCCCCAGCCCGTCGTAGAGCCGCTGGGCGGTCTCGTTGTCCGGCGCGGTCTCCCACGCCAGCCAGCCCATCCCCCGGTCGGCCGCGAGCTGACGACACGCCTCGATGAGTCCGGCCCCCACTCCCCGACCACGCGCCTGCGCCGTGACGAACAGGTCCTCCATCACCGCGAGCGGCTGGGCGAGGGTGGTGTCCCAGCTCCAGAGCATCGTGGCGTGGCCGAGCGCCTGGCGCGAGCCGTCGCGGGCGCCGTCGCGGGCGATCAGCTGGGTGCCGCCCGCGCCCTCGTCGAGAAGGGCGGTGGCCATGGCGCGCAGGTCTTCGTCCGTCGGGTCGCTCTCGTAGAACGTGCAGTAGGCCCGCATCAGGGGCAGCAGGTCAGCAAGGTCGTCCGGCGTGACCGGCGAGATGTGGAACGAACGCTCCGGGTCCATGGCGCGACCCTACGCGCGGTCCGGAGAATCCGGCATACCGTTGGAACGCGGAGCGGGCCGGCTCACCCCAGGTGGGTGAGCC